>JBPBPH010000091.1:0-68520 GCA_050954355.1 Janthinobacterium lividum
GCGTTTCAACCTCCTTGCCGGCCGTCATCATCAGGTCGGCCAGCTCGTCAATCACCAGCACGATGAAGGGCAAAAAGCGGTGGCCCTTCTTGGGGTTGAGGCGCCGCTCCACAAACTTGGCGTTGTACTCCTTCAGGTTGCGGCAGCCGGCTTCCTTCAGCAAGTCGTAGCGCCGGTCCATTTCCATGCATAGAGAGTTGAGCGTGTGCACCACCTTTTTGGTGTCGGTGATGATGGGCTCGTCCACATCGGGCAGCTTGGCCAGGAAGTGGCGCTCAATCTTGTTGAAGATGCTCAACTCCACCTTCTTAGGGTCTACCAGCACGAACTTGAGCTGCGCGGGATGGCGCTTGTAGAGCAGCGAGGCCAGTATCACGTTCAGGCCCACCGACTTGCCTTGGCCCGTGGCGCCGGCCATCAGCAGGTGGGGCATCTTGGCCAGGTCGGCCACGAATACCTCGTTGGTGATGGTGCGCCCGAACGCCACCGGCAGGTCCATCTCGGTGCGAGCGAACTTCTCCGAGCCCAGCACCGAGCGGATACTCACCATCTCCTTTTTGGTGTTGGGCACCTCAATGCCAATGGTACCCTTGCCCGGAATGGGGGCAATAATGCGGATGCCCAGCGCGGCCAGGCTCAAGGCAATGTCATCCTCCAGACTCTTGATTTTGGAGATGCGAATGCCAGCGTCAGGCACGATTTCGTAGAGCGTGACCGTGGGCCCGATGGTGGCCTTGATGCTGGCAATGCTGATTCCGTAGTGCCCCAGCGTTTCCACGATGCGGTCCTTGTTGGCCTCGAGCTCCTCCTTGGTTACCTGCGCTTTGGGCACGCCGTAGTCGTTGAGCAAGTCCAGGGTGGGGTACACGTAGCGCGAGAGGTCGAGCGTGGGGTCATAGTTCACGTCGGGCATCACGTCGGCGTCGGCGTCCTCGTCGGCCACCGCCGCGATGGCGGCGCCCGCGTTGGGGTCCAGGTCGGCGCGGCTCGGGATGGTTATTTCCAGCTCCTTGGTGCCCGGTGCCTGGGGCTTGGCGCTTGGGGTGGGCAGCGGCCCGTCGGCCAGGTCGGCCAGCGAGAGCGGGGTAGGTACGCTGGCCGCCACCGCCGCTACTGGCGCCAGCGCCGGCGCTACCTCGAACTCAGGCGTAGGCAGCTCAAACGAGAATGTGGGCCCGTTGCTGGCGCTGGCAGCGCCGGGCAGCAGCCCTAGGGCGACGGTGGGCGACAAGGCCACGGCCGCACCCGTCAGCGCGGCGCCGGGGGCCGCTGCGATAACTGCGGGAGCTGCTTCGGCGGCTGGCTCGGCAATTTCCAAACTCAGGGTGGGGGCGGCAGCAACCCTAGGGGCTGCTGGGCGCGGCGGGGCCGGCTCAAACTCCGCCAGGGTTGCTGGGGTGGGAAAGCTGGCGGCAGCTGGGTCGGCCGGCGGGGCGGCAGCGGCACGCACGGGCGGGGCGGTGGCCAGCGGGCCAGCGGCGGCGATTTCGGCGGCGTCTGCTTCGGCTAGGTCGTCGTCCTCGTCATCGTCCTCTCCTTCGCCGCGGCTGCCAAAGCCCAGGTTGAGGCTGGTGACGTTGAAGAAGAACACCACGAACATAATCAGCCCGAAGGCCAGCAGCAGCACCGTGCCCCAGCCCAGCAGCGAGCACAGCCAGGAAGCCAGCTCGTAGCCCGCGCCGCCGCTCAGCCAGTCGAGGCGGTGGGCCTGGGCGGGGTCGGGCAGGCTGGTGCCGGTGCCCGGCAGCCCCAGCTGCACCACCACGTAGCCCAGCAGCGTGCTCGCCCACAAAATGGTAAACAGCGTGAGCGCCAACGCGTAGCTCACCGAGCCGCCGGCCCGCCGAAACACAATTTTATACCCCAGAAAAAACACCAGCGGAATGAGCGCGTAGGCCGCCACCCCGAAGCCGCGGTAAATAATCTTTTCGGCCAGCCAGGCCCCTAGCAACCCCAGCCAGTTGCCGGTTTCGGCGCCGGCCTCCCGCACCGGGATGGTGCCCAGGGCGGCCACTACGCTCTGGTCGGCGCGCCCGCTCAGCAAAAACGAGGTGAAGGCAATGGTGAGGTAGAGCGAGCCCAGCAGCAGCCCAAACCCGATGAGCAGGTGAAAGCGGCGGTCGCGCAGCACCTCCCCTACTTGCCCAACGAACGCGGGCGGGCCACTGCGGGCCGGGCGCGGGGCGGCCTTGGCAGGCGCGGCGCGGGGGCTGGCAGCAGGCTTGGCCGCCGCGGGCCGCGGGGCGGCGGGGCGCGGGGCCCTAGGCGCCGGAGTAGGCTCGCCGGGCGGGGCGCCGGGGGGGCCGGGCGCGGGGCGCGGGTTATTGCCGCGGGGCCGGGCCGGTTCGCTGCCAGCCGGGGGCACGGGGCGGTTGGTGGGGGCGGGGCCGCTGGCGGGGTTGCGGTAGCTATTAGTGGCCATGCGCGAAAAGTCGAAGCAGAAAACCCAAATCTACGCCAGCGCCTGCGGTTTTGGGGGCGGCGCGGCCGGGTGGTTTTGGCCGCGCCGGCGGGGGTTTTGGTGGGCAGCTAGCCTAGGGCCGATTAGCTACGGGCGGGCTGCCAGCGGGCCGAGGGCCGGGCGCCCGGGCGCGGCTAGCCCTTGGGCCCGCGCGGCACCCTAGGGCGCTGCCTCGTACAAATAAAGCCGCCAGTAGGCCTCCGAGTCATCGAACACGCCCAGCAGGCGCAAGTGGCTCTCGGCGGGGTGGGCGAGGCGCACGGCCGCCAGCAAGTAGCGCCCGCCCAGCTGCCTGAATTGCGCCGCCCCGAAGGCGAAGTGCTGCACCGTGCGCCCCGGCTGCTTGGCCACGGCGTAGGTGCGCCCCAGCTCGGCCGCCTCCACGTAGCAGCGGTTGCCCCAGGCGTCGAAGTAGGTGGCCAGCTCGGGGCTCTTGGCCAGCTCGCCGGCGATGAGGGGCCGGAAGGCGTGCTTGTAGGGCAGCGGGTAGCTGTTCTGGTTGCTGTCGAGGGTATAAAAGCCGTTGAGCTGGGCCACGGCCGGCGGCAGCCCCAGGCTGGCCACCCGGTAGGCGGCAGGTGCCTGCCCGGTTTGGCGCTCAATAAAGGCGCGCACCTGCCCCAGCAGCTTGGGCGCCACGAAGGCCACGTAGCTGGGCGCGGCCGGGTTGGGGCGCCCCAGGGCCAGGCGCAAGTTATTGATATACTCCTCATTAAGCGGCAGCGCCACCAAAAATTGCAGCCCCACCAGCCCGTAGGCCAGCCGCCGGGCATCGGGCCGCGCCAGGGGCAGCGCGCGCAAGCTCAGCACCAGCACCATAAACCAGCCCAGCGAAAACAGGAAGTGGAAGCGGTTGAAGTTGAAGGCCGTGAGCAGCGGCAACTGCTGCTGCCAGGCGCCCGCCAGCTGCAAGGCAAACCCGCAGAACAGCGCCAGCCCCGCCATAGCCAGCAGCAACCCGCCCGCCCGCCGCACCAACTGCCGCCGCACCAGGCCGGCCGTTTGGCGCCAGGCCAGCCCCAGGGCCAGCCCCACCACCCCGCGAAAGAACGGGCTGGCGTGGTACTGCCCCACGGCGAAAAACCGCGCCGCCTCGCGCAGCCCCACGCCCAACCCGTGCGGCACCAGGCGCCGGTAGTCGAACTCCGTGCGATGCGACACGAACTGCTTGGCTACGAGCAGCGAGTAAAACAGCGGCCACTCTACCACCACGTACAGGGCCAGCAGCAGCCCTAGGCCCCCCGCCCCGCGCAAGGCCCCTGCCCAGGCCACCCGCCCGCGCCGCAGCACCTCGAGCGCCAGCCACCCGCCCCACACCACCGCTATAAACGGCCCCACGTACACGAAGCTCGACCAGAGCGGAAACGCCGCACACACCGCGTACGCCACCCCCAGGCCCCGGCCCCGCCGCAAGTCCAGGGCCGCCCGCAGCAGCGCCGGCTGCCCCAGCACCGTGAGGCCGTAGATGCTGTAGACCGGCAGCGTGGCCCAGGCCAGGGCCACGGCGGCGGCCAGCCCGCGCTGCGCCGGCTGGCGCAGGCCGTAGCCGCGCAGCAGCCAGTACATGGCCAGCAGCCCCCCTAGGCGCACCAGCACCTGCTGCACCAGGTAGGCCCGCCAGGGCTCGTGCACCAGGCTATAGAGGAGCATGGTAGCGCTCAGCCCCGGCCGCAGCGCGTTGCGCGGAATGCCGTTCATCACCTCGGGCAGCACCACGCCCGCGCCGTAGGCAAAGGCCAGGTGTCGCTTGGCCAGCAGGTACACCAGGCTGATTTCGGTATCCAGGCAGTCGTGGATGAGCACGTAGCCGTGGCGGCCCAGCAGCAGCAGCGGCAGCAGGAAGAGGAGCAGGCCCAGCAGGGCCCAATGCAGGGGTTTCAAATTTTTTATAAGTTGTTAGTTAACGACTTATGTAAGGACGACTTGTCATGGCGAGCCTGCGAAGCAATCGCAGCCCGGACGACACCTAAGCGACTTGTTCTGATGCGATTGCTGCGCAGGCTCGCCATGACAGACGGTTTTGCGTAATTCATACCTCTCAACTTCCCTAGCTCCTGGGGTGAAACTCGGTCATTACCTGTTTCAAATAATCCCTGTCGAGGTGGGTGTAGATTTCGGTGGTGGTGATGGAGGCGTGGCCCAGCATTTCCTGCACGGCGCGCAGGTCGGCGCCGCCCTCCAGCAGGTGGGTGGCGAAGGAGTGGCGCAGGGTGTGGGGGCTGATATTCTGGGTGAGGCCGGCCTGCGCGGCCAGCGCCTTGATGGTGGTGAAGACGGTGATGCGCGAGAGTGGCCGGCCCCGCGTGCTCAGAAACACGGTATCCTCGGCGCCGGGCTGCACCGTTTGGTGCTGCCGCACGCCGCCCAGGTAAAAGTGCAGGTGCTTGGCCGCCTCGCGCCCTAGGGGCACCAGGCGCTCCTTGTTGCCCTTGCCCAGCACGCGCATAAAGCCCTGCTCGAAGTAAATGTTCGACAAGCGCAAATCGCATAACTCGCTCACGCGCAGGCCCGACGAGTACAGCACCTCCAGCACTGCGCGCGCCCGCAGGCCCTCGGTGGCACTCAGGTCGATGGCCCCGAGCAGCCGCTCCACTTCAGGGTACGCGAGGGTATCGGGCAGGTGCCGGCCGGGCTTGGGGCTTTCGAGCGTGTCGGTGGGGTCGGCCTTCAGCAGGTCTTCCATTAGCAAGAACTCGTAGAAAGCCCGGATGCCCGAGAGCGTGCGCGCCTGTGAGGGGGCCGACAAGCCCAGCTCGGTGAGGGTGGCCAGAAAATCGCGCAGCAGGCGGGTGGTTACTTGCAGCGGCCCGGCCGGCAGCTGCTCCAGCGCCAGCCACTGCTGCAGCTTGCGCACGTCGCGCACGTAGGCCTCGATGGAGTTGGCCGAGAGCGACTTTTCGAGCTGCAAATACCCGCTGAACTGCTTAATCGCTTGGGGCCAAGGGAGAGACATGAGGGCGCTTTCTGGCAAAGAACGGCATGCTCATCTAACGTCCGCTTGTCGAAGCATCTCGCCCACACCGCCTAGGGGATTATTTGGTAGCGATGCTTCGACAAGCGGACGTTAGATGAGCATGCCGTTCTTTGCTACCGCACTTTGCTTTTTCCAGCTTTGAACATCCTCCTTCTCAACGGCCCCAACCTGAACTTGCTGGGCCGCCGCGAGCCGGCCATCTACGGGCACCGCTCGTTCGACGATTTTTTGCCCGAGCTGCAAGCTGATTTTCCGGATTTAGTGCTCACCGCCTTCCAAAGCAACCACGAGGGCGCCCTGCTCGACCGCCTGCACGCCGCCGCGGGCTGGGGCGACACCGGGGCCGACGGCGCCAGCCAGGCCGTGGTGCTCAATGCGGGCGGCTTCACCCACACCAGCGTGGCGCTGGGCGATGCCGTGGCCGCCGTGGCCGGCGCGGGCCTGGCCGTGGTAGAAGTGCACCTGAGCAACCTGGCCGGGCGCGAGGAGTTCCGGCACCACAGCTATATCGCCAAGCACTGCGCGGGCAGCATCAGCGGCTTCGGGCTCGAAAGCTACCGCCTGGCCCTGCACTACCTGCTGCGCCAGAAGCCGAGGGCCCCGCTGGGCTTTGGGCGGCGCTAGCCAGCCCGGCCTACGGCTACCCGCGGGCGGCACTCCCTAAGCTGGAGTGCCGCCCGCTTTTTTTGGACTTAAACCAGACCGCTTAGCTGCTGCAAATAAGGTTGGCTGGACTTAACAACTAAATAACTTTCATTTAAAAAGAACTACTAAAACTTCATTCATCAGATAAAACTAAAGTGATAAAGGCAGTGTAGTTTCACTGAATACTCTATCTAATAAGGTTTTATCTTTATGAAATACAACACAATATTTTGTATTATTTTTATTTTATTTCCCGGCTTATTTTGGCTGCTACCGGGCAGCGCAGTAGCCCAATCGGCCTGCCTGCTGGTGCCGGTGCCCCTGGCCCAGCGGGTGCGGGCCGCCACGCTGGTAGTGGAGGCGCGCGTGGCCAGCCAGCAGGCCGAGTTGCAAGCCAGCGGGCACCTGGCCACCAGCTATACCCTAGGGGTCTATAAGGTATTTAAGGGCCAGCTACCCACCGGGCCGCTGCGCGTGCTGACGCCGGGCGGCACTCTGGGCCTGCTGCACGAGGCCGTGAGCGATGGCGTGGTGCTGCCCACGGGCCAGCAAGGCATTTTTTTGCTAGCGCCCGACCCCACCGTCGCTGGTACCTACCGGCTGGCGGCGGGCCCGCAGGGCTTTATCAGCTACGACGCGGCCAGCGGAGTAGCTACCGACCCATTTGGCACGTACCCGGCCATTGAGGCCGGTTTGTACCCCACCCTGGCGGGCCTGGCCGGGCATCCCTACCAGGCCTTACAGCCCCACCCGACCCTAGGGGCGGCCGCAGCGCGCGGGGCCCGCCCGGCCGCGCAGCAGGCGCTGGCCGCCGCGCCCACCATCAGCAGCTTGGCGCCGCTGGCTGTGGCGGCGGGCGCCAGCACCAGCACAAACGCCTCGGACGCGGGTGTGCTGACCATTAATGGCGCGGGCTTTGGCGCCAGCCAGGGCTCGGGCTACGTACAGTTTCGCAATGCCGACAGCCCCGGCCCCGACGCCACGCCCAATTACGTGCGGCCCCAGGCCGGCGACTACCTCAGCTGGAGCGACACCCAGCTGGTGGTGCGCGTGCCCTCGCTTAGCACCAGCGGCAACGCGGCCGGCACGGGGCTGGTGCGCGTGGTGAACAGCGACGGCAACCTGGCCACCAGCCCCCAGCCCCTCACCGTGAGCTACGCCCTCTCGACGGTGCTGCCCGGCAGCGACCCCACCCACCCCTACCGCGTGCACCTGGTGGGCGTAGACAATGGGGGCTACACCCTGCACTACAGCCCGAGCCTGCCCGCCGCGGCCCAGGCCCCGTTTGAAGCGGCGCTAGCCAGCTGGCGCGACCAGGCCGGCGCCAACCGCTCGGTGGGCGCGGCCACCACCACCGACGCCACCAGCCGCGACAACCAGAGCCTGGTGCGCTTCGATAACATCGCTGATGCGCTGCCCGCCGGGGTGCTGGGCCGCACCTATAGCTACTACTCGGGCTGCACCATGAGCGGCATCCTCACCTGGGTGCTCATGGAAACGGACTACGTATTCTCGGCCAGCGCCAACTGGAACTTCGAAGCCAGCATCCCAACCAGCGACCAGTACGATTTTCAGAGCGTGGCGCTGCACGAGCTGGGCCACGGCCTGCAGCTAGCCCACATCATTTCGGCCACCGGCGCCATGAACTACGCCATTAGCAACGGCCAGGCCCGCCGCACCCTCAGCCCCGACTCGGACCTGGCCGCCGCCCGCGACATGACGGCCTACGGCACCGCCGCCAGCTCTGCCGAGCGCTGCAACCTGGCCAGCTACGCCCCCAGCAGCACCGCCGCCCCGCTGCCGGTGGTGCTAGTGGCCTTCGGCGCCCGCTACGTGCCTGGCCAGGGCACCGCCCTTAGCTGGGCCACCGCCTCGGAGCGGCAGTCGGCCGAGTTTGTGGTCGAAAGCCAGGCCGGCGCCGACGAGCCCTGGCAAGCCGTGCTGCGCCAGCCGGCCGCCGGCACCAGCGCCACCACCCGCCACTACGCCGCCCTCGATGCGCGCCCGCTGGCCGGCACCCGCTACTACCGCCTGCACCAGCTCGACCAGGATGGCACCGGCCAGTACTCGGCCACCGTGGCCGTGCAGGGCCTAGGCGCCGCGCTAGCCACGGTGGCCGCCTATCCCAACCCGGCCACCGGCCAAGTGCACCTGGGCGGCCCGCTGGCCCCCGGCGCTACCGCCCGCGTGCGCCTGCTCGATGCCCTGGGCCGCGTGGCCCGCCAAACCAGCGGCCCCGTCGGCCAAGCCAGCTTCGAGCTGCCCCTGGCGGGCCTGCCGGCCGGCCTCTACGTGCTGGAGTGGGACGGCGGCACCGGCCCTAGCCGCCAGCGCCTCACGGTGGAGTAGGGCCCTAGGGCCTGCTGAACCTAGCAGCAAGAAAAGGCAGTCATGCTTCGACAGACTCAGCATGACTGCCTTTTCTTTGCTGGTCTTCCCCTATCTGCTAGCCGCGGTGAATGGGCCGGCCTACCCCGCCCCTACCTTTGCCGGCCTTATGAATCCGCAATTCACCTTCAATCCCGGCCCGGCCGCCGTGTACCCCGAGGTGCGCCAGTACCTGCTCGACGCCTACGACGAGGGCTGGCTGTCGGCCCCGCACCGCGGCGAGCGCTTCCAGGCCATGGTGCGCCAGTGCACCGAAAACCTGCGCCTCAAGCTCAATATTCCGCAGGACTACACCATCCTGTTTACCTCGTCGGCCACCGAGTGCTGGGAAATTCTGACCCAAAGCCTAACGCCGCGCCGCTCGTTTCACCTCTTCAACGGCTCGTTTGGGCAGAAGTGGTTTGACTACGCCCGCGCCCTGCGCCCCGGCTGCACCGGCCTGCGCTTCGATATCAACGACGTGCCCGACGCGGCCAGCCTGCCCTTCGATGCCGCCGAAACCGACCTGGTGTGCCTCACCCAGAACGAAACCAGCACCGCCACCCAACTGCGCGACCAGTTCGTGCTCAACCTCTTCAACCGCATCGGGCCGGCGCTGCTGGCCGTGGATGCTACTTCTTCGTTGGGCGGCGTGGCGCTCAAGTTCATCAAGGCCGACGTGTGGTACGGCTCGGTGCAGAAGTGCCTAGGGCTGCCGGCGGGCCTCGGGCTGCTGGTGCTTTCGCCCCGCGCCGTGGCCCGCGCCCGCGAAATCAACGAGAAGGCCCACTACAACAGCCTCACGAGCATGATTACCAACATGCTCAACCACCAAACCACCCACACGCCCAACGTGCTGGATATCTACCTCTTGAGCCGCGTCATCGCCCAGCGCGAAGGCATCAAAACCATTGCCCCGCACCTCACCGAGCGCGCCCAGAAGCTCTACGACTACTTCGAGCAGGTGCAGCCCCTAGGCCTGCGCCCGCTCATCGACAACCCCGAGGCCCGCTCCACCACCGTAGTGGGCGTGCAGGGCCCGGCCGCCCTCATTGAGGAGGTGAAGCGCCGCGCCCGCGACGAGGCCGGCCTGCTGCTGGGCTCGGGCTACGGCGACCACAAAGCCACCAGCTTCCGGCTGGCCAACTTCCCGGCCGTGCCCGACGCGGCCTTCGAGGCGCTGGTGCAGTTTCTGGAAAAAGCGCGGGCTGGCGTGGCGGCGTAGCAGTGCTAGTTTTACACTGCACGTCATGCTGAGCTTGCCGAAGCATCTCTACCACGCCATATTGTTCGGTAGAGATGCTTCGGCAAGCTCAGCATGACGTTCTATTTTAGCATCGTTCCCTCCTCTCTCCTATCCTCAGCCCATGATTCAGCTCTTTACCGACGGCTCCTCGCGCGGCAACCCCGGCCCCGGCGGCTACGGCGCCATCCTGCGCTACGGCCCCCACGAAAAGGAGCTGAGCCAGGGCTTTCGGCGCACCACCAACAACCGCATGGAGCTGCTGGCCGTGATTGTGGGCCTCGAAGCCATCACCCGCCCCGAAGTGCCGGTGCAAGTCATCTCCGACTCGAAGTACGTGGTGGAGGCCGTGGAGCGCCGCTGGGTATTCGGCTGGGCCCAGAAGCCCGACTTCGGCAAAAAAGCCAACGAGGACCTCTGGCGCCGCTTTTTGCAAGTGTATGCCAAGCGCAAAGTCAGCTTCCAGTGGATAAAAGGCCACGCCGGCCACGCCGAAAACGAGCGTTGCGACGTGCTGGCCGTGCAAAGCGCCTTAGGAAAAGGCTTATTGGTAGATGAGGGTTACGAGGGGTAGAATATTATTTGTAGCCGGATGTCATTTTCAGAAGCATATCTGCAAGCCCTCATAAACGCGCGGGTAATGGGCGATTTTGCTCCTTTCGCGCTGGGCGAGCAGGGGAAGGTAGAGGCATACATTCGGCAACTAGTCGACCGGCTGCGGCAAAATACGGACCTAGTGATTGAAGCCGATTTTGCCAGCTACGGCAGTGGCTATGCTTCTTACGTCCCGGTTAACATTTCTAAAGCCGACAAGTCGGACACCACTACGCTGGGCACGCGCCAGCCCGTGACCTACCAGACAAATGGTCTACTCCTGTACATTTCCCGACTAGTGCCTTATTGGTTTTACGGGGGCAGTGGCTGGACGGCAAGCTATGAGCACGGCCAACGCACGGGCGGGTCGGGCGGATTTTTGGAGCCGGCAAGCCAAGCCGACATCGACCTGGCGAACTGGCAGGCTACGCAGCAGTGGCTGGAAGCGACTTTCGCGGAACATCGCTACCGCCTGCTCACTGCGGCGGAGCTAGCCCAACCCGCTCCGGCCAGCATCACTGCTATTGCGACTATCCTGGCCGACGCGCCCTACCAGGTATTTGATTGCTTTTTTTATTGGGAAGACTAGCGCTCCCGTGCCCAACGACTACTTCCAGTTCCAGCAGTTTCGCATCAGTCAAGGCGCCTGCGCCCAGAAGGTGAGCACCGACGCCTGCCTGCTGGGCGCGACCACCAACTTGCGCGCGGCCACCCGCGTGCTCGACGTGGGCACCGGCACCGGCCTGCTGGCCCTCATGGCGGCCCAGCGCGCCCCTAGGGCCTTTATCGAAGCCATCGAAATTGACCCGGCCGCGGCCACCCAGGCGGCGGCCAACGTAGCGGCCAGCCCCTGGCCCGGCCGCGTGGCAGTGCACCCGCTGAGCCTGGCGGCCTACGCGGCCACCCGGCCGGCGCCGTTCAGCCACATTATCTGCAACCCGCCGTTTTTTCGGCGCAGCCTGGCCTCGCCCCACGCGGCCCGCACCACGGCGCGCCACGCCAGCGCGCAGTCGCTCACGTTTGGCGAGCTGCTGAGCTTTGCGGCCACGCACCTGGCGCCGGGCGGCGCGCTCACGGTGCTGCTGCCGCCGCCCGAAATGCAGCAGTTTGCCGCTGAGGCGCGGGCGGCGGGCCTGCCCGAGCGGGCGCGCCTGGCCGTGCGGCACCGGCCGGGCGGCCGCCTCACGCGCTGCATTAGTGAGTTTGGTGCCCTAGGCCCCGCCGCAGTGCCGCAGTCCGAACTCTATGTTCAGGCGGAAGATGGTGGCTACTCGCCTGATTTTCAAGCGCTGCTGGCCGGGTTCTACCTGGCGCTGTAGCCTATTTGTAGCCTAGGGCGCCGGGCGGCTACGGCGCGAGTAGGGCCCCTAGCTGCGCTAGCTTGTGGCCGTGCAGCGCCGCCAGCAGGTCGGCTTCGAGGGTGCCAAACTCGGCGGCCTGGTAGTGGCGCTGCACCTGGCCCGCCACCAGCACGGTGGCTTCGTCGGCTATTTCGGTGAGGGTACCCAGCAGGTGCGAGGTGAGCAGCACGCCCGTGCCGCGGCCCCGCAGCTGCTTCAGTAGTTCTTTGAGCAGCAAGTTGGCTTCGAGGTCGAGGCCGTTGAAGGGCTCATCCAGAATAAGATACTGGTAATTCTGCACCAGCAAGGCCAGCAGCGCCAGCTTCTTCTTCATGCCGGCCGAGTACTCGGTGGCGTACTGGTCGAGGGGAAGCTCTAGCAGCTGGTTCCAGGGGTGCAGGTCGGGCACCGGGCGGCCGCGCGCTTGCAGGCAAAAGGCCACGTACTCGCGCCCGGTGAGGCGCGGGTAGAAGTATGGCTCGTAGGGCAGTAGGCCGGTGGTTTCGCGCACCGGGCGGCCGGTAGGCGCGGCGCGCACGGTGCCGGTATCGTAGGCTTCCAACCCGTATAGGCAATTGAGGAGGGTAGTTTTGCCCGCCCCGTTGGCCCCTACCAGGCCGTGGATAGTGCCAGGGCGCACGGCCAGGCTCACGCCCCGCAGCACCTTGTGGCGGCCGTAGCTTTTGCGCAAGTCGGTTATTTCCAGCATAAGTCGTTGATTACTAATTAGGAGAATTAATAGCCACGGGCTCGGGGTTGGCGAGGAAGTCAGCAGCGGCTGAGGTAGGCGAGGCTATAGCCGGCCCGCTGGGGCTAGGCTCGCTGCTCAGCACGCTGCGCAGCCGCCGCTGGCTTTGCCAGATGAGCCCACTCACCGCTACCAGCATTAGCGGGGGGAAGGCCGGGTGCCCCAGCGCAAGTAGCCCTAGGGCCAGCACTAGCCCCTGCGTGACGCGAATGTGCGGGGCATTAGGGTAAAAGGCGTATTTGGCCAGGATGCACAGCGCCAGCAGCGCCAGCCAATACCCGCCCAGAATGAGTGCCAGCCGCCCGCTACCCAGGCACGCCAGCAGTGGGGCAGCCGTCAGCGCCGCATAGCCCAGCCCCAGGGCCAAGCGTCGCCGCAGAAACTGCCCCGGCTGCCGCAGCGCCAGCGCCAACATCGTGAGCGGCTCGGGGGTGCCGTAGCAGCCCAGCACCACCAGCAGCCAGCCCAGCAGGGCCACCACCGGGCCCACCGGCTTGGCCCACGGCCACGCCGCCAGCGCCAGCAGCCCCGGCCAAAGCAACCCGCCGGGGCCCCGCAGGCCACCAACCCATTCAAACGCCTCCGCCCGAAATAAACTGGGCCAGCGGTGCCGAGTGGCGCGGCCTGGGCGGGCGGGCGGCGCCCAGGCCACCAGCGCCGCCACACAGAGCGATAGCAGGGCTGCACCGGGGGCCTGCATCCCGAGCAGGCCCCCGGCTAGCGGAAGGCTAAGCAGCGCATACTCGGCGGCTAGGTAGGGGGCGGGGCGGCGCAGCGTCGTAGCCAGAAACTGCGCATCGGCCCGCTGGCGGTGCACCCCGAGCAGCGCCAGCCCAAGCAGCCCCGGCAACGCCCAGCGGCCCACGGGGTGCCCGCCCAGCACTGCCAGCACTTGCAGCAAGGCCAAGCCCAGTAGCGGCAGCACCAGCACCAGCCGCAGGGCGCCTATTTCGCGGGCTAGCCGGCCTAGCAGCTTCAGGCGTAGGTAATGGGTTAGCGGCACGGGGCGAGTAGCGAGGGGGTGGCGAACGCCGCACTGGCGCCAGGCAGTAGGTAGCAGCTAGCTTTCAAAGTAATTCTCACTACCCTAGGCCCTAAGGCCCTACGTGGCCGCGGGCTCATCGTGCTCCACAAAAGCCAGGCCGTAGTCGGCCGCCAGCTCGGCTAGAATAGGCTCGTACAAGTCGGCCGTGGTGGGAATAATTACGCCGCGCGCGGCTACCTCGCCGCGCAAAATCCGGCGCACGGCCATGCCCAGGGGCAACCCCACGGTTTGGGCCATGGCGGTGGGGCCGCCGCCGGTGCCCGCTACTACAAGCGTAGTGGTGCGGCGGCGCGGGCGGCCCGCCAGCGCATAGTCGAACTGGTGCTGCAGCACAATCTGGTCGTGGTCGTGGGGGCCCAGCGCCCATTTATCGGCCAGCAGGTGCTCCAGCAACTGGGCGCAACTGGCATCGGCCAGCCCCACCGGGCGCTCGCCGAAAATACCCAGCCAGGCTAGCCGGGTCATTTCGGGGCCGTGGGGGGCTAGGCGCAGGCGGGCAGCTACGGCGGCGGCTACCTCGGCGGCGGGCAGCGCGGCGCCCAGCTGCCGGGCCACCAGCGCCGCCCAGGTTAGGCTGGCGGGGTTGCCGAGCGGCGCGCTGTCGTCGGTGAGGCCCAGGGCTACCAGCGCCTGCCAGGCGGCGCAGTAGCCCGGCCGGCGCAGCGTGCCGCGGCGCATGGTGCGCACGCCGGCCAGGCCATAGGCGTCGCGGTAGGTCAGGGCGTCGCGGTTGGCGTAGGCCTCGAAGTGGCCGTGGCCGGGCACGGCCACTACCTCGGCGCGGCCAAACAGCTCGGCGGAGGGAATAAACTGCTCGCGGCCGTTTTCGAGGTAGCGGGCGGGGCTGCCCTGCCCAGCCAGCACCACGTTGCGCGGGCTCCAGCTAAACTTATAGCGCCAGGGGTTAGTGCCCTCGCTTTCAGGCGCTACCAGCCCGCCGCAGTCCGAACGGAAGCCAGCAATTTGCGCGCCCTGCGCGTGCAAGCCGTTGATTACCTGCACGGCTGACATGTGGTCGAGGCCGGGGTCCAGGCCGCATTCCATCAAGAAGATGAGGCCCGCGCTCACGGCCTCGGAATGCAGCGCCCGCAGCTCGGCACTCACGTAGCTGGCGGTGGCCAGGTGGCAGCGGTGGCGCAGGCAGGCGGCGGCCACCACCGGGTGCAGCGCGGCCGGCAGCATCGAAATAACTAGGTCGGCCTCCTGCACTCGCGCGTCGAGCTGGTCGGCTGCGTGCGCGTCGAAGGGCACTACGCGCACAAATTGCGAGTGCGCCGCCAGCCCAGAAGCTAGGTGCGCCGCCTGGGCATCGGCAATAGTCAGCAGCCAACGCTCGGCGGGCGCGTGGCGCAGCAGGTACTGGATAAGCGCCGAGGCCGAGCGGCCGGCCCCGAGCAGCAGCAGGCGGGTTGGGGGGGTCATAGGCAGGCAAAAGTAGCGGCCGGCTGCCCACGCAATTGGCCAAGCGCTGGTTTCCGGCCCATGCCGACGCCCAGGCGGCGCACCTAGCTTCTGGGCTGGCGGCCGGTGCTCATTCGGCCAGGAGCCTTTACCCGCCAATTTCTTGCTTTCTTTGCCGCCCCCTTTCCCTAGCCTACCCGCATGGCCGCCGCCATTTCTACTCCCACCCGCCGCCAGCTTAGCCTGGCCTACCACGAATTTGCCGGCCCCGAGCACCTTGCGCCCACCGAGCGCCGCGCCTGGGACGCCGCCCGCGCGGCCACCCAGTTTGCCTACGCGCCCTACTCGCACTTCCACGTGGGGGCGGCCCTGCTGCTTGCCGATGGCACCATCTATCAGGGTACCAACCAGGAAAACGCGGCCTACCCCTCGGGCTTGTGCGCCGAGCGCACGGCCTTGTTTGGGCTGGCCGGCAGCCAGGCGGCCAGTGCGCCGCCGCGCGTGGTGGGCATGTCGGTGGCCGGGCGACCGGCGGCCGGCGACTTCAGCCCCGCTCTGCCCTGCGGAGCCTGCCGCCAGGTGATGCTGGAGTATGAGCTGCGCCAGGGCAGCCCGATTTGGCTGCTGCTGCCCAGCCTGGCCGGCACCGTGCTGCGCTTCGAGTGCCTGGCCGATTTGCTACCCTTCCACTTCTCGCAGAGCGACTTACCTGCTAGGCTGTGAGATGAGCATGACGTTCTTTGCATCCTTCTACCAGCCTATTTACCCCATGTCTGTCCGTCTCATCATTCAGCTCGCCGCCGCCCTAGGGGCCCTCACGGTGGCCATTGGCGCCTTTGGGGCGCACGGGCTGCGGCCCATGCTCGAAGCCAGCGGCCGCGCCGACACCTTCGAAACGGCCGTGCGCTACCAGTTTTACCACACCCTGGCGCTGCTGGCCCTGGGCACGCTGGCCGCCGCCCGCCCCGACCTGCGCGGCCTCGATACGGCGGCACTGCTCTGGCTGGCGGGCACGGTCATTTTCAGCGGCTCGCTCTACCTCATCTGCTTCACGGGCATCACTAAGTTTGGGGCGGTGGCGCCCCTAGGCGGTCTGCTGCTCATTGCCGGCTGGGTGCGGTTGCTGTTCGCGGTGGGCAAGCTGTAGCCCGCGCCGTTAGCCGCTGGCTTTGAGGCCGCAACATTGGTAAACCCACAAAAAAGCGCGTGGCCCCGGTTGGGACCACGCGCTTTTTAGTAAGGCTAGCCGAGGAAGGCGATAGCTTACTTCTGGGCCGAAGCGGCGGCGCCCGACTTCACGTCGCCTACCAGCGAGACGGTGGTGCTGCCGCCTGCCGAGTTCGAGTCTACAGTCAGCACTTTGTTTTGCATACCGTCTTTACCAGCCGAGTTGAACTTGGCCGAGATGGTGCCCATCTTGCCGGGCTGCACGGGCTCCTTGGTCCAGGCCGGGGTGGTGCAGCCGCAGCTCACGCCGATGTTGGAAATCACGAGCGGCTGGGTGCCCACGTTCTTAAACTTGAAGGTGTGGTCTACGATATCACCCTGCTTGATGGAGCCGAAATCGTATTTCACTTCCATAAACTCGATTTGGGGGCCAGCGGCCTTGGTAGCCTTGGCTGATTTCATGGCCGGGGCTTGGGCGTGGGCGGCGGTGGCGGCAAAAGCGAGGCCAGCGGCCAGGAGCAGCGTTTTCGTCATGGCAAGTAACTGATTGAAGAAATGAGTGGTAGCAAAAATAAGGTGCCGAACTGGCCTGGCAAATCTACGGCCAAACTTGGTGGCCCGCTGGGCCGACGGCTCCAAACCCCCGGCGGCCCCCAAAGATTCCGCACCGCGCCGGTTTTAGCGGGTTACTCCCCTAGGGGCGGCTTGCGCCGCCGGCTGAGCGTGACGCGCGCTCGGTGGCAGATGCCGCCCAGCGGCGGGTTGAACTTCGATACGCTGACCCGCGCCCGGCGCACCGGCGGCAGCTCGCCCATCACGCGGTCGAGAATGCGGTGGGCCAGGTGCTCGAGCAGGCGGGCGGGCTGCTGCATTTCGGCCAGCACCAGGCGGTAAAGCACCTCGTAGTCAATCGTTTCGGCTAGCTTATCGGAGGCGCCGGCGGCGTAGAGGTCGGTGGTTAGGTAGATGTCGACGCCGTACTTGTTACCGATTTTCTGCTCTTCGTCGTAGTAGCCGTGGAAGGCGAAAAACTCCAAGCCTTCGAGTGCAATTTGCCCCATGCGCGGTAAGTGAGGAAATGAGGAAAGGAAGGGGCGCAGCACCTGGCCCCTAGGACAAAGGTGGGGCGCAAGGGCCGGGCGGGCGGCGCGGCTCCGGCGTAGCAGCTACTTTAGCCGGCATTAACCCCGTTTTTTTCATGGAACCCACCCCTCCCCAAGCCACCCTGCACCGCTGGGCCGATATGCCCGTCGACCAGCTTTCGGACACCATCGGCCGCCGCCTCATCACGGGCCAGGACATGATGCTGGCGCACGTGTACCTCAAAAAAGGCGCCCTGGTGCCCCGCCACCAGCACCACAACGAGCAGATTACTTACATTCTGGAGGGCGCACTGCGCTTCCGGGTGGGCGAGGGTGAGGGCGAGGAAGTGATTGTGCGGGCCGGCGAGGTGCTCTGCATCCCATCCAACGTGCCGCACCAGGCCGAGGCCCTTGAAGACACGCTCGACGTGGATGTGTTCAGCCCCCCACGCCAGGACTGGCTCGACGGCAGCGACGCTTACCTGCGCCAGAAATAAGCCCCTAGCCCCTCTCTACTATGGATTTAGGCATTAAAGGCAAGGTGGCGCTGGTAGCGGCCGCCAGCAAAGGCCTGGGCCGGGCCGTGGCCGAAGAGCTGGCCGCCGAAGGCGCCACGCTCGTGCTGTGCGCCCGCGGCGAGGCTGCGCTGCAAGCCACCTGCCGCGCCATTGAGGCCGCCCACGGCGTGCCCGTGCTACCGGTGGTGGCCGACGTGGGCACGCCCGCCGGCGTAGCCCAGGTAACCGAAGCCGCGCTGGCCCGCTTCGGGCAAGTCGATATATTGGTCACGAACTCGGGCGGGCCGCCGGCTGGGCCCTTCGAGGCGCACGACGCCGCGGCCTGGGCAGCGGCTACGCAATTGCTGCTCGGCAGCGTGGTGGAGCTGACGCGGGCCGTGCTGCCGGGCATGAAGGCGCGGGGCTGGGGCCGTATCCTCACCATCACCTCCATTGCCGCCAAGCAGCCGGTGGCGGGCCTGCTGCTGTCCAACAGCCTGCGGGCGGCGGTGGCGGGCCTGGCGCGCACGCTGGCCACCGAGGTAGCCCCGTTCGGCGTCACCGTTAATAATATTTTGCCTGGCTACACCCGCACCGAGCGCGTCGAGCACCTGGCCCAGGCAGCGGCCGAGCGCGAAAGCATTAGCCCCGAGGCTGCCACCGCCCGCTGGACCCAGGAGATTCCGATGCAGCGCCTGGGCGAACCGGCCGAATTTGCGGCGCTGGCGGCTTTCCTGTGCTCGGCCCGCGCCAGCTACATCACCGGCACCTCCGTGGCCGTCGATGGCGGCTGGGTTAAGGGGCTGCTATAGCCTTGCTGGCTGAAGTGCGTTGGTAGTATCGGTAATTATAAGATTATGCCCTAGGCCCGCGAAAAGCCCAAAGGCCTTGCAACTGTAGTTGCAAGGCCTTTGGGCTTTTCGCGGGCCTAGGGCACTAAATTAAATCTCGTCGAAAAACGACTTCTCCCCCGCCGGCGCGGCGGCCATGCCGGGGTGCGTCATGGGCTCGGGCTGCTGAATATCGGGGCGGTCGGGGCCGATGGGCGTGATTTCGGGCCGGGCGGGCTCCACGTAGGGCGAAGGCGAGTTGGGCACGGTTTCGGGGCCGGGCTCGGGCACGAAGGGCGCGGGCGAGATGCCGGGGTTTTCGCGCGGGGCCTGGGGCCGCTCAATGTCGGGGCCAGGGGCCTGGTCGGGGTTGCGCGGGTCGGGCTGCTGGCCCGGCTTGGGGTTGTAGGCGGTGGGCACGGCGGCAGCGGAGCGCATGGCGGCGGGGGCGGTTATTTGCATGGCGGGCGTGGGCGTAGGAGGCATTAGTTCGGCTGGTTCGGGGGGCCGCTCTGGCTTTACGCTGGCCGCCCGCGAAAGGATGGCCGCCGCCCCGTTTTTGGGGCGCGCGCCGGCGCGCTGCGCCTTGTCGAGCGCCTCGGAGGCGAGGTGGTGCAGGCTATGCACCAGGGTATCGAGCTGCTGCTCAAGGCGCTGGCACTCCTGGCCTAGGCCGCCCACCTCCTTCTGCATGTCGGCCACGGTGGTGGCGGCAGTTTGGTAGGCCTCGTCCACGATAGTGCGGGCCCGCTGGCGGGCGTCGGCCAGGGTGTGCTCGGCCTGCAGCTGGGCCTCGCGGCGGCGCAGGTCGGCGTCGCGCTGGGCCTGCTCGGTGATGGAGTTGCCGGTGTCCTCGGCCGTTTTGAGGGTGCGGTAGAGCGAGCTTTCTACTTCGCGCAGCTTCTGCACGTCCTGCTGGGCGTGGTCGAGCTTGAGGCGCAACTCGCGGTTTTCCTCGCCCATGCGCTCCCACTGCTGCGAAATCGTGGTCAGAAAGGCCTGCACCTCATCCTTATCCACGCCCCGAAAGGACTTCTCAAATGTCTTCTGCCGAATATCTAGGGCGGTAATTTTCATTGGTAGCTGTCAACTAATTTTTAGCTATTGGCTAATGGCTATTAGCATAGTAGCTTTTTTTGATTGAGAAATAACTAGAAATAAGCTGGCTACGCGGCTAGCTTACGTTGTAACGAAAGCCAATGGCCAGTGGCCATCAGCCAGCAGCCCCCTCCAGCACCTCCCACACGGCCAGGCTGCGGTCGTCGCTGCACGAAACTAGCCGGTGCTGCCCGCCCGGCCAAACCACCTTGTTCACCGACGTGCCGTGGCCCGCGGCCCTCGCCCTATCCAGCACCCGCAGCAGCGCCAGGCTACCGGCATCCCAGAGCTTGATGCTCTTGTCAAGCGAGCAGGAAGCCAGGTAACGCCCATCGGCGCTGAAGGCCAGGTGGTTGATGGCGTACAGGTGGGCTACCACTACCGTGCCCGGCGCGTAGCCCTGGGCTACGTCGTAGCGGCGCAGGTGGGCGTCGCGCCCGGCGGCCAGCAGGCTGGCTCCATCGGGCGCGTAGGCCAGGGCAAATACCGAGTTAGTGGCCTCGGCCAGCGTGTATTTCACGGTCAGCGAGTCGAGGTCGAGCACATAGGTAGCCCAGTCGGAGCTGCCTACCGCCAGCTCGCCGCGCGCCTCATGCAGCGCCAGGCAGCGCAGGCTTTTCTCGCTGAGGCGCAGCAGCTTCTCCAGTTTAAACTCGGGCCCGGCCAGCACGGCCAGCGTACCATCGGCCAGGGCGCAGTACAGGCGCTGGCGGCTGGCGGCATACGCAATGTCGAAAATGGCCAGCGGCGGCAGGGCCGTGGCGTAGGCCAGCCGGCGCGCGCCTATATCGAGTAGTTGCACCCCCTGGAAGTTGTGGCCCACCGCCAGCAGCCCTAGGGCCGGCAGCTCGCGCAAGGCATACACCGAGTTTTCTACCTGGGCCAGCAGCTCGCCATCCTGGGTGGGGTCGGCCGCGTTCCAGGCCACTACCAGCCCATCGGCCCCGCTCGAAAACACCCGGCTGGAACTGGGCCCGCCCGTTAGCGCGTACACCGCGTCGCGGTGCCCGGCCAGCGTGCCGAGGCGGTGCGCGGTGGGGCGGGAGGACGGGGCAGCGGCGGCAGGCATGGGGCGGGCCCGGCCGGCTAGGGCAGTGGGGTAAGGCGCCGGGCGGGCCGCAAAGGTCGGGCCGCGCCGGGGCACTACCTTCGCCGCCCGCTCCTTTTTATGCCGCTCCACTCCCTCCAGCCCCTGCCCGGCGGGGCCTGGCTAGGCCGCTGGCACCTGCTAGAAGCCCCCACCGCCCTGTGGCCCCTGCTGGCCGATTCCCCCGCCTACGCGCCCCTGCTGCCGGCTCGCACCGCCGGCCCGCGCCAAGCCCAGTGGCTGGCCGGACGGGTGCTATTGCAGCACCTGCTGGCAGCGGCCGGCTACCCAGCCGCCCCGCTGCGCAACGAGGCCAGCGGCCGCCCCTTTCTGCTGGGTGCTGCCCTAGGGCCCACCGTGTCGCTCTCGCACGCCGGGGCCTGGGTGGTAGCCCTACTGGGCCCGCCCGGCACGGCCGCCGGCCTCGACGTAGAGGCCGTGCGCCCCAAGGCCCAGCGCATTGCCCCCAAGTTTCTGACTGACGCCGAGCAGGCAGCTAGCCAGCAGGTTATCGCGCTGGGCGCCGCGCCCGAGGCGCTTTATACCCTGCTGTGGAGCGCCAAGGAAACCCTTTTTAAGCTCAGCGGCCGCGTGGGCATTATCTTCCGCCAAAACCTGCTGCTCGACCTGCCGCCGGCACCCTGGCCGGCCGCTGGCACCCTGCCCGCCCGGCTGCACCTGGCGGAGCAGCAAACGCGGCACCAGATTTGTTATTTTGAGCCCGCCGCCGGCTACGTGCTCACCTATTGCGTGGGGTAGGCTCAGGGGCCGCCCAGCTTGGTTACCTGCCATTCAATCAGCTTTTTACCTTATCCTTACCCTGCTCCATGCGTTTTCGTAAACTCTCGCTTGTAGTGGCCGCCGGGCTGCTGCTGGCCACTGTGGCGGTGGGCGTAGTGCGGGCCCAGGGTAGCCCCGTGCGCGACTTTACGGTGCAGAAAACCGGCGGCGGCGATGCTTCGCTCAGCGCCTATGCCGACCGCAAGGCCGTGGTGGTCGTGTTCGTGAACCCTGGCTGCGCCTTCTCGCGGCTCTACCAAGAGCGCCTCGGCGCCCTGCGCAGCGCCTACGAAGGCCGCGGCGTGGCCTTTATGTTCATCAACGTGCCCATCAACCTCGATGCGGGCGATGGCGGCGGGGCCAACCTAGCCACCTTCACCGACGGCGGCGCGGCCAGCGCGGCCCTAGGGGTGAGCAAAACCACCGAGGCCGTGGTGCTGCAGCCCGGCGGCGGCAGCTTCGCCGTGCGCTACCGCGGCGCCATCGACGATAACCCCCAGGTAGCCAGCGACGTGCGTCAGCCCTACCTGCGCCAGGCGCTCGATAACCTACTGGCCGGCCGCCCCGCCGGCGTGGGCGACACCCGCGCCGCCGGCTGCCTCATCAAGCGCTAGCCGCAGCGTGAGCAAATGCGGCGGGCGCAGCCGCTCAATCTATGGCGTCCGTTAAATCAATGGTCAGGATGGCGAGGAGCTGGCCTACTTCTTCTACCTTGGCGGGCTCCTGCAGCTTCTCGAAGCCTACTTGCAGGTTGCGCATGGCGCGGCGCACGATGTCGAGGTTGGTGCAGGGTTCGTAGAAGCTATCCTGCGAGTTGATGCCCAACTGGCCTACGTAGTGCTCAATGTCGGCCCGTGAGAGCGTCACGCCCCGGTTGTAGCAATTGATGTAAAACGGCGTGAAACCGGCCGTATCGGCTTGGTAAGTAAGCACGAACAAATTGGGTAGGTTGACGCCGAAAATGGGCAAGTCGAGTCGCTGGGCCACCAGCAAGTATATCACGCACAGCGACAGCGGGTTGCCGCGCTTGCTTTCAAACACCCGGTGCAGCATCGAGTTGGCGGGCGAGTGGAAGTGCTGCGTGTTGGCTGCGAATTTGTGGTTGCGAAAAATGACGTGGTTGAGTACCTGCACCTGGTCGGCGGGGTGCATATCGGCGCGCAGCAACGTCCACACCTCAAAGCGCAGCTGCTCAATGGCGCGGTTCAGAGCCTGCAAGTCGGCGTCGGGGTACTGGTACGAGTTGAGCAGCCACATGCCCTCCAGCAAATCCTGGCCGCCGGTGTCGCGCCACACGCGCAGGCGCTGCTGCAAGCCCTCAAATTGCAGCTGGTGAATGAGGTCTTCGAGGCGGCGCTGCTGCTGCGGGTCCAGGGTTTCTTCCCACGATTCCTCCAGAAACGGGATGATGGCTTCGCCCAGGTTTTGAATTTCGCCCTGCACCTGGGGCGCAATTTCCGGGTCGTCGAGCAGCGAGATAAGGGCTTTGATTTCGTTGGTAGTCATGCAGGCAAATCATTCCCACCGGCGGGAGCGGGTCGAATTTAACACCCGTAACCAGTCATTTTGTTCGCTTAAATTGACCGCTCAGGGGTTTGGGTTGCTTAATACCCTAGGGCCCAACCCCCAGCTTTAACCCAATAGTTTGGTTTTGACCTGGGTTAGCAACTCGGTGCTGGGCCCGGTTAGCAGCGCCTTCACGGCCGACAGCCTCCCGCCCTTAGCCTCGGCAGTACCGAGGTGCGGCGGCGGCACTAGCTCGCTGGGGCACACCACGGCATCTACTACCACGGGCCCATCGTGGGCCAGGGCCTCTCGCAGCACGGCTTCGAGCTGGGCGGGGCCGCTCACGCGCAGGCCCTTAAGGCCGGCCGCTTCGGCCAGCTTGGCAAAGTTGGGGTTGTCGAGCGCCGTGCCGAAAGCGGAGCCGCCGGCCGCCGCCAGCTGCTGGGCCGCGTAGCGGTAGCCGCTGTTATTGAAGACGACAACTTTGATGGGCACGTTGGCTTGGCGCAGAGTCAGCAGTTCGCCCAGCAGCATGGCAAAGCCGCCATCGCCGCATAAGGCCACCACTTGGCGGCCCGGGGCCGCCAGCGCCGCACCAATGGCCTGGGGCAGCGCCGCGCCCATGCTGCCATACACGAAGGAGTTGATGAGCCGCCGGTGCCCGTTCATGCGCAGGTAGCGGCCGGCCCAGGCCAACGGCGTGCCCACGTCGCAGGTAAAAATGGCGTCGTCGTGCCCTAGCTCGTCGAGCAGGCGAGCTAGGTGCTGGGGATGCAAAGTCTGCTCATCGGGCTGCCCGGCAGCCAGCTCGGCCAGGTGCTGCTCGTCGGCGGCGTGCTGGCGCCGGCCCGCTTGCAAAAAGTCGCTGTTGGTGCGCGCCCGCAGGTGGGGCAGCAGCTTCTGCATGGTTTCAATCACGGTGCCGTGCAGGCCTACCTCTACGCGGGTGCGGCGGCCTAGGTGCTCAGGGCGCATATCTACCTGCACCACGCGGGCGTTGGCGGGAAAGTACTGGCGGTGCGGAAAATCGGTACCCAGCATCAGCACGCCGTCGGCTTCCAGCAGGGCGTGGTAGCCGGCGGGCATGCCCTGTGGGCCCGTCAGCCCCACGCCAAAGGGATTGTGGGGCTGCGCGCACTCCTTGCCGTGCAAGCTGTATACCACGGGCGCCTGCAGGGTTTGGGCCACTTGCAGCAGCTCGCGGTGGGCCCCGGCAATGCCCGAGCCCGCTAGAATGGTAATATTTTTGCAACTATTGAGCAACTGGGCGGCCTGGGCAATCTTGGGGCTGGCCGGCACAATGGCGCTGTGGTGCCCTAGGGCCGCAATGAGCGGCGCGGGCGCCTCGGCTTCCAGCAGGGCCACGTCGCTGGGCAGCACAATTATTCCCACTCCGCCTAGGCTGATGGCCGCCTGCACGGCCGCCTCGGCTACGCGCACGGCCTGCTCGGGCACCGAAATGGACTCGCAGTAGTGGCTGCATTCGCGAAAGAGTAGCTCGGGGCGCGTTTCCTGAAAGTAGCTGCTGCCAATCTCGTCGCTCGGCACCTGGGCCATAATGGCCAGCACCGGCAGGTGGCTGCGGTGGCAATCGTAGAGCCCATTGAGGAGCTGCACATCGCCGGGCCCGCACGAGCCCACGCACACCGCCAGCGAGTGGGTAACATTGGCCTCGCCGCCGGCTGCAAAGGCGGCGGCTTCCTCGTTCCGCACTTCTACCAGGGCCATACCCTCGCGGGTGCGGATGGCCTCCAGCAAGCCGGCCAGTCCCTCACCTACCACGCCGTATACCCGCTGGATGCCAGCCGCTTGAATGGTATCGACAATAATCTCGGCAACGGTTTTGGTAGCCATTGAGGTAGCGATAGGTTCGGAAGGTAGTAGGTTGGCAAACGGCGATATAGCCGCGCCGCAAGCTTAAATTTTATACGTCAAGCCCTGACTTCCGTTGTGGCCAGCCCTAGGCCTGCCGAGCCAGTAAGCCCCCAAAGAAAATTAGGCCACAAGCTCGATTGTGAGTTTGGTATAAAGCTCCGGGCTATTCATTCAAAACCTCCCGCCGCCGGCTGCTTAATTCAGCGCGCACCCCTTTGACAGCCTTACTACTAGCTTTTTGAGGCCGAGCTTCCCTTAGTCGGTTTTGGCTGCTGGCCGTAACTTCCCCTATAGGCTGCCGCTCCGGGCCGGGCGCAAGGCAGCTTTTTGGTTTATGCACACTATTTTCTTTGCTGCCACCCGCGAGGCCGAGCACCTGCACCGGCTAGATGCCTATTTCATCGTGGCGGCGCTCGGCGTTCTGTTGCTGGTTGCTTTCCTAACCCTTTATTACTCTATAAAGTACCGCGCCCGGCCCGATAGCCCGGAGCCCGCGCAAACCTCCAGTAACCTGAAGCTCGAAGCCGTGATGATAGTGGGGCCCACGCTGCTCATCGGGTTCTTCTTTTTCCTCACCATTCGCACCACGCGGGCCGTGCTGCCGGCGGCCGGCGGCGCCACGCCGGCCGTGGTCGTCACGGGGCACCAGTGGTGGTGGCAGGCTACCTACCCCGGCACCAGCGTCGAAACGGCCAACGAGATTCACCTGCCCGTGGGCCGGCGCCTGCTCATCGAGGGCCGGGCCGCCGACGTGATTCACGACTGGTGGGTGCCCGCCTTTGGCGAGAAGATGGACGTGCTACCCGGCCGCGCCAACCACTTGTGGGTAACTATAAAGGAACCAGGTGTTTATATAGGGGCCTGCAACGAGTTTTGCGGGCAGCAGCACGCCTGGATGCGCATTCGGGTGGTGGCCCACACCCCGGCCGATTACGCCCGCTGGCTGGCTGCCGCCGCCCGGCCCGCCGCGGCCCCCACGCCCGCCGACACCCTCGCCGGCCGGGGCGCCGCCCTATTTGCCCACTACGCCTGCGCCGACTGCCACCAGATACGCGGCACGCTGGCCGCCGGCCACCAGGGCCCCGACCTCACCCACTTTGGCAGCCGCCGCACCATGCTGGCCGGCCTGCTGCCCAATAATGCCGACAACCTGCGCCGCTGGCTCAGCAACCCCCAGGCCCTGAAGCCGGGAGCCCACATGCCGCGCTTCATTTTTGGGCGCGATACCATTCGGGCGCTCACCACTTACCTCACCCAACTAAAGTAGCGTATGGCGCCGCCTCCGGTTCTTGTTCCCGAGCCCGCCGAGCCCCTGCCCGCCCTAGGGGTGGATAGTAGCCAAGGGCTGCTGCAGTGGCTCTCGTCGGTCGACCACAAGCAAATTGGCATCATGTATCTATGGGTGGCGGGGCTGTTTTTCGTGCTCGGCGGCCTCGAAATCCTGCTGGTGCGGGTGCAGCTTTTCGTGCCGCGCAACGCGTTTTTGAGCCCCGAGAGCTACAACCAGCTCTTTACCATGCACGGCACCACCATGGTTTTCTTCGTGCTGATGCCGGCCATCTTTGGCTTTGGCACCTACGTGGTGCCGCTCATGGTGGGGGCCAACGAGATGGCCTTTCCGCGCCTCAATGCCCTAGGGCTGTGGCTGACGCTGCTGGGCGGGCTGCTGCTGTACTTCAGCTTCTTGGCCGGCGGCGCCCCCGATGCGGGCTGGTTTAGCTACGCGCCGCTCAACCAGTACAACTACTCCTCGAGCCCCGGCGTGGACTACTTCTGCACGGGGCTGCTGCTGGCGGGCATCGGCACGGTGTCGGCGGCCATCAACTTCATTGTCACCATCCTGCGCTACCGGGTGCCCGATATGCGCCTCAAGGACATGCCGGTGTTTGCGTGGATGATGCTCATCAACGCCTTCCTCATCCTGGCCGCCTTTCCGGCCCTGAACGCGGCGCTGGCCATGCTGCTGCTCGACCGCCAGCTGCACGCCCACTTCTTCGACCCCAATACCGGCGGCTCGGCCTTGCTGTGGCAGCACTTGTTCTGGCTCTTTGGCCATCCCGAGGTCTACATTCTCATTCTGCCCTCGTTCGGCATTTTGTCGGAGGTGTTCGCCGTGTTTTCGCGCAAGCCGGTGTTTGGCTACGCCTTCATCGTGGGCTCGGGCATTGCCATTGCGCTGCTCGCCTTCGGGGTCTGGATTCACCACATGTTTGCAGTGGGGCTGGGCACCACGGTCAACGGCTTTTTTGCGGCCAGCAGCATGCTCATTGGCATTCCTACGGGCATCAAGATTTTCAACTGGCTGGCCACCATGCACGGCGGCGCGCTGCGCTTCACCACGGCTATGCGCTTTGCCGTGGCCTTTTTGGTCGAGTTCACCATTGGCGGGCTCAGCGGCATTTCGTTCGCCATCGTGCCCATCGACTTGCAGCTCACCGATACCTACTACGTGGTGGCGCACATTCACTACGTGTTCGTGGGCGGCTCGCTGTTTGGGTTGTTCGCGGGGCTGTTCTACTGGTTTCCGAAGATGAGCGGGCGTCTGCTCGACGAGCGCCTGGGCAACTGGTTTTTCTGGCTGTTCGTGGTGGGCTTCAACGCCACTTTTCTGGTGCAGCACGCGCTGGGCGCCATGGGCATGCCGCGCCGCGTGTACACCTACCCCGACCTGCCGGGCTATACCATCCTCAACCAAATTTCGACAGTGGGCGGCTTTTTGATGGGCCTGGCGGTGCTGCTGCTCTTCTATCTGCTGCTGAAAGCCAGCCGCCGCGGCCCCCTCGCCCCCGCCGACCCCTGGGACGCCTACACCCTGGAGTGGGCCACGCCCTCGCCCCCCAACCTGCAAAATTTCGACCAGGTAATGCCCGTGCGCAGCCCTAGGCCCTTCCGCGACTACAAGCGGCCCGACGATGCGGACTACTTAAAACCTGGCACTAAACACGGCGTTCATGGAAACTAAGCTGCTCGCAAAGTTGGTAGTGGCCACCGAGTCGCTGCTGTTTGGGTCGCTGCTGCTGGCCTTCGTGTACTTTTCGCTGGCGCCGGGCTTCCGGCAGCAGCAGCTAGCGGCGCTCGACTGGCGCAGCACGGGCGCGTTTACGCTGGTGCTGCTGGCCAGCAGCCTCACGCTGGGGCGGGCCGAGGCCAGCTACCGGCAGGGCGCGCCGGGCCGGCTGCGGGGCTGGCTGCTGGCCACCATCGGGCTGGGCGCGGTGTTTTTGCTGGGCCAGGCCCACGAGTTCTACGGCCTGCTTACGCACCACCTCGACGTGGCCAGCGGCACCTTCGGCACGGGCTTCTTCGCGCTCACCGGCTTTCATGGCCTGCACGTGCTGGTGGGGCTGGTCATGCTCGGCATCGTGGCCGGCCTGGGCTTCGCGGGCGACTTCGACCGGCCGGGCTCCAGCGTCATCGGGGCCGTGGGCATCTACTGGCACTTCGTGGATGCGGTGTGGGCCGTGGTGTTCACGGTAGTGTACGTCATCCCTCATTTCACGCGCTTATGACTCCCGAACTGTGGCAGGCCTGGAGCCTGAACCCCTGGGCCTTGGGCCTACTCGCGGCCCTAGGCGCCGCCTACTGGTGGCTGGCCAGCGGGCGCTGGCAGCGCGGCGGTGCGGCCTACGCGGCAGCCCTCGGGCTGCTGGCGCTGGTCGAGTTTTCGCCCTTGCACTACCTGGGTATGCACGCGCTGTTTAGCGCCCACATGGTGGCGCACGTGCTGCTGCTGCTGCTGGCCGGGCCGCTGCTGGTGCTGGGCTTGCCACCCCACCCTACCCCGAGGGCCGCAGCGGCGCTGCACCGCTTTTCAACCTGGCTGGGGCCTAGGGCCTGGCTGGGCTGGGGGGCGGGCGTGGGCATCATGTGGCTGCTGCACGTGCCGGCGGTATTCGACGCCTCCTTCGCAGGCATGGACCAGCCCTGGAGCCCCCTGCCCCTGTTGCACCCCGCCCTCATGCTGGTGGCCGGGGCTCTGTTTAGCTGGCCGCTGTTTGGGCCAGTAGCGGCTGGAGAGGATGAGGCAGCCGGGGCCGGTGCGCGGCTGCACCCGCTGGCGGGCGTGCTTTACTTGTTCACGGCCTGCGTGGCTTGCTCGCTGCTGGGCATGCTCATCACGTTTGCGCCCTTCGGCACCTACCTGCACTACTACCTGGCCGCCAACCCGGCGGCCGCGGCCGCGCCGCACCACCTGGTGGCAGCCGTGCCCTTCGGCCTCTCGCTGCTGGAAGACCAGCAAGCGGCCGGCCTCATTATGTGGGTGCCGTGCTGCCTGCTCTACCTCGGCGGCTGCCTCTATCTCATTGGCCAGTACTTCAGCCTGCCCGCTCCGCCGGCGGTAGCCGCCCCCGGTCAGCCGGCCGGGGCCTAGGCGCGTAGTTATTCGCAAGCCCTGACCTGCCTCATTTTCACTATTTCCTATGCCCACCGACCCGCCCGCGCCGCCGCCCGGCCCCTGGCACAAAGCCCGGCCCGCGCGCCTGCCCAAGCCCACCTACTGGCCGTTTGTGCTGGCGCTGGGTTTGGCCTTCATGTTTTGGGGCCTGCTCACCAGCTGGATAATCGGGGTGGCGGGCCTGCTAACCTTCGGCATCGCCCTCGCGGGCTGGATTAATATTTTACGCCATGAGTGACCCCGAACAGCCCGCGGCCCCCGCCGCCGGCGCCGACGACGAAGCCCGCCGCCAATTTATGCTGAAGCTGAGCCTGGGGCTGAGCGGGGCCGCCGCCCTGGCCGCCGGCCTGCCGGTGGTGAGCGCCCTGCTGGCCCCACTGCTGCAGCCCAACCCCCAAACCTGGCGCAAAGTGGGCACCCTGGCCGATTTTGAAGTTGGCTCGACCCACCTCGTGAAGTTCGAGAATGCCAACCCCGTGGCCTGGTCGGGTGTGTCGAGCGAGTCGGCCGCCTGGCTGCGGCGCGACGCCGAGCAGGTGTTCACCGCCTTCTCGGTCAACTGCGCCCACCTGGGCTGCCCGGTGCGCTGGGAGCCGGGCGCGGGCCTGTTTATGTGTCCCTGCCACGGCGGCATTTACTACAAAGATGGCACCGTGGCGGCCGGCCCGCCCCCGCGCGGCCTCTCGCAGTACCGCACCCGCATCAGCGGGCAAAGCGTGGAGCTGCTCACGGCCCCGGTGCCCATCACCAACATCACCTCCTGAGGCACCCCTAGGGCTTCCGATTCATGAAACTACTGCGCCGCACCTGGGCCTGGCTCGACGACCGGCTGGGCATCAGCGAAACTATCGTGCCGCTGGCCACGCACCTGGTGCCGCCGGGCGCCAAGTGGAGCTACGTATTTGGCAGCGCCGCCCTGTTCTGCCTCATTTTGCAGGTAGTAACGGGCGTGGCCCTCACGCTGCTCTACCAGCCCACCTCGTCCGAGGCCTACCAGTCGCTGGAGTTCATTTCGCACCGGGCGCCGTTTGGGCGGCTGCTGCGGGCCATTCACTACTTTGGCGCCTCGGGCATGGTGCTGCTGGTGGGCGTGCACATGCTGCGCGTCTACCTCACCGCCTCCTTCAAGTTTCCGCGCGAAATGAGTTGGATAACGGGCGTCTTTTTGCTGTTTCTGACCCTAGCGATGGGCTTCACGGGCCAGCTGCTGCGCTGGGATTCCAACGGGGTATGGTCGGCGGTGGTGGCGGCCGAGCAGGTGGGGCGCATTCCGGTGGTGGGCACCTACGTGGCGCGCCTGCTGCTGGGCGGCGACACCATCGGCGGGCAGTCGCTGAGCCGGTTCTACTCCTACCACACGCTGCTGTTCCCGGCGCTGCTGTTCGGCCTGCTGGGCGTGCACCTGTACCTGGTGCTGCGCAACGGCATCTCGGAGCCCGCCGAAGCCGGCCGGCCCGTCGACCCCAAAACCTACCGGCAGTGGTACCAGGCCATGCTCAAGCGCATCGGCGTACCCTTCTGGCCCAATGCCGCCTGGCGCGACATCCTGTTCGGGGCGGGCGTCATCCTCAGCATTATTGGCCTGGCGCTCGCCTTCGGCCCGCCCGAGCTGACGCAGAAGCCCTCGCCCGCCCTCATCTACACCAACCCGGCGCCCGACTGGTACCTGCTGCCGGTGTTCGCGCTCTTTGCGCTCATGCCGGCCCGCATCGAGTCCTACGTCATTTTTTTTGGGCCGGTGCTCTCGGTGCTGGTGCTCCTAGGGCTGCCATTTTTGTCAAACGCGGGCGAGCGCAGCCCGCTGCGGCGGCCCTGGGCGGTGTTTGGCGCGGGCGCGGTGGTGGTGTTCATGGTGACGCTGCTGGTGCTGGGCTTTCAGGCGCCGTGGTCGCCCAGGTTCGACGCCAAGCCGCTCACGGCTAGCCTCATCCACTCGACCAACCCCGTGGTGGTGCGCGGCGCCAACCTCTTCGCCAGCAAGGGCTGCATTTACTGCCACACCATGAACGGGCACGGCGGCCACCGCGGCCCGGTGCTCACGGAAGTGGGCCGCCGCCTCTCGCCGGGCGAAATGCAAATCCGCATCGTGAACGGCGGGGGCAACATGCCGGCCTTCGGGGGCGTCATCTCGCGCCAGGAATTATCCGACCTCGTGGCCTTTTTGCAAACCCGCCGTTAGCCGGCCCGTTGCAGCAAGTATGTCCATTGCCCAGAACATTGCCGCCCTCGAAGCTGAGTTGGCCGGCACCGCCGCCCGCTCGGTGGTCGTTACCAAAACCCACCCCGTCGAGCGCCTGCGCGAGGCCTACGCCGCCGGCGCCCGCCGCTTTGGCGAAAACCGGGTGCAAGAAATGGCCGCCAAGCAGCCCGAGCTGCCCGCCGACGTAGAGTGGCACCAGATTGGCCAGCTCCAAACCAATAAGGTAAAGTACCTGGCCGCCTTCGTGCACACCGTGCAAAGCGTGGACAGCCTGCGCCTGCTGCAAGAGCTAGACAAGCAGGCCGCTAAGCACCAGCGCGTTATCAACGGCCTGCTGCAGTTTCACATCGCCCAGGAGGAAACCAAGACCGGCCTCAGCCTGGCCGAAGCCGAGGAGATTCTGCAAAGTCCATCCTACCAGCAGCTACGCTACGTGCGCCTGACCGGCGTAATGGGCATCGCCACCCACACGCCCGACGAAGCCGTGGTGCGCCGCGAGTTTCGGCAGCTGCGCCAATACTTCGAGCAGCTGAGAGGGCGCTACTTCACTGGCCAGGAGTTTTTTAAGGAAGTCTCGATGGGTATGAGCGCCGACTACCCCCTAGCCCTGGCCGAGGGCAGCACCCTGGTGCGGGTGGGCAGCGCCATCTTCGGCAGCCGCGCCTAGGGCTAATCACTGGATGAGAAACAGGCGACAGGACACTGCTCCTTTACCTTGCATTGCAAGGTACTATGTTAGTATATTTGCCTGGCTTTTCCCCTTCCGCTATATGCATTGCCATTACGCTTCGCTACGCACGCACTTTTTTCGTTTGCTAGGGGCACTCCTTGGCCTAGGCCTACCGCTAGCAGGTACCGCGCAGCCTAGCCAACCAGCTAAGATTCAGGTGCTGGTAGTCGGTTCCGACCACCTCAGTCAACTTTATAATCAGCAGCCTCAGTCCGACGTTTTTAGTCCTAAAAAGCAAGCGGAGCTAGCTCAAGTGCGGGCGCGGCTCGCGCGGTTTCGCCCCGACCTTATCTTGCTGGAAACCGAGCCCAAGGAGCAAGGGCGCTTGGATAGCCTGTATGCCCTCTACCAGAAAGGGACGCTGCAGCTGGCCAGCTTGCCCGGTGGCCGCAGTGAGGGCTACCAAGTAGGCTTTGCCCTGGCCAAGCAGCTCGGGTTGCCTAGCCCCAAAGCGGTAGACTACTACGCCGCGACGTCCCAATCCCTGCTGAGTACGGGCACCAATATTGCTGCTTTTGCGCAGGACCTCAAGCTGTTGCAAGCTATTACCCGCCCGTTGCGAAGGCTGGTGCAGCACGACAGCCTCTCCCTCTATGACTACCTGGCGCTGGCCAACCAGCCCGCCCTGATTGCCCTGGTGCACCGCGTTCAGTTCAACACCCCGGCCCTGGTCATGCAGGGCACCTTCGCGGCGGGCGGCGTGAATACGGTTGACTTAGGCAAGGTAGACACTGAATACATTGGAGCCCACTTCATTACGCTGTTTTATAACCGAAATCTTAAAATCTATTCCAACATCCTGCGGGCGCAGCAGCAAAGCCAAGCCCAGCGGGTACTTGTACTGTTTGGGGTGGCCCACGTCGGGGTGCAGGAAGAGCTCTTCGCAGCTAATCCAGCCTACCAAGTCGTTCACGCCGCCACGTATTTGAAGACCACTAAAACGAAGCTTTTGCGCCTGAGCAGCATGGCTAGTAAGTAGCTACCCAAGAAGCTCGAACCTCCTCAGGCAGCCGGCACCGCGCAGCCATAGCGTAAAGGCACTTGGCGCGCTGGGTGTTGCAGCCAGCAGGGTGAGGTTGGTGGGCAGCGGCCCGCGCCATTCCGCTAGCCGTTACGTTAGCCGGTATGCTACTTGCGCACCTCGCGCTCAACAACTCTCCTTTCGATTTTAGTAATCTGGCTACCATACCCGGTTGCAATAGCTAGCGCATGGAAAAGCACCTGCCCACGACCCGCACCGCCCGTTACCAGCAGCTGGGCGAGCCCACGGCGGCCACGCGCCACCTGTGGCTGGTGCTGCACGGCTACGGCCAGCTGGCCGAGTACTTCATCCGCCACTTTGCCCCGCTGCACGCCGCTGACCCCACCGGCACGGTCGTGGTGGCGCCCGAGGCCCTGTCGCGCTTTTACTTGCAGGACAACGGCGGCCGCGTGGGCGCCTCCTGGATGACCCGCGCCGACCGCCTGGCCGAAATAGCCGACCAGCACACCTACCTCACGGCGCTGCTGCACTCACTGCAAGCCGCCGCCCCTAGGGCCGCCGTCACCGTGCTAGGCTTCTCGCAGGGCACGGCCACGGCCAGCCGCTGGCTGGCCCACCTAGCCGCCACCGAAAGCTGGCGCCCTAGCCGGCTGGTGCTCTGGGCGGGCGACTTCCCCGCCGACGCGCTGCCGGCCGCGCTCTTGCTGCCCAGCCTACCAGTTGAGCTGATTTGTGGCGACCAAGACGAGTATATCGGCCCCGAAAAGCTGCAGCAGCAGGCCGCGGCGTTGCGGGCGCACGGCGCGCAGGTCAGCACGCACACCTTTGCCGGCGGCCATGCGCTGCACAGCACAGTCTTGCAGCAGCTGTGGCGGCTTGGGCACCCCTAGGGGCTCGCAAGCTGGCTAGGCGTCGCGGCGCACGGTGGCGGCGGCGGCCTGGGCGGCGGGGAAAATAATGACCTCCGCAATTTGCACGTGCGGCGGGCGCGTCACCATAAACTGAATAAGGTCGGCAATATCGGCGGCCGTGAGGGGCTGCACGCCCTTGTACACGTTGGCGGCCTTGGTCCCGTCGCCTTTGAAGCGCACTTCCGAAAATTCGGTTTCGACCATGCCCGGCGCTACTTCGGCCACTCGGATGCCCCTAGGGAGCAAGTCGAGCCGCATAGTGCGCGTGAGCATGGCTACGGCCGCCTTGGAGGCGCAGTACACGTTGCCGTTGGCGTAGGCTTCGTGGCCGGCAATGGAGCCGATATTGACAATAAAGCCGCCCTCGCCCATGCGCGGCAGCACCGCCCGGCTCACGTAGAGCAGGCCCTTCACGTTGCCGTCCAGCATGGCGTCCCAGTCGGCCACGCTGCCATCCTGAATGGGGGCCAGGCCGTGGGCATTACCCGCGTTGTTGATAAGCACATCAATGCGGGCAAACACGGCCGGCAAGCCCGCCACGGCGGCTTCTACTGCGGCCCGGTCGCGCACGTCGAACGCCAGCGGGTGCACCGGCACCGGCGCCAGCTCGGCGGCCAGCGCCGCCAGCCGCTCTTGGCGCCGCCCAGCGATTACCAGCCGAAAGCCCGCGGCCGCCAGCGCCCGCGCCGTAGCCTGCCCAATACCCGATGAGGCGCCGGTAACAAATGCAGTTTTCATAGTTTTATGCTATTGGCTGTTGGCTATTGACTTTCTGATTAAAGCTTCGTGTGAAAGCCAACAACTAACAGCTAAATAAAGCTATTCAATATTCAAATACAGCGTTACCGTATTGGTGCGCAGGCTTTGCAGGCTGTTGCTATACGTGTTGTTTTGCGGCACCAGGATGTTGCGCAGGCCGTGCGAGAAGCGCAGTTCGGGCCCGAACTTGAAATACGGATAAAACAAATCCAGCCCGACGCCATACTCCAGCAGCAGGTCGCTGCGGTTGACGGTGAGCTGGTTGATGGCCGGCACGTTCTGGCGCTGCGTCACGGCAAAGCTGGGCTTGATACCCGCAATGGCGTACACGCGGGTGTTACGCCGGCGGTTCGACTGGTACTTGAGCAGCAGCGGCAGCTCCAGTTGGGTGGTGTTCACCTCCTGCGTGCGGATGGTATCGGGCATTCCCACCCCGCGGCCCTGAAACTCGACGCGGCGCGCCATAAAGCTCAAGCCGGGCGTGAAGCGCAGGTGCAGCGGCGTTTCGGGCGGCCCTAGGCGGATATCGCCAATAAAGCCCACCGCCAGCCCGCCGCTGATAATGGAGTTGGCGGCGAGGCCTCGCCCATTTTGCAGCGCCTGCACGTAGGCGGCCGACTGCTCGAGGAAAAACTGCGAGAAGTTAGGCGCGATGTAGAGGCCCGGCCGAAAAAAGCGCTTGTTGTAGTTGGATAGGTTGTCTACCGTCACGCCCCGGATGTGTCCCTTGCGGCTGCGGTCAATATCGTCGCTGCGCTTGCGCTGGGCCAGGGCCGGCCCGGCCAGCAGCAATAGCAGCCCCAGCAGCAGTAGCCCGCGCCCGCCTACTTGTGGCCGGTGTAAATGGAGCTGATGCCGAACGTAAGTGGTTGCCATGTAGGATTACTAAAGCCGACGCGCCGCAGAATAGCCACGAAGTCAGCACCATCGGGGAAAGCCCGCACCGATTCGGGCAGGTAGGTATAGGCGCTTTGGTCTTTCGAAATGACCTTGCCAAACACCGGCAGCACCCGGCTGAAATAGAAATTATAAGCCTGCTTGAGCGGAAATGCTGTGGGCTTGCTAAACTCCAGAATGACGAGCTTGCCGCCCGGCCGCAGCACGCGGTACATCTCGGCCAGCCCCTTCTCGAGGTGCGCAAAATTGCGCACTCCAAACGAGGCCGTTACCGCGTCAAACATATTGTCCTCAAAAGGCAGGCTTTCCGAATCGGCCAGTTCTAGCTGAATGCGGTGCCCTAGGCCCTTGGCGGCCAGCTTCTGGCGCCCTACTGCCAGCATACCGGCCGAAATATCGACGCCCGTCACCTGGGCCTCGGGTGCGGCGGCGCGCAGCGTTTCAATGGCAAAATCGGCCGTGCCAGTGGCAATGTCCAGGATGCGGGCCGGTTGCAGGGCCTTGAGCTCGTTCACGGCCTGCCGACGCCAGTAGATGTCGGTGCCCGCACTCAAAAAGTGGTTAAGAAAATCGTACTTTCCGGCAATGTTGTCGAACATGCGGGCCACCTGCGATTTCTTATCTGCGGCGTCTTCTTTGTAGGGTACTACGGCCATAGCGGGGTGCAAAGAACGGCACGAAGCCGCGAAAATTGCGCAGTGCGCGCAGCGGCCAGCTAGGGTGGCTTGCCGCATAGCATACAAAAAAACGGCCGGACTGTTTGTCCGGCCGTTTTTTACAAAACCTAGCCTAGGCTTACTCAGCCTTAGCTTTCACCTTGGCCTTTTCGCCCGAAGCGTCTTTGGCTTTCGAGTCCAACTCACCGTCTTTCGAAACGGTTTTCGACTTTGAGCCTTCGGTGCCCTTGGTTTTCACTTTCACCTTATCGCTGTTGTCGTCAACCTTGGTTTTCACCTTCGAGCCGTCGGCCATCCGCACTTTGCTCTTGCCGGGCAGCGGCGGGGCGGTTTCTACCGGCACGGCGATTACCGTGGTTGTCGAGGTGCCGGTGGTCGTAGGAGCCGGGGCCGGCGTTGGCGCGGGGCCCGCTACGCGAATGGGACGGAAGTCATCACGGCGATTAAGCTGCATGTTTTCCGGCGAATCGTTGGGAGCAACGGGCTTACGCTCGCCGAAGCTGACGGTGGTTACGCGGGCGTCGGCAATGCCTTGCTTCACGAGGTAGTTCTTGCCGGCATCGGCGCGGTTCTGACCCAGCACCATGTTGTACTCATCCGTGTTGCGCGAGTCGCAGTTGCCTTCTACCGATACGTTAACGCCGGGGTTAGCTTTCAGGTAATTGGCGTTGGTGTTCAGCACCTTGATAGCCTCGGCGCGCAGCTTATACTTATCAGTGTCGAAGTAAATCGACTTCATCACGTTGTTGGCGCCGCCGGGCTGGAAGGCCAGCCCTAGGGTATCCACGTAGTTCACGTAGAAATTCTTGGTGATGCTAGTCGAGTCGTTGGTCGAAACCGGCACGGCAAACTCTTGAGTTTCTATGTTCTTACCGTCCTTGTTTACCACCACCTGGTAGGTACGGCCCGAAAGCACGCTCACCTTGTAGTCCCCGTTGGGGTCCTTGGTAATGTCGCGGAAGCTAATGGCCGTTTTGTCGGCCTGAGTGCCATTAAACACCAGCTCGACGCCCGGAATGGTCGTAGTGCTGTCGCGCTTCGAGAACACCTGCCCCTTGATGTTGATGTTTTTAATGTAACTGATAGTGTAGATATCCTTTTCGCCGTAGCCGCCGATGCGATACGAACTGAGGTAGGCATACGTACCATCGGGCGCCAGGCGGTAGTACGAGTCGGCATCGGGCGTGTTGATGGGGTAGCCCATGTTTTCGGGCCGGCCCCACTTGTGGCCAATGCTGTCGTACTTCGACTGGAAGATATCATAATCGCCCATCGTGTTGTGGCCGCGCGAGCTGAAAAACAGCGTCTTGCCGTCACGGCTGATGAAGGGGCTGTCCTCGTCATACTTCGTGTTGATGACGCCCCCTAGGGACTTGGCCGCACCCCAGTCGCCGCCCGGCGTGCGGGTGCTGTAGTAGAGGTCCAGGTTGCCATCTTCCGAGTAATGCGCGGTCGAGAAGTACAGCGTGTTGCCGTCCGGGGTGATGTAGGCATCGCCCTCGTACTGCTTCGAGTTGATGTTGCTGTTAAGCTTGGTGGGAGTTGCCCATTCGCCGCCGCTGGTTTTAGAAGCGACGAATACGTCACCGTCCTCGTCGCTGCGGTACATCAGCAGTTTGCTGTCGTTATCAAAGAGTTGGTCCGAGGCGTCGTGGCCTTTGCTATTCAGTGCAGTCGACAGCGAGCGAGGCTTCTCCCAGTTATCGGCGTCAATGCGGTGGGTTTCCACGATACCCTCGTAGTACTCGCCGTCGGCAGCCGTTTTGTTACGGGCTTTGCTATCGAGGCCAGGGATGTCAGTGGGGTTAGCGCGGGTCGTGAAAATCAGCGTCTTGTCATCCGATGAGATAACCGGGCTGTGCTCCGAATACTGCGTATTTACCGTTGGCCCTAGGTTCTTGACGAAGATGTCCTTAGGCGAGTTAAACAGCACCTTAGCGTTTTTGCTATGCTGAATGAGCTGCGCCACTTCTTCGCGGCGCGAGTCGTTCTTTTTCTTCAGCGTAGCGTTGTAGTTCTGGTAGTGGGTAATCGCCTCGTCGAAGTTGTAGTTGAGGTGGTCAACCCGACCCAGCCAGTACTCCACATCTTTCGACACTTTAGGCTTTGCCTTCTGCGCCTTATAGATGTAGTCACTCGCCTTTTCTTTGTCAAAGGACAGATAAGCTACCCCCGCCCGAAACAGCGCCGTGGCGTTGTTGGGATCTTTGGCTAGCACGCGCTCATAAAAAGGAATAGAAGCTCGGTAATTTTCCTGGTTATACAGCTTATTCGCCATTTGCAAATCCTTGCGAACGCTTTGCGCGTGGGCCGAAGTGCTTACGGCCACCGTCAGCGTCAGCGCGCACGAAGCTTGCAGTAGCCGTTTGGATAGGTTGTCCATTGAAAAAAGGGAGTGATTAAAGAATTTTTTAAGGAAGGACGGTAGTTATAAGCAAGCAGTGGGCAACCCGCCTGGTGCCGCGCCACGGGTAAAAACTGGCAACTTATACTGTAAACTGGCCGCAGGGTTGGCCCCGGCAGCCTGGGGCTAAGCGTGCTGGGCCAGGGGGCCTGCCCACCCATTAGCCTAGCAAATATATTGAATACTTGGGGTTAAGCTGGGCCTTATGGGTAAGCCAGTAGCTACCCTAACTGCCGGTGCGCTCTTATCAGGATACTCCGCAAAGATAGCGGCAGCCACTAAACTGCAAGCCACTACCACCTTAGTGCTCCCGGTGGGCCTAGGGTGCCGCTTGCGCCCGTAGCCCGCCGCATCTTTGTACCCGCACCGTTTAGAAGGTAACCCGCTATGGTCATTCGCGAAGCAAGTTTTTTGAGCAGCAACACCCAGGTGGCCGCCTGCCCTGCCCCCGACCGGCCCGAGTACGCCTTTATTGGGCGCTCCAACGTGGGCAAGTCGTCGCTTATCAATATGCTGACGGGGCGCCTGGCGCTGGCCAAAATATCGAGCACACCCGGCAAAACGCAGGTTATCAACCACTTTATGATTAACGAGGAGTGGTACTTGGTCGATTTGCCTGGCTATGGCTACGCCCGCGTCAGCAAAAGCTCGCGGGCCGACTGGGGCAAGATGATAAAGGCCTACCTCACCAAGCGCGAAAACCTGACCTGCGTGTGCGTGCTGCTCGACTCGCGCCACGCCCCGCAGGCCGTGGACTTGGAGTTTATGGCCTGGCTGGGTGAGGCGGGCGTGCCGTTCGTCATGATTTTTACCAAGGCCGACAAGCAGTCGGCCACCCGCACCCAGGAGCTGGTGGCCGCCTACCTGCGCCAGATGCAGGAGCAGTGGGACGAGCTGCCGCGCCACTTCGTCACGTCGGCCGAAACTGGGGCGGGGCGCGAGGCAGTGCTTGATTTTGTGACCGAAGTAAACCGCCAGCTAGCCGCCGGGACGGCGGGCGCGTAGCTACTTTTGGCTCACCAATTGCCTAGGGCGCAGGCCACCTATTTTCGCTTTCCTCACTACGCTATACTTAATACTTATGAGAAAATCCTTGTTTACGCTGCTGGCGCTGGCCGGACTGGCCACCGCGCAGGCCCAAACCACGCCGGCCTCCAATACGCCGCCGGCAGTGGGTGCGGCCGCCCAAAAAAGCACCGGCACCATCGTGCGCCCCACCGAAAACCTACCCGTGGCCGGCTACTACGAGGGCGGCCAGGAGGCGCTCTACGCCTTTTTGGCGCAGGAAGTGAAGTACCCGGCCCTCGCCTACCGCACTCGGCAGCAGGGCCGCTGCCTGCTCGACTTCACGCTCAATGCCGACGGCTCGCTGAGCAACGTGCGCGTGCTGCTCAACCCCGGCGGCGGCATCGGCGACGAGGCCACGCGCCTGCTGCGCCTCATCAAGTTCAAGCGCCCCGACAACCCCATTATTTTGAAGATGCCGATGGACTTCAAGATTAGCCGCCCGACTTCCAACACCACCCAAAACTGATTATGAAGTAGAAGTTATGAGTTTTCAAGTTTGCAATTTGCGTACTTATAAACTCATAATCCTTAATTCATAATTCATAATTTTTCAGAAATGCCCTACGATTTGAAAGAGTTGGCTGCCATCAGCGGCCAGAGCGGTTTGTTTCGGCTGGTGCGGCCCGCCCGCCACGGCGTGCTCGTCGAAAGCCTCGATGCCAAAGGCACCCGCTCGCTGGCCCCGGCCAGCAACAAGGTTTCGCTGCTGACCGAGATTGGCATCTACACCCAGGACTCGGACGAGACCGTGCCGCTGACGGAGGTGTTTGAGCGCATTCACCAGCGCTACGGCGCCGAGCTGCCCGTCACGGGCAAGTCGGGCGAAAGCGAGCTAACGACCTTCATGGGCGAGGTGCTGCCCGAGTACGACCGCGACCGCGTGTACCAGTCCGACATTAAAAAGCTGGCCACCTGGTACGGCATCGTGAGCAAAAACGTGCCCTACCAGGAAGCTGCTGCCGCCGATGAGCCCGCCGCCATCGAGCCCCTGAGCACCGGCGGCGTTATTGGCGAAGCCGACCCTAGCCCCGCCGCCCCCGGCAACCCGGAAGCGACGAAGTAGCTCCCTAGGGCTCTCAGCAGCCTACAGTCCGTCCTGCTCAGCTGGCGTCCGCTTGTCGGAGCTGGCGGAGCAGGACGGGCTTTTTTAATTTCCTGTACTTCGGCCAACTCGCCTTGCCGGGCCAGGAAGCGCTCGGCCTGAACCGCTAGCTTCGGGCTGCCACTGAAGAGAGGGCAGCGCTGGCAAACACCACAAAGTGCCCGCGCCGCTAGCTTTGGGCCCTAGTTATGACAACAGCAACAGCAGTACCGGGCCTGCGGGTCTACAAGTTTGGCGGCGCCTCGGTGAAGGACGCGGCCGGCATTCTCAACGTCTGCCGCATCGTGCAGGAAACGGCCCTAGGGCAGCCGCTGCTCATCGTGGTGTCGGCCATGGGCAAGACAACCAATGCGCTGGAGGAGATTTTATGGCTAGGGTATTCGGAGCAAGACTACGCCGAGCCGATGCAGGCGCTACGGGCCTACCACGCGGCGGCCGCCGAAGCCTTGGCGCTGCCTGAGCCCCAGGCAATTGAAGAAGCTTTTTATGCCATCACGCAGCAATTGCAACGGCCGGAAGACACGGCCGAGTACGACGAGTTGTATGACCAGCTCGTGAGCCAGGGCGAGGCGATGTCGGCCAGCTTGCTGAGCGCAGCCCTAGGGCAGGCACTGGGTGCCGAAGCCGTGCGGTACGTGCCCGTTGCCACCCTCATACGCACCGACGAAACCTGGCGCGAGGGCAAAGTAGATTGGCTTGAAACCGAGCGCCTAATACAACAGGCTGTAACAGCAGCTTTTGCTAGTGGAGCACAGGTTATTGTAACTGAAGGCTTCATCGGCGGCACAGCTGACGGGCGCACTACCACCCTAGGGCGCGAGGGCTCCGACTACTCGGCTGCCATCTTTGCCTACTGCCTGGGCGCGGAGAACGTGACGATTTGGAAGGACGTGCCGGGGCTGCTGAACGCTGACCCCAAATTTTTCCCGGATACGGTGCTGTATCCCGAAATCAGCTACCAGGAAACTATTGAGATGGCCTACTACGGGGCCAGCGTCATTCACCCCAAAACCTTGCAGCCGCTGGCCGAGCGCGGCATTCCGCTCTACGTTAAGTCGTTTCTGGACCCTAGGGCGCCGGGCACGCTCATCCACGACTGCCGGCACCCGGCCCTAGCCCCTGCCTTCATCCGCAAGGGCGGGCAGTGCTTGCTCTCCTTTCAAAGCAAGGACTTTGCCTTTATCTCGGAAGAAAACCTGGCGGTAATTTTCGGCGCCTTGGCAGCGGCGCGTCTGAAAATCAACGTGATGCAGAATTCGGCCATCAGCTTTTCGGTGGCTACCGACTACCACGCCGGCCGGGTGCAGCGCGCGCTGGCGGCGCTGGGCGGGCAGTTTAGCGCCCACTACAACGCGGGACTCACGCTGTTCACCATCAAAAACTACGACCAGGCCAGCCTGGAACGCCTCACGGCCGGGCGCGCGCTGCTGCTGGAGCAGCGCACCCGCAGCACCTTCCAGTTTTTGGTGCGCGAATAACCGGCAAGCTAGTTTTGGAGTATGAGGGGCGCGGCCAAGCTGTGCCGCAGCGGGCGCGGCGTGGGCGCAGCGCGCGGCCGCTCATTGTTCATTGCCCATTGTTCACTACTTCCCATGCCCGTACTCGTTGGCAAGCGCGCTCCCTCCTTTAAAGCTCCGGCCGTTATTATTGACCAGGTGGAGGACGATTTTTCACTCGACCGCTACTTGGGCAAGCGCTACGTGCTGTTTTTCTTCTGGCCGGCCGATTTTTCGGGCCTCTGCCCTACCGAGTTGCATGCTTTCCAAGACCAGCTGGCCGCGTTTGAAGAGCGCGGCGTGGCCGTGGTGGGCTGCAGCACCGACTCGGCGCAAGTGCACCAGGCCTGGCTGCGCACCGAGCGCACCGCGGGCGGTGTGAAGGGTGTAACCTTCCCGCTGGTGGCCGACAACAGCCTAACCATCTCGGCCAACTACGACGTGCTGGCCGGCCACTTCGACTACAGCGAAACCGGCGAGATGATTTTCACCGGTACGCCGCAAGCCTACCGCGGCCTGTTTTTGATTGACCGCGACGGCATCGTGCGCCACCAACTGGTGAACGACCGCCCCCTAGGCCGCCGCATTTCCGACACCCTGCGCATGGTAGATGCCCTGCGCCACCTGGAGGAGCACGGCGAAACCTGCCCCGCCAACTGGGAAGCCGATGACTAGTTCCTAGTCACTGCTTACTATCTTCTAACTTTGTAGCCGCGCCGGGCCTGATGCCGGGCGCGGCTTTCTTTTTTGCAGTTTCTGTATTCAACCGGCCTAGGGCTGTATGCGCGGGCCGTGCGGCTGGCGGCGCCGTTCCATGCCAAGGCGGCGGCCTGGGTAGCGGGGCGGCAGGGGCTGCTGGCGCGCATCGCGGCGGCGCTGGCCGCCGAAACTGCCCCGCGCCTCTGGATGCACTGCGCCTCGCTGGGCGAGTTTGAGCAGGGCCGGCCGCTGCTCGAAGGCCTGCGGCGGCAGTATCCAGGCCACAAAATTGTGCTCACCTTCTTCTCGCCCTCGGGCTACGAGGTGCGCAAAAACTGGCCGGGCGCCGACTACGTGTTTTACCTGCCGCTCGACACGGCAGCCAACGCGGCCGAGTTTGTGCGCTTGGTGCAACCCAGCCTGGCGGTGTTCGTGAAGTACGAGTTTTGGTACTACTACCTGCGCGAGTTGCGGCAGCAGGGCGTGCCGGCAGTGGTGGTAGCGGCCATCTTCCGGCCCGGCCAAGTATTTTTCAAGCCTTGGGGCGGCTTTTTTCGCCAAATTTTAAGCGAGCTGCATTACATTTTCACGCAGGATGAGGCCTCGGCCCAGCTGCTGCGCGGCCTGGACCTGGCGCGCGTGACGGTGGCCGGCGACACGCGCTTCGATACGGTAGCGGCTACGGCCTCGGCCCCCCCTAGGGCCCTGCCGCTGGTCGAGGCCTTTGTGGCCGACGGCGCCCCGCTGCTGATAGCCGGCAGCACCTGGCCCGAAGACTTGCCCGCCCTGGCCCCGCTGCTGCGCAAGCACGCCCGCGCCCTGCGCTACATCATGGCCCCGCATGAGGTGAGCGAGGACCACCTGCGCCAAGTAGAAGCCGCCCTGCCGGGCCTTACGGTGCGCTACTCGCGGGCCACGCCCGCCACCGTGGCCACGGCCCGCCTGCTACTCATCGACAACGTGGGGCTGCTGAGCCAGCTTTACCGCTTCGGGCGCTTTGCCTACGTAGGCGGCGCCTTTGGGGCGGGGCTGCACAACACGCTGGAGGCGGCGGCCTTCGGGCTGCCGGTGTTTTTTGGGCCGCGCTACGAGCGGTTTCAGGAGGCCGTGGAGCTGGTGGCGCTGGGCTGCGCATTTTCGGTGCACTCGGCCCAGCAGCTCGAAGCGGCCTTCGACCGGCTGTATTACAATGAGGAAGCCCGGCTTAAAGTGCAGGATACCAGCCTCGACTACGTGCACAGCCACGCGGGAGCCACGGCCCGCATCCTTAAAGAGTTGAAGATTAGAACTTGAAAAGAACGTCATACTTATCTGGCGTCCCGAAGGAAGTATCTCTACCACTTCGTTAGAAGACTCAGGCGCAACGCGGTAGAGATGCTTCCTTCGGGACGCCAGATAAGCATGACGTTCTTTTTTACTTCGTAACGTTCTTTTTGCATGACCGGAACTGTAGTCAAATCGACCGGCTCGTGGTACGTGGTGCGCGAGGCCGGCACCGGCCAGCTGCACCGCTGTCGGCTGCGGGGCAAGTTCAAGAACCAGGGCCTAAAGGTGAGCAACCCCCTGGCCGTGGGCGACGTGGTAGCGTTTGAAATACCCGAGCAGTCGCAGGGCGCGGGCGTGATTCACACCATTGCGCCGCGCCGCAACTACATCATCCGGCGCTCGGTGCACAAGAGCGAGCACGCCCATATCGTGGCCGCCAACCTCGACCAGGCGCTACTGGTGGTCACGTTGGTATCGCCGGCCACTTCGTTTGGCTTCATCGACCGCTTCCTGGTCACGGCCGAAGCGTACCACATTCCGGCCAAGTTGATTTTCAATAAGGCCGACCTCTACGACGCGGACACGCTGGACTACCAGGCGCAAGTAGCCGGCATGTACGCCAGCCTAGGGTACCCGAGCGTGCTATGCTCGGCCGAAACCGGCGCCGACGTGGCGGCCGTGGCTTCGCTGCTGCCCAATAAAGTGTCGCTGCTGTCGGGCCATTCAGGCGTGGGCAAGAGCACGCTCATCAACGAGCTAGTACCGGATTTGGACTTGAAAACGGCCGAAATCAGCGCCTTTTCCGATAAGGGCAAGCACACCACCACCTTCGCCGAGATGCTGGAAATAGTGCCCGGCACCTACCTCATCGACACGCCCGGCATTAAGGAGCTGGGGCTAGTAGATGTGCCCGCCGCCGAGCTAGCCGGCTACTTCCCCGAGATGCGCGCCTTGCTAGGGCAGTGCCGCTACCACAACTGCCAGCACGTGCACGAGCCCGGCTGCGCCGTGCGCGAAGCCGTGGACAAGGGCAAGCTGGCCGTGCCGCGCTACGAAAGCTATCTCAGCATGCTGGCCGACGAGGACAACCGCCACTAGGCCATTGTAGAAACTGTCATTGCGAGGAAGCACGACGAAGCAATCGCACCTAAGGCAGTACCCGAGCAACTCTTCCTGATGCGATTGCTTCGTCGTGCCTTCTCGCAGTGACAGTCTTACATTGGTTTAAGTCCTAGTAATTAAACACCTTACCGCCTACCAGCACCTCCTGCGTTCGCTCGTCGAAGGTGGCCTTGAGGCCGGTGTGGGCGGCGGCGGTGGTCATGATGTTGGCGATGGAGTGGCTGTAGCCGGCCTCGACGGGCGCGTGGGGCGGCTGGCGGCTGCGCACGCACTCCATCCAGTTGCGCACGTGGCTGGAGGTGAGCACGTCGCCGCCGGTATTGGCCGAGGCTATCACGGCCTCGGTGCTGGCCAGGCTGACCTCGGGCAGCAGGTTGGGGGGCAGGTGCATGGCGTCGGCGGCCTGCTTGGTGAGGCCGCCGGTGGGCGACACGCGGTTGGTAATCAGGTTGAGCTCGCCGCCGTTGGAGTAGTAGATTTCGGCCGGGTGCTCGTCGCCGTTGTGCATACGCGAGGCAAACGTCACCTGAAAGCCGCTGCTAGGGTCCTGGGCCGGGCCGTAGTCGAACACCGCCGTCAGGGTATCCCAGTTGCGGCGGCCGTCCTTCCACACGTAAATGCCGCCGTTGGCCACCACGCTGCGCGGGTGGGCCAGGCCCGTAAACCAGTGCACGGTGTCAATCTGGTGGCTCATCCACTGGCCCGGCAGGCCCGACGAGTAAGGCCAGAACAAGCGGTATTCCAGATACTTGCGCGGGTCGTAGGCCTCGGCGGGGCGGTTGAGCAGGTAGCGCTTCCAATCAATGTCGGCCTCGCGCAGCTGGGCCACCAGTTCGGGGCGGCGCCAGCGCCCGGGCTGGTTCACGTTCCAAGTCAGCTCCACCATCGTGATGGGGCCGAATTTGCCCGACTTGATGAACTGCTCGGCGGCCATATAGTTGGCCCCGCTGCGGCGCTGCGAACCAATCTGCACAATCTGCTTCGAGCCTTTAATAGCTTTGAGAGCGGCGCGGTTGTCGGCCATCGTTTCGGCAAACGGCTTCTCCACGTAGGCGTCGCAGCCGGCCTGCACGGCCTCGATGGCGTGCAGCGCGTGCTGAAAATCGGCGGTGCCGATGAACACGGCATCCACGCTTTTGCTGGCGTAAAGCTCGTCGTTGTTGCGGTAGGCGGCCACGGGGTGCCCTAGGGCTACCTTCCACGCGGCGGCGCCTTCTTCGCGCCGTTTGCTCCAAATATCGGACACGCCCACGACGTCGAAATTCAGCGCCTTGTAGTGCTGCAAAAAGCTGGGCATGTGCGAGTTGCGGTGCCGGTCCGAAAACCCGACCACGCCTACCCGCACCCGGTCGTTAGCCCCCATAATGCGTTTATAGCTGCTGGCCGACCACGCCAGGCGCGGCACCAAAGCGCCTGCGCCCGCCAGGGCCACTTGCTGAAGAAAAAGACGACGCGGCTGCGACATGGCTAGGAATGGGTTAGGGTGGGAAAGAGAGTATGCTGAAGGAGTCCGACGTTATTATTTCAGCTCCTTGAGCTTGATGCTGCGAAACGACACGCGGTTGCCGTGGTCTTGCAGCAGCAGGTGGCCGGCCGGGGCCTCGCCAAAGTTGGGCCAGATGTGGTACTTGCTCTGGGCCACTAGGTCCCGAAATTCTTTGGAGCCGCGCTCGTACTCCAGCACTTTGGCGCCGTTGAGGTAGTGCTCCACGTGGTTGTTGGGGTACACCACCACGCGGCCCACGTTCCACTCGCCAATGGGATGCACGAAGCGCGTGGGCTTGTCGGCCGTCTTCAGGTCGTAGAGCGAGGCGAGGGTGCGGTCGCCGTCGCGGCCCAGCTTGGCGTCGGGGTGCAGGGCATCGTCGAGCACCTGGTACTCGAGGCCGATGGCCGAAGCGTCGGTTTTTTCAGCCAGCGTCACGAAATATTTTACCCCGCTGTTGGCGCCCGGCGTCAGCTTAAACTCAAAGGATAAGTCGAATGCTTTGTACTCCGCGTTGGTCACGATATCGCCGCCGTTGGCCGCCTCTTTGCCTTCGGAAGGCAGCACGGTGAGCAGGCCATCGGCAATCTGCCAGCCTTGGGTCGGGAAAGCGGTGCCCTTCGCGCTGCGCCAGCCGGCCGGGCTTTTGCCATCAAACAGCAGGTGCCAGCCGTGCTGCTTCTCGTAGGTATTCAGGTAGTTGGGCACGAAATTGACCACGTAGATATCGGCGGGGAAGGCGCTGGGTACGAGGCCGGTCGTTTTAATCCGGATGTTCTTGAAGTACACCTTATGGCCAGCTTGGGCTGCCTCGCTCACGGCGTGCACCTGCAGGCCGATGAAGCCCCTAGGGTCCACGGGGTCTACCACGTAGGCCACGGGCACGCCGTTCACCCAGGTTTTCAGCTCGTTGCCCAGGCATTCTACCTTCAGGTGGTTGTACTCGCCCACTTTGAAGGCCGTTTTGGCCTGCGGGTGCAAATCCAGCGGGTAGAGCCACTGGCGGCGGGCCTCGTCGTAGACGCCGCCCGACCAGCTCCGGGCCGAGGGGTCAACCTCGACCTGTCGGCCGTAAACCTTGCCCGGCGCCGGCGCCGCGTCGAAGTGGCTGCGCGTTTGCACGCCCGAATTATTAGTTGGGTCGTCAATCTTCACGTCCAGCTCCAGTACGTAGTCGCCATACTCCTTTTCCGTTACCAGAAAAGAGTTGCCTGAATTGGCCACGGTAGTGCCCACAATAGCGCCGTTTTCGACCTTGTAGTCGGCCGTACCCCCTAGGCGCTTCCAGCCGGCCAAGGTTTTGCCGTCGAACAGGTTTTGCCAGCTGTCGGCGGTGGGCGGCGCGGGCAGTACAGGCAGCGCGGGGCGAAAGGCGGCAAGCAGCGGGGCGGCGGCCCAGGCCGCCAGCAGGGCGGTGGTGCGGAGCAGGCTCATGGATGATGGGTGGGAAAGGGCTAGGGCGTGAGAACGACTGGCGGCGCTAAAGTAGCCGCCAGCGCGGATGCGCGCCCGCCGCGCCGCCCGGGCCCGCCAACATCCTTTGCCGGCCCGCCCTCGTTAGGCGGGCATGAACATCTCTTTTCTGGGCCTAGGCAGCATGGGTGCCGCCATGGCCACCAACCTGCTCCGGGCTGGCTTTGTGCTTACCGTGTACAACCGCACCGCCGAAAAAGCGGAGCCCCTGCGCCAGCTGGGTGCCACCGTAGCCGCCAGCCCCGCCGAGGCTGCGCGCGCGGCCGACCTCGTGTTTACGATGGTGACCAACGACCAGGCGCTGGAAGAAATTACGACCGGCCCCGACGGCATCCTGCGCACCCTGCCCCTAGGGGCCATTCACGCTTCGTGCAGCACCGTAGCGCCCGACACCAACCGCCACCTGGCCGAGGCGCACCGCGTCCACGGCTCGTTTTTGGTGGCCTCGCCCGTGTTTGGCAAGCCCGACGTGGCGGCGGCCGGCAAGCTCTGGGTGGGCAGCTCGGGCGCCACGGCCGAAGCGCGCCAGCGACTTCAGCCCGCCCAAGCTGCCATTGGGCAGGGCACCCACGACTTTGGCGACGACCCCGGCGCGGCCAGCGTGGCCAAGCTCTGCGGCAATTTCCTGCTCGGCACCGTGATTGAGGGCCTGGCCGAGGCGCTGACGCTGGCCGAGAAGTGCGGCCTCGACCGCGTGGGCTTCTACGAGATGCTGACCAGCACCCTCTTCAACAACCCCATTTACAAAAGCTACGGCAAGCTCATTGCCGAGCAGCACTACCAGCCGGTGGGCGCGCCGCCGGCCATCATCCGCAAGGATATGAACCTGGTGGTGCAGGAAGCCTACAAGCACGACATGCCCATGCCCTTCGCCAATATTGTGCGCGACCGCCTCACCGCCACCGTGGCCCTAGGCCAGCCCGATGTAGACTGGGCCAGCTTCGCCCAGCGCGTGTCGGACGACGCGGGGATGGGTAATAAGTAGCAAGAACAGCACGTCAGGCTGAGTTAGCGAAGCATCTTTACCAAACTACGTGGCGCGGTAGAGATGCTTCGTTAACTCAGCCTGACGTGCTGTTTTGCGCGGCCAGCCCCTATTTGGCCGGCAGGGGCAGAATTACGGTGTCGATGACGTGGGTGACGCCGTTGCTGGAAATCACGTCGGGGATTTGCACGGTGGCGGGCGCGTCTTTGCCGTTGCCAATCATCACCTTGCCATCCTTGATGGATACGTGCAGCTTCTCGCCGTTCACGGTCGTGATTTCCTGGCCGTCCTTGAGGTCGGCGGCCACCAGGCGGCCCGGAATGACGTGGTAGGTGAGCACGCCCTTGAGCTTGGCCACGTTGGCGGGGGCTTGCAGCTCGGCCACGGCCGCTTTGGGCAGCTTGGCGAAAGCGGCGTTGGTGGGGGCAAATACCGTGAAAGGCCCGGTGCCCGAGAGGGTTTCGGCCAGGCCAGCGCCTTTTACCAGCGTCACCAGCGTACTCACGCTTTTGGCAGCCATGGCGTTTTGCACGATGTTTTTGTCGGCCGTCATGGCCACGCCATCCACCATCACGCCGCCGGGCTTGGCCATGCGGGCCGAGTCGCCGGCCATGGCGGCCACCGAGTCGGCCGGGTTGGTGGTATTGGCAGTTTCGGTGGTAGTGGTTTCAGCGGTTTTGTCGCTGCCGCAGCTGGCAAGGCCAGCCGTGAGGGCTAGGGCCGCGGCAAACGAGAGAAGGGGTTTGGACATAAAAAAGGAAGAAAACCTGAAGTGGTACGCGCCCTCTACGCAGCAACGGCCCGGCTGGGTTATTGAACCCTAGGGCTGGGCCTAGCCGTACCTTCGCAGAGCCCCGTTGCGGGCCGCATTTTTTCACCAAGTTGTTTTTATGAAAACCGCCGAAATCCACACCCCCAAGGGCATCATGAAAGTTGAGTTTTACGAAGAAGATGCTCCCAACACCGTGAAGAACTTCACGGACCTGGCCAGCAAAGGCTTCTACGACGGCACGAAGTTTCACCGCGTCATCCCGAACTTCATGATTCAGGGCGGCGACCCCAACACCAAGCCCGGCGCCAAAGGCCAGCCCGGCACCGGCGGCCCCGGCTACAAGATTGACTGCGAAACCAGCGGCGGCCACCAGCACCACGAGCGCGGCGTGCTCAGCATGGCCCACGCCGGCAAAAACACGGGTGGCTCGCAGTTTTTCATCGTGCACGACCGCCAGAATACCGCCCACCTCGACCGCGTGCACACCGTATTCGGCAAAGTAGTGGAGGGCCTGGACGTGATTGACCAGATTCGCGGCAACGACGAGATTACCAAGGTAGTAGTGCACGACGACGCGGCCTAGGCCCGCCCAAGGTACCAAAGCCAGCTATGATGCCCGGAAGCAACTCCGGGCATCTTTTTTAGGGCCTGGCAAGCCGTTTGCTAGGCCCGGCCTACTGCCTTACCTACGTTTCTACCATGAAGCTCCTTCTCAAAACTGCCTCTGGCCTGCTGCTGGCCGGCCTGGCCCTAAGTAGCTGCTCGGTCTTTCGCTCCGACGTCAACTCGCGCAACCCGCTGGTAGCCGAGCAGGCCCGCCGCGTCAACGAGCTGGAGAGCCAGCTCAATTCACAAAAAACGATAGTCACCACCGAGCGCGCCAAGCAAAAGGACTTCGAATACCAGCTCAAAAGCGCCCGGCAGGAGCTAAGAGCTCGTAAGCAGCAAGCCAAAACCGGCTACTAGCCCTAGGCCCCTAGCCAACCAAAAGGCCCCACGTACCAGCTTGGTGCGCGGGGCCTTTTGGTTGGCCAGGGGCCTAGGCGACCAGTCTAGCGACGACGGCGCGGCTTTTCGTCCACGTCTTCGTCGTCATCCTCGCCGAAGCTAGGCATGGTGAACATGCTGGCTAGCAAATCCTTGAACTGCGCACCGCCGGTGAGCTTATTGCGCGAGATAAGGCTGTATTCGGCCAGGCCGTAGAGCAGAAACTCCATCAAAAAGTACGTGCTGTCGGCATCTTCCTTGGGATGCAGCTCCTTCACGATGTCGCGCAGGCCGGGCACCTTGTCGAGGGCGGCGCGGTAGTCGTTCACGTGCGCATCGCTGAGCAAATCGAGCGTGTTACCGCCGCCAAACCACTCCTGCACCGTTTTGTAGGGGCTAGGGCGGCCCTTGAGCTTTTTAGCCTTGTCGGGGTCGGGGAAGTAGTTGAGGAACTGCGTGCGCATGGCCTTGCCCATGAGCTTTTCGGCCACAATGCCTGCGCCCTCCTGCTCACCCTCGTACACCAGCTCTACCTTGCCCGTGATGGCGGGCACGGCGGCCACAAAATCGGCCACCCGCACGTAGGTTTTCTTCTCGCCGTTGATGAGCGCCCGGCGCTCGGCGGCGGCCACCACCTGCTCGTAGGCCGAGATGGTGAGGCGGGCCGACACGCCCGACTTGGCATCGACAAACTCCGAGCCGCGGGCCTCGATGGCAATCTGCTCCACCAAGTCGTGCACGATTTCGTTGGTCGTTACTAGGCCCTTCTGCTCCTCCTTAATCTTGGCTTCCTGCTTGGTAATACGCTTGCCAATTTCTAACGTCTTGGGGTAGTGCGTGATAATCTGCGCGTCGATGCGGTCTTTGAGCGGCGTCACGATGCTGCCGCGATTGGTGTAGTCCTCGGGGTTGGCCGTGAACACGAACTGGATATCGAGCGGCAGGCGCACCTTGAAGCCCCGAATCTGGATGTCGCCCTCCTGCAAAATATTAAACAGCGACACCTGAATGCGGGCCTGCAAGTCGGGCAACTCGTTGATGACGAAGATGCCCCGGTGAGCCCGCGGGATGAGGCCGAAGTGAATAACGCGCTCATCGCTGTAGGGCAGCTTGAGGGTGGCGGCCTTAATGGGGTCAGCGTCGCCGATGAGGTCGGCCACGCTCACGTCGGGCGTCGCTAGCTTCTCGGTGTAGCGGTCGTCGCGGCCCAGCCAGTCGATGGGCGTGTCGTCGCCGCGCTCGTCAATGAGGTTTTTGGCGTAAATCGAGAGCGGCTGCAGCGGGTCGTCGTTCAGTTCCGAGCCCTTCACTACCGGCACGAACGGGTCGAGCAGGTTGATGAGCAGGCGGGCGATGCGGGTTTTAGCCTGCCCGCGCAAGCCCAGCAAATTGATGTGGTGCCCGGCCAGGATGGCGCGTTGCAGCTCCGGAATTACGGTTTCCTCGTAGCCGTAGATGCCCGGAAAAACGTCTTCCTTGTTTTTAAGTTTTTGAATGAGGTTGTCCCGCAGTTCCTCTTTCACGGAGCGGGGTTGGTAGCCGCTGGCGCGCAATTGGCCCAGGGTGCGGATAGCGTCGTGTTTCATCAGCTAGTTAACCCCTAGGGTGGGCTTGAGGTTCAGCCAACTCCGGCCAAGATTTCGGCCGGCGACCTGGCTTAGTGCTTGGCAGCGCCCTAGGGCCCACTGGCTGGGCTACTATTGGCCTGCTGCGCCGCGCCTACTGCGGCAGCGCCAGCAGGTAGCCAATTGTAAAGTTGGCATCCCAGTCAAAGATAAACTTTTGGCAGCCAGTGGCTTCGGCCACGGCTTGGTAAATTACTTGCCCCGACTTGGTCTTGGCGCTTTCAAACTGGTAAAAATCCGGGGCGCTGAGTATGGTATAGCGCTCTTTGCCCTTGCGCACCTGCTTGGCCATCTCAAACGGCACGCCGCCCATAATAAAGCAGGTTTGGCGCAAGCCCGCGGGCACCTGCTCGGCCTTGTGCTTAGCATCGAGCCCTACCACGTCGTCGGCCACGCCGTGCTCGTAGTATTTCGAGCCGTAGGTATCTACCGACCGCGTTTTGCCGTCCTGCTGCCACGAAATCTCGGTGCCGCCCGAGCCGATATCCACCACGAAGGCCCGGTCGCCAAACAGCGGCGGCATGGCCACGCTCAAACCCAGAGCCGCTTCCTTGGCCGGCGTCATGGTGTTCACCACGTAGCGCATGTGCACTAGCTGCGCCACAATGCGGTGGGTGGCCAGCACTTTCAGCGCCCCCGAGCTCACCACGAAGTGAATATCCTGGCCAGCCACGCCGTAGTCCAGCATCTTAGTGATGTAGGCGCGCAGCCCCCGCCGAATATCCTCGTCGGAAGCCATGTTCTCCATTATCAAGCTGTTGTCATACTCGGCCTTATTAAGCTGCCAGTTGTGGTGCGCGTCGGTGCGCACAATAAACGAGTTGAAGCCGCTGGCGCCTAGCTCCACCACCCCGCGTAGCTTGCCGCCCACCGGCTTCAGGGGCGAGTAGTTAAAGGCCTGGTCGGCGCGGGGCCCGGCGGCGCGGGCTTTGCCATCCAGCACGGGGCCGGCCGCGGCCGCCTCCACCAAGGAACCGCTGGCCGGCTTCTGCCCCTTATCGGTCAGTATCTTGACGAACATGCCGACCACCACCAGCACGAGCACGGCCGTCAGCAGCCGGGTGAGTAAAGAAGTGTTTTTCATAGGGTAGAAAAAGAAAGCGCAAGTTTTTGCGAAGCTACCAACCTAGGTTCCTCACAGGCCCCAAAAATACTGGGTTACTACTTCACTTGGCAAGGCCGCTGCTTTCCTGGGCCTCAGCAGTTGCCCCTGCCAGCGCTAGCCTATAGCCAGCTAGCCGGGGCTGTAGGCCTAGCAAAAAGTTGCTTACGGGAAAATAATTGCGTAGAAATGCCTGAGTATGAATTCATTTTTTCTCCCATACTTGCAGCTTCGTCCTTCACCCGCTTACTCATGAAAGCACTTCTACGCCCGTTGGGCCTGGGCTGGGCTTGGTACTACTGCTGGTAGCCGGCCTTGCCATTTTTGTAGCTGCCCACGGCATTCCGCATTATCCGGTGCCAGGGGTGGCCGTGGCGAAGCTAGCCAGCACTCCCGCTCAGGTAGAACTGGGCGAGCAACTAGTGCGGGCCAGTTGCGCCGAGTGCCACCTCAACAAGCAAACCGACCGCCTCAGTGGGCACCAATTGCTTGATACGCCGCCCGAGTTTGGCACCCTCTACTCGGCCAACATTACCCAGGATGCCGCGCGCGGCATTGGGGCCTGGACTGATGCCCAAGTAGTAGCGCTGGTGCGCACCGGCATTGGCCGCGATGGCCGCTACCGGGTCATCATGCCTCGCTAGGAGCACCTGTCCGACAACGATATGGCGGCCCTGCTCGCTTTTTTGCGCTCTGGCCACGCCTAGGTGCGGGCCGACCCTACGCCTACCCCCGCGTAGCAGCCCTCCTTCCGGCTGAAAGCGCTGCTTAACACCGCCGTAAAGCCGACGCCGCTGCTGGCGGCCCCCTGGTGGCCCCCGCCCCCACCGCTGCCGTCGCCTACGGCCACTACCTGGTAGTGGGACGCTATGTATGCTACGAATGCCCCTCGCAGGACTTTAAAACTAGCAATGCGCTAAAGCCCGAAAAATCGGCTGGCTACCTAGGGGGCGGCAACTTACTACTCGATGCGGAAAGCCAGCCTCTGCGCTCAACTAACATCACTGGCGCCGGCATTGCCGATTGGTCGCCTGCCTAGTTGGGGCCGCGCTACGCTATGGGCAGGGCTTGCACGGCCCCGTGCGCTACCCCATGCCCAAGTACTCGACCATGACCGATGCAGAAGTATGGGCTATCTATGCCTATTTGCAGTCGGTACCAAAGCTGCCTGCCACCGGGCGCTGAGGGCCCCTAGGCCCTATTTGGCTGCTAAGGCCTGGTTGAGGGCCGCTACCGTGCGTGGGCCATCCGAGGGGCGCGGGGCGGCGCCGTTCCACACGCGGCCCTGGCGGTCGAGTATCAGGTAAGTTGGGAAGCCTTCAACTTGGTAGTTCTTAGTGATATACCGTCCTTCTGGGTCGAGCAGGTGCACGCTGGTTGGGCCGGCCAGCACCTGTTGCTCGATAGTCTGCTTCCAGTCTCCCACGTTAGTTTCGATGGAAATGTATACGAACAGCACGTCTTGGCCGGCAAACTGCTGCTTTAGCTTAGCAGCCGCGGGCGCCTCGGCCAGGCAGGGCTTGCAGCCGCTAAACCAAAAATCCAGGTACACTACCTTACCGCGCAGGTCCTGCAGCGTCACGGCTTTACCGCTGGTATCCATTAGCCGAAAGCTGGGCGCGGCCGTGCCCTTAGCCAGCGGCACCACCGGAGCCTTGGTGGCTGGCGTGGGTCGCCCACCGGACGCAAGCGAGATGGGCTGGGCCCAACCGGTAGCAATGGCCCCCAGCAGGAGCCCGAAAAACAGCAGGTAGCGCATGGCGTAAGTTGAAAGTAGTGAAGCCCCCGAAAGTACGCACTTTCGGGGGCTTCTCGCTTGGCGGCGCGGGCGCGCCACTTGCTTAGCTACAGCGACTTGCGGCGGTTTTTCTTGTAGTCCTCAAACACCAACTGCCCTAGGCCCTTCAAACCCGAGTAATAGGCTTTGCCTTGGTTCACCTCCGTAAATTCCTCCACAAACTTCTGCAAATAGGGGTCAGAAGTAATCATAAAAGTGGTAATCGGGATTTTGATGCGGCGGGCGGCGGCGGCTAGGTTCAGGGTTTTGTTCACCACCTTGCGGTCGAGCCCAAACGAGTTTTTGTAGTAGCCGCCGGCTTCCTTCAGGCAGGTAGGCTTGCCGTCGGTAATCATAAAGATTTGCTTGTTAGGCGTTTTGCGCTTGCGCAAGAGGTCCATCGCCAGCTCCAGGCCGGCTACCGTGTTGGTGTGGTAGGGGCCTACTTGCAGGTAGGGCAGGTCCTTCACCTCAATCTGCCAGGCGTCGTTGCCGAACACAATCACGTCGAGCGAATCCTTCGGGTACTTCTGCTTCACCAGCTCGGCCAGGGCCATGGCTACCTTCTTGGCGGGCGTTATGCGGTCCTCGCCGTAGAGTATCATCGAGTGCGAAATATCAATCATGAGCACCGTGCTGGTTTGCGACTTATGCTCGTTTTCGCGCACTTCCAGGTCGCCCTCGGTCAGCATGAAGTTGTCGCCGTCCATGCCGTGGTTGAGTTGCGCATTGCGGATGGATTCGGTCATCTGAATCTGCTCCAGCGAATCGCCGAAGCGGAATTCGCGCAGGTCAGTGCTTTGCTCGTCGCCCTGCCCGGTGTGGGGCGTGCGGTGGTTGCCGTTGTTACCGCGCTTGAGCTTGCCAAACACCTCTTCCAAGGCATTCTTGCGAATCTTCTGCTCGGTCTTGGGCGTGATTTTCAGCTCGCCCCGCTCCTGCTCGTTCTCATCGATGTAGCCCTTTTTCTTCAGGTCCTCGATGAAGTTGCCCATCCCATAGTCGTCGTTGGTGAGGCCGTACTGCTTATCCAGCTCGTTGAGCCACTGCAAAGCCTCGCCCACATCGCCACTCGTAATGGTTACGAGCTGCATAAAGAGCTTAAAGAGCTGTTCAAAGCCCTGCTCACCCTGATTTTCATCGGGCACAAAATCACGAAAGCGAACGCCAATAGCCATAGTAAGTGCTGAGTGCAAGCGCTGCCTAGCCTGGATATTGGCCGGAACCCTTCCTACTTAGTAAAGGTGCTAACAAACCCATCTATTCGAAGGTTTCCCGACGCGAATGCCTGCCCCTAGGCCGGGGGCGGGTTCAGGAAGCGCCGATAGAAAGCCATGCGCGCCCGCTTGGCCTGCGCAATGGGCCACGGCAACTCGTTGCGGGTGACGCAGTAATAAGGCGCTGGCACCGAGCCAAAGCTGCTGTAGAAGCTTACCAAATTGCTGACCGGCAGCGCTTCAAAGTCGAAGCGCAGGTCTTGGCCAGCGTAGTACCGAAATACCTCATCCAGCAGTCGCGTGATGGCGCCGTACTGCTTGCCGGCGGGCGTGGCCCCGCTAAAAATATAAATGAATTGTCCGTTGAATAGAAACAGTAAAATCATGGCCACCACGCCGTCGGCGTCAGTGCGAGCTTGCCACATGTGCGTGAGCCCACGTGCGCTGGCCGCCGCATATAGGCTGCGCAGCAAGCGATACTCGTAGCTTTCCCCCAGGAGGCCAGTAATTTTATGGGCCGTGTTTTCGTCAAAAAGCTTCAGCAGCAGTTCTATATCAGTAGCAGGCTCTAGGTGCAGGGGGCGGCGGCGGCTCTGGTTGAGGCGCCAGCGCCGGTTGGGTTTGTATCCGGCCAGCAGTTGCTCGTAGGGCTGGCCAAGCGCCAGGCAATAGGTTTGCAGGCGCGCGCCGCCCAGGCCCAGCGGGTTGAGGCCGGGCGCCAGCAGTTCCGTATTAGCCGTGTTGAAGGCATAGCTGGATATGAGCCGAAACCGCTGCCGCAGCTGCTGGCCAATGGCTTGCCAATCGGCAGCTGCTAGCGCCTCGACATGAAACACGCCTAGTTGCTGCGTGAAGGGTGGCTGTTGCACGTAGCGCAGGCCCCACTTCGTGCGCACAGGCAACGGCATCACGGCCACGTAGCGCCCATCGGCCAGCTTCACGAGGGCCTCCCAGTTCGGCGAAACGATGTCGAGATACCACGATAATCCGTAGATAAGGCCGTTGGGCGCGGCGGCTACTAGGGCATCCCACTGCGCGCAATCGATGGCCACCCGCTTAAAATAATGTAGCATGTAACCAGAAGGCACCCACTAAGCCACGGGTAACTGGCGCAAAGCTACTGGCTTAACTTCTGCCGCCAGCCGCTGGTTATACCGGCAAGCCCTCACTCCCACCTTTCCCATTATGAAAGCCATCTGGAATAATACCGTCGTAGCCGAAAGCAACGACACGGTCGTGGTTGAAAACAACCACTACTTCCCCGCCAACGCCCTCAAAACGGAATATTTTGAGGATAGCATCGCCCACACTACCTGCCCCTGGAAGGGCCAGGCCAGCTACTATTCGCTGCGCGTGAACGGCGAGCTAAACAAGGATGCCGCCTGGTTTTATCCGCAGCCAAAGCCGGCGGCCGACAATATCAAAGGGCGAGTAGCCTTCTGGAAAGGCGTGAAGATTGAGCAATAACCTAGGGTACTAGCACTACTTTACCGGTAGTATGCTTGGTTTCAATCTGCTCGAAGGCTTTTTTGACATCAGCCAGGGCAAAGGTGGCCGACACGGGCACCCGCAACTGGCCAGCATCGGCCAGCTCGCGCAGGTAGTCGAGGTCGGGCACGCTGGGCTGGGCCATTACGTGCTGGAAGCGCACTCCAGCGGGCAGGTGCAGCTGCTTGCCATCGCTAAGCACCGAAATGAGGCGGCCGTCAGGCTTGAGCGCCGCCAGGCTTTGCGTGAGCATGTCGCCGCTTACCGCATCAACTAGTAAGTCAACGCCTTGAGGCGCTACTTTCTTCACCGCTTCGGCTACGGGGCCCGCTTTATAGTCGATGGTAAAGTCGGCCCCTAGCTCCTGCATGTGGGCCGCACTGCCGGCGCTGGCCACGGCAATGACGGTGGCGCCCACGTGCTTGGCCAGCTGGATGGCCGTGCCGCCCACGCCGCCCGAAGCCCCTAAGATGAGCACGGTTTCGCCGGCTTGCAGCTTGCCCGCTGTTATTACTGATTGGTACGCCGTCAGGCCTGCCAGTGGCAGGCCGCCGGCTTCTTCCCAGGTTAGTTTCTGGGGGCGCCGGGCTAGGTAGCACTCGGGCACCACGAGGCGCTCGGCGAAGGTGCCGTGCTGCGCCACCGGGCGGCGCACGTAGGCATATACCTCGTCGCCTTCGGCAAAGCGCGAAGCGCCGGGGCCGCGCTGCTCTACCACGCCGGCCACGTCCCAGCCGGGCACCGTGGGGAAGGCGCTCGGCACCATTTGCTGGAAGTGCCCTTCGCGCACTACATAATCGACGGGATTAATACCGGCCGCTTTCACGCGCAGTAGCACCTCTCCCTCACCCACCGCGGGCAAGGCGAGGGGACCAACTTGTAGTTTATCGATGCCGCCAAATTCGGTGTAGTACGCGGCTTGAGTTTGCTGAGCCATGCAGGGTTCTAAGTTTAGAAGGTGGAAAAGGAGCTCCTATAACCGCGACTTGGCCTGGAAGTTGAGGCGCCCGAGCGAGTGGCCGGCGGCACTTACCAGCGGCTAGCCCTAGGGTCACTCCATGTAAAAAGCCGCTTCTCTGGGTCAGGGAAGCGGCTTTTTATATGGAGTGACCCTAGGGCTAGCTAATCCACTTAAACTGGTACTCTAGCTTGGGCACGGGCATACGGTCGCTCACGCGGCGCAGGCGGGTGGGCAGGTTCATCACATAGTCCTGCGCTTTTTGGGCGGCGGGCGTCAGGCCGGTGCGGCTGGCTATTTGCCACTCGTCGAGCAGCGTATCCAAGATGTCGGTGTAGTCTTGGCTGGTGTACACGCCGATGCGCTGGGCAGCATCGGTGAAGTGGCCGAAGGTTTTGCCCATGTCCACGCCCATTTCACGCATGTAGTGAGCTGGCATCACAATCTTCTTGCGCATCATGTCCTCGAAGGCCAGCATCATCTCGCTGGGGTCGAGGTCGAAAATCATGGCAATAAACGTCTTATACGCTTTGGCATGGCGGTTTTCGTCGCCGGCAATCATGCCGCAAATTTTCGAGAGCTGGTCGTCGCCCGCCTGGCGGGCCAGCTGGCCCACGCGGCGGTGCGACACGTTGGTGGCCATTTCCTGGTAGCTCGTATACACAAAGGCGCGGTACGGGTCGTGGGCGGTGCCCAGGTCGAAGCCATCGTTGATGAGGTGCTGGGTCGAGGCCTCCATCTCGCGCATGTTCACGCGGCCGCTGAGGTAGAGGTAGCGGTTGAGCAAGTCGCCGTGGCGGTTTTCTTCGGCCGTCCAGCCCCGAATCCACCTAGCCCACCCGTTATCGCGGTCACGCTTCAGGTTGTCGAGCTCGTGAAACCAGGCCTCATAGTTGGGCAGCGCCTCCTCGGTAATGGTGTCGCCGATGAGCACGGCCAGCAAGTCGTAGCTCAGGCCCGAGGCTTTGTCGCGCAGGTCTTTAACTTCGCTGAAGAACGTGTCGCGGCGCGAGTCGGGCAGGAAGTCGCCAGGCTGCCAGCTGTCTTCCACCGGCTTAAGGAAGGTATAGATATTATCCTTTAAATACCCTTCAAGTTGTTCGAGCACTTGCCCGCGCTCAATGAGCTGGTCGTCGGAAATAAGCATAGAGAAGATAAGCAGCAGGTGAGCAGCAGCTGAAAGAACGCGCGAAGGTCCGCTTTTAGTTGGGTTTTTCGGGTACAGGATTACGGCATTTTGCGTCGTAAAGCCCGACCGCTACGCCGAGAAGTGCGCAGTGGGGGCTAATTTTCCCCACTTTATCCTGCCCCCTATGCTCAAGTCTTCCGTGGCCGCATTGCTGGCCCTAGCGGGGCTGGCCGCCTGCCAGTCGTCGCCCACTTCGTCGCCCTCAGCCAGCTCGCCCGCAGCGGCAGCTCCTGGCCCGCGCGCGCTTTATAACGAGGCATACCGGCCGCAGTTTCACTTCTCGCCGCCCAAAAACTGGATGAACGACCCCAACGGGCTGGTGTACGAAAATGGCACGTACCACCTGTTTTTTCAGCAAAACCCCACCGCCCCGGTGGCCGGCAACCTGCACTGGGGCCACGCCACCAGCCCCGATTTGGTGCACTGGCAGCCGCAGCCCACGGCCCTAGCACCCGATAGCCTAGGGCTGGTATTTTCGGGCTCGGCAGTGCTCGACTCGGCTAATACCAGCGGCCTGGGGCAGCCGGGCCGGCCCGGCCCGCTGGTGGCGCTCTACACGGCGCACAACACCGCCAAAGAAAAGGCCAACCGCCAAGATGTGGAAAGCCAGTGCCTGGCCTACAGCCTCGACCACGGCCAGACCTGGACGAAGTACGCCCACAACCCAGTGCTGAAAAACCAGGGCAGCCGCGACTTCCGTGACCCCAAGGTGAGCTGGCACCCCGCCCAAAAGCAGTGGATAATGGCCCTCTCGGCCCACGACCACGTGGAGTTTTACGCCTCCAAAAACCTAACCAGCTGGACGAAGCTCAGCGACTTTGGCAAGACCCTAGGGGCCCACGGCGGCGTGTGGGAATGCCCCGACCTGGTAGCGGTGCCCGACTCGGCTGGCACGCCGCACTGGGTGCTGCTAGTGAACATGAACCCCGGCGGCCCCAATGGCGGCTCGGCCACGCAGTACTTCGTGGGTAAGTTCGACGGTAAAACCTTCAGCACCAGCCAGCCCGGCACCCGCTGGCTCGACTACGGCCCCGATAACTACGCCGGCGTCACCTGGGCCGACCTGCCCCGCGGCACCCGCCCCACCTACATTGGCTGGATGAGCAACTGGAACTACGCCCAGCAGGTGCCCACCAGCCCCTGGCGCAGCGCCATGACCGTGCCGCGCACCCTTACGCTGCGCCCCGGCCCTAGGGCCAGCGAGCTGCTGCTGACTTCGCGCCCCGTCGATGGCCTGGTGGGCCGCCTGGCCGAGGACTTCGTAAGCCTGCCCCAGGTGCAGGTGCGGGGCCGCTACGACCTGGCCCGCCACCTCAAGCGCCCCACCGGCCGCTACACCCTGCATTTCAACGTGCCGCAGGCCCAAACCTGGGCCGTGGAGCTGCGCAACGCCAAAAACGAGCGCGTGCTCATCGGCTACGACCACGCCAAAAAGCAGTACTACTTCGACCGCCGCCAGTCGGGCAACGTCGCGTTTGCCCCGGCCGACAAGGGCTTTGCCAACGTGGCCTACGCCCCGCGCCAGGCCCGCGGCAGCGCGCAGGAAATCGGCCTGGTTATCGACGCGGCGTCGGTGGAGCTGTTTGCCGATGGCGGGCGCACCTGCCTCACGGGCACCTTCTTTCCTAGCCAGCCCTTTACTGGCCTGGCCCTGCAAGCCACGAGCCTGCAGCTGCCAGTGGTGGAGGTGATGAGTATGAAGTCGATTTGGGAGAAATAAGCGGCAAGTAGTTGGCCTTCCGGTTCATACATTAACCTATAACGCCTTATGCACCTGCGTTTTGTTTGGCTGGGCTTCTGGCTTACCTGCCTCTTTACCAGCCAGCTGGCCCTAGGGCGCCCGACGCCGCCGCCTTTGCGCGTAGCTACCTACAACCTGCGCATGAACACGGCCAGCGACGGCCCCAATGCCTGGCCCAACCGCAAGGAGCTGGTGAAGAACCTAGTGCGCTACCATTACTTCGACGTGTTTGGCACCCAGGAGGGCTTTCGGAGCATGCTCACCGACGTGGCCGAGTTGGCCGACTACGCCTTCGTGGGCCGCGGGCGCGACGACGGGCGCGAGGCGGGCGAGCACTCGGCTATTTTCTACCGCCGCAGCCGCTTGCAGCTGCTGCAAACCGGTGATTTCTGGCTGAGCGAAACGCCCGACCGCCCCGGCAAAGGCTGGGACGCCACTTGCTGCAACCGCATCTGCACCTGGGCCCGATTCAAGGACCTGCAAACCAAACAGGACTTCTATTTTTTCAGCGTGCACTTCGACCACGAAGGCGTGGTAGCCCGGCGCGAATCGGGCAAGCTGATGGTGCGCAAAATCGCGGAAATCGCGGGCAACGCGCCCGTTATCTGCGTGGGCGACTTCAACTCGACGCCCGACACCGAGCAGATTCAAACCATGCAGACGCGGCTACGCGACGCCCGCGCCGCCAGCGCCACGCCGCCCTACGGCCCGGTGGGCACCTTTCAGGGCTTCGACCTGGCCGCGCCCCTAGCCGACCGCATCGACTACATTTTCGTGAGCCCCGGCAGCCAGGTGCTCACCTACGCCGCGCTAACTGATTCTTGGCACGGCCGCTACCCCTCTGACCACTTCCCGGTGGTGGCCGACGTGGTGCTGCACCCTACCAGGGCGCAGTAGCGCGGCCGGGGCCCTAGGCCGGGCGGGCGGCGTAAAACGCCCGCCGCACCCGCCGCAGGGTTTCTTCGGCGGCGGCGGGCGCTTCGGGCAGCGGCGAGGCGGCAAAGGCGGCAAAGGCGGCCTCTACTCGCTCGACCAGCTGCTCGGCCTCGGCCACCAACTCGGCGTACTCAAACTCGCCGCGCCGGATTTATAGCAGGAATTCGCGGTTGGAATGAACAATTCCCACGGCGCAAAATAAACCGAGACCCTTCGACTAGCTGCCTGCTACGTGCGGGGCTAGCGGCATACCACGGCGCGCTAACAACCACACCCGCAGGGGCTTTTCAATGCCAGCGTAGAGCAGAATAGCTAGCAGGTTGAGTAAGCAGAACAGCAGTAGCTTATTCGGCGTCAAATAATCAGCCAGGAAGATTTGGATAACTCCAGCGTGAATCAGGTAGAAGCTGTAGGAACTGCGACCCAGCAGCTGGCTAATCTTTAGTTCCAATACTTGCCGCAGCCTGCTTTGCTCGGTAACCAAGCCGTAGAGCACCAGCGCGATGCACATTGGCAGCACTGCATGGTTAAGCATCAGTACAGTACGCACGGTTAGGGTAGCGCCCCAGTGCGCCTCAGGCAAGGCCACTTCGGTGAGCAGCAGCAGCCCTAGTGCCGCCAAGCCCGCCCGTAAATGCCAGCGCGTGGCCAGGGTTAGAAACCCCTGCTGCTGCTGCTGCTTCGCCAGCCAGATGCCCGCAATAAATTCGCTGCTACGCCCGAAAAAAGTAGCGCTAAGCATTAAATCCTTGGTAGCGAAGAAACCTCCGTAGACTGGGTAGGCGGTGCACAGCGCCACTAGCCCCCAGCCCATGCCTAGCAACAGCAGCGGCAGCATTACCAGAGACTTTGGCAGCCGGCGGGCCAGCAGTAGCAGCGCCGGTGCCGCTATATAAAAGCACTCCTCCACGGTAAGCGACCAGCCCTGCGCAATGCCCGTGTACTCAAACTGCTCGAAGAAGCTGCGCAGCAGCGTCATGTTTAGCAGCACTACCGCCCATTTATCAGTTTGCGAGAAGCTTACCCACGTTCCTACGTACCTATCGCAAGCTGGCTGTTGCCAGAACACGCTAAACGTAAGGCAAGTTAGCAGCAGGTATAGAGGATAGATTCGGGCTACGCGGTGCCACCAATAGCGGCTTAGGCCCCCAGCCGCAAGCCGGCTGCCCGCAGCGTAGCGAACGGCGATTAAAAACCCGCTTAGCACAAAGAAGATGGCTACTCCAAGGTTGTTGAACTTAGTAACCAGCGCCCACGCCCACGAATGGCTGTTGGCGCTGCTCACCCCAGTGCTAAAGGGATTGAAATGGTACCAGTACACCAGGTAGGCTGCTAGGGCCCGCACGCCGGTTAAGGCAGGAAAATAAGGCAACCCGGCACTGCTAGCAGCCAGCGCCGAAGGCCCGCTTGCCAAAGACGGGTAATCGGGCATAGGAAGTGGCAGGTAGCGTTCGAACGAAAACCTAAAGTAGTGAAATAAGCCAAACCGGCAGCGGCTCGCTAAAATTGCTTTTTCGTACTGCTGCTTACTTGCACGCTTGCCTTGCCTCGCATTTAAAGCTGGACAAACCTTATAAACCGCGAAAATTACTATTTCCTAGATGTATAAGGCTCTTATCGCGCTTTTTAGCACTACCGGCCCCAAGCCGACTGCCGCCTACCGAGAGGCCTAGGTCCGCCTGGCGGGCCGCCTGCTTTTGCCGCGCAACCCCACCAGCAGCCAGTTGGTTATTGGGGCTAGCGTGGGCGCACTTGCCACCGGCCTAGGATAGCCGAGAGCAGCAGCCTAGGGCCCGTTGGGCTGGCCAGCACCCCGCTTTGCAAACGCGCCAAGCGGCTTTGCAACGGGTCTGCATTAAATATACAGGCTGGGCCGGCGGGATGTTGCGGGCTCTGGGGAGCGGCTGTGTTTAAAAAAACTTAAACAAAATACTCCTGCTAAAAGGCCTTTTGGAGATGTCTGGGCCTAGGTTAGGTAAATTTGTTTTACTTTCGTTAAACAAAGCAACTGGCGGCATACTCCTACCAGTGCGTCGCAGGGTTAAATAAATCTAGCTGGCCCGTAGCGCGGCAAAAATGCCAGAATTTTAACCTGCTGCCCGCAAACCTATCTGGCGGCCAGCGGGTCTAGTGCGTAGTATTTCCTTTTTTCACCCCACTTGTTCTTTATGGAGAATATGCAAAATGGCTCGGCCAATGGCAACGGGAGCGGCACGGCCGTGAACGGGGCCGGCTCGGCGGCCGACGAGCGCATGGCCGCCGGCGAAAACGCCAACACCCTGACCACCCGCCAGGGCCACCCCATCTACGACAATCAGAACGTGCGCACGGTGGGCAGCCGCGGCCCCACGACGCTGGAGAACTACCAGTTTCTGGAGAAAATCAGCCACTTCGACCGCGAGCGCATCCCCGAGCGCGTGGTGCATGCCCGCGGCGCCGGCGCCCACGGCACGTTTGAGGCCTACGGCACGGTGGGCGGCGAGGACATTGCCAAGTACACCCGCGCTAAGCTCTTCAATACCAAGGGCAAGGAAACGCCGGTGTTTGTACGCTTCAGCAGCGTCATCCACGGCGGGCACTCGCCCGAAACCCTGCGCGACCCCAGGGGCTTCGCGGTGAAGTTTTACACCGAGGATGGCAACTGGGACATCGTGGGCAACAACCTGAAGGTGTTTTTTATCCGCGACGCCATGAAGTTTCCCGACCTGGTGCACGCCTTTAAGCCCGACCCGGTGACCAACCGCCAGGATGGCGGCCGCATCTACGATTTCATTTCCTCGCACCCCGAGGCGCTGCACATGATTACCTTCCTGTTTTCGCCCTGGGGCATTCCGGCCTCGTACCGCGAGATGGAAGGCTCGGGCGTGAACACCTACAAGTGGGTGAACCAGGAAGGCCAGGCCGTGCTGATTAAGTACCACTGGATTCCGCAGCAGGGCGTGCGCAACCTGACGCAGGAAGAAGCTGAGAAAGTGCAGAGTAAGGAGTTCAACCACGCCACGGCCGACCTCTTCGACAACATCAAGAAAGGCAACTTCCCCAAGTGGGAAATGTGCGTGCAGATGATGAGCGACGACGCCCACGACGAGCTGCCCTTCGACCCGCTCGACGACACCAAAATCTGGCCTGAGGAGCAGTTTCCGCTGCTACCGGTGGGCATGATGACGCTGAATAAGAACCCCGAGAACTACTTCGCCGAAGTAGAGCAGGTGGCGTTTGGCACCGGCGTGCTCGTGGACGGCCTCGACTTCTCGGATGATAAGATGCTGCAAGGCCGCACCTTCTCGTACTCGGACACCCAGCGCTACCGCGTGGGCCCCAACTACTTGCAGCTGCCCATCAACGCGCCCAAAAAGCACGTGGCCACCAACCAGCGCGACGGCCAGATGACCTTCCACGTGGATACGGCCCCCGGCCAGAACCCCCATGTGAACTACGAGCCCAGCCGCATGAACGGCCTCGTGGAGGCGCCCAAGGCCGGCCAGGACTACGAGCCCATGTACGAAGCCCGCTTGGTGCGCCAGAAAATCGAGCGCCACGGCGACATCGACTTCCAGCAAGCCGGCGACCGCTACCGCAAGCACACCGACGCGGAGCGTAACGACCTCATCAGCAACATCGTTGGTGCCCTTTCGGGGGCTACCGACGAGGTGCAGGCCAAGATGGTGGAGATGTTTGGCAAGTGCGACGCCGACTATGGCCAGCGCGTACAAAATGGCCTGAACCAAGCCAAAGGCATGGCGCCCGAGGATATGTTTGCCGGCCTCGGCGTAAAGTCGCACGGCTCGCAGATGGTGGCCGAGCTGGCCTAAGCAGCCCTAGACTTCCGTCAACAAAAAACGCCGCCCTGCTACGGGGCGGCGTTTTTTTGTGGGCTAACGCATTTATGCCTTATACTTGCCCGGCTACTCACCTTCCCATGCACAAAACCCGCCTCGAAGCCTTTAGCGACGGTGTCTTTGCCATCATTCTCACTATCATGGTGCTGGAAATTAAGGTGCCGCACGGCGCTACGTTTGCGGCGCTGCGGCCGGTGCTACCGGTGTTTCTAAGCTACGCGCTGAGCTTCGTGTACGTGGGTGTTTACTGGAATAATCACCACCACCTGCTATTGGGGGTGCGGCGGATAAATGGCGGTATAATGTGGGCCAACCTGCACCTGCTGTTCTGGCTGTCGCTGACGCCGGTGGCGACGGGCTGGATGGGGGAAAATGAATTTGCTCCCGCCACGCTGGCCCTCTACGGCGGGGTACTGCTGATGGCCGCCCTGGCCTTTACCATTCTCCAATACCGCTTGATTGCTTTAAACGGCCGCGGCTCGCTGCTGGCCCAGGCCGTGGGCAGCGATTGGAAAAGCAAACTGTCGCCGGTACTCTACTGCGTGGGCATTGTCAGCAGCTTCTTCAATACCTGGGTATCGGGCGCGTGCTACGTGCTGGTGGCGCTGCTGTGGCTGGCCCCCGACCCGCGCATTGAGCGGGCGCTGACTGCTGTTCACTTAAATGAGCCAGGCAGCGAGTAGCCGCGCCACCGGGACCTAGGCTGGCAACGCGCTAAGCTGCACCAGGCTAGCCGAATTGAAGCAGCAGCGCAGGCCGCTAGTCGCCGGCCCGTCGGCAAATACGTGCCCCAGGTGCCCGCCGCACACGTTGCAGCGCACCTCCATGCGCTGCAGGTGGTGGCTTTCATCAACGTAATACCCTAGGGCGCTTTTAGCTACCGGCTGCATAAAGCTCGGCCAGCCCGAGGTGGCATGGTACTTTGCCGCGGAGTCAAACAACATATTTCCGCAGCCCGTGCAGGCGTACGCGCCCGGCCCGTAGTGGCGGCAATACGCATTGCGGTAGGGCAGCTCGGTGCCATGCTGCCGCAGCACGTGGTACTGCTCGGGGGTCAGCCGTGCCTGCCATTCGGCTTCAGAGTGCGCTACTTGCCTAGGCGGTTCGGGGTTGCTGTAGTGGGCGTAGGTAAGGATGTCGCGCTAGTGGAGCATTTATTTATGGATAATTACTTTATCGTTTAATACGATAGCGCTTCTCTATTCTAAATCCTACCCTAGAATTTATTTCTGCGTATTGACCTAGCTTATTAAAATCAATCCCTGCTGTAAATCTTCGGTATCTGGCTTCTACGCCTATTCTATACTGCCAGTAGCTTTGCCACCAAGCAATTCGTCCAGTAGCCAGTATACCATAACGCTCCGATATGTAATGCTGTGTACCTAATTCGACGCCAGTTTTACAGCGGTTTCGTGAACCGTTTACCCTTTCAGGTGGCGGTCTGCACATGATACCCACAATGGTCAAACCAGTGCTGGGCATCGGCGCTGCTAATC
>JBPBPH010000080.1:0-64052 GCA_050954355.1 Janthinobacterium lividum
ACTCGGCGCTTTGCCCGCTGGCTGGCGTTGCCGCCGCTGCCGCCGGTGCTGCGCCCCTGGCCGGCGCTGGGGCTGCTGTTTGTGCTGCTCACCCTGCCCGAGCTGCGCTGGGCCGGCCACGATTTGCTGCGCCTGCCCACCAGCCTGGTGCATTTCGTGCCGTTCTTCAATAACATCCGCTGCCCCACGCGCCTCGTGCTGATGGCCGCCCTGCTACTGCCGCTGCTAGCTGCCTTCGGCCTCGACCAGTGGCTGGCCCCGCGCCCGGCCGCCTGGCGCTGGGGCGTGCCGCTGCTGGTGCTGGCAGGTGTGTTCGCTGAATATCAAGTAGAAAGCTATCCGCTGGTGCCAGCCAGCAGCGTGCCGCGAGCTTACCGCCTGGCCGGCCAGCAGCCGGGCGCAGTGCTCTTTGCGCTACCCCTGGGCCTAGGCGACGGCGGCCGGCAGGTGGGCACCTTTAGTCCCGCCCAACTGCGCTACCAAATGCAGCACGGCAAGGCGCTGCGCGGGGCCTACCTCTCGCGGCTGACGGGGGCCACCTTCGCCGCCTTTGCCCACGAGCCGGTGCTGCGCACGCTGCTGCTGGCCCAGCGCCGCCCCGATTCGCTAGCCCTGGTGCCCGGCTCCACGCCGGCCGAGCTAGCGGCCTTCGAGCGGCGCTACCACCGGCCGGTCTTTGTAGTGGAGCCCGCCTACTACCAAAAGCCGGCGCACCAGTTGCTGCGCCAGTGGCTGCTACCCAGGGGCTACCGCGAGCAAGTGGTGCCCGAGGCCGATAGTTTATACGCGCTGCTGCTACCAAGGTAGCTCGCCCCTAGGGCCTGCCGGTTGGTAAAAGCCGATTCGGCCGGTTGGGGGCAGCCTATATTTGCCGGCCCTGTCTGGGGCTAAGTTGCGCCCTATTTACGCGGCTTGGTCCGCTGGCCGGTGGGGTGCCAGCGGCTGGGCCCGGCGCGGTAGCGCTGCCTAGTCGGCACGCTTGCCCGGCCGCCGCTCACTTGCTTTTGCCCGCTATGCTGCTTTCCAAACGCTACGCCACCCGCGGCCCCGTGCTGCTGGCCCTTGGGGCGCTGCTCGTGCTGCTGGGGTTGGCCTGGCACCTCTACGTGGCGCGCGTGGCCTACTACGACCTGGCTTACAACCTGTTCACCTTCATGCGTACCAAAAGCGCGGACAGCCTGGCGTCGTTGCGCTTCGTGACGCTGGTGACGCAGTTGCCGGTAGTAGCCGCCATTCGGGCAGGCTGGTCGCTGGAGGCGCTAATGCGGCTGCATTCCTGCGTGTTTATCCTCTACTACCTCGCGGTTTTTCTGGCCTGCGCTTACTGGCTGCGCAACGAGCAGGTGGCGCTGGTGCTGGTGCTGCTGCTGGTGCTGATTTCGTCGCGCGTTTTTTACTGGACGCAGTCGGAGTTTCCGCTGGCGCTGGCGGCGCTGCTGCTGTACTACGCGGGCATCGCCCGGCAGGCGCCGGTGCAAGCCAGCTGGGGCACGCTGGCGCTGGCGGCCCTGGTGCCGGTGTTCATCTACGGCCACCCGCTTTGCATTCTGCCGTTTCTTTTTTTGTGGGTATACGACTGGCTGCTGAACCGGCGCTGGCGCGACGGGCTCTACTACGGCCTGCTGGCCTGGGGCTTGCTGGTAAATAAAGTGCGCAGCGACATGGCAATGAGCGCCAATTCGTACGAGGCGGCGCAAATGACCTTTGAGCCCAACCTGCAGCAGTATTTCCCCGAGTACTTAAGCTTAGAGAGCACGCACCATTTCTGGTACTTATGGCGCCACGATTACCTGGCCCTGCCGCTGCTGCTGCTGCTGCTCAGCGTGTTTTACCTGCGCCAGCGCACCTGGCTGGCCGCATTGCGCCTAGGGGCGGTGTGGGGCGCCACGCTCGGCCTGGGCTTCATCGTCAGCGTATCGCGGCCGGGCTACACCGAGGATACTTACCTGGCTAACCTGTACCTGCCGCTCACCATTTTTGTGGCGGTGCCCTTTGCGGGTGAGGTGCTACCCGCCCTGGAGCGCCGCTGGGCCCGGCGCGGCCCGGCCCTAGCCACGGGCGCGGTGCTGCTGCTGCTGGCCACGCGCCTGCTGGTGCTGTGGCAGCAGCGCGCGCCCTACCTGGCCTACCAGCAGTGGCTGCGGCAGCTGCTCACGTATACCCGCCCATTTGGGGGAGGCAAGTTCTTGATGCAGAGCGATAATGTAGACCCGCAGCGCCTGCGGGCCGGCTGGCCCTGGTGGGCGATGGCCAGCGAAACCATGCTCCGCAGCGCCCGCACCGCGCCCGACTCAGTGCAGACAGTGCGCGTCGATGGCAACCTCGACGGGTTGGCCGTTATCGGGGCCAAGCCGGGCATCCTGCTTGGCCCCTTCGAAACGCTTACTACGGCGGGGCTGCCGGCGGCCTACTTCCGTTTTCCAGCGGCCACCACCTACCGCCTGCTCAATACCGAGCCTCCGCACGATACCGCGGCCCTAGGGCCTTACCTGGCCGCGCGCCGGGCCACCAGCATCCAGCTGGCCGGTGCCTTGCCCGCCGTGCTGCGCGCGGGCCATTTGTATACCCTGCCCGTGCAGCTGCGGGTGCCGCCCGCGGCGCAGCCGTTGCACTCGGGCATTCGGGGCCCGCACCCCACGCTGCTGCGCACCACCTTCTACAAAGCCGGCGACTGGCCTTCCGATACCAGTCCGGCCGAAGCGCCGCTGGAAGTGGACGTGTGGCACCCCTGGACGCAAACCGTCGTGCTCAGCACCCCTCACCAGCCGGGCCGCTATACCCTCGAAGTTAGTTTGGCCAGCCGCGACTACCGGCCCTGGCCGGTGCGCCTGCGCCTGCCAGTAGAGGTAGCCCCCTAGGGCGCAGCCGAGGCAATTTGCAGGTCGTCGAGGTAAGTGGGGGTGGTGCTGTCGGCGCGCCACAAGTACACCAGCAGGCGGCTATCGGGCGCGGCCGTGGCCGGCAGGGTTATGGTTTGCTCCACGCGGTACCATTTGCCCGGCACCTTGGCTACGGGGGCAATATCCAGGCCTTCCCACAGCAGGCGGCTGCCGCTGGCGGATTTTAGCTCCGTCACTAGCTTGGGGCCGGGGGCCGCGCCGGTTTGCTGCACCCAAGCGCTTATCTGCAGCCGGGTGGGCCGGTCGGCCGCCAGCTGGCTAAGCGCGTTGTTGTAGCCCAGGCTGAAATCCTGGCCCGGCCGCACGCTGGTGCTGTAGCTGCCCGAGTGCGCTTGCTGCTTAGTAAGCGTTTCGCGAACCGGCTGGTCGGCTAGCCACCCCGACAGGTTCTCAAAATCGGTAGCCGCCAGCGTAGCCGTGGCCGGCGCCGACGCGCGCGAGCAGCCTGCCAACACTACCGCCGCCAGAAGGTAAGTCCGCATAAGCTAAAAGTGAGTAGGGTAGTGGAAAGCGCTGCGCCAGGCGAAGGCAGCCGGACTGCCAAAGACCGGGTGCCGAATGATAGCTACCTGATTGTCAAAAAACCAGCGCTAACTTTCCTCGCGGTATTTTGCCCTAGGCGCTGCTGGCTAGCCGGCGCTGGCCGCTAGCTAGTGAATAGCTGTTAGCTGCACGTCATCAATAAAAGCTTTATTGCTGCTGCCGCCGCGCCACAAGTACACCACCAATTGGGAAGTATAGTTGGCCGAGGGCGGAAAAGTAAATTCTTTGCTCACTTTCACCCACTTACCATATTCCTTTACTTGGGTGCCAAACTCAATGCCTTCGCTCATAAGCGGCGTGCCCCCGCCGGGGCTATTGAGGGCCACCCGGATTTGGGCGGTGGGGTCTTTTTCGGGGGCATAGGCCCAGGCCTCCACCTTAATGCCTTGGATGCGAGTGGGACTTAGCTGCCCCAGCAGGGAGTTATAGCCCGAGCTATACTCGTGGGCCTGGTCTACTTTCAGGCTGTAGCGGCCCGAGTGCGCCTTCTCGGTAGTAAGCGCCACCGGGTCGGGAATCCAGCCTACCAGTTCCTCAAAACCATTTCGCATCAGCACGTCCTTGTCAGGCGCGGACGCCGAATTATCGCCCGAGCAAGCGCTCAGGCTAATGGCCGTAGTCAAAACGAGCAGTAAATATTTCATCCAGCTAAGAAGCGAAAAAATTATGGTGGGGCAAAGCTAGCTGCGAAAACGCTGCCTAGGCGCCGGGCCGCCGCTGCTACCAGTGCCGCAGCGCCTGTGGGCGTTGCAGCACCACGAACTGCGCCGTGCGCACCACGGGCCGAAAAACGGTAAGCAAGTCGGCATGTTGGGGCAAAGCCGCCGCGAAGGCTGGCTGCGGGATAATGAGGTAGTCAAGGTTGTCGGCGGCCATGCGCTGCGCGATTTCGTGGGCCGACACGTACCTGGGCGCCACATTCCACACCTGGCCACGCCGGTCGAAGTACACCAGGCTGAGGTTGGGGGCCTCGGCGGCCAGCACCAGCACAGTAGCCGCCGGGGGCACCCGGGCGGCGGCCAGCTGCGCGGCCCCGCCCTGCATCCAGCGGTAGGTGTAATAATCGCTGAACGTGCGGTAAGAATCGCCCATCCGGGCCCGGTAGTGCCGCAGCCCTGGCAGCAGCAGCCCCAGCAGCACGCCCCCAAACAAGAGCGAGACCAGCCAACGGGGGCTCCGGCCTAGGCGCAGGGCGAGTTGGGTAGTAGCCAGCGCCACCAGCAACCCCACGCCCGGCCCAAAAGTAGCCACCACGTAATAGTCGTGGTCGGCCAACTGCGCCCCCAAAAGCCGCAGAAAAAAGGCTATCCCCACGCTGGCCACCCCCAGCTGCGCCACCCACAGCCCCTCGGTGCGCACAATGCGCCGCAAACTAAACAAGCAGATAAACAAGCTGCCCAGCAGCAGCTGGTACTGAAACGACGATAAGTACTCGCTGCTCCATTCGCGCTGCACGCGCCGCAGCAGGGTGTCGTACTGCGCCCACGAGTCGATGGGACGCAGCGAGGTCATAAAAATCCAGGCGTGGTAGGTTTCGTTGAGGTAATAGGTATACAGCGTGTAGCCCACCACTACCCCTAGGCTGGCGCTGGCCAGCAGCAGCAGCAGCCAGCGCTGGCGCAGCGTAAAAGCCAGGGGCTGCAAGTAGCCCCACAGCAGGGTGGTGCCCAGGGCCGCCCCCAGGTAGATGCCCGCCGACAGCTTGATGAGGGTAGCCAACGTAAGCACCCCTAGGGCCGCTGCCAGGTGGCCAAACCGCTGGCTGCCAGAGTAGCGCACCAAGTAGTAAGTGCCCACCACCACCAGCGACGCCCCCACCGGGTCGGGCAAAAAGTTGCCAGCGTAGTAGGCAAACGTGGGGGAAGCCGCCAGAAACAGCCCCGGCACCAGGGCCGCCACAAAATGCCCGGTGCGCTCAAACACCAGCCGAAACAGGTAGTAGTAAGCCAGGCCGGCCGCCGCGCTGGTAAGTGCCCGGTACAGCGGCACGATGGCGGCGCGGCCCAGTATCTTGGCCCCGGCGGCGGCCAGGTAGGGCACCAGCGGAAACTCGACGCCCACTATCCCGTCCAGCGAAGAGAGGTTGAGCGTGCGAGGCCGGAAAAACTGCAAGCCGTGGTCGTAGTAGCTGATAGCCAGGGCCAGGCGGTCGGCCTGCGCCCACTCGTGAATGCCCCGCGGCAGCCAGCCCAGCGAAGGCCAGTAATACACCAGGGCCAGGGCCAGAAAAAACAGCCCGGCTGCCAGCCGGTACCGGCGGCCGGAGCTGGGAAGGGCTGCGGAGAAGGCAAAAAACGCCGACATATACGTAGAAGAAGCTAGGCGGCGAGCTAGCCGCTGCTTAGGGCAGCTTAAAATACCGGTAGGCAAGCCCAGGCCAAGGGGCCCCGAAGGTAGCCGGTACGCACCGGAACCGTGTGGCGCTGGGCGAGGCCTAGGGTAGCCAGGCCGCTATATTTGCCACTGCCTCCGCAGTACCGCTGGCGGCTTTTTGGTTTATTTGATTCCTCGTGTGGGGTTGCTGGCTCGGCCGGTGCCCCGCTGCTTTTGCTATGCCCAGCCTCTCTGCGCCCGCCCGGCCGGCCACCGCTGCCCAGCGCCTGTGGCCCTGGGTGCGCCGCCCCGAAAACTACCTGCTGCTGCTGCTGCTGGCGCTGGCGGCCGGCCCGCTGCTGTTTGAGCTAGGCCGCAACCCGGTGCAGCTCTGGGATGAATCGCGGTTGGCCGTTAACGCCGCGGGGATGGCGCTGCACGGCCATTGGCTGGTGCCGTACTACGACGGCGCCCCCGACCACTGGAATACCAAGCCGCCCTTGCTGATATGGCTGCAAGCTATTGACTTTAAGCTGTTTGGTTTTTCTGCCTGGGCCTTGCGCCTACCCACGGCCCTAGCCTCGATGGGCACCGTCTGGCTGCTGTACCGGTTTGCGGCCCGCGTGCTGCGCCAGCCGCTGGGCGGCTTCTTCGGGGGGCTGATACTCGTTACCTGCGCGGGCTACGTAAAGCTGCACGTGGCCCGCACCGGCGACTACGACGCCTTGCTTGCGTTTTGGGAAACGCTGGTGTGGATAGCCTTTTTTCAGTACCTCGAAACCGGCCGGGCGCGCTACCTCTACTGGGTGGCGGGCGGGCTCACGGCCGCCGTGCTCACCAAAACCGTAGCGGGCCTGCTGGGCGTACCCGGCCTGCTGCTCTTTGCCGTGCTGCGGGGCAAGGCCTGGTGGCTGCTGCGCCAGCCGCGCCTCTACCTCGCCGCGGCGGCCAGCCTAGGCCTCATCGCCGCGTACTACCTGGCCCGCGAAGCTGCCGACCCTGGCTACTGGAAAGCAGTAGTATACAACGACATAAGTGGGCGCTACCTCGAAAACCAGGGCGATAATGGCGGCGACGTGTGGTACTACTACTTCGCCAACCTAAGGCAGCGCACGTTTACGCCCTGGCTGTGGGCCATCGGGCCCGCCGTGCTGCTGGGCCTGGGCCGGCGGGCGGGCGTGGGCCGGCGCGGGGTGCTGCTGCTGCTGTGCTTTGCGGGCGGCTGGCTGGTGGTGGTGAGCACCTCCGTGAGCCGCCACGACTGGTACGACGCGCCCCTGTACCCGGCCTTGGCGCTGCTGGTGGGCCTAGGGCTGGCCGTGCTCTACCAGGATGTGCTGGGGCTATACCTGCCGCGCCTGCCGCGCTGGCAGGGGTTGGCCTTGCAGGTGGCGGTGCTGGCTGGGTTGTTCTTCGTGCCTTATCAAACTATTATCAATCAGCTGATTGAGGAGCGCCACAGCGGCTTCAACAATGGCTGGGACGGCTACCTAGGGCGCTACCTTACCACCGTGCTGCACGACCAGCCCCAGCTCGACAACCTGACCGTGCTGCACAGCGGCAGCTACAATGCCGTGCTTACCTACTACCAGCTGGCCTACGGCGCGCAGGGCCGGCGCATTGCCACGCGCGCGGGCACGCAGGCCCGTACCTTGGTGCCGGGCACGGTAGTCTTGCTGTGCAACCCCGACGACCGGGCGCGCCTCGACTCGACGTTCCGCCTGATGCCGCTGCACGACGAGGATTCCTCTTGCCAGCTCGTGCTGCTCCTGCCGCGCGCCAAATAGGGTAGTAGTGCCGGTTTGCCTTTCTTTCTCGCCCATGGGTATTCTTTCTTTTCGCCGGCAGCTGGGTTACGCGCTGCTGCTGTTTGGGCTGCTGCTGCTGCTGGTGCCTAGGGCCGGCCACCCCACCGACGTTGATTTTTGGCTGCGCTGGGCCACCCATATTTACGAAAACGGCCTGGGCAACGCGTACCAACTGCCTGATAATAACTACAATCCGCTGTACCACTACATCCTGTGGCTATACGGCTGGCTGGCCGGCAGCCCCGAAAAGCTGCGCTACTACATCCACGCCCTCAAGGCTTTTACCCTAGTGTTCGATTTTGCGGGCGCCTTCTGGGCGGCCTCGCTGGTGCCCGAGCGGGCGCGCCGGTTTGGGCTGGTGCTGCTGCTGCTGCTCAATATTGCCTACCTCTACGACACCCTGGTGTGGGTGCAGGTAGACAGCATGTACACGTTTTTTGCGTTTGGGGCGGTGGTGCTGGCCGTGCAGCGGCACGGGGTAGGCAGCGTGCTGTGCTTTGTACTGGCGCTGGCGGCCAAAACCCAGGCCATCATCTTTCTGCCGCCGTTGCTGCTGCTGTGGGGCCCTAGGTGGTGGCACCGGCCGGGGCGGCTGGCCGGGGCCGGGCTGGCCGGGGCCGGGCTGGCTACGCTACTGCTGGCGCCTTTCATCTGGTGGTCGTGGGACAATGCCTTGCCCCGCATCATCGCCATCAACCTCACCGCCAGCGAAGTATACCCTAGGGTGTCGATGGGGGCCTACAACCTCTGGTACCTGCTGGCGCCGCGCGCCGTGCTGACTACCACGGCCGACACGCTGCCCTTCGGGGGCCTGACGTACCGGGCCTGGGGGCTGCTGCTATTTTGTGCGTTTTCGGCGCTGGCGCTGGCGCCGCTGCTAGTGGCGGCCTGGCGGCACCTGCGCCGCACCGCCCCGGCGCCGGGCCTGCCACTGGTGCTGCTCAGCTGCGGCAGCATCCCCTTGCTGTTCAGCTTCTTCAACACCCAGATGCACGAGCGCTACTGGCACGCGGCGGTGCTGTTTCTGGCCGCTTACGGGTTTTTGCGCCGCGACTATCTTCCCTACGTGCTCGCGTCGGGGGCCTACTTCCTGAACCTGGAAAATACCCTGCGCTACCTGCAGTTGTTCAACTACGACGTGCTGGTATTTCAGCCCTGGTTTGTGGCGGCGCTGTTTGCCCTTACCCTCGGGCTGGTTATTTTAAAAATATACCGCCTGCCCCCGGCCCCGCCGCTAGCCGCTGGTTCGCCAGCCCTGGCCGGGCCCACGCCCGCGTATGCCGGCGCCAGCCACTAAAGCGCTTTCTTTGACGCCGATGAAGAAGCGTAACTATCTGTATGTGGCAGCGGTGGCCGGAGTGCTCCTGCTCGGGGTACTCATTCGGGTGATGCACTTTCCGGGCCTGCCCCCGGGGTTCAACCAAGACGAAGCTGCCAGCGCCTACGAGTCCTACGCGCTGGCCGAAACCGGCCACGATAAATGGGGCAACCTGCTGCCGGCCTATTTCCCGGCGTGGGGCAGCGGCCAGAACGTACTGCTGGCCTACCTACTAGTGCCGGTCATTAAGGTGTTCGGCCTCAGCATCTTCTCGGCGCGGCTGGTGCCGCTGGGCCTGGGCCTGCTCACGCTGCCGCTGCTTTTTTACTGCTTGCGGCCCGCGGGGCGCTGGCCGGCCCTGCTGGCTACCCTGCTGCTGGCCCTGGCCCCGTGGCACTTTATGCAGTCGCGCTGGGCCCTCGAAAGCAACCTAGTACCCTTTTTCATGCTGCTGGGGTGCACGCTGCTTTCGCGGGCCCTCATCACGCAGCGCCGCTGCTGGATACTGCCCGCGCTGGTGCCGTTTGCGCTCAGCCTCTACGCCTACGGCACCACGGTGCTGGTGCTGCCCGGGCTGCTGGGGCTGGTGGGCGCGCTAGGCTGGCGGCAGCTGCTGCCGCACTGGCGAAGCTGGCTGGTAGCCCTAGGGCTGTTTCTGCTGCTAGCGGCTCCGTTCCTACTCTTTTTTACGGAAAATTACCTGCTGGGCCGCAACCTGGCCTGGACCGACGGCTTGTTTTTTGCCACGCCTTTGCTGCCAGCCACGCGGGCCAGCCAGGTGGCGGGCGCCCCGCTGGCCGACTTGCTGGCGCATAACCTGCGGTTTTTAGTGGCGGGCTGCGACGACGGCACCAGCTACAACGTGCTCGCGGGTTTTAAGCCCCTGCTTAGCCCCGCGCTGCCGTTTGCGCTGGTAGCCGTGCTGGTGGGGCTGTGGCAGCTGGTGCGGCAGCGCGGCCAGGTTTTTTATTCCGCTCACAACATTGTGCTGGTAGTGCTGGCGGCCTGGGGGGTAGCGGCTTGCGCGCTGTTCTTCACGATTGACTTGAACGTCAACCGGTTCAATCATTTTTACGTGCCGTGCCTGGCCCTGGCCGCTTGGGCTATGGCGGCCACTATCAGCAGCTTTCAGCCCAGTGTGCCCCGGCCGCTGCTGCGCCTGGCGGTGGTAGGCTGGCTAATGTTGGAAGGTGGGTTGGCCGTGCGCAGCTATTTCACCACCTACGCCCAAGGTCCTATTCGTAGCGACTTCAACGAGGGCCTAGGCGAAGCCTTTGGGGCGGTGGCCGGGCTGTGGGGCCTCAACCAGGTACGCATTACCACGCAAATGCCTTTGCCCTACGTGTATGCGCTCTTCTACCTGCGCTACCCGCCCGCGCAGTTTCAGCGCGAGGCGCGCGTGCGGGTGGTGGATGGCACCTACCAGGTGCGGCGGTTTGGCCGCTACATTTTCACCGACGACGAGCTGGTGGCCGGTCAGCCCTACGCCTACCTCGCGCGCAAGGGGGAGCTGGCCGACACGGCCGAGCGGCACCGCGAAGTCGTTTTCACCAACGACAGCTGGGAGGTCGGGATTATGCAGCCCGGCGCCGCCGCGCGGCCCTAGGCGGCGCTGCCTTAGCTCGCGGCCCGCATCTTTGCCGGGCCAAGCGCCGTTGGCCAGCCTGGCCGCCGTTCTCGCCTCTTCCCTCGCCTACGCACCCACCAGATGGATTTGTCCGTCATTATTCCCATCTTCAACGAAGAAGCTAACATCGGCGAGCTGCACCGCCGCCTGACGGCCGTGCTCGCCCCCATGGCCCTGCCGGGCGGCTACGAACTGATTTTTGTGAACGACGGCTCGCGCGATAATTCCCTAAGCCAACTGCTGGCCCTGGCCGCCCACGACCCCGCGCGGGTGCGCTACCTCAGCTTCAGCCGCAATTTTGGCCACCAGGTGGCCGTGACGGCGGGCCTCGACCGGGCCGAGGGCGACGCCGTGGTTATTATCGATGCCGACCTGCAAGACCCGCCCGAGCTACTACCCGCCCTGTATGCCAAGCTGCACGAAGGTTACGAGGTGGTGTACGCCCGGCGCCGTTCACGCCAGGGCGAGAGCGTGGCCAAAAGATTGACGGCCAAATGGTTCTACCGCATCCTGCGCGCCATGACGCACGTCGAGATTCCGGTGGATACGGGTGATTTTCGCATTATTTCGCGCAAGGTGGTCCTAGCCCTGCGCCAGATGCCCGAGCAGAACAAGTTCTTGCGCGGCCAGATTTCCTGGATTGGCTACCGCCAGACCTTCCTGGAGTACGACCGGGCCGAGCGGGCTGGCGGCGTCACGGGCTATACCTACGGCAAGATGCTGCGCTTCGCCCTCGATGGCATCACGGCTTTTTCCGACGTGCCCCTCAAGGCCGCCACCGTGGGCGGGTTCTTCGTGTCGGGCCTCTCATTCGTTGTTATCCTCTACACCTTCTACGCCCGGTTCATCACCCGGCAGTACCAGCCCGGCTGGGCCTCGCTGATGGTGAGCATCCTGTTTCTGGGCGGCGTGCAGCTCATTGCGGTGGGAATTATTGGCGAGTACCTGGCCCGGCTGGGGGCCAACGTGCGGCAGCGCCCGCTCTATATTGTGTCGGAAAGCAACTTGCCGGCTCCCGTTGCCAGCTCTGCGCGGGCCTAGGGGCCTAGGCTAACGGCGGGCGTGTTTTGGCCGTTAAACCAGCGTATGACCATCATAAACAATCGGAAGCTTGGCCCATTCCTGCGGCGGCTGACGGGGCTCCTAGGGGGTTGGCTAACGCTAGCCGCTCCGGCCCTAGCCCAGCCTGCCGCCGCTGCCGACACGCTGCCGCCCGTGTCGGAGGTCATGGTGCGCCACTACCTGGCCCGGTCGCTGTCGGTGCCCGTGCTGGCGGCCCCGGTAGCCACCGTGGCCCAGCGAGCTACGCTGCTGGGGTGGGCCTCCGGCGCGGGCCTGCGCCTGGCCGGGCGGCTGGGCGGCTGGTGGTATTCGCCCAGCTCCGACCAAGAAGCCCAGGACGTTATCAACCGGCTGCGCCGAAACTGCCAGCAGCTGCACGCGCTGCTGCCAGAAGCCGTGGCCCAGGGCTGCGTCTTCGAAATTGTGACGCCGGGGTTAAACAACTTAACCGTGCCTAACCGCGTGCGCGCCGAGTTTGGGGAAGATACCCTAGCCCAGCCCGTCCGAAAATTTCGCTTTGCGGACATCGTGTACGCGGCTTACTACGACTCGGTCGATACCAAGCACTACCGCTGGGACAGCCGCCCGCCAGGCCAGGCGCCGGGCACCCCCGACCTCAGCCGACCCGAAGCCCAGCTTTGGTACTACTACTGCGCCACCCGCCAGATAGATGCGGGCTGCGAAGCGTTGCACTTCGGCCAGATTCGCCTCATCGACGACCGCGACCCCGGCCATCGCGCCGCTTGGAGCCTGCTGCGCCGTGTGCGCCGCTACGCCCGCACCCGCAACCGGGGCTTCGTGCTCTGTGATGCGCATACCCACGGCGAGTACTACGACCCCCTGCCCGCCGCGCCGCTGCCTAACTCGGTGCGGCAGCTGCTGTTCGACTTTAATTCGTGTCCGCTCCGTCCGCTTGAGTGCGATACGGTGCGCTGCGGCACCCACGGGGCTTACTTAGACTACACGGGCAAAACCGATGAGGGCGGCGCCATCTACGGCCTGAGCCGGGGCGGGCGGGCGCCGGGCGGCTGGCTATGCCGCCACTTGCCCGCGCAGGCCGAATTCGATAACGGGCCCACCGGTGACGTTGACAAGCCAGGGCAATGGCCTACCATCTGGGGTCGCGACGAGATAACCTGGTTTGGCAATCAGCCCAGCGACTACCGCAACCGCTGGCTAATTTACGCCCAGGCCCGCATCCGGCAGCTTGACCCCGATGCGTTCTTCCAGCCGGCCGGCGCCCGCGGCGTGTCGCTCAATACGTATTCAGAAGGTCACTACTGGGCTACTGAAGCAGGCCAGGCCGAAACCATCCGGGCCATTTGGGCCGGCGAAACTGCCGCCGAGGGTGAGCGCCTGCTATTAGTGGGCCCGCCCGCCCCGCGGGTGCCGTAGCCGGCGCCTTGCTACCTTTGCCCCCGCAAAAGTCTGCTGCTTACCCCGTGGCCCAATCCACCGCCGATTTCTACGCCCATCCTACTGCCGTGCTCGACGCGGGCAGTTGCGTGGGGGCGGGCAGCCGCATCTGGCACTTCTGCCACCTGGCGGCCGGGGCCGTGCTAGGCGAAAACTGCTCGCTGGGCCAAAACGTGTTCGTGGCCGGCGGCGTGACCCTAGGGCGCAACGTGAAGGTGCAAAACAACGTGAGCCTCTACGAAGGCGTGGTGTGCGAAGACGACGTATTTATTGGCCCCTCGGCGGTATTTACCAACGTGCGCACCCCGCGCGCCGCCGTGCCCCGCCGCGGCCCGGCCCACTACCAGCCTACTTATTTAGAGCGGGGCGTCAGCATCGGGGCCAATGCGACCATCGTGTGTGGGGTGCGCCTAGGGTGCTACGCGTTCGTGGGGGCGGGCAGCGTCGTAACTAAGGACGTGCCAGCCTTCGCCCTCGTGTACGGCAACCCTGCCCGCCCGCGCGGCTGGCTGAGCGCCCACGGCGAGCGGCTGCATTTTGACCCTAGTGGCCTAGCCCGCTGCCCGGCCACTGGCACCGAGTACCAGCTCGGCGCCGATAAAAGGTCGGTAACTGCTATGAAGGAGGTTATTACCTATCCCAGTGCCAATTCCTAATTTCTAATTCATAATTACGTAAGAAGTGTACGACGAACTCCTCCGCAAAGAAGCTAAGCTGGCCGTTATCGGCCTAGGGTACGTGGGGCTGCCCATCGCCCTTGAGTTTGCCCGCCAGCTCTCCGTCATCGGCTTCGACATCAACGCCGGCCGCGTGGCGATGATGCGCCAGCACCAGGACCCGAGCGGCGAGCTGGACAGCGCGGCGTTCGACGGCTGCGACATCACCTTTACCGATTCGCTCGACGTGCTGCGCGAGGCCCGTTTCTTCATAGTGGCCGTGCCCACGCCCATCGACGAGCACGCCCAGCCCGATTTGCGCCCCCTGCTCGGGGCGTCGTCGTCGGTGGGCAAGGTGCTGAAAAAGGGTGATTACGTGGTGTTTGAGAGCACCGTGTACCCCGGCTGCACCGAGGAAGACTGCATTCCGGTGATGGAAAAGCTCTCGGGCCTCAGCTTTGCCCAGGGCGACTTTAAGGTAGGCTACTCGCCCGAGCGCATCAACCCCGGCGACAAGGAGCACACCCTGCGCCGCATTATAAAGGTGGTGAGCGGCTGCGACGCCGAAAGCCTCGACACCATCGCCAAGGTGTACGAGCTGGTGGTGGACGCCGGCGTGCACCGCGCCAGCAGCATCCGGGTGGCCGAAGCGGCCAAAATTATCGAAAACACGCAACGTGACGTCAACATCGCGCTCATGAACGAGCTGTCGATGATTTTCGACCGCATGAGCATCAACACCTACGAAGTGCTGGAGGCGGCCGGCACCAAGTGGAACTTCCTGCGCTTCTCGCCCGGCCTGGTGGGCGGCCACTGCATCGGCGTCGACCCCTACTACCTCACTTACAAAGCTAAGGAGCTGGGCTACGACGCGAAAGTGATTTTGAGCGGCCGCACCACCAACGACAACATGGGCGCCTACATCGCCCGCAAAACGGTGCAGATGATGATTAAGCGCGGCAAGGACGTGGCCAAAAGCCGCGTGCTGGTGATGGGCGCCACCTTTAAGGAAAACGTGGAAGACATTCGCAACTCGAAGGTAGCCGACGTTATTCAGGAGCTCAAAAACTTCTCAGTGAACGTGGACATCGTGGACCCCCACGCCAGCTCCGACGAGCTGCACCACGAGTATGGCTTCCGCCTTACGCCCATGGAGAAGATTCGCGCCGATTACGACGCCGTGATTGTGGCCGTGAGCCACCAGCCCTACCTCGGCAAAGACGAAGCCTACTTCAAATCCATTACGGCCCCCAACGCCGTGCTGGTCGATATCAAAGGCCTCTACCGCACCCAGCCGATGCAGGAGCTGCACTACTGGAGCCTGTAGTGGTAAATGAGCTAGTGAGTGGCTGAATGAGGTGTTTTACCCCATTTAGCCACTCACTAGCTCAGCTACTCACTTACTCATTCACTCACTTATTCATCTACACTATGAAAATTCTCGTTACGGGCGGGGCCGGCTACATTGGTTCGCACGCGGTGGTCGAGCTGGCGCAGGCCGGCTACGACCCTATAATTATCGACGACTTCAGCAACTCCAAGCCGTCGGTGCTGGCTGGGCTGCGCGACATCCTAGGGCGCGACGTGCCGTGCCACGACATCGACTGTGGCAATGCCGATGCCCTGCGCGGCGTGCTGAAGCAGGAAGGTGACGTGGCGGGCGTCATTCATTTCGCGGCCTTTAAGGCCGTGGGCGAATCGGTGCAGAAACCGCTGGCGTATTTCCACAACAACCTGGGCTCGCTGGTAACGCTGCTGACGGTGATGCAGGAGCAAGGCATTGAAAACCTGGTGTTTTCGTCGTCGTGCACCGTCTACGGCATCCCCGACCAGCTGCCCGTCACCGAGGCCACGCCCACCAAGCCCGCCTCGTCGCCCTACGGCCGCACCAAGCAGATGTGCGAGGACATTATTCACGACGCGGCCGCCGGGCAGGAGACGCACCTGCGGGCCATCCTGCTGCGCTACTTCAATCCGATTGGGGCGCACCCGTCGGCCAAGATTGGCGAGCTGCCCTTAGGGGTGCCCAACAACCTGGTGCCCTTCATCACGCAAACGGCGGCGGGCCTGCGCGACAAGCTCACCATCTTCGGCAGCGACTACGACACGCCCGACGGCACCAACGTGCGCGATTATATCTACGTCGAGGACCTGGCTAAGGCCCACGTGGTGGCCGTGCGCCGCCTAGTGGAGAAGAAAGCCAGCGACGCCGTCGAAACCTTCAATGTGGGTACTGGCCACGGCAATACGGTGCTGGAAGTGGTGAAGACTTTTGAGGAAGCCAGCGGCCAAAAGCTGAACTATAGCATCGGCCCGCGCCGCGCCGGCGATGTGCCCGCCATCTATGCCGATGCTACCAAAGCGGCTGAGGTGCTGGGCTTCCAAACCGAAACTTCGCTGCACGATGCCTTGGCCAGCGCTTGGAAGTGGCAGCAGACCCTAGGGAAATAGTGAAATGGTGAGTCATTAAACGAACATCATTCTATCAACTCCCTATTTCACCACTTTACTATCTCACCGTTTAAACTTATATGAAAATTCTTGTTACTGGCGGCGCCGGCTTTATCGGCTCGCATGTGGTGCGGCTATTTGTTATCAAGTATCCCGATTACCAGATTATCAACCTGGATGCCCTGACCTACGCCGGCAACCTGGAAAACCTGCGCGACATTGAGCAGGCGCCCAACTACCAGTTTATCAAGGGTGATATTGCCGACCAGGCGTTTATCGACCACTTGTTTGCCCAGGAGGAGCCCGATGCGGTGATTCACCTCGCTGCCGAAAGCCACGTCGACCGCAGCATTACCGACCCGATGGCGTTTGTGAAAACCAACGTTATCGGCACAGTAAACCTGCTGAACGCGGCCAAAAACCTGTGGAAGCCCAAAGGTTTTGAAGGTCACACGTTTTACCACGTAAGCACCGACGAGGTATACGGCTCGCTGGATTTTGGCCCCGAGATGTTTACGGAGGAGACGGCCTACGACCCGCGCTCGCCCTACTCGGCCTCCAAGGCTAGCTCCGACCACTTCGTGCGGGCCTGGCACCACACCTACGGCCTGCCCATCAAGCTCAGCAACTGCTCGAACAACTACGGCCCCAACCACTTCCCCGAGAAGCTCATTCCGCTGGCCATTCACCGCCTGCGCACCGGCCAGAAGGTGCCCGTGTACGGCAAGGGTGAAAACGTGCGCGACTGGCTGTTCGTGAAAGACCATGCCACGGCCATCGACGCGGTTTTCCATAAAGGCACCCTAGGCGACACCTACAACATCGGCGGCGTGAACGAGTGGCAGAACCTCAAGCTCATCGAGCTGCTCTGCGACGTGGTAGACGAAAAGACCGGCCAGGCGCCGGGCACCTCGCGCCAGCTCATCACCTTTGTCACCGACCGCGCCGGCCACGACATGCGCTACGCCATCGACTCGTCGAAAATTATGAACGAGCTGGGCTGGCAGCCCAGCGTGACGTTTGAGCAGGGCCTGGGGCAAACCGTGGATTGGTACCTGGCCAATCAGGCGTGGCTGGATAACGTGACCAGCGGCGCCTACCAAGACTACAACGAAAAGCAATACGCTAATCGGTAGCCTTGCCCGTCATTGCGAGCGTAGCGAAGCAATCGCACCCGAACAATCCGCCCTAGGGTCGTTCTTCAGTAAATGTTCTGGTGCGATTGCTTCGCTGCGCTCGCAATGACAGTTTAGCAAAACGATGTACGACCTTCCTTTCCATAGCCAGCCGCTCGGCGAAACCTCTTTCCTGGTAACGGGCGGGGCTGGCTTTATCGGCTCCAATCTGGTCGAGTACCTGCTGAAGTACGGCGCCAAAAAGGTGCGGGTGCTGGACAACTTCTCCAATGGCTTCCGCAAAAACCTGCGCCTATTTGCCGATAATCCGGCGCTAGAAGTGTTGGAGGGTGACATTCGCGACCGCGAGGCCTGCGCCCGCGCCTGCCAAGGCATTGATGTGGTGCTGCACCAGGCAGCCCTAGGGTCGGTGCCGCGCTCCATCCACGACCCCGTCACGACCGACGAGGTGAACGTGGGCGGCTTCGTGAAAATGCTGTTTGCGGCCAAGGAGGCGGGCATCAGGCGCTTCGTGTACGCGGCCAGCAGCAGCACCTACGGCGACCACCCCGGCCTGCCCAAGGTAGAGGACCGCATTGGCAAGCCGCTCTCGCCCTACGCCGTTACCAAGTACGCCAACGAGCTGTACGCCGACGTATTTGCCCGCACTTACGGTATGGAGATTATCGGCCTGCGCTATTTCAACATTTTTGGCCCCAGGCAAGACCCCGGCGGAGCCTACGCGGCCGTCATTCCGCTCTTCATCGACGCTATTCTAGAAAACCACGCGCCCACGCTCAACGGCGACGGCGGCCAGACCCGCGATTTCACGTTCGTAGAAAACTGCGTGCAGGCCAACATCCGGGCGGCCCTCACCGACAATCCCGAGGCCGTAAACCAGGTCTACAATATTGCGGTGGGCGACCGCACCTCGCTAGTGCAGCTATATGACATCCTGCGCGAAGAGGCGGGCTCAACCTTAGCCCCCCAGTTTGGCCCCAACCGGGCCGGCGATATTCGCGATTCGCTGGCTGACATCGCCAAGGCCGAAACTCGCCTCGGCTACGCGCCGCAAGTGCGCATCCGGCAGGGCTTGCAACAAACGCTGAGCTGGTTCAAGGCCAACCAGGAATTTATTCAGGAGCGCAACTAACCCCTAGGGCTGCTTGGGCTACTTAACTCCGGCCCGCCGAGAAACTCCCGTGGCAGAAGAAACCAGTTGCTTGACAGACACTAAGATGGGTACTTGGGGAAGCGAAAATTTCGATAATGACCACGCGCTGGACTACCTGACCGAAGTACGCGCGCCCTTGGTGGAAAAGCTGATTGCCATTGTTGAAAACCCATCGCTGGCCAAAGCCGACGAAGACGGCTGGGTAGAGTGCCTGGTAGCCGTGGAAATGCTAACTTCCATAAGCGCGCAGTGCGTTAGCGACGGGCTTACCTCTGAGCTGGTAACAGCCTGCCGCGATACCCTGCTAACGGAGTGGCTAGCTTCAATCGATGAGCTGGACCCGACCCCCGATTACAAGGCTGGCAAGCAACTGGTCATCTAGCAGTCCTTCAGGAAGTTGCTGGCAGCCATAAACCGCTAATAAAAATTTTAACGACCTGTAAAACATACTTCACACGCATACTTTATGAAAGGCATTATTTTAGCCGGCGGCTCCGGCACCCGCTTGCATCCCCTCACGCTGGCCGTCAGCAAGCAGCTGATGCCCGTTTACGACAAGCCGATGATTTATTATCCGCTGTCTATCCTAATGATGGCGGGCATCCGGGAAATCCTCATCATCACCACGCCCCACGACCAGGCACAATTCCAGAAGCTGCTCGGCGATGGCCAGCCCCTAGGGTGCCGCTTCGAGTACGTGGTGCAGGCAGTGCCCAACGGCCTAGCGCAAGCCTTCGTGCTGGGCGCCGACTTTATCGGGCAGGATAAGGTGGCGCTGGTGCTCGGCGACAACATCTTCCACGGCGAAGGCCTAGAGGAGCTGCTGAAAGCCAACCGCGACCCCGAGGGCGGCGTGGTATATGCCTACCATGTGCACGACCCCGAGCGCTACGGCGTGGTAGAGTTTGATGCCCACAACGTGGCCCTCAGCATCGAAGAGAAGCCCGCCCAGCCCAAGAGCAACTACGCGGTACCAGGCCTCTACTTCTACGACAACGAGGTGGTTGCCATTGCCAAAGCGCTGGCACCCAGCCCTAGGGGCGAGTACGAGATTACGGACGTCAACCGCGAGTACCTGCGCCGGGGCAAGCTGAAAGTGGGCATTTTGGGCCGCGGCACGGCTTGGCTCGATACGGGCACCTTTGAGAGCCTGATGCAAGCTGGCGAGTTTGTGCGGGTGCTAGAGCAGCGCCAAGGACTGAAGGTGGGCTCTATCGAAGAAATTGCATTTCGCCAAGGTTTTATAGACGCCGTCCAGCTTCGTAAAATCGCCGAGCCCCTGCGCAAAAGCGGCTACGGTGACTACCTGCTGAAGCTGCCCGAGCAGTTAGTATTGGGCAACGTAGAGTAGCGCTAGGGTGGCAAATGAGTAGGTGCGTAAAGTAGGGACAGATAGTGTCCCTACTTTACGCACCTACTCATTTGCCACCTTACTGATTGAGTGTCAGCCGGAAGGTAGTGCCCTTGCCCAGCTCGCTGCCTTTCACGAAGAGGCGGCCTTCGTGGTAGTTTTCGATAATGCGGCGGGCTAGGGCTAAGCCTAGGCCCCAGCCGCGCTTTTTGGTGGTGTAGCCGGGCAAAAACACGCTTTCGAGCTTGTTTTTGGGGATGCCCTTGCCCGTATCGGTGATGTCGATGGCCACTTGGGGGCGGGACGGGCGGCGCGTCCACCAGCGCCTAGGGGGGCGCACCCGCCGCAAGTGCAGCGTAATGCTGCCGCGCCCATCCATGGCGTCCACCGCGTTTTTGCAAATGTTTTCCACTACCCAGTCAAACAGCGGCACGTTGATACAGGCGGGCGTGTCGAGCGGCAAGTCGGTTTCGATGCTGAATTTCACCTTGCGCGACACCCGGCTTTCGAGGTAAGCAATGGCGTTGCGGGTGGTGTGGTACAGGTTTTCGGGCTTGAGCACCGGCACCGAGCCGATATTGCTGAAGCGCTCGGTAATAATCTTAAAGCGCTGAATATCTTTGCTTAGCTCCTCCACTATCGGCTCGCCCCGAAAGCGCTCGCTCTCGCTCAGGTAGCTCTGCCAGCCCACCAGGCTGCTGAGCGGGGTGCCCAGTTGGTGGGCCGTTTCTTTGGCTAAGCCCACCCACACGCGGTTTTGCTCGGCCCGGCGCGAGAAGCTAAACGACAAATACGCCAGCACTGCCAGCGAGCCAATCACGCCGAGCTGCACCAGCGGAAACGTGCGCAATTGCCGCAGCAGGCGCGAATCCTGATAAAAAACGTAGTTGCGCGTATTGCCCGGCAAGTCAATCACGATGGGCGGGTGGCGCCGCTGCATATCGGCCAGCACCTCATACATGCGGCGCACCGAGTCGGTTTCGGATAAATGCCCCAGGTCGAGGTTTTTGGTAGCGTTGATGTTCTCGCCATCCGTCAGGATAACCGGAATGGTAGTGTTGGCATTGATAATCTGCTCCTGCAAGAAGGGCAGACTAGAGCTTTCCTCAGTGCTGATGAGGTAGCGCAACGTTTTGGCATACAAGTCAATCTGGTGTTGCTCGCGCTCCGACAGCCGCTTCACTAATACGTTGGTATACACTACCGTGGCGGCGGCAATGAGCAAGGCTAGCAGCAGTACCAAAAGTTTCACGCGCGACTTTTGGTCGTAAAAAGGAAGCAGCATAACTAAACAAAGGTGGCAGCTAACATACACATAGCCAATCGGCCCATTCAACGAGGCAAGAGTTAGCTTAGTGCCGAAATTGAATTTTTCGAACCTAGGCTCCAAGCTAACTGTTTAAAAAAGCTCGGTTATCGCTTAATTTTGTAGGCCGTCCGCTAGGCAGTCCTTACTATACTATGTCGCATCCTTTTAAGGCCGTCAGCCTGTCATTCAAGCAAGCCCCGCTCGCCATTCGCGAGCTGCTGGCGCTGGATGAGGCGGCCTGTCGCCGGTTTATCCAGCGCCTTCGCACCGAGCTGCACCTTACCGACCTGCTGGTACTGAGCACCTGCAACCGCACGGAGGTGTATTACGCACACGAAGCCGACCAGTCGTTTGCCATTATTAAGGCCCTAGGCGAACTCAAGCAGCGGCCCGACGCCGCGAGCTTCGCCCCTTACTTCGACCTGTACCTAGAGACCGAGCCGACGGCGCGCCACCTCTACGAAGTGGCCCTAGGCCTTGATGCGCAAGTGGTGGGCGACATGCAGATTATCAACCAGGTGAAGAACGCCTACCAGTGGGCGGCCGATGCCGACGCGGCCGGGCCGTTTCTGCACCGCTTGCTGCACACTATTTTCTTCACCAACAAGCGGGTGCAGCAGGAAACGACTTTCCGCGACGGTGCGGCCTCGATGAGCTACGCTGCCCTAGAATTGGTAGAAGAGCTAACGGCCGACGTAGCCAGCCCCCGCGTGCTGGTAGTGGGCCTAGGCGAAATCGGTTCCGACGTGTGTCGGCACCTGGCCGAGAGCCGGGCCTTTAGCAGCGTCACGCTGTGCAACCGCACCCGTGCCCGCGCCGAGCAGCTGGCAGCCGAGTTTGCCCCCGGCCAGCTGCGCATCGTCGATTTTGAGGACCTGGCCAGCGCCCTGCGCGAGGCCGACGTGGTTATCTCGTCTCTCAACCGCGACACGCCTTTTTTTACCCGCGAGCTGGTGGCGCACCTCGATGTGCTGAGCTATAAGTTTTTTATCGACTTATCCGTGCCGCGCTCGGTGGCGGCCGATGTGGAGCAGGTGCCCGGCGTGCTGGTGTACAATGTAGATGCCATCGAGAGCAAAGCCTCGGCGGCGCTGGAGCAGCGCTTGGCCGCCGTGCCGCACGTGCGCGCCCTGATGGAAGAAAGCCTAATAGATTTTGCCAGCTGGAGCCGCGAAATGCTGGTGTCGCCGCTTATTCAGCGCATAAAGGCGGGGCTCGAAAGCCTGCGCCAACAGGAACTAGAGCGCTTCCAGAAGAAGGCGACCCCGGCCGAAGCCAAGCTGCTTGACGAAGCTACCCGCGCGCTGATGCAGAAGGTGCTCAAGCAGCACGTACTACAGCTCAAAGCGGCCTGCCGCCGCGAGGAGGCCGAGCAGCTATTGCCCTTGCTGACGGACCTATTTGACGTAGAGCGCCAGCCAGAACCCGCCTAGCACCGCTCTAGGGTTCCGTAGCTACTAGATTGGTTTTCAACAAAAGAGCTGGCCCTAGGCTAGGGCCAGCTCTTTTGTTGAAAACCAATCTAACTAATCAACTGAGCGCAGGCGCTAGCATACCTGTCGCAACTCCTTTTAGGCCGCAAAATGGTGCGCTGTTTAGTTCAATTGCCGGGCTTACTGCTAATATGCAAGTTATGGCTGTTTGGTAGATTATTTTGGGATGATAGTGGGCTATGATAGGAGAATAAACGATAATTGTTGTGCTGAGATATAGCGAATATTGTCATGCTGTATAGAATAAGTGCAAAAGCAAAGGGCCGCTCTAATAGCGGCCCTTTGCTTGGTGGTAGTTGCTGAGGCGCTGCCCCGCCCGGATGAAAGCTAAAAAAATTAGTGTCTGTTACAACCGGCCGGAATAGTCTTCCAGCGTGTCAATGATTTTCATTAGCTGCGGCACGGCCAGGGTATAATAAATCTTGGTGCCCACTTTGCTCGATTTCAATATTCCTCGGTCCTTCAGAGTTATAAGATGCTGGGAAGCAATAGCTTGCGGGATGTCAAGGGCCTGGTAAATTTCGGTTACCGACATTTGCTGTTCCTTGCCACCTTTCGTTTTGCCTAGCAAATCGACAATAGCAAGGCGTTTTGGGTGCGAGAGTACCTTAAGCATGGCAGCCGCGCGGTCGAGCTGCTCGGTTTCGACGCGGGAATGGAGAGGTTTCATTAGGTAGCGTAAAAGGTAAAAGTAGAAGGGAAAGAAGAGTGGGTACAGTTGACCTTAACTAGGTAATTGTGGTCGAAAAATACTGCTAATTAATTGTTTCTGGTAATAAATAACTGTATAAACATGAATTTACTATCTAAAATCTGTTTATTAGATAAATACAATTCAGGGTAAATTTATAAATGGTGTGGCTGCCTCTTTATCCAGCTGCCTATTTGCCTACTTCTAGTTCTACTGTGCCCGCGCTTGGCTGGGACGCAAGATATTTTGGCGGCCCTAGCATAAGATGTCCAGTTTTTCGTAACAGACGGGCTAGGGCCCAGCTAAAGTGGGGTCGGGCAGCTGGTTTTTAGCGTTAATACTATGGCAATACCTCCTTTTTTACATCGCGAACTATTCGGTAATGAACTGCTTGACTATGTAATTGCGGGGCTTATTCTGGGCGTTGGAGTGGGGCTTAACCGGCTACTTTCCCGGCTGACGAGCACCATCCTCTTTCGCCTTACGAAGCGCTATACGGCGGGCGTCACGGAGCAGGAGCTGCACGATTTGCTAATTCAGCCGCTGGGCACCCTGCTTTATTTGGCGACTATCTACCTGGCCTTCGGGGTATTACGCTACCCGCTGCCGCCTACGGCTGTGAAAAGCATGGAGCCGTGGCCCAAGGTGCTACTGCTTAACTTATTTCACCTGGGCATTATTGCCACGGTGGTGTGGGTGGTGGTGCGCCTAATAGATTTTATGCTGCTAGTGGTGAAGCGCCGCGGCGACCTCACGGCCACAACTGGCGTGCGGCGGCTCGACAACCAGTTTCTGCCATTTGCCCGCGACTTGCTAAAAGTATTTGTGGTGGTGATTGGGGCACTAATTGCCCTAGGGCAGGTATTTGGGGTGAACGTGACGGCTCTGGTAGGGGGCCTGGGTATTGGGGGCCTAGCGGTGGCTTTTGCCGCCAAGGAGAGCCTGGAAAACCTGCTAGCGTCGTTCACCATCTTTCTGGACCAGCCCTTTGGGGTGGGCGACCTAGTGACGGCTGGCAGCGTGAGCGGCACGGTCGAGAAAATCGGTTTTCGCAGCACCCGCCTGCGCACGGCCGAGAAAAGCTACCTGACGGTGCCCAACAAGAGCATGATTGACAAGCCCTTGGACAACCTGAGCCTGCGCACCGCGCGCCGGGTGGGCTTTACGCTGGTATTCGACCAAAAAACCACCAGCGACCAGTTGCAAGCCATCATCAACGAGTCGGTGGCGGCCATTCAAGCGCACCCGTTGGTAACGCAGGACGTGCAAATGAAATTTAATACCATCTCCTTGAGCGGCAAGGAAGTAACGGTGCAGTACTTTGTAGAAACCCCCAGCTACGACGAATACCTGGACGTGAAGGAGCAACTGAATTACAGCCTGATACAAGCCGCTGAGCACCACGGCGGCACCTTCGCCAGCACCAGCGCCCCCCTGCCTGTGCAAGTGGGTGCGGCCGACGCTAGCTGAGCTAGCTGGTACTTTTGCAGCGCGGCGCGGCAGTATGGGCACGGGTGGCGCCGCCGCTGGCACCTAGGGCCTTGCCAGGCTGCCAAGCCCTAGGGATTGGTACTGCCAAAACGTACGCCACTACACGCAACTACGCAAGCAATATGTCTGAAAATCTGTGGCTTACTGCTGGCCTATCGAAAGCTGAGCGCTACGCCGAACTGTATCCGCAAGTAGCGGCCCTCACGGCGCCCGAATCCGACCTGACGGCTAACCTGGCCAACGTGGCGGCGGCGCTGCGGCAGGCATTTGGTTTTTTTTGGGTGGGGTTTTACGTGGTGCGGGGCGCGGAGCTGGTGCTAGGGCCGTTTCAGGGGCCCATTGCTTGCACACGCATTGGGCGCGGGCGCGGGGTGTGCGGCACCAGTTGGGTGGAGGCGCGCACGGTGCTGGTGCCGGATGTGGAGGCGTTTCCGGGCCATATTGCCTGCAGTGCCGCCTCGAAGTCGGAGCTAGTGGTGCCAGTACTGAAGGATGGGCAGGTAGTGGCGGTGCTAGATGTGGACAGCGACCAGCTGAATGATTTTGACGCCGCCGACCAGGCGGCGCTGGAAAAGCTGATGCAGCTAGCGGCCGCCTGGTTTTAACGAAGCGATGAAGATGAGCAAGAACTGGTTATGGCTGCTGGGTAGCCTAGGGGCCTGCGGCGGGCCCCTGCAACTAACGCCCGAGGTGGCACTGAACCACCAGCACGACGCGGCCCTGCAGCAACAGGTGCAGCGACTACAAGCTAAGCAAGTGAAGCTGTCGGTGGCGCCCGCCGCTGCGAAGGGTGCCCCCATCACCGTACTCAACCTGGAGGTGCTGAACCCGCAAGACCAGCTGGAGCATCCCGACACGCTGCGGCAGCGGGTGCGGAAGCTGGCGCACCTGCTGGCAGCCGATTTAACCCAGCCCGACCGGTACAAGGTTATGAATGTGCAGGTGGTATTCCGCAAGGGGCCCTTTAGCCCGAGTACAAGCATTCGGTTGCTATCCTTTATTTACCCGGTAGCCGGCCTGCGCTAGGCAGCCAGCACCTCTCCCATAGTTCTATGGAACCTTCTCTCGATTCGATGGCCGCCCAAACCGAGCCGCTGGTGGTGATGGGCGCGGGGCTGGTAGGCTCGCTGCTGGCGCTGTACTTGGTGCGGCGCGGGCATCCAGTGCACCTCTACGAGCGCCTGGCCGACCCGCGCCGCGCGGGGCTGCTGGAAGGCCGCTCAATCAACTTGGCGCTGAGCGACCGGGGCTGGCGCGGCCTGGCAGGCGTGGGCGTGACGGACGACATCCAGAAGGTGGGTATCCCCATGTATCGGCGCGTGATGCACGACCAGCAGGGGCAGCTCACACAGCAGCCGTATGGGCAGGAGGGACAGGCCATTTTTTCGGTGAGCCGCGACAGCCTCAACCGCACCCTGCTCGATTTGGTAGAAGCCAAGCCGGGCGCGCAAATCACCTTTGGCCAGAAGCTGACGCAGCTCGACCTGCCCGGCCGGCGCCTGCACCTGCGCGACGTGGCCAGCGGCCAGGAGTATGACGTGGGCTACCAGCGCCTGTTTGGGGTAGATGGCGCGTTTTCGGCGGTGCGCGGGGCCATGCAGCGGCTGGATAGGGCCGACTACTCGCAGCAGTACCTGGAGTACGGCTACAAGGAGCTAACCCTCGTGGCTGGGCCGGGCGGCGCGTGGCAGCTCGAAAAGAACGCGCTCCACATCTGGCCTAGGGGAAACTACCTGATGATAGCCCTGCCTAACCTCGACGGCTCGTTCAACGCCACGCTGTTCTTCCCTTATGAGGGGCCGCTCTCGTTTGAGAGCCTGCGCACCCCCGACGAGGTAGAGCGGTTTTTTGCCGAGGTATTTCCCGATGCCGCGCCGCTGATGCCGAACCTCGACACCGAGTTTTTCGCGCATCCTACAGGCTCGCTCGTCACCATCCGCTGCTGGCCCTGGAGCTACCAGGATACCGTGCTGCTGCTCGGCGATGCGGCCCACGCCATCGTGCCCTTCTACGGGCAGGGCATGAACGCGGGCTTCGAGGACTGCACCGTGCTCGACCGCTTGCTGAGTGAGATTGGCGAGGCCGACTGGACGCGGGTAATGGACGAGTTTGAGCGCCTGCGCAAGCCCAATACCGACGCTATGGCCGAGCTGGCGCTCTACAACTTCGTGGAGATGCGCGACCGCGTGGCCGACCCGCGCTTTTTGCTGCAAAAGCGCATCGAGAGCAAAATTGCGCAGCAATTTCCGGGCCGTTGGGTGCCACTATACTCGCGCGTCACCTTCTCGCCCGACACGCCCTACGCCGAAGCCTGGGCCGCCGGCCAGCGCCAGGAAGCCATTATGGCCCGGCTGATGCCGCTAATTGAAACCGAGGCTGACTACGAAAAGCCAGCCGTGCAGACGCTGGTAACGGAGGAAATGGGAAAGAAATAAGTAATCAAAAACCCGGCTGTCATTGCGAGCGTGCGAAGCAATGACAGCCGGGTTTAATTGGTAGTCTACTTACGCGCCCGGCTCAACCGAAATGGTGCGCGTTACCGAGTTGTAGGGGCCGGGGATGAGCTTGCCGCCGCGATCTACCAGCTCAAGCTTGATGGTGGCCTGGCCGGCGGGCAGGCCTTCCATCATATAGGGCAGCCACTGGTCGAGCATAAACTCCGAGCCGTTGATGGTGGCGCGCACCTTGTTGCCGTCGGAGGCTAGGGTGGTATTGACGAGGTAAAAATCGAGCATAATTTTCTTCGCGTCGTTGCCCTTGTACACGTCCTTGGGGCGGCTGTAGAAGAGGGTTGGCGCGGTCACGTCGAAGTTAGCGGTGGCGCTGTCGGGCTTGGCAGTACCATCGCCCACCGAGATAGTACGTAGGTCGTAGGCGCCTTTTTGCTTAAGGCTCTCGTGGTAGGAGCGCGACAAGAACGAAAGAATAACGTGCTTGCCCGGCTCCATTAGCTGGCTGAACTTCGTCTCGTACTCGGCAATGTAGGGCTTATCGTCGATGATGAGGTGGATGTGCTGGCCCTTCATCGAGTTAGCCATCATGGTAGCGTGTTCGCTGCCCGTCATCTTGGTGAGTTGGAAGTTAGACAGCTCGTAGGAGAAAGCCACCGGGCTGGGCACCGTAGAGCCCATCACCGGCGCGTTGAGACGCATTTGGGCCGTGGGAAACTTGGGCGAGTCGTTAAAGGGCGTCAGGGTGATGCCGCCCACGGTTTGGCCGCTCATGGCCGTGCCGCCGCCTTGCGCGCCAAGGGCGGTGCTGCGGTCGGCCGGCGAAGTGGTAGCGGTAGATTCGGCCTGCTGCGAGGTGCTGCAGTTGCTGAGCAGCAGCACGGCCCCTAGGGCCAGGGAACCACCGAACGATACGCGATGTAACATCATGTGTAAGAATGAGTGAAGTGTAAGTCGTCAATACGCAAAGAAACCACCCCAGGGTTTTGCCCTACCTTCGCCTTAGGTACCTACTGGTTGCTGCTGGCGGATTTGGGTTGGCGGCGGGTGGCTTTGTTAGCTGGCCCGCGCGTCCCTACCGCCACCAGTAGTTGCCGGCCAGTCCCTGCGTAATCAGCACTTCATCAACCACCAACCAATTCCCTAAAAGTAATGGCTGATAACCTGCCTGACCACATTCCGTCGCTCGACCTCGCGGATTTCCGCTCCGGCGACCCCGCCCGCAAAGCCAAGTTTGTGCAAGACTTAGGCGATGCCTACGAGAGCATCGGCTTTATTGCCCTCAAAAATCACGGCCTCAGTGAGGCGCAAACCAAGGACCTGTACGCCGACGTGCAGCAGTTCTTCCAGCTGCCCGAGCCGGCCAAGCAGCGCTACGAGGTGCCCGAGCTAGCGGGCCAGCGCGGCTACATCAGCAAGGGCAAGGAGCACGCCAAAGGCCGCAACACCGGCGACCTCAAGGAGTTTTTCCACGTGGGCCAGGAAGTGCGCGACGAAGACCCCGCCCGGCACAACTACCCGGCCAACATCTGGCCCCAGGAAGTGCCCCGCTTTGCCGGCAGCACCATGCAGGCCTACCGCACCCTAGAGGCCGCCGGCCAGGACGTGCTGCGCGCCATTGCCCTCTACCTCCAGCTGCCCGAAAGCTACTTCGACGACAAGGTGAAGAACGGCAACAGCATCCTGCGCCCCATTCACTACTTCCCCATCGAAGACCCCGCCGCCGTACCCGCCGACGCGGTGCGCGCCGCCGAGCACGGCGACATCAACCTCATTACCCTGCTGATGGGCGCCAGCGCCGACGGCCTGCAAGTGAAGCGCCGCGACGGCCAGTGGATTGCCATTACGGCCCTGCCCGACCAGATTGTGGTGAACGTGGGCGACATGCTCCAGCGCCTTACCAACGGCGTGCTTAAGAGCACTATTCACCGCGTGGTAAACCCGCCCCGCGAGAAAATGAACACCTCGCGCTACAGCATCCCCTTCTTCATGCACCCGCGCTCGGAAATGAGCCTGGCTGCCTTGCCGCACCTCGTAACGGAGGACAACCCCAAGAAAGAGGCCGACATCACGGCCGGCGAGTTTCTGAACGAGCGCCTGATTGAGCTGGGGCTGAAAAAGAAGTAACCCTAGGACCCGTTTGCTTCTTCGAGTGCCTGGCTGCCCACCCGCAGCCAGGCATTTTAGCGTTGGCTCCTGAGTTTGGATGGCATAACTTGCGGCTTGTGCACACCAAAGAAAGCATCAAGGAATACTGCCGGCTAGCGGGCCGCCAGTGGCCGGCCGCCAGCCACATCGCTGCCTATCGCATAGCGGCAAGTGCCAGCCTGGCGAGTTCGTTTCCGCACGTTCGGCGCGACTTCTACAAGGTTAAGCTGCTACGCCAGGCCGACGGCATCTTGCATTACGGCGACCAGCAAGCGGCCATAAAGGGCGATGCCTTAATTTTTGTGAACCCGCACCTGCCGTACTCCTGGCAGCAAGTAGGTGGCCCTCACACGGGCTACACGTGCTTATTTACCGAGCAGTTTATCACCCCGCACCTCAAGACGGCCAGCGTGGCCTATTCGCCGCTGTTCCGGGCCGGCAGCGTGCCGGTGCTGCTGCTGCCACCTGCACTAGCCGACCGGCTTAGCCAGTTGTTCGAGCAGCTGCTAGCCGAGCTAAATTCGGAATACGCAGGCCGCTATGAGCTGGCCAGTAGCTACTTGCATTTACTGCTGCACGAGGCGCTAAAGCTCCGGCCGGTGCCGGCGCGCGCGCTGGGCCCGGCGGCCGCTCGCCTGAGCGCCCAGTTTCTAGCGCTGCTAGAGCGGCAGTTTCCAATGGCCTCGCCCCGGCACTCGCTAGGGCTGCGCAACGCGGGTGAATATGCCCGGCAGCTGGGCGTGCACCCCAACCACCTGAATAAGGCGCTGAAAGAAGCTACCGGCCAAACCACTACCCAGCACCTGGCCGGCCGGCTGGCCGATGAGGCGCGGGCCCTGCTGCACCATAGCAACTGGACCCTGGCTGAAATCGGCTACTGCCTGGGCTTCGAGCACCCCGCCAACTTTGCGGTCTTCTTTAAAAAGCAGGCGGGCCAGCCTCCGCAGGCCTACCGCCGGCAGGCGCTGGCAAATTCAACAGCAATAACTTGATTGGCATAATAGGCGCGGCGCCTGGCCATTGGAAATTTGCGGCGTTCACCAACGATTGAAACATGGACGCCATTACGGGAAAAGTAATTGCCATTACGGGGGCCAGCAGCGGCATCGGCGAAGCCACGGCCCTGCTGCTGGCCGCGCGCGGGGCTAAAGTGGTGCTAGGGGCGCGCCGCCAGGAAAGGCTGCAGGCGCTGGTGGCCCGCATTGCGGCGGCGGGTGGCGAGGCGGCCTACGTGCAAACCGACGTGCGGCAGCGCGCCGACTTAGAGCAGCTAGTGGCGCTGGCTTGCGCCCGGTTTGGCAAGCTCGACGCGCTGGTTAGCAATGCCGGCCTAGGCCTGATTTCGCGCTTTGATGAGCTGCGAGTGGAAGATTGGGAGGCGATGATTGACGTGAACCTGAAGGGTGTGCTCTACGGCATTGCCGCGGCGCTGCCGGTGTTTCGGGCGCAGGAATTCGGGCACTTCGTCAACGTGCTGTCCACCGCCGGGCTGAAAATCACGCCGCTGCAGGGCGTGTATGCCGGCACCAAGAACGCCGTGCGCACGCTAGCCGAGGGCTTGCGCCAGGAGGCGGGCGGCCAGCTGCGCGTCACCAACGTGTCGCCGGGTTTTGTGCGCACCGATTTTGCCGAAGCCATGACTAACCCCGAGGTGCGAGCGGCTACCCTGGCCCGGCGCGACGAGCTAGCCATTGAACCCGCGGCCATTGCCCGCGCCATTGCCTTTGCCCTCGAGCAGCCGGCCGAGGTAGAAGTGGGCGACTTGGTGGTGCGGCCCACTGCCCAAGACTAGGGCCCGGTAGCCAGGGAAGCCTGCCATTACCTTAGCAAAGTCGGGCAGTGGCCAGCTAGTCGCCTAGGGCCCGCTAGGAGCGGATGGTAGGGTGAGCCCTATCTTGGCGGTTGCTACCCGTTTGCCCGTGCGCCCTCGCTTTTCCCGCCGCTTCACTACTGCCCTTGGCACCTGGCCGCTACCGCTGCGCTGGGCGGGCCGCAAGATGCGGCACCGGCGCAACTTCATTTTTCTGAAGGACATTGCGGGGCTGGCGTTCACTGCTTTTGGGGGCCCACAGGCGCACCTGGCCATGATGTTTCGGCTGCTGGTGCACAAGCGCCGCTACCTCACCGCCGCCGAGCTGCTGGAGCTGCAAGCGCTGTGTGCGCTGCTGCCGGGCCCTACCTCCACCCAAACCGTGACGGCCATCGGCTTTCGCCTAGGGGGCCCCAACCTGGCCTACCTGGCCCTGCTGGTGTGGTGCCTGCCGGCGGTGAGCATCATGACGCTGGCAGGCCTGCTGCTCAGCCACTTCGACACGGCCTTTACGGGGCGGCTGGTGCAGTTTGTGCAGCCGGTGGCGGTAGGCTTCGTGGCGTTTTCGGCCTACCGCATTGCCGAGCAGGTGGTGCACACCAAAACGGCGGTGGCGCTGCTGGTGGCCGCGGCCCTGCTGGCGTACTTTTTTCAGTACCCCGGCGTGCTGCCGGTGCTGCTACTATTGGGGGGCTGCATCACCACGTTTCGCTACCGGCGCCACGCCATCGTGCCCGATAAAAAGCCCGTGCGGGTAGAGTGGGCCAACGGGGCGCTGTGGCTGGGGGTGTTTGTGCTGGCGGCCACCCTAGGGCACTACACGCGCTGGCTGCCGGTGCGCCTGTTCGAGAACTTCTACCGCAACGGCTCGTTGGTATTTGGCGGCGGGCAGGTGCTGGCCCCGCTGCTCTTTGCCGAGTTCGTCGAGTACAAGCACTACCTCACGGGCCCCGAGTTTTTGTCGGGCCTGGGCTTCGTGCAAGCCGTTCCGGGCCCTAATTTCTCGGTGGCGTCCTACATTGGGGTGCTGGCCATGCGGCACCAGGGCGAGGGCCTGGGCGGGCAGCTGCTGGGCGCGGGCGCGGGCGCCGTGGGCATCTTTCTGCCCGGTACCTTCCTCATCTTCTTCGTTATCCGCTTCTGGGACAGCCTGCGCCAGTACCGCGTGGTGAAGGCCTCGCTCGAAGGCGTAAAGGCCGTGAGCGCCGGCCTGGTGTGCGCGGCGGCGCTGCTGCTCTACCACCCGCTGCCCGACCGCCTGCTGCCGCTGCCCGGCGCCTGGGCCCACGCCCACGGCGCCCAACTGCCCCTCAACCCGCTGCTAGTAGGCGCCACGTTCCTGCTGCTGCTCTGGGAGCGGGTGCCAAGCGTGGCGATAGTGGGCGCGGCGCTGCTGGCGGGGGGGCTGGTACGCGGCTAGCGCCTGCCTAGCGAACGGCGCCTACAGGCAGCCCGCCCTTGGCCTGCGTAGCCGCCTCCGCCTGGCGGTTGGTAATTTCGACGTAGGCCTTGCCCGTTACGGGCTGGCCGCGGTGGGTGCCGGTAACCTGGCACATGCCCTCCCAATAATACATGGTAAAGGCGTGGAAGAAGCGCAGCCCTAGCTCCTGGTTGGGCACGAGGGGCTCCACCACGAGGTCGTAGCCCTGGGCAGGCACTTGCACGCGCCACTTGGCGGGGTATTTTTTCTTCGACCTCGGGCTAACCCAGTAGGTGAGGGGCGTGAGCGTGAAGTCGGGGCCGCTGAGGTGCACGTTCTCGTTGGTGGCGCTGAAAAACGAGCCATTGTTGAGCGACTGGCTCGTTTCGGTGTTGCGCAGCGTGTTGAGCATCAGCTCTTCGCGGGGCTGGTCGAGCTGAATGCTCAGCCAGTCCCAGCCTACCCCCTTGCTCACGATGCTGGTGCAATTCCACTGGCGGTCGTACCAAAGCTCGCCGCTCACTTGGTGCACCTGGCCGCCCACCGTGAGCGTGCCGGTGGTGGCCAGGCGCGGGTAAGAGTAGTAGCCGGCCAGCACTCCGCCGCCGTAGTTCTCGTAGCCGGTGCCGCCGTGCAGCAGCACGGGCTTGGTGGGCTTGGTGCTCAGGTGCAGGGCGTAGCCGGCGTTGTTTTTGCCGGTGAGCGCGGCTTCCAACTGGTAGCGGCCCTCTTGCCCGTCAAATTTCCAGACCTGGCCCGCCTTGCCGTCGCGCAGCCGCACGGGCAGCGAGTCGGTGAGCAGGCGCGGCAGCTTGCCCAGCTTATAGTCGTAGTTGAATTTTTGGCCCCTAGGGTCGGTAATGGCCACGTTCACCATCTGGTAGTCGTCCTTGCCATCCTTCAGGTTGAAGTGAAAAAAGACGTACTCGACGCCAAACTCTTCGCCGCTGGCCTGGTCGCGCAGGTGGCCGGTGAGGTACCACCACTCCAGCGAGTTTTTGGGGTGCGCGGCCTCCTCGCGGGGCAGCTCGGCGCGGGTGGCGGTGGGATTGAAGCGGGTGGTTGGCACCGGCTTAAAAGTAGCGCAGGCTGCCAGCAGCAGCGTCAGAAGAGCTAGGGGTAGTCGCGTCATATCCCTGCCACAAGGCTTTTAAAAGCCGAAAAGTTTGGCTTAGGGCCGGCCTGGGCGCGCGCTAGGCGGATAAATGGGCGGCGGCACCGGCGGCGGCATCAGTAAATGGCCTGTCAGGTTGGGGCGCCCCCGCCCCGGCGACGAGGCCAGGCGTAGCCTAAGGGGCTGCGCGGGGTTGTAGCGGCGCCAATCGAGCGGCACCTGCAAGGGCTTAAAGGTGTACGGAACTGACAGGACTTGCACCAGCAGCAGGCCGCCGCGCACGGGCTTCCAGCCGGTAGGGAAGGTGAAAGTAAACTCGCCCTGCGCGTTGGTGACGGCCCCGTACTTGGTGTGGTTGAGGTACAGCCACAGCCCTGGCACCGGCACGTTCAGCGAATCGTCCAGCACCACGCCGCTGATGGTAACGTGCCCCGGCCGGGCTACCGCTACCGCCGGAGCCAGCGCCAGCTGCTGGGCTGCTGCCAGCTGCCACCCCCACCAAGCCGCCAGCGCCAGCAGCCCGCGGGGCGGTGTGCCGGGGGCCCTAGGGGTCGGGTTGAGCGCATACCTGCCCGGCGCAGTGGGCAATGCTGCCGCGCGGCGCAACCGGCCGGGCCGCAAAAGGCCGAATAAAATAACGAGCTGGGGCATGGCGGGCAAAAACGGGTTCGCTAACCCGATGCCACCCCGCGCCCGATTGCACACCACATGCCGTAACTTGCCCGGCTGCTAGTTTGCCCGTTCAGTTTTTCGTTGCCAAAGAATGCCCCCTGCCAACACCTCGCTCTTTCGCCGCAAAACCGTTGAGTCCATTCTGGCTCACCCGCCCGCCGATGCCGAGGGCCACGGCGGCGGCGGGCTGGCGCGCCACCTCACCGTACGCGACCTGACGGGCCTCGGCATTGCGGCCATTATTGGGGCGGGCATCTTCAGCACCATCGGGCAAGCCAGCCTTAATGGTGGGCCGGCCGTGTCGCTGCTGTTCGTGTTCACGGCTGTGGCCTGTGCGTTTTCGGCCCTGTGCTACGCGCAGTTTGCAGCTACCATCCCAGTCAGCGGCTCAGCCTATACCTACGCCTACACCTCGTTTGGCGAGCTCGCGGCCTGGATTATTGGCTGGGCGCTCATCATGGAGTATGCCGTGGGCAACATCGTGGTGGCCATTTCGTGGAGCGACTACTTCACCGGCCTGCTCGACGGCGTGGGCCTAGCCCTGCCCCGCTGGCTCACGATGGGCACCCAAAGTGCCTACAGCGGCTACCAGGCCGTGCTGGGCATCATGCAAGCCGGCGGCAACCTCCGGGCCGGCGCCACGCCCGCCCAGCTAGCCGGCTACCAGGCCTGGACCAGCGCCCCCGAGCTGTTCGACGGCTTCCGGCTGGTGGTCGATTTGCCCGCCTTTGGCATCACGGTGCTCATCACGGCGCTGGTGTACGTGGGCATCAAGGAAAGCAAGAATGCCTCTAACCTGCTGGTAGCCCTGAAGCTGGCAGTAGTAGCCATCGTTATTGCGGTGGGTGCCTTCTACATCAAGCCCGCCAACTGGACGCCCTTCGCCCCCAACGGGATGGGCGGAGTGCTCAAGGGCGTGTCGGCGGTGTTCTTCGCATACATCGGCTTCGACGCCATCAGCACCACCGCCGAAGAATGCAAAAATCCGCAGCGCGACTTGCCCAAGGCCATGATGTATGCGCTCATCATTTGCACGGTGCTCTACGTGCTTATCACGCTGGTGCTCACGGGCATGGTGAATTACAAAGAGTTGGGCGTGGGCGACCCACTTTCGTTCGTGTTTGCCAAGGTGGGCTTGCCGCGCTTTTCGGGCCTAGTGGCCGTGAGCGCCGTGTTTGCCATGGCCTCGGTGCTGCTGGTGTTTCAACTGGGGCAGCCGCGCATCTGGCTCACCATGGCGCGCGACGGGCTGCTGCCGCCGGTGTTTGCCCGCATTCACCCGCGCTTCCACACGCCCTCGTTCAGCACCATCGTCACGGGCTTTTTCGTGGGCGTGCCGGCGCTGTTTTTAAACATGGATTTAGTGGTCGATTTGACGAGCATCGGCACGCTGTTCGCCTTCGCGCTGGTGTGCGGCGGCATCCTCATCCTTGACCCCTACGGCAAGTCGGACGCCCGCTTCACGGTGCCCTACCTCAACGGCCGCTGGCTGGTGCCGGTGCTGCTGGTAGCTAGCGCGGGGCTGCTGTGGCAGTACGACCGCGGCACCCTCATAAAGCTGGTGGAGGACGTGAACGGCACCACCGCTGCTCGCACCCACGAGGGCTACTACGCCGTGTTTCGCCACCAGATTCCCTACCTCGTATTCATTCTAGCGGCGCTGGCCATCGCCGTGGTCACGTTTCAAAAGAAGCTCTCACTGCTGCCCGTCCTGGGCCTGCTCACCAACCTCTACTTGATGACCCAGCTCGGCATCAACAACTGGACGATGTTCTTCATCTGGCTGCTCATCGGCCTCGGCATCTACTTCACCTATGGGCACCGGCACTCGAAGCTAAATGCCACCGCCACAGTGGCATAGGGAAGAAACTGTCTGAAAAAGGCAACAAGAACGTTGGGCAGTACACCGCCTAACGTTCTTGTTGCCTTTCATTTCGTGCTAGCAACAGTAGCCCTTACGCTACCTGCCCGCCGCCCTGCAGGGCCGCTAGCAGCGCCTCGCCCCTAGGGCTGCCCCAGCCGGTGCAGGCATCCCAGCCCGGCCCAGCCGCGTAGGCGCCATTGGTGCCGCTGGTGATATCGCGGGTCACGTTTTGGCCCGCCAGCGAGCCGTAGAGCAGGGGGTTTAGGAAGCCTACCGGCCTAGGGAGCTTTTGGTTGAGCAGCGCCAGCAGGCCGGCCCAGAGCGGGGCCACGGCGCTGGTGCCGCCAATTACCAGGTTCTGGCCATCTACGCGCACTTGGTAGCCGGTATTGGGGTCGGCGTCGGCGGCTACGTCGGGCAGGCCGCGGCCTGGCTTGGCGGTGGCGGGCAGCGCCAGCTTTTGCTGGTAGTCGGGCACCGCGAAGTAGGCGCTGATGCCGCCGCCGGTGGCGCTGTCGGGGCCCTCGTTCCAAACCACTTCGCTGCTAATGGCTTGGCCGCTGGCCACGAGCTTGGTGCCGCCGCAGGCCAGGGCGTAGGGGCTGCTGGCCGGAAAGTCGGCGTGGGGCTGGCCGTCGCGCACGCCGTCGGCCGAGCCGTTGTCGCCGGCCGCGCAGCACACCGTTACGCCCAGCAGGGCCGCCGCCTGAAAAGCTTGGTTGAACTGGTCGAGCGCCTGGCTGGTCCAGGTCGATTCGGGTCCGCCCCAGCTGATGGAGATGATGCTTGGCTTATTGGTCTTGTCGTGAACGGCTTGCGTGATAGCGTTCAGAAACCCCTGCGAGGTATTGGCCGCGAAGTACACCACAATCTTAGCCCTAGGGGCTACGGCGGCGGCTACCTCAATGTCGAGCAGCACCTCGCCATCGGCGCTGTTGGCGTTGGTAGGCTGGTTGCGCGCGCCGCCCACGCTCACCACCTTCACGGTGGGCGCGGGTAGGCCCAGGCCCGCAAAATACGTTTTCAGGTCCTGCGGCTTAAAGCCCCCGCCCAGCTCGATAAGGGCAATGGTTTGCCCCGTGCCATCTAGCCCGGCTGGAAACTGGTAGAGCTGCGCCAGTTGCGGTGGCGTGAAAGCAGCGCTGGCCGCGTGGGCCACGATGGCGCCCGGCCCACGCCCCGGCCGCACCTGGAAGTGGGGCTCGGCCTGCGGCCGGTCGTCGAGCCCGAACACGCCCTGCACGATATCGCCCAGCGGGGCCGGCACCGTCAGCACGCCCGTGCGGCCCCGGTACGTGCCGCTTGGGCCGTGGTAGTGCTGCAGCGCGGTGCCAAAAGCCGCGCCCATGGCGGCGGCCGTGCCCGCCAGCACCACGCTGCGCCGGGCCGCGTCGGTGTGCACTACCGCCAGGCCGTGGGCGTGGGCAAAGGCGTGCACCTGCGCCAGGTCGTGCGGGTCGGCCCCCAGCTGCTCGTCGAGCTGCTCGCGGGTAAGGTAGGTGCGCGCGGCGGGTAGCTGGTCGGTGAAAGGGCTGGTAGCCAGCAAGCTGGCTGGGTCGTTTTTGGGGCGTACGCGCACGGTTACCTCCAGGCGCTCGTCGGGCGAGGGCTCGTGGGCGGGCTGGGCATCGGGCAGCGGCTGGCGCTCGCTGCCGCGCACGATAACGCGGCTTTCGGGGGCTTGCATGGCAGAAGGGGGCTAGGGAATGGGACGAGGGCTTTTACGCTAAAAGTGGGTGGGCCGGTGGCAAGCGGCCGGGCTAATTGAACAACCCTGGCCCCCTAATCCGTAACTTACCGGGCTTTTCCGCCCTGCCACTCATGCCGCCCCTCCCGCCCGGCGAAACCTCGCTCATCACCCTGCGCCTGCGCGGCACGCTGCCCGCTGCCACGGCCCGCGAGCTGCAAGCCGTCCTGGCGGCCGCCCAGGCCATGGGCCTCTGCCACCACCATGCCCGCAAGCAGGTGTTTGGCCGCTTCGATGCCGTGCTCGATGCCATGCCCACCGGCCCGCACTACCTGGAAAATGAGGTGATTGCCGAAAAGCTGGCGGGCGAGCTAGCTATGCTGGCCGAGCTAGGCTTCGTGGTGCACGGCTTCGCTATCTTGCCCAACCACGCCCACGCCGTGCTGCACCTGCCGGCCCGCAGCAATCTGAATTTTGCCAAGGCCCTCGACTTGCTGCACCAGCGCACCGAAGCCGCCTGCCGCCGCTTAGTGCGCCCCCAGCTGCCGCCGGAAGCCCCTTTTTGGCAGCCCGGCTGGCACGAAGTGCCCCTGGCCGACGCCGACGAGCTAACCCGCGCCCTAGCTTACCTGCGCCGCCAAACCCACTACGAACGCCTGACCGAACGCTACCAAACGTGGCCGTATGTTTTCAATTAGCAGTGAACAATCATCAGTTATCAATCATCACGCTGTACTGATAATTGATGGTTGTTCATTAGACTTGTTCCCAAATCAAGAAAAACGTAAAAACGGGTCATGCGAGCTTGTCGAAGTATCTCTACCGCTTCATCCAAGCCGTTCGACGAAGCGGTAGAGATACTTCGACAGGCTCAGTATGACGCTTATTTCCAAGACTTTTAAATTGGGAACCAGTCTATTGACTATTTGGCCCGGTGGATGACCCACACGCCGGCCAGGATAATCACCATGCCTAGGCCGTGCCACAGGTTGAAGGCTTCGCCGTCGAGCGCGCCCCAGCCCAGCGCTACCAGCGGGATGAGGTAGGTGCTGGACGAGGCAAAGAGCGTAGTAGAGCGCTGAATGAGCATGTTGAAGAGCAGCGTAGCCACGGCCGTGCTTAGAGTGGCCAGCAGGGCAATGTAGCCAAACGCCGCCCAAGCGCCCGGTACTACCGCCAGCTTGTGCAAAAAGCTGGTGCCCAGCAGCAAAAACGCCAGCGCCGGCCCGCCAATTATGCCTAGTAGCAGCGACGTAACGGCTACTGGCCGCAGGCCGTGCAAGCGGTACTTTATTACGTTCACGCTCAGACCATACCCTAGGGTCGCGACCACGATGTAGAGGCCATACCATGCGTTGCCCGCGCTGCGCGGGCCGGCGGCCTTACCGCTGCCGCCCAGCAGCATCAGCACCACCGTGCCGGCTAGGCCCAGGGCAATGCCCAGCACCCGTGCCCCCGTGAGGCGCTGCCCAAATAGCCAGGCGCCCACCAGCAACGCAAATACCGCCGTCAGGGCATTAAGCACGCCCGCCAGCCCCGAAGCCAGCCGCGTTTCGGCGTAGGCAAACAGGAAGGCGGGGATGAGCGTGCCCACTGTGCCGCTGAGCGCCAGCCACTTCACCCGGCCGGGTTCGATGCGCCGGGCCTCGCGCAGGGCGAAGGGCAGCAGCAGCAGCGCCGCCACGCTAACGCGGCAGGCACCCAGCTCTAGGGCCGAAAACACTACCAGGCCCTTCTTCATCAGAATAAACGACGTACCCCAAATGAGCGACAAGATGCCTAGCAGCCCCCAGGCCGATGCCGGAACGGGCGCAGCTGAAGCTCCAACTACGGGGTTGCTGGCCGCGGCGGGCGGGGTAACGGAAAGCGGCGGGGGCAGGCTAGGGGCGGGCATCGCGTAAAATTACGCCCGGCCCCGGCCGCCGTTTGGGCAGTCGGCCGTTCCTTTGGGGCCCCAACCAGTCCAATCAACTTTAGCCGTCATGCCCGCCCCGCCGCTCAGCCCCACTGCTCAAGAACAAGAAAAGGTGCTGGCCGCCGCCGCCGCCCTGCGCTGGGTGCGCGATGGCATGGTGCTGGGCCTGGGCAGCGGCAGCACGTCGGCCCAGTTTATCCGGCAGCTGGGCGCGGCCGTGCAGCAGGGCCTGAAAGTAACTGGCACGGCTACCTCACTGGCCAGCGAAAACCTGGCGCGGCAACTAGGTATTCCGCTGCTGGAACCGCGCCGCGGCCTGCGCTTCGACCTGACCGTGGACGGCGCCGACGAGCTAGACGGCCAGTTGCGCCTTATAAAGGGCGGCGGCGGCGCTTTGCTGCGCGAAAAAACCATCGAAACCGCTTCCAACTATTTGCTGGTGGTGGCCGATTCGAGCAAGCTAGTGCCGGTGCTGGGTAGCTTCCCATTGCCGTTGGAGGTGGTACCCTTCACCCTGCCCTGGGTGCTCGATGCGGTAGAAGCCCTAGGGGGCAGCCCGGTGGTGCGCACCTCCCTCACCGAATCAACCCAGCAGTACCGCACCGACCAAGGCAACCTGATAGTGGACTGCCACTTTGGCCAAATAGCCGACCCCGATGCCCTAGGGCCCCAATTGCAAGCCATTCCGGGCGTAGTGGAGCAGGGGCTGTTTTTAGGCCTCGCCAAGGCTGCCATTGTCATTCAGCACGGCCAGCCCATGGTACTGAAGCCTGGTGAGGCTGCCCGCCCGGCCGGCGAGTTTGCTGAGCTACCCTAGGGTTTTTACGTGAACCGCCAAACTAAAAAGGCGGTCACGCTGAGTTCCGCGAAGCATCTCTACTGAATATCGCCCTAGGTAGCGTGGTAGAGATGCTTCGCGGAACTCAGCGTGACCGCCTTTTTTCTTCCGGATATCCCTACACGCCTTTCTGCTCTAACTCGCTGGCGGCGGCTTCGTCCAGGTACCAGGCTACGTCGCCGCTGGTGGGGGCGATGAGCTGGGCGGGGTACTGCTCGATGTCTTGCTCCGAGCCGAGCACCTGAGCCACGGCCACGGCCTTATCGGCGCCGAAAGCCAGGAAGGCTACGGCGCGCGCCTGGTTGATGAGCGGCGCGGTGAAAGTGATGCGGTATGCTTGCTGCTCAGATAGCCATACTTCCTTCACGCCCACCGCTTTATCGTGCAGCACCGGCGTGTGCGGGAAAAGCGAAGCCGTGTGGGCATTGTCGCCGAGGCCCAGCAGCACCAAGTCGAAACGGGCCTTGCGCTCGCCAAAAAACTCCTCGATGGCTACTCCATACTGAGCGGCGGCTTCGGCCGGCTCTTCCTCAGTATCTACAGCAAACACCTGGCCGGGCCGAATGCCTAGGGGGTCGAGCAATGCTTTTTTGGCCATCAGGTAGTTGCTCTCGGGCGAGGTGTGGGGCACGTTACGCTCGTCGCCAAAAAAGAAATACACCTGCTCCCAGGCTACTTGCTCGTGGTAGGCGGGCGAGGCCAGCAACTCGTAAAGGCGCTTGGGTGAACTGCCGCCCGACAGGGCCACCACAAAGCGCCCGCGCGCCGCTACGGCTTGCGTAGCTAGGGTTACGAAGTAGTCGGCTAGCGCCTGAATGGCGACGGTGGGAGCAGGGAAAACGTTAAGCTTCATAATACTTACTAAATAAAACCAAACCGTCATGTTTACCTGGCGTCCGCTGGCCGAAGCAGCTCTACCAAATAACCCCTAGGGGCACAGTAGAGCTGCTTCGGCCAGCGGACATCAGGTAAGCATGACGGTTTGCTAAAATACCTACTCATCTTACTTATCGTGCAGCGGCAGGGTAAACCAGTGGAAGCCGTCCTTGGCAATGAGCGCCTCGGCCACTTCGGGGCCCCATGAGTCGGCTGAGTAGTTGGGGAAGTTCTGGCTCACGCGGTTCTGCCACGAGTTCAGGATAGGCATCACTAGGTCCCAGGCTTCCTCCACTTGGTCGCCGCGCATAAAGAGGGTCTGGTCGCCCAGCATCACGTCGAGCAGCAGGGTTTCGTAGGCCTCCGGGGCCTGGGCCACATAGGTGCCTTTGTAATCAAACACCATGTCCACGGCATTCAGCACCATGTCTACGCCGGGGCGCTTGGCCTGCACCTGCAACCGGATGCTCATTTCGGGCTGGATACTGATAATGAGCCGGTTTTGGCGCGGCGTATCCATCATCGAACCGGGAAAAATGGAATGCGGCACCTCCTTAAACTGGATAGTGATGACCGAAGCCGTGCGGTGCAGGCGCTTGCCGGTGCGCAGGTAAAACGGCACCCCCTGCCAGCGCCAGTTATCCACAAAGAACTTGACGGCGGCGAAGGTTTCGGTGTTCGACTGTGGATTGGCACCTTTTTCCTCGCGGTAGCCGGGCACCTGCTGGCCCTCAATCCAGCCGGGGCCGTACTGCCCACGCACGGCCATATCGCGCACGCTCTCGGGCGTGAAGCGACGCATGGCGCGCAGCACATCCACCTTGCGGTTGCGCACTTCCTCGGCTGTGAAGCTCACCGGCGGCTCCATAGCCACAATGCACAGTAGCTGCAGCAAGTGGTTCTGAATCATGTCGCGCAGGGCGCCCGAGCCGTCGTAGTACCCTAGGCGGTCGCCCACGCCCAACTGCTCAGTCACCGAAATCTGCACGTGCTCGATGTAGTTGCGGTTCCAGAGTGGCTCCATTATCGCGTTGGCGAAGCGGAAGGCCATAATATTCTGCACCGTTTCTTTGCCCAGGTAGTGGTCGATGCGGTAAATCTGCTTTTCCTGAAAAATGCGGGCCAGCAGCACGTTCAGCTCCTTGGCCGAATCCAAGTCGTGTCCAATCGGTTTCTCAATCACGATGCGCGTGCGCTCAGAGTCGGCCGTGAGGCCCGCCTTAGCCAGGTTTTCGGCAATGATGGGGAAGAAATTGGGCGCCACCGCTAGGTAATAAATCACGTTGGCCGGCTGCTGCCACTCGCTCTCCGATTCCTTGATGTGGTCGGCAAAAATCTGGTACGTATCCGCGTTCTGCACATCGGCCGGGTAGTAGTGCACGTGCGGCGCAAACGCGTCCCACTGCTCGTTCTTGGTCTTGCCGCTGCGCGAAAACTCGTTGATATCCTTGTGCAGCCGCTCGCGAAAATCATCGTCTGAGAGCTTGGTGCGGCCCGTGCCAATGATGGCAAACTGCTCGGGTAGCCAGTGCTCTAGGTATAGGTTGTAGAGGGCCGGGGCCAGCTTGCGAGCGTTCAGGTCGCCGGTGCCGCCGAAGATGACGAATATCGTCGGTTGCGATTTCAGTTTAGAATCCATGGAGGAAAAGCTTAGTCTAGACTATCCTTGCGAGCGCAGCGCAGCAATCGCAGCAGAAGTTTACGGAAAAACGACCGTCAAATAAGTCGTTTTAGTGCGATTGCTGCGCTGCGCTCGCAAGAATAAGGGCGTCTGACACTATCCCGGTTGCTGCGTGGCATCGCCCCCACGCTTCTCGCTCTTCATGGGCGGCGTAGCGGGCGACTGATTGGCATGCTGCCCGGCGGGCGTGTCAACCTTGTCGCGCAGGCCCGTCCACTGGGTGTGGAAGGTGCCTTCTTTGCCCACCAACTCGTAAGTATGCGCCCCAAAGTAGTCGCGCTGCGCCTGAATGAGATTAGAAGGCAGGCGGCCCGTGCGGAAGGCATCAAAATAGCCTAGCGAGGCCGTGTAGGCCGGCACCGGCAGCCCCGCCGCCACGGCCGCCCCAATAATGGCGCGGGCGCCGGGCACCGCACCCTGCACTAGCTCGCGCACGCGGCCATCGAGCAGTAGGTGCCCTAGGGCGTTATCCTGCTCAAAGGCATTGTAGATGTCGTTCAAAAACGCCGAGCGGATGATGCAGCCGCCACGCCAGATTTTGGCAATGGTCGAAAGGCTGAGGTCGTACTTATACTCCGCCGAAGCCCGCGCCAGCATGTGCATACCCTGGGCGTAGGAAATAATGGTGCAGAAGTAAAATGCCTGCTCCAGTTGCTGGAGCACCTCGCCCTTATCGCCCGCTACTGCGCCGGCCGCCGGCTCATACAGCTTGCTTAGCTGCACGCGCAAGTCCTTATATTTCGACAAGTCGCGTATCGACACGGCCGAATCGACGGTCGGAATCGGGGCTTGCAAGTCGAAGGCGACCTGCGAGGTCCACTTGCCAGTGCCCTTGGCCCGCGCCTCATCCTTGATGTCGTTGAACAACAGCGTGCCGTCGCCGTCGGGATTTTGGAAAGCGAAAATGTCTTTGGTAATGTCGAGCAAAAAGCTTTGCAGGCGCCCTTCGTTCCACTTCGCAAACTCCTGGCCGATGGCGGCATCGTCCATCCCCAGGCCGGTTTTCATGAAGCCGTAGGTTTCGGCAATCAGCTCCATCAGGCCGTATTCGATGCCGTTGTGCACCATCTTCACGAAGTGCCCGGCGGCGCCCGGCCCCAGCCAGGCCACGCACGGCTCGTTGTCCGCTTTAGCCGCAATGGCTTGCAGCACCGGCTCCATGGTTTTGTAGGCATCCTTGTCGCCGCCTGGCATCATGCTGGGCCCGAAGCGGGCACCTTCCTCGCCGCCGCTCACGCCCATACCAAAAAAGTGCAAGCCCTTGGCTTTCAGCTCTTCGTCGCGTCGCGTGGTATCGGTAAAGTACGAGTTGCCGCCGTCAATCAGGATGTCGCCGGGGGCCAATAGCGGGCTTATTTCGGCAATCACGCTGTCTACGATGGCGCCGGCGGGTACCAGCATCATAATGGCCCTAGGGGTCTTGATGCTGCTCACAAAGGCCTGCGGGTCGGTAAAGCCCGCCACGGGTTTGTCTTTGCCTTCCTGGCCCAGCAGGTCCACCTGCTTTTGCTGTTTATCGTAGCCGGCTACGGCAAAGCCGTGGTCGGCCATGTTCAGCAGCAGGTTGCGGCCCATGGTGCCGAGGCCAATCATGCCGAACGCGAAATTCGCGGGAGTATCACTCATCGGGGTGCTTTGGAGGAAATGGTGGAAAGCGTCAAGAACAGCTATACGCGAAAATCGCCGTTAAGCTGCCTAGCTACTAACCAGCGTTCCGCCCAAATGTCTACTACCGCCGAGCTTAAGCAATGGCTGAGCAGCTATTGCCTTGCGATAAAGGCAGATGCCAGATAAGCAAGACGGTTCTCAATGATTTATTGTGGCTCTAACAGCTCTGGCAGCTCCAGCAGCCCTAGGGCCGCTAGCCTACCAGCACGGCGTCGCTGGCCGCTACTTCCTCCAAAATGGCGCGCACCTGCTCGCCGTTTTCGGCATCTACCAAGCGGGTGCGCCACTGCTTGGCACCTTCCAGGCCGCGGAAATAGTGGGCGTAGTGGCGGCGCATCTCAAAAATGCCGGCCTTAGGGCCCTTCCACTCCAGGCTTTTCTCGAAGTGCAGGCGGCACATGGCCACGCGTTCGTCGAGGGTGGGCGGGGCTAGGTGCTGGCCGGTGGCCAGGAAGTGCTTCACCTCCCGAAAAATCCAGGGGTAGCCGATGGCGGCGCGGCCAATCATCACGCCATCTACGCCGTAGCGGTTTTTGTAGGCCAGCGCCTTCTCGGGCGAGTCGATGTCGCCGTTGCCAAAAATGGGGATGCGAATGCGCGGGTTTTCCTTGATTTTGGCAATCAGGCGCCAGTCGGCCTCGCCTTTGTAGAGCTGCACGCGGGTGCGGCCGTGCACCGTAAGTGCCTCAATTCCTGCGTCTTGCAGGCGCTCGGCCACTTCCTCCACGTTCTTGGTGTCGTCGTCCCACCCTAGGCGGGTTTTCACCGTCACGGGCAAGTGCGTGTGCTGCACCACGGCCGCGGTCATGGCCACCATCTTCGGCACGTCGCGCAGCAAGCCCGCGCCCGCGCCGCGCAGCGCCACCTGCTTTACCGGGCAGCCGTAGTTGATGTCAATCAGGTCAGGCCCGGCCTCGGTGCTGATGGCCGCGCACTCGCCCATCGTGGCCACGTCGGAGCCAAAGAGCTGAATGCCAATGGGGCGCTCGTAGTCAAACACGTCGAGCTTTTGGCGGCTCTTGGCGGCCGCCCGTATCAGGCCCTCACTCGAAATAAACTCGGTGTACATCAGGTCGGCCCCGTTGGCCTTGCACACGGCCCGAAAGGGCGGGTCGCTCACGTCCTCCATAGGAGCCAGCAGGAGCGGAAAATCGGGCAGTTGAATATTACGGATGTTAGGCATGAGCACGTAGTTAAAAGAACGTCATGCTGAGCTTGCCGAAGCATCTCTACCACGCCGTTTGGGTACCGTTCAACGAAGCGGCAGAGATGCTTCGGCAAGCTCAGCATGATGTTCTACCAGCCGCCGAAACGCGAAAGCTAATTTCTATCGCAAATTTACGGTTTCTAGAACATCCTCATTCGTATGAAAGGTTTGCCGACGCGCACCGTATCTCCTGGCTGGCAGCTGGTCATGCTGCTGGGGCTGGCCATTGCGGGGCTTAGCCTGGCCAGCTTGCTTACGGTGGTGCTGGTACTGGGGCCCTTCCACTTGTCGCTGGGGCAGTTTGCCGACCTCTCGGTGCACCCCGGCCGCTACCCCCAGGGCTGGGCCGTGCTCATGCTGACCGAGGGGTTGTCGCTGGCCGGCCTGGGCGCGGGAGCACTGGTGCTGCCGCTGCTGCTGGGCAAGTCGGTGCGCACGTATTTCGCGCCCAGCCCCCTAGGGGGGGCTTGGAAGCTACTGGCCGCTGGGCTACTCATTCTGTGTTTAGTGCCGGCCCTCTCGGTAGTCATTGCCTGGAACGCGGACGGGCACTTCCCGGCCTGGGCGCACGACTTCGAGCTGTGGGCCCGCGCCAAGGAGGACCAGGCCCAGATTCTGACGCGCTACCTCACCAACTTCAGCCAGCCGGGTCGCCTGCTGGTGGGGCTGCTCGTAATAGCCGCCACGCCCGCCGTGGCCGAGGAGTTGGTATTTCGGGGGGTGCTACAGCGCAATCTGGTGCGGCTGCTGGGGCGCCACGCGGGCGTGTGGCTGGCGGCGGCGCTGTTTTCGGCGGTGCACCTCGAGTTTTTCGGTTTTGTGCCGCGGCTGGTGCTGGGGCTGGTGCTGGGCTACCTCTACGAGTGGAGCGGCAACATTTTGGTGCCTATGGCCGCGCACTTCACCCAAAATGCCTTTCAGTTGCTGCTGCTCTACCTGGCACAGGGCCACCACTTGCCTAGTAGCTTCAACCCCGATAGCAACGCGGCCCTGCCCTGGCCGCTGGTGCTGCTGAGCGCCGCGCTCAGTGCCGGGCTGCTGGTATTGCTGTACCGGCGCTTGCCGGCACCGGGGGGGCCTAGGGTCGTGCCAGGCTAGCGGCCCATCTTTGCGCCGGGTTATGCGGCCTGGCGCAGCGCCCGTGCTCGCCACCGCGTCCCTAGCCCCCCACGAATCCGTAAGCCCTGCCCCGTTGACTCCTGCTGCCCCTGCTGCCCCCGAGGCCGAACCCCAAGGCCCTAGCAACCTGCGTTTGCGCGTCATTTGGGGGGCGCTGGCCGCCGCGCTGCTTTTCGGCTGCACCTTCGGCGGGCCCATCTCGTTCGGGCTGTTCTTCGCTGCCGTGCAGGCCGTGATGCTCAAGGAGTTCTACCGCATCATGCGGGCCGGTGGGTACAAGCCGGCGTTTTGGATTGGGATTGTATTCGGGACATTGCTGTGCTTGTTTAATTATTTCTTCGCGCATTACGAAGCACAAGTAGGCAATGCGTTTTTTGCTGCGGGGCCTTTTGAAACAGGGGCTACGGTGTATCCGCCACTGTCTGCCTTGCCGCAAGAATCAGCTAGTATCGGCACCCTATCGCTAATAGAGCCACGTCTCTGGGTCACTATCTACTTCTTGCCCGTTTGGGGAGTGTTGCTGCTTGTTGGGCTCATTGTTCGAGAAATTGCGCGTTGGCCGGCTAGTGGGCAGCCCTTTGCTGATGTAGCTATTACAGTGATAGGTATTTGTTACGTGAGCATTCCCATGAGCCTTCTGAGCAATATTGCTCATCATGGCCTGAAGTACGAGCCCCGCCACGTCTTCCTGCTCATCTTCCTCATCTGGGCGGCCGACACGGGCGCCTACTTCGCGGGCAAAAACTTCGGGCGGCACAAGCTGGCGCCTAGCATCTCGCCGGGCAAAACATGGGAGGGCTGGGCCGGTGGGGCGCTGCTCACGCTGGCCGTGGGCTGGGTGGCCGGCTACTTCGTGCCCGACGTTGCCCTAGGGCACCGGCTGGTGGCGGCGGGCGTGGTAGCGGTGTTTGGCCCGCTCGGTGACCTAACCGAGAGCATGCTCAAGCGCAGCGCGGGCGTCAAAGACTCGGGCACCTTCCTGCCTGGCCACGGCGGGCTGCTCGACCGTTTCGATGCTTTTTTGCTGGTGCTGCCAGTGCTAGCATTGCTGCAAGCGCTAGCTAGATAGTGCCAGCCTTGCATTATGCTGAGATAAAAGAGTATAGTTCTCTTGAAGTATTGAGTGGAAGCAAAACTTAGGGTTAATTGCGCAAATCTTTTGGGAGATGATGCCAAGAGGGTAAAAGCGGCTAAAACCTGCTTGACAGCGGTAAAGCGGGTTGCGCCTAGGGCAGAGCTGGGGCGATAAAGGCCTGAAAGAGGCGGCAACGGGTTGAAAACTGGCGTGGTAGTGAATAAACCGGCGAAAAAGTGCCCGAAAGAGTTGCCGTACCTTTGCAATGCTTTTTCGTAAGCTTATACACTTTTCCTCTTTCCCACCCACCCTCACTTTATATCCCCTCAGATGGCACCCACCACTGTGTACAAGGAGCCGGCCCCGCAAGTCGGCAACACTGAGAACCCCCTAGAATCGATGATGTCGCGCTTCAACGTCGCGGCCGAGATTTTGGGATTGAACCACGAAATATACGAAGTGCTGAAAGCGGCCGATAAGCAAATTATCGTGCACATGCCCGTGTCGATGGACGACGGCAAGGTGCGCGTATTTGAGGGCTACCGCGTGGTGCACAACACCATTCTGGGTCCCAGCAAAGGCGGCATTCGCTACGACAAGAACGTAAGCCTTGATGAGGTGAAGGCCCTAGCTGCCTGGATGACTTGGAAGTGCGCCGTAGTCGATATTCCCTACGGCGGCGCTAAGGGCGGCATTATTTGTGACCCCACCAAGATGAGTGCCGGTGAAATCGAGCGCCTCACCCGCGCCTACACCGTGGCTATGAAGGACGTATTTGGCCCCGACCGCGACATTCCGGCCCCCGACATGGGTACCGGCCCTCGCGAGATGGCCTGGATTATGGACGAGTTCTCGAAAACCGCCGGCCAAACCTCCTCGGCTGTAGTGACGGGCAAGCCGCTAGTAATGGGGGGCTCATTGGGCCGCACCGAAGCCACCGGCCGGGGCGTAATGGTATCGTGCCTAGCCGCCATGAACAAGCTGGACATGAAAATCGAGGAAACCTCGGTGGCCATTCAGGGCTTTGGCAACGTGGGCTCGTGGACGGCCAAACTTATGTTTGACAAAGGCCTGAAAATAAAGGCAATCTCTGATATTTCGGGCGCTTACTGGAATGAGGATGGCATCAACATCGATGAGGTAATTGCTTATAAGAACGCTCATAATGGCCGCATTGAGGGTTTTACCGGCGCCACGCCCTTTGACCCCGACGAACTGCTGACCTCGGAAGTAGACGTGCTGGTGCCCGCCGCCGTGGAGGACGTGATTACCGAACACAATGCGCCCTACATCAAAGCCAAGCTGATTGTGGAAGGCGCCAACGGCCCTACCTCAGCTTCGGCCGACCCTATTATTTATGGCAAGGGTATCTCCGTAGTGCCCGACATTCTGGCCAACTCAGGTGGTGTGACGGTGAGTTACTTCGAGTGGGTGCAAAACAAGCAGGGCTTCAAGTGGAGCCTTGACATGGTGACCGAGCGCGCCGACCGCATTATGACCGAGGCCTTTGAGAAGGTGTTCGAAGTCAGCCAGAAGTATAATATCTCGCTGCGCATCGCCGCCTATGTGGTAGCCATCGACAAAGTAGCCCAAACTTACAAGTACCGCGGCGGCTACTAAAATCACGAATTACGCGGATTTCACGGATTTTGTGGACGATTGTTGACTCAGCGCTGGCTTTGCGGCGCTAAGTCAACAATCGTCCACTTTTTGCGAAGTCATTAGCAACTGTTGCCGTTAATTTGCGTGTTAGTCAAGTGAAGAAGCTGACCCTGTCAAAAATTATTCACGGTTCGTCCACAAAATCCGCTAAAATCCGCGTAGTCTGTGATTAAGATACATAAGGAAGGCCGCCGCATCCTGTTCGTAACCCTGCTGGTGCTGCTGGCCCTCAACCTGCTGCTCAGCCGCTACAACGGCCCCAACGTGGCGTTCAACCGCATTTTTGCTGGGGTGTCGGTAGTGGTATTTCTGGCGCTGCTGCAGTTTTTCCGTTCGCCTTTCCGCCGCCTGCTCACCCACGAAGACCTGCTGCTAGCCCCCGCCGACGGCAAAGTGGTAGTGATTGAGGAAGTGTATGAGCCCGAGTTTTTTGAGGATGCCCGCCGGCAAATCAGCGTGTTTATGTCACCCATCAACGTGCACATCACCCGTAATCCGGTGTCGGGTATTGTGAAGTACTTCAAGTACCATCCTGGCCAGTACTTGGTGGCCTGGCACCCCAAAAGCAGCACCCAAAACGAGCGCACCACTGTGGTGGTGGAAAGCGATGCTGGCCCGCTCGTCCTCTTCCGGCAAATTGCCGGGGCCATGGCCCGCCGCATCGTGTGGTATGTGAATGAGGGCGATGAAGTAAGTCAGGGTGAGGAATTTGGCTTCATCAAATTTGGTTCGCGCGTCGATATCTTCGTGCCTCTTGACGCAGAAATTAAAGTAGAGTTGGGCCAGAAAGTAAAAGGTGGGGAAACCGTACTGTGCCAGCTAAAGGGCTAGGGCTTGCCAATAACCCGACTCCCAAAACGAACCGGGCCGGCCGCATACTAGATGCGGCCGGCCCGGTTCGTTTAACAGGCTTTCACCTCGCGCAGTGCCCTAGGGTCTATGCAACAGCTGCGCGCCGCCGGGCACCTGCTTCAGCAGGTACACCGCTCCTACCTGTAGCAGCGCCACCACTACAAAGCAGATAAGCAACGGTAGCAGCCATTTGCGCGAGTGAAATCGATGGGTGCCCACGTAGCGCGGCCAAAACCACAAAATGTAGGCGAGGATGGCCGGCAGGTTAAGCGCCGCTACCAGCAGCGGGTCGAGGGCGCTGGTACCGTAGCGCGTCATCAGCAGCCGTATCACCAGCAGCTCGCCCACAATGTAGGCCAGCACAAAAGCCACCAACCCCCAAATGGCGCGGCTACGTCCTAGGGCCTTAAGATTGAGCGCCAGTAGGATAGCGCCGGTGATGAAATGAAACAGCACCGAAAACAACACAATAACGCCCGGCGTGTAGAGGGTCGGGGCGTTGGGGTCTAGCTCAGTTTCCTCGGTGGCGACGGGCTTGGCAGTAGGGCGTTCGGATGGGGGAGTGGGCGCGGGAGTAGTAGCCTGCTGCTGGCGCACGGCTGCTTCCAGCAGGGGGCGCAGCTCATCTTCTTCGGGGGCGGGCTGGTCGCGGCGGCGCAGCTCGGCCAGGGCCGCCAGCACGGCCTCGTCGCGGTACTGGGCGTAGCCCGTCACGTATACACGCAGGGCCGCGTCCGATTTGAGCTGCATTTTAGCCGCGTAATCTTCCATAATAAGTGATTAATAATGAGCAATGAGTAGGGCCCTTGCAGCAATTGCTCATTGCTTACTGCCCATTGTAAAATTCTTGTAGGGCCGTGCCCGCTCGGTATACATCCTCGAACGAATTATAGAGAGGTACGGGTGCGAGGCGAATGACGTTGGGTTCGCGCCAGTCGGCCACCACGCCCTGCGCCGCCAGGTAGTCGAATAGCGCCCGCCCGCGCTCGTGCACCAGCAGCGATAGCTGGCAGCCGCGTTGGGCGGGGTCGGCGGGCGTAATAATCTCCAGCTTACTGGTTGGCATATTTAGCTGCTTGATTAAAAACTCCAGGTAACCAGTCAGTTGCTCACTCTTGGCCCGCAGCGCGCGCATGCCCCCGGCCTGGTCAAACAGCGCTACGCTGGCCCGGTACACGGCTAAGGTTAGTATCTGGCCATTAGATAGTTGCCAGCCCGCGGCGCCGCTCATGGGCTGAAAGCCCTTCTTCATTTGGAAGCGATGGGCCTGGTCGTGGCCCCACCAGCCGGCCAGGCGCACCAAGTCGGGCCGATTGGCGAAGCGCTCGTGCACGAAGATGCCCGCCGAGCCGCCCGGCCCCGCGTTCAAGTACTTGTAGTTGCACCAGCAGGCAAAGTCCACGTCCCAGTCGTGCAGCTGCAGCGGCACGTTGCCAGCGGCATGGGCCAAATCGAAGCCCACGGTGGCGCCCACGGCGTGCCCGGCCCGCGTAATGGTCTGCATATCAAACACCTGCCCGGTATAATAATTGATGCCGCCAAAAAGCACCGTGGCCAACGAGTCGCCCAGTTCGGCTATTTTGGTTTCAATGTCTTCGGTGCGCAGGGTGTGCTCGCCGGCCCTAGGGCTGATTTCTACGATAACGTCTTCGGGCTGCAGGTTGTGCAAGCGGGCTTGGCTTTCGAGGGCGTACTGGTCGGAGGGAAAGGCGCCGGCCTCCATCAGCACCTTGTAGCGGGTGGCGGTAGGGCGGTAAAAGGTGATTAGCAATAGGTGCAGGTTCACGGTTAAGGTGTTCATTACCACCACTTCTGCAGGGTGGGCGCCTACTACGCGGGCCGTGGCACCGGCCAGGGTTTCGTGGTAGGTCAGCCAGGGCTGGTCGCCGGTGAAGTGGCCCTCTACCGCCCGCTCTTCCCAGGCCCGAAACTCCTGCTCGGCCGCCGCGCGGGCCGCCTTGGGCAGCAGCCCTAGGGAATTGCCGCAGAAATACGCTACCGGCTGTCCGTCGGGCCCTTTCGGAAATAGAAACTCGTGGCGAAAGCGTGCTAGCGGGTCGGCGGCATCTTGGGCGGCGGCAAAGGTGGGGGTATGCTGGTAGGTCATGCAGGAGGGTAGTAAAAACTTAAATAGAAACGTCATGCTCATCTAGCGTCCGCCTGCCGAAGCATCTTTACCGAACGACCCCTAGGCGGCGTGGTAGAGATGCTTCGGCAGGCAGACGCTAGATGAGCATGACGTGCTGATTTTCTAGAATCTCTGGTATTGCGCGGCCGCCTACACCTTCTCGACCAGCATGGCCACGCCCTGGCCTACGCCTACGCACATGGCAATGAGGCCGTAGCGCACGCCCTCGCGGCGGCGCATTTCGTGCACCAGCGTGGCCGTGATGCGCGCCCCGCTCGACCCTAGGGGGTGGCCCATGGCGATAGAGCCGCCGTTCACGTTCAGCTTCTCGTAGTCGATGCCCAGCTCGCGCACCACCGCCACGCTCTGCGAGGCAAAGGCTTCGTTGATTTCAAACAGGTCGATGTCGGCAATCGATAGGTTGGCCCGCTGCAGCACTTTCTGGATGGCTGGCACTGGGCCCATGCCCATGTAAGCGGGGTCGACGCCCGCCACGGCCGAGGCAATAATGCGCACCATGGGCTTGAGGTTGTAGCGCGCCAGGGCGTCGTCGCTCACCAGCAGGGCCGCGGCGGCGCCGTCGTTGATGCCGGCGGCGTTGCCGGCCGTCACGGAGCCTTCGGGCTGAAAGGCGGGCTTAAGCGTGGCCAGCTTTTCGAGGGTCGATACCCTAGGCTGCTCGTCGGTGTCAAACAGGGCAGCGTCGCCCTTGGGCTGAGGCAAAAACACCGGCACCAACTCCTTGCGGAAGCGGCCTTTTTCGGCGGCGCGGTGATACTTGCGCTGGCTTTCGAAGGCGAAGGCATCTTGGTCTTCGCGGCTCACATTGTAATGCTTGGCCACGTTCTCGGCCGTGTCGCCCATCGTGTAGGGGTAATGCTCCTTGGCCAGGCGCGGATTCACGAAGCGCCACCCCAGGGTGGTGTCGTGGGCCGTAAAGTCGCGGGCAAAGGCCGTGGTCGATTTGGCCATCACGAACGGGGCGCGGGTCATGCTTTCGGCGCCGCCGGCCAGGTACACGTCGCCCTCGCCCGACTTAATGGCATGAAAGGCATCCACGATGCTTTGCAAACCGCTGGCGCACAAGCGGTTTACGGTGCTGCCGGGCACCGTGACGGGCAGGCCGGCTAGCAGCGCGGCCATGCGGGCCACGTTGCGGTTGTCTTCGCCACTCTGGTTGGCCGCCCCGATAATGACGTCTTCTACGGCGTTTTTATCGAGGCTGGGGTTGCGGCGCAGCAACTCGCGCAAAACGAGGGCCGCTAAATCATCGGGGCGGACGCTGCTGAGCGCGCCACCAAATTTTCCAATCGGGGTGCGCACGGCATCCACGATATATGCAGTTGGCATTCGAAAGCTATCGTTAGAAGGCGAAGGAGTCCGCCATTTAGGCTAATTTTGAGCGGGCGCCGGGCAGTAGCACGGGGCCATTTTCTACAACCACAAAGATGATACAAAGAATCCAAAGCGTTTTTTTGCTCCTGCTTTCTCTCTCTATGCTGAGTATACTGGCGCTGCCGCTCTGGCACAAGGCCGACCAGCTTACGCACCAGGAACTGACCCTAGGGGCCTTTGGCTTTACGGCAGCCAACATGCCCGCGCCCGGCGGCCCGGTCTGGGTAATTGCCATGTTGACCTTCGCCTCGTCGGTGGTGGCTACCTACGAGATTTTTCAGTTCCGCAACCGCCTCACGCAACTCAAGCTCGGCACGCTCAACCTGCTGCTCATCGTGGCCACGTTCGGCACGGCTTATTATTTCGCCGGCCGGGGCGAGGTTAACCTCAATATTAAGCTTGAAGGCCACTTTCAGCCCGCCTTCTATCTACCCACCATTGCCCTCATCCTCAACCTGCTGGCCAACCGCTTCATCCGCCGCGACGAGCAGCACGTGCGCAGTAGCTACGACCGCCTGCGCTAAGTATTAAGTGCTTGTTTCCCATAAAAAAGCCCCGGCACGCCGGGGCTTTTTTATGGGGTAAGGCTGGCACCGATTAGGTAGCCGGCGGCTCATCAGTTGCGGCGCAGCTCCAATGTGCGCCGCACTTCGACTACGCTGGCGGGACGGAGTTGGGCATATACCGGCGCCATATTATCAGGGTCGCTGAGGTGCGGGTAGCCTAGCTCGGCCAGCTCAATGCGCGCTGGCTCAGTGCTAAATTCCTGCATTAGCTCGCTCAGTTCACTGGCTTGCAAGCTTCGGTCTTCAAAAGCTGGGCGAATTACGTCAAAGCGGGCTTCATCAGTAGGTTGCTCGTGCAGCTCCTTGGTCAAGTCGCGCACGTCGGTCGGAGCCAATGGGGCCAGCGCGCCGCCGGTGGTATCAGCCGGGTAATCGCTGCTTTGTTCGGGAGCATTGCCACCCTGCGGCACGGTTTCAGGTGCCGGCTGGGTATATGCGCCCTCAGGAGCTCGGCTGGGAGCTGGCTGAGGGTAGCTACCCTTGGGAGCTTGGTTGGGAGTTTGGTTGGGAGCCGGTCGGTAGCCACTCTGAGGCGCGGCTTCAGGCACTGGCTGGGCATAGCTGCCCCTAGGGGCTTGGCTGGGGTCCGGCTGGGTATAGCCGCCATTCGGCGCCGGCGCAGGCTGGTTGTTATAACCTCCATTTGGTGCAGGAGGCTGGCTATAGCTTCCATTCGGGGCAGGCTGATTATTATAACTTCCATTTGGCGACGACTGATTGTAGCCCCCATTCGGCATGGGTTGGTTGTAGCCGCCGTTAGGCACAGGCTGGCTATAGCCTCCATAAGGGGCAGCCGGCTCTTGGTCATAGGGCACCGGCGTAGCATAACTGCCCTGCGGCGGCACCGGGGCCGGGTAGGCATTTCCTTGCGGATAGGCAGGGTAAGGGGTGGTGCCATAGCTGCCCGGCGCGCCATAACCAGGGTTGCCATAGCCACCCCGGTAAGCGTAGCCGCCAGCCACTACAGCCCCTAGTGACTGTAGACTAGGACCATATGGGCTGATAGTCAAGACGTAGCGCGAGTCGAGGCCCGGCTGGAGCCACACGGTGGTGCGAAAGCCAACCGGTGGGCCATAGGGTGAAAAAACCTGCACATCGGCCCAATGCCGGCCTGGCGCCAGCCAACTGACGTGCACCTGTTGGGTAGCGGCGCCGGTCAGCAGCCGGCCATCGAGCACCAGCGTGAAAAGCTGCCCGCGGCTGGCCAGCACCGTGAGGTCGGCGGCGGGCGGCGGGGCCGCTTGAGCGCCGAGGGTTGCGGCAACTAGGCCTAAGCCAGCCGCAAAAAGTTTGACAGTCAGTTGCATAGGCGATGAGGAACGCGGCCCGCTCCCTAGCGCACCGCTTGTTAATACGTAATTTCAAACCTTATGCCAATAAAAAAGGCTCCCACCTAGCGAGAGCCTTTTTTGTGCAGTAGGCCCTAGGGAACAGCCGGGCCACAACCTACTCTGCTATTGGTTGATGCGCGTCACCTTAAACTCGGTGCGGCGGTTGCGCTGGTAGTCGGCCTCCGACTTGGGATTCTTCACGATGGGCCGCGACTCGCCATAACCCTTGGCCGTGATGCGGCCCTTGTCGATGCCCTTGCTCACGATGTAGGCCACGGCCGCCTCGGCGCGCCGTTGGCTCAGCTTCTGGTTGTAGGCGTCGTTGCCGCGCTGGTCGGTGTGCGAGCTCAGCTCAATATTGATTTTGGGGTTGTCTTGCAATAGCTGCGTCAGCGTATCGAGGCGCACGGCCGCGTCGGGGCGGATGGCCGACTTGTCGTAGTCATAAAAGATATCCTTCACCTCGATGGCCTTGTTCACCACAATTTTGGTCAGCGTGAGCGTCACGGGCAGCCGGATGTCGGTTTGGTACTGCGTGAGTTGGTCGGGGCTGGGGTAGCGGCCCTCAGTGCTGAGACGGGCGCGGGCCGTGAAGTCGCCGGGCCGGTCGGTTACTAGGGCGTAGCTCTGGGCCGAGTCGAGCTTGGCCGTGAACTTGCCGTCGGGGCCGGTCGTCACGTCCAGCGGCTTGCCGCTGGCGCTGGTAATCGTCACGGTCTCGCTGGCCACGGGCAGGGTGGTATTGGCCTTGTCGTCGCGCTCCAGCACGGTGCCGTCCACGTAAAAAGCTACCAGTCTACGCGCCTTTTTCTTGAAGCTGTACAGGTCGTCGGAGCCCTTGCCGCCAGTGCGGTTCGAAGAAAAAACGCCCATATCGGGCCCGGTGAAGAAGGGCGCGAAGTCGTCGCCCGCCGAGTTGATACCCGCGCCCAAGTTGGTTACTTGCCCGCCTTGGTACTTAAACAAGTCGAGCTTGCCTAGGCCCGGGTGCCCATCCGAAGCGAAGTAGAGCGTGCCATCGGGCGCCACGCCGGGGAAGGCGTCGTTGCCGGGCGTGTTCACGGTTTCGCCCAGGCTCTCGGCCGGCGAGAAGCGCCCGTTGGGCCCTAGGGTCGCTTTAAATAAATCGGCGCCGCCCTGCCCACCCTTACGGTTAGAGGCGAAGTACAGCGTGGTGCCATCGGGCGCGAAAGCGGGGGCAAAGTCGTCGGCCGTGCGGTCGTTGATGTTAGCCAGCACCGGCTCAGTCCACACGCCGTTGCGGTAGTACGAAATCCAGAGGTCGTCGCTCTTGTAGCCTTTCTTCGAGCCGTCGTTCGAGCGCGAAAATACCATCGTTTTGCCGTCGGGCGTGTAGGTGGCGCTGGCTTGCAGCGTTTTCCCGTTGTTGAACAGCGGCTCCAGTTTGCGCGGAGTGCCGCCGGTCATGGCCGCCGGGTCGTCAAATTTCTGGGCGTAGAGCGAGAGGTAGCCTTCGCCGTTGCCGGGGAAGGCCTTGGCGTCGCGCCCCGAGGCAAATACCAGCTCGCCGCTGCCCGGCATGCGCGCGGCCGAAAAGTCGGAACTGGGCGAGTTCAGCGCGTCGAGCGGCAAAATAGTGTAGCCCGGTGCGGCACTCACCAAGGCCTTACTGTCGGTAGCCGCCTTGGCCTCGAAGGTAGCGCGGTCGGCCAGCGAGCGGTTGGTGCCGCTTTGGTTGTAGGCGGTAAACTGCGCGGCGGCTTCGTCGAACTTGCCCGCCGCCCGTAGCGCCTCGGCGTAGCGGTAGCTGGCATCAGGGTTGCGCACTTTACCGTCGAGCGCCGCTTTGTAGTAGGGCTCAGCCTGGTCAAGGCGGTTGGAGAGGCGGTAGGCCTCGGCAATGCGGTAGTTGGCCTGGGGCGCGTTTTTGTTCTTGGCCACGTCGGCCTTATACAGCTCGATGGCCTGCTCGAACTGCCCCTGCACGTAGCGCTTATCGGCTTTGCTCAGCTTTTCGGAGCCGGCGCAGGCGCTCAGCAGCCCTACGCTGCAGGCCACCGCCCCAATAGTAGATAGGTTTCTCATGAACAACGAAGAGGGGCGCGGCCACGCCATACGGCCAGCGGTAGCGAGTCTGAAATACAAACGGGTAATAATACAACCAAGTAACGCAAGCCGGCGCGCCAAAGTACTTGCCTAGGAGGCAAAATAGCCCGCTAGCCAAGTTTCGCCGGCTGGGGTGGGCCAGCGCTCGGCTAGCTCAGCTTTGGTGGCTAAAGTATTGTTGAAGTAGGGCGTGGCCGCCGTAATGTCGCCGGCCGCGACGGCCGCCCGCAGCTCGCGCCGAGTCAGCAGCCGCAACTCGCCCTCGCACATAAACGCCATGCGCGACTTCTCCAACAACTCCACCCCTAGGGCTTGTTCCAACTCGCGCACAAAGCGCACCGAGGCGTCGATGGAGCAGCCGCTGGCCCCGGCTGCCGCCTCATCGAGCCCCAGCACCAGAAACTGTCGGTGCAGAAACTGCGCCGAGGCCGCCAGCTGGCGCCCGTGGCTGGTCCACTCCTCGGCAAAGGCGGCCAGGCGCGGCAGCACCGCCACCAGTTCCGCTTCGCCAAGCGGCCGGCTGGCCTGGTAAATCCACACCCGGGCGTGGGGCGGCAAGCGGTCGAAAGCTACATGCATCGCAGATTAAACGGATTAAACGGATTTCGCAGATACGCCGCTCGCGCGGCTGGCTAGCCAGTAGTAAGCCTTACAGGGCCAACTTTAACTAGCTCAAAGGTAGAAACCAGCCAACGGGCTAGCCGAAGGCAATTAGTCGACCGCATAGTCAACCGCGAAGCGGCGTAGCTGCGAAATCCGTTTAATCTGCGGTCAAGCGTTGATGCCCTCAGCGCTGGCAATTAGCTCGGCTAGGTCAAACACCTGTACGGTGCCTTCCTGCTCCTTGTTCTTTACACCGTCGCTCATCATGGTCATGCAGAACGGGCAGCTAACGGCGATGATGCTGCCTTGCAGGCTGTGTTGGCTAGGGGCCGTGCGCTCGGTTTCGACGCCGCGTAGGTTGTCGAGGGCCGCCGCCTGGCCGCCTAGGGTAGCCAGCGCTTCCTCGGTGCGCTCGATGTTAATGTCCTTCTTGCCGGGCTCGGGCTCCTTCCACATTTGGGCGCCGCCCGCACCGCAGCACAGGCCGTTGGCGCGGCTGCGCTTCATCTCTACCAAGTCGGCATCGAGGGCCGCCAGCACCTCGCGTGGGGCCTCATAAATGTTGTTGGCGCGGCCCAGGTAGCAGCTATCGTGGAAGGTGATGCGGCGGCCCTGGAAGCTCTCGCCGCCCTTTACGCCCACCTTGCCGTCGTTGATGAGCTGCTGCAAAAACTGGCTGTGGTGAATGACCTCGTACTCGCCCCCTAGGGCCGGGTACTCGTTCTTGATGGTGTTGAAGCAGTGCGGGCAGGCCGTCACGATTTTCTTGATGCCGTAGCCGTTGAGCGTCGTGATGTTTTGCATGGCTTGCAGCTGAAACAGGAACTCGTTGCCGGCGCGCTTGGCCGGGTCGCCAGTGCAGGTTTCTTCTAGGCCCAGCACGGCATAGTCGGTGCCCGAGTGCTCCAAGATGCGGGCAAACGCGCGCGTCACGCGCTTGTAGCGGTCGTCGAAGGCCCCGGCGCAGCCCACCCAAAACAGGATTTCGGGCACTTTGCCCTGGGCGGCCAGGTCGGCCACGGTGGGCACGGTGAGCTGGCGCTTGGCGGGGGCAGCAGAGGTGGTAGTTGGCGTCATAACTAACTAAAGGATAGACTAAACAAAATCACTAGGGTTCTCCAGGCGGTCAAGCCGACGATTGGTGCCGCGTTGCATCCGCGCTACCGAGTCCAGAATGTCCACACTGTTTTCTAGTTCACGCTGGCTCTTCTGCTGGTTGGTAGCCAGAATGCGCAAAGCCTGCTGGTGGCCCTGCTGGCTCTCTACTAGCCGGCTTGCTTGGGCCTTAACCTCCGCCATATCCTGCTTCATTCCGCTACGTTTTGCTTTACCTCGCCTATCTCGTTAGAAATACGCTGCAATTGCTCTTTCGTCTGGTCTTGGCGGTGCAGCACCTCAGCCAGCAACTCTAAAATCCGGATTTCTTCTTGCATAAAACGCAGAGAGTTAAGGCGCTATTAAGCTGTGGCTCGGTCTGTCACGAATAGCTCATCGGCCCAGTTGAGGCGGTCGGAGGGCGAAAAGGCCCAGGGCGCGCCGTTGTTTTCGATGTTAGAAAACATGACGTTCAGCGAGTTGGGCGCGGCCGACTCTTCTAGCACCAAAAAGCGGCGCATCTCGATAATACTTTCTAAGGGGTTGATATTGACTGGGCAGCTCTCGACGCAGGCGTTGCAGGTGGTGCAGGCCCATAATTCTTCGGCCGTCACCTTGCCGCGCAGCAGCGGCTGGTCGGCATCGGCGGGCTCGTGCTTGGCTTCCTCGCCGTACTGGTTGGGGTGGAAAATGATGGGCGAGTGATACTTCTGCTCCACCCGGTCGCGGGTATCCATGATAATTTTGCGCGGCGAGAGCAGCTTGCCCGTTAGGTTGGCCGGGCACACCGAGGTGCAGCGCCCGCACTCGGTGCAGGAGTAGGCGCTCATGAGCGACGTCCAGGGCAGGTCGTCCACGTCCTTGGCGCCAAACGGCGTGGGCGCCACCGCCGAGCCATCGGCATCGACGGGCGGCGCGGGCACCTCGTAGCTGGGGTCAAGCATGGCCTTCACTTCGTGGGTGATGCTCTCCACGTTGCTGAACTGCCCCTGCGGCACCAAGCGCGAAAACCACACGTTCGGAAACGCCATGATGATGTGGAAGTGCTTGGAGCTGGGCAAGTAGTTGAGGAACAACAATATGCCCGTAATGTGCAGCCACCAGCTCACGCGCTCCAGTACCCCTAGGGTGCCCACGCCGGCCGAGGCCGGCAGCAGCTGGCTAAGGAAGTGGCTGACCGGAAACGCGCCCGGCAGCTCTCTGCCCTCCAGCTGGTGCAGGCGCAAATCGGCCGAATTCATGAAGAATAGCGCCACCATCAAGGCCACCTCGATGTAGAGAATAATGTTGGCGTCGAGCTTGGGCCACAGGCGCAGCTCGACACCCGTGAAGCGGCGCACCGGCGGCTGGTGGTTGCGCCGCCACCAGAAGGCGGCTACCGCCACAATAACCAGCGCCGCCAGCACCTCGTTGGTGGCCATCAGCGCATCATACACGGGCCCTAAGATGCTCAGCACCCGATGGGTGCCAAATAGCCCGTCAATGATAATCTCAACTACCTCCACATTGATAACGAGAAACCCCACGTACACCACCAAGTGCAGAAAAGCGGGCGTGAGGCGCTTAAACATCTTTTGCTGCCCAAAAGCCACGAGCAGCGTTTTGCGCAGGCGCTCGGCCGGGCGACCGCTCATGTCGCGGGCGCGACCAACCAGAATATTGGCCCGAATTTTTTGAACCTGCCAAGTGAAAAGGCCAAAAGCAGCTAGCAGCAAAAGGGCGAAAAGAATGGGTTGCAGCATCGCGTAAAGGTAGGCTACCAGGGTGGGATGGACTTGCAAGATAGTAGGCATGACGAATACTTTGCGCTGGCAGCTCGGCCGCTACGCATTTTTTTCAACCCAAAGCCTTGCCCAAATCCGCCGCGATAGTACCTTTGCGCTCCCAAGCCGCTAACCGGGCGGCTTTTTGGGAACCCCGGCAACATAGCTCAGTTGGTAGAGCACAGCACTGAAAATGCTGGTGTCGTTGGTTCGATTCCAACTGTTGCCACAAAAAACGGCCCTAGCAATGCGCTAGGGCCGTTTTTGCGTTCCAAGGAACAGCTTGGGGGACAATATTTGTGATGCAGAGAGTATTAGAGGGAATTTTATACTTCTCTAATCGACTATCTGCGCTAGATAAAGTGGCTATTATTAGTTCTTCCGCCTCCACCCCGGTAAAGCTCTTGCTTACTAACTTCCTCAACTTCGTCACAAAGGCAAGTACGGCGAAGATGAATTTCGTTGCTGAAGTGAAACAGCAGAACCAGTTTGACTTATACGGTGACCTACGCGAGCATATTCAAGCAATGCACATCAAGGGTAATGATAAGAAGAGCGTAGGTGATATATTAAGTAAGCTTACTAACCAGCAGAAAATCAACCAGCACCCTGGGGTAATTAAAGCTTATCAGAAGTTTTGGGGACGGAAATCGCTTCAATGGTTTTCTCCTCCTAAGGCGGTGTGGAGTCACAGCGGGATATCAATAAAATTGAATCCTGAGCTGGGTTTACTAATTGATGATGAGCCACATACTATTAAAAATTATTTTCGACAGGAGCGCTTAGCTAAAGAGCGGATTAGCTCGATTGCTCATTTGATGGAATCTCAGATGCGAGGTGCAGGTGAACCAGACTCAAAGTTTGTGGTACTCGATATACACCGCTCTAAGCTGGGTGATTTCGTGTCTGGCCATAACTATCAGTTGTTATTAGAAAGCGAAGCAGAGATGTTTCGCAGGTACTGGGATGGTTTATAACTTTTAAATAGCATAGCAACCTACCTAAATATCAGGCGTTTGGAAAGACATAAATGAAGTAATTACTCATTACTCTTTTCATGTGCACAATCAGCAAGGCGCGACGTATGGAGCGCTAGCCAAGAAAACCAAAGCTGAAGCTATAAGATTGTTGGAAACAACTGGAAACTCGGCTGTTATAATGACGTGGAATTACTCGCAGGCATCTTGGAATATAGAGTGGTTCCCAAGTAAGTGTACACGTTTGTGGTTTACCTTTCGGTGGTGAGAGCTTATTCGCTTGATTTACGCGAGCGTGTCGTGGCGGCCTGCCAAGCCGGGGGCAAGCAAGAGGCAGTGGCTAACCAGTTTAGCGTTTCGCTTTCTTTCGTAGCCAAGCGCTTGCGCCGCCACCGCACGTGCGGCAGCGCGGCGGCCTTGCCGCCGGGCCAGGGGCCAGCCCCGCGCCTGGACGGCCCGGCCTTGGCCCACCTACGCGCCTGCTTGCGCCAAACGCCGGACGCCACCTTAGATGAGTTACGGGTCTGGCTGGCGGCGGTGGGCGGGCCGGCCATGAGCCGCTCCGCGCTGGGGCGGGCTATGCAGGCGCTGGATTGGCGGCGAAAAAAAGAGCCTCCACGCCGCCGAGCGCGCCACCGAACGGGTGAACACGCTGCGCAGGGCCTTCGTCGAAACGGTTCAGCAGGAGGATTTTACTTGTTTTAAGTTCGTGGATGAGACTAGCGCCAACCTCACCTATTGCCGCCGCTACGCCCGCGCTGAAGGTGGGCAACGCGCTAGCCAAGGGGCGCCACTGCACGGCGGGCCGAACGTGACGTTGGTCGCCGCCTTGACCCCGAACGGGTTGCAAGCGGCCCTGACCGTGCGTGGAGCCGTCAAGGGCGACGTCTTCGCCGCCTATCTCCGCCACGTACTCGGCCCCACCCTGGTGCCGGGCGACGTGGTCGTGCTCGACAACCTGCCCGCCCACAAAGTGGCCGGGTTGGCCGAAATTGTCGCGGCACGGGGCGCTCGCCTGCTGTATCTGCCGCCCTATGCGCCCGATTTTAATCCCATTGAACTCGCCTTGAGTAAACTCAAAACCTGGCTGCGCACGGCCCAAGCCCGCACCCGCGAGGCGTTGGAAGCCACCATCCAAGTTGCCATTGAGTGGATAAATCAACAGGATGCCAAAAACTGGTTTGACCATTGTGGCTATCATGTACAGTGAATTGGGAACTGCTCTAGGTGAAGCGGTAACGGTGGTAGGTAGTGTGGGGTGGTCTAGCCGGAGCGGACAGGAAGCTAAGATAGGTGTTGCAGCAGGTCGGCTTCAAATTGGTGGGGCGAGCGGTAGCCCAGGGCAGAGTGG
>JBPBPH010000083.1:0-63558 GCA_050954355.1 Janthinobacterium lividum
GCGGCCACCCGGGTGCGTAAATCCAGCGAGTAAGGTTGCATAACGTTCTTACGCAATCGTCCGGAAAAGGGTAAATGGTTTACGAAACCGCTATAAGCACTAGAGCCCCCGATGAGCACTCACCATGACCTGCGAAAAAAACATCTATGCCCGTTGCAGCCTGTGGGTATTTTGATAAAATCCGGTTGATTGTACTAAAAGCATTTAGCACTTCAAACTTTGTCGGGTCCTCCAAATAAATATGTCCCTCAACTGGTACAGATTCATGCTCGACCACTTCTAGCTCATGTTTTAACCAATTTGTATATACCCCCTTTGCATCATTTGCAGTGAATTTAAGGTTTGCTCCATTACGTGAACGTATCTCACCATAAGGCGTAGATTTAATTTCCGACTCCTGGCTGCCTTGACAGGCTATAATTACACTAGCTGAATACTGCCGGTCAAACATAGTGTTTTCTGTAAAATACTGTAACCATAAATCTCAGCAATTTTGATGCGTATTTGCCAGCACTAAAAAGATAGGCGGTTGTCTAAGTCGAAGTGGTACCACGAACCCATACGGAGAATTCGTGGCACCACCCACCTTTAGACCACCGGCACTTTTTTATTGTCCCCGATGCCTACAGAGTAAGGGACACATTCAAATCTGTCCCCGCTGGCGTCCCCGGTAAAATAAAAAGCCCTGTAAGTACTTGACTTACAGAGCTTTTATACAAACGGTTGCGGTCTGGACGGGAAGTTATTCTACCTAGCTCCCTACGCGCTACTTCACTAAAACCCGCGTTTGCAAGCGGCACGGCGACTTTTTGCGGGTTAGGGTGTTTGCTGCTGGGCAGCGCTAGGCAAGCTGCTGCCACCCTTTTTTTCCGCCTTTTTAGCCTTACTGCTTAGGGCGGCGTAGCAGTACGTAGTTGCTATAAAGCCCCCCGGAGCCAACAGCCAGGGCGTTATTTTCGAACAGTTCGTAGCCTTGGGCCTCATACTCGTTGACCTTAGAAAAGAGCAGGCTGTAGTTGCCCTCATAGCCGCTTTTGTCCAGCTTGGTGCGCTGCGTCTCGAAGTGGTCTGGCGTGCTGGAAATGCGTAGGGTTTCCCCGGTTTGGGTCAGCGTCACGTAGTCGTACTGCTTGGCGGCCAAGGGCGCCTTGGCGGCGAGAAAGCCGTAGCAGGCGAGCAGGCCGGCGGCGAGGGTAAGCAGGTAGGTAACGCGCTTAGGCATAGCAAGCAATAAGGAAGTGAGACGTGAAGTTAAGCGGCCTCGCGCGCCGAGTCAGGTTCGGGCTGGCCGGCTCGGCTAACTTTTCTGGCCGTCTTGCGGTAGGTTTCCACCAGCTCCACCTCGTCCACGCCGGCGTAGCGGTTGAAGCTGCTCTCGGTGCGGTGGCCAGTGGCTTGCATGACGGTGTGGCGTGGTACGCCCTGCGCTAATTTAAGGGTCACAAAGGTTTTGCGGCCCACCTTACTGGTGAGGGCAATGCGCCCAACACCCGCCAGCTCCGCTACCGTAGGCAGGTACTCATCGAGGCCGGTGCCCACCGGTAGGCAGGTAGCGAGCCCCAGGGGGCGGTATTTCTCAATGAGCGCCACCGGCTGGAACACGTCGTCATCGAAGAAGGGAATGACGCAGGCCTTTTGCGTTTTGCCGGCTTTGAGGCGCACCACGTGGTGCAGGTAGTCAAGCTGGCGGGGCGCGAGGCGGTTGGCGTCGGAGATGCGCAGGCCCAGGTAGGCGCACTGCAAAAACTTGTCGCGGGCCCGCTCCAAGGTGCGCAGGCGCTCCAAGACGCGGTAGTCGTCCACCTGGCTGCGGCGCTGGCCCCGGCGGCGGGGCTGCCCGTCTGGCTGGTCGAAGCCGGCGAAGTAGCGGCGCACGAGTTCCCGGGCCTCGGCCGTGTAGAAGTCCACCTGGGCGATGGCCAGCAGCTCGGCTTGGGTGAGGGCGTCGGTGCCGGTAGGCTCGTCGGGGGCCTGGAACTTGTGCCACTTGCTGCTTACCTCCAGCTCGTTGTCCTCGCACCAGGCTAGAAAGGTTTTCAGGCCCCGAATGTGCTTGCCGAAGGTGTTGAGGCCCTGGCCCCGCTGCTGAAAGAAATACTCTTGAAAGCGCTGGTAGAAGGCCTTGTTCATGCCGGCCAGCGTCAGCTCGTGGCCCGTCGCCGCCCCAAATTCCTGGAGCACGGCCAGGGTGTTGCCCAGGCTATCGAGGTAGGCCTTACTCAGGCGCTGGCCGGTGCGCAGGTTCACCCGCCGGCTCTGCTCGCCCAGCCACTGGTCGTAGTAGGCGGCAAACGTGGGTGGGGGCGGGGCCGGCACCGGTGGCAGCTCGGCTACCTGGGTGGTCAGCTCGGCGTAGCGGCTGAGGATGGCGGCCTTCATGGCCGGGGGACTCAGCTGCTGGCCCAGCAGCAGGGCCTCGTGGTGGGCGGCGTGCCCGGCATCCGTGTAGGCTTGCAGCACGGCGTTCACCGTGTCCACCTGGCGGCCGGCCGCGCCGGTCTTGGCCTTGAGCAGCTCCCGCTTAGTGTCCCAGTCGGCGGCAAAGCATTTCTGGCCGCTGCTCAGGCGCAGGCGCTGCGAGTCCCAGCAGAAGGTGAGCTGGATGCGGGACTGACCCGTGCGGCTGGCCCGCTCGGTGAGCAGCTGGCGGGTTACTTCCATCAGTTGATAGAAATATTAGGTGCTGTGGCGGCATTGGTAGTCATGTCACAAAGCTACCAAGCAGCGGCGGGGTACTAAATAACAGCAAAAGGCCCCTGCCGATATTGACAGAGGCCTTTTGCTTTAAAAGTATTCAGATATTTTAGTTTCGAATTTTTCTGATTCAAAAATAATTGCTAAGCTTTGATGTGTTGTCAGAGGGCCGTAACATACAGAACCTGTTTTTACGCTTTCTAATGAAGATATGCTATAAAGTAAATAATCCTGACTACTTAAACAATAAATTATGAAATAGATGATTTTCACATCTTCTCTATCTAGTATAGCTTGTATATCACTCGTGCTTGTGCTATATCTTGCTAATGCTGAGATTAATATAAAATGGCTATCTGCGATTTTGATTCTAAGATCCGCTTTAATCGCAAGAAACCATTTGTCAATAGTATGTATATATTCGGCTTCTGTAGTACTGGAAGGTAATATAGTCCAATCCTTGCGCATTTGTTCTGATGCATTCTTGACTTCTATAAAGCAGATTAATCGCTTTTCAGCATCAATATGCAAGCCATCCACTGACTTTAGCCTATTAGCTATACCGAGTGCTGTGCAAAAGTTTTCTTTTACCTCATCAAAATGAATGACTGGTCGCGCTGAGCCAACGCAGACGCAATCACTAATCTGATTCATAGGTAAAATGCGAGCAGATAGATTTCTTTGAAGAACAGACAGTAAGCTATTCATTTTGTGCTTTAGCCCTTAAGTAAGCAATTCGTTTCATAGGGTCAGCTAATAACTTATATAGAGGTTCAGGATTATTCGTGATATCTCTAAGAGTGCACGAACCTTCGTTTTTTTCTGATACATAAAACTTGGTCAGATTTTCCATCTTATATATCTTGGAATAAGCTTCAATAGCTTGTATGAAATAAGGGCTATGTGAACTAACTAAGCAATAAATATTATACCTCTTGACCAGTATAGCTATTATTTCAGCGTAAGTAATTTGCCAACCTGGATGTAAATGAACTTCCGGCTCGTCAACAAGTAATAGATTACTAGCTACTAATACACCTGCACGAGCTAGCATTTGTAAAATGCCTAGTGATTTTATACCTGAAGCTGTGTTAGTAATTCTGATATTTACTTTGTCATTCGAAGCAAAAACAAATTCGTCGGTATCCTGGTCAAAATATATTTCCCCATCTATAACCTTGCCTATTATATCAATAATCTCGCGTTCTAAGTTAGCTTGAGAATCAGATTCTCTTGAAGCAAAGCTTAGTTTTTCTAATAAATCATAAGTTGGATAATTGGCAAGATAATTTCCATTGCTATTGCGTGGTGCTAATATTAGATCATTTTTAAAATTTAATGCAAAAGGAGTTTCTAATAATGTTACATCATCAAAGAGTGATGATATAGCATCAGTATCCAAAGTAAGCGCGCTTTCATTCACTTCGCTATGCTTGAAGGATATCTCTAGAATACACTTTATATTATCTATTAATTTGATGGTGCCACCCTGCGTCAATGAGATTGACCTTTTATTATTAATTTCACTGTTAAAAACAGCATTAAATACGCTGTTAAATGAGGCAGTGTAAATATCTATTAAGTTCTGTTGTTCAGATACAACATTTCTTATCTTTATAAGATAAGTACTGGTAATGTTCCTAATAGATGGTACTATCTTATTTTCCCATTCCTGTTCTAAATTAGAACTCTCTTTTCCAAGAGTTATTCTGCGAATAAGTGGTTCACGGCGCCTTGCTTCTTCTATAAGGTGCTCTGTAATATCTTCACTTATAACATCAAATAAGGCTAGACCATTATCTCCACTAAATCTGCGAATATCTTGGAGCCTTCTGACAATATTGCTATAATTAGAGGGTTGAATTATTGGACCGACAGAACTCCTGAGTTCCGAGATAAGCTCAGATATTATAGGTGATATTCTATTCTGTTGGTCGATATTAAATTGTTCATCTCTATTGCGTATAGATTTGACAATAGAAAATAATACCTTCCCAATAGTTGATTTACCTGTATCATTTAGTCCACCAATCACAGTTAACCCCGTCAAATCAACCTCGGCAGAACCGATTGGGCCAATGTCCTTGATATGAAGTTGCATAAGCTTAAAATTTCAGTAATCAGCTTATCTAGTAAGCTGATCAAGTAATTTAAAATTTAGGGCAAAGGTATACTACCGTGTACCGTACACGCGACCGGCCGACTTTGTTAGGCCTGACGTCCTTAATTTGGTCGATTGACTCCCCACCCCCGCCGCCACGCCAGCAACTGGGGGCTACTAGGCTAGGCGGCTAGTTATAAGTGGGCATTGGTGAACACGGCTTCCGTAATGGAGGAGAAGGTCGAGTTCGCATAAAGCGCAGTGCCTGTGGCAGTGCCCGAAAAACTGCCCGCACTCGTTTCTGTAATCGTTAGCACCGCATCCTTGAGCAGCATAGCACCGGAGGGAATACCGGCGCCATTGTAGCGCACCCAGTTCGTCTTATAGGCACTGCTGGGCTCAGTGGGCTGCTTAACAAAACTTAAGTCGAGGTACTCGCTTCCAATACCAGACCCAGACCCTGACGGGGGAAATAGGCGCACCAGTAGTTGCTCGCCGTTATAGACGGGGGTAAGCGGGTAAACAACTACTTTACAAGTAATAAGCTGGCCGTCCAGTTTGTAGCTGGCGGTGGCCGCAGGCAGCGGCACTGGCTCTTTCGAGCAGGCCGCAAGCCCAGCCGCTACTAGTAAGGTGAGCCCAAGGCGTAGGGTAACGGGAAAGCACATGACATCTTGAAATAATAAAGAAATTAATTCGGCCGGTTAACCCCACCCCGCCGCAGCGGCAGCAACTAGCGCCACCGGTAACTGCGTAGCCCGCGCTGGCCGAGGTGCGGGCGCAGGCCAAGCGGCTTTTCGTATTTTCAGAGAGTAGTGTTTCTAAAGCGCTTGCCTACTTGCTCATAGGCCTGCACGGTGGCAGCGAGGGTGCTAACTTGGTGGTCGAGCTTGGTCTGCGTTGCGGCAGACGGCGGCGTAGGCGCCGCGTTTGTGAGGTGAGGCAGGTGCGCGTGCTGTAACCACGTGCACGCGGACTCCAAGTCGTCGAACATCGTCACGGCCGGGGTGGTGAGCTTGCGCACGGCCCGGTCGATGAGGGGCCGCAGCAGCAGGTCGTTTGGGTAGACCCAGGCCAGGTATTCGACGCCGCCTAGGCCCATATGAGGCAAGTAGTTCGTCGCCAGCCAAAGCGGGGCCTCCGGCACGACGCTGCTCATGTTCAGGTTGCTGTTAAGTACGCGCTTGTAGGTGTGGCCTTGCAGAAAGCACTGGGCAATGGCCAGGCAGTTAGCCTGCACCAAGGGCAGCGTCAACTCGCCGTACCAATCGGCAAAAAGCCACTCATTGGTGTGGTCGTAAAAGACGGAAATAGTGGGAATTTCTTGGAGCAATTCTAGCTGCATAGCAAGGATTGGTCTAGCGAATGACTGCGCCCAGCCTAGCTAGTCAGGTTGTTGCGATTGAATCAATTCGGCCGGTTATAGCTGCCGCGCAGCAGGATGGTTTTAAGGATGAACGTCGGTGAAGACGCCATTGGTAATAACCGACTTGACAGCATCGGTGGGGGGCGTAATGGCGGAAAATGTACCCGAGATGCCCCCGCTACTTGTAGCCGCTACGGTATAGGGTTGAGGGCCGTAAAGGGTCGCAGCGTTGATATTAGCAAGCGACGTGTATGCCCCGGCAGTTTCATAGGCGGACACTGGCTCGCTAGGTCTTTTTGTGAAAGTCAGCGTTAATTTTTTCGGGCCGGTGGACGGCTCCGGGGTAGTGACGAGATAGATGAGCAAGTAGTCTAAACCGGTATTGGTACTGCTTTTATAGAAAGTGGCTTTACAAGTGACCGAGAGCCCATCGACCGTATAGCTACCCGTTCCGGAGGCCGGTGTCGGAGTAGGTGGTGTAGGGTCATCTGCCTTTGTAGCGCAGCCAAGCGTGCTGAGTACTAGGGTAGCCGCGAGTAGGGGAGTAGTGAATAAGCGTAAAATCATGAATATTAGTTAGTTATTTAGTTAGTTCGGTCGGTTATAGCTGCCGCGTAGCGGCAGGATAAGAGATAGTATAGTTAAGCTATTGAGTAGCTTTTACTAGGCGTGTGGTTTGGCGCGTTGTCTCATCGGTGAGCGAGTAAACGCCGGCTGGTAATTGCTCCAGACTCACTTGCTGGGTACCAGCTGCTAAGGGAAGAACCCTGGCTATGCGCCCTAAGGGGTCGCGCACGGTAAGGGTAGTAGCAGCAGGGCTGCTAAAGGTGGCCTGACTGGAAACAGGATTAGGGTAAAAAGCTAGGGGAAAAACCGACTGCGCCGCGATGGTGGGCAGCGGCTGGGGTGAGGCAATGGTGAGGCTATAGCTACTACAGTACGTATCCATGTCATAGGCGCTGACAACAAGTAGCGCGGAAGCACCGGCCTCGAGTTGCAGCGGAAAAGAAGTGGTATGGTTGTTACCAGGGTAGGCATAAGCATATTGCCCAGGGTTGCCACGAAAATTCTCGCTGAGCGGTATTCCTGCGCTAGTGAACGGACCAGCATAATCGTAGCCAGGAGCATAGGCGCTAACAAGCAGTATGGTACGGGTTTCCGTGCATGCGGCAGTTAGCGTTACGGTTAAACATGTGGCGACTGTACCAGCATTGCGAATAGTGTGGGTTGCGTACCGATAAGCGGGATTTACAGTGCCTTGAGCGCCGACACTACCCGGCCGGCCGCATAAGGCAGTACTGCCTATATCCGGCCTCCAAGTGGCGTTAGGGCTTGTGGTGGTTAGCGAGCCCGTGAAGGTCTGCGTGTACTGTGCCCGGCTGGCGTACCCGAGTAGTAGAAAAGCGGTGAGTAAAGTGAGGCGAGTAAAGAGTTGGGTCATAAACTTAATTAGGACGGTTATAGCTGCCGCGCAGCAGGGTGATTAACTCATCTTTCGAGGCCACAAGCGCGCGGGTAACTTCTAACTCGCGCTGGCAGGCGGCTAGCTCAGATGCTAGCTCCTGCGAGGGCGCCTTGCTGGTTTTAATCTTCTGAGTGTTGGCATTACCGACTTGGTTGAAGTCGCCAGTATGAATTCCTGAGGGTTGAGAATTCTCATCTAAAAGAAAGCTGAGTGTAATGCCTAAGGCAGCGGCTATCTTTTCAAGCTGCGAAAGCTTGGCATCATCCCTATTAAAAATAGCGTGGAGAGTAGGTTCTGAAATACCTGATTCAGTGGCAAGTCGCTGAATAGTCATCGATTGCTCACTCAGCTTCCTTTTAATTTTATTCTCAAGATTCTTCATTGCCAGCGGTAGACTTCGAGCTATTTGTGCTCTTTTTACTAAAAGCTGAGGAAAATATTTGGAGTTTATACTCAACTTTCTTTAGCTTCGCATCGTTATCCGGTGTAAATATCAAAAACACCGGGCAGTTTTTCTAAAACAGACCGGTGTTTTTCTAAAGAAAGCGATGGAACCCAAAAACCGCCTGCGCGAAATCTTCTCGGCCATCGGCCTGGAAACCATCCGCCCCACCGAGACCCTGCTCAAGCAGTGGGAGATGAGCGCGACCCGCTTCAACCAGCTGCTTAATAACAAAGGTCGGGTAAGCATTACCGTAGCCGAGAGTAAAAGCCTGGAAAAGTGGCTCCGTACTCATTTTCAGGGTTCGCACCAGTACTTATTTCTGGAGGATATGCCGCCCCACGAGCGCCTGGCCGGCAGCAAGCAGCACGCCCTAGCTCTGTAAGGCCCGATGGAAGCCCGCGCCCCCTACGGCCTGCCCAAAGGCCCCCGCAACCTCACCGTGCCCCTCGGGCAGTGGCTGCGCAAGATGGGTTTTACCGTGCTCGAGCAGGGGGAGCCCAGCGCCCCTACGGCCCTGGAGGCTACCTGGCGCTGCCCCGCGGGGCTGCTCTACCAGGTCAGCTACGCCTACACCCCTAGCGCTGGCGTGTTCCAGCTGCTGGCCTTCACCAGCCACCTGGCTACGGCCAAAGACTACCGGGGCCTAGTGCACAAGGCCGAAATCAACCGCCTGCGCGAAGCTCGCTTCCTGCTCACTAGCAACGTGTTCTACGCCGAAGCCCGCCGCCAGGCCCTGAAGGCCGGCACCCTCTTACCTACCCACGCCCAACCCGCCGCCCGCCCATGACTGTCAACGATTTGCCCACCGTGGGCTACCTCGACCAGTGGTTTCGCGCCCTGCACGCGGAGCTAAAGGCTACCCAGCAGGCCGCCCCCGCCCCGGCCGAGGTGGTGCTCTACAGCGTGGTGGGCCTGGCGCAGGTGCTGAGCTGCGACCCGAGCACCGTGCGCCGCTGGCTGCGCGAGGGCAAGCAGGTACGCGACGCCAAGGGCCGGCCCCAGACCGTCAAGCTGCAGGCCTACTACGCGATGGCCGAGGCGCGCATTCCCTGGCCCGCCTTCTTGGCCTACGAGCGGGGCGAGGCCTTCGACCTCTCCAAGCTGCCCGCTCCCACGGCCGCCCCGCCCAAGGCTGGCGCGCCGGTAGCCCTACCGGAGGAGCCCACCATGCGCCTAGCTTCCTAAGTACTTCAATTTCACCCTTTCCCTTCTCACACCCCCCATGTCGTTCAACTCCTTCACTATCGACCAGCTCATGCAGCTCGACCCACCCACGCTTGCCTACGCCTTGCGCTTATTTATGCAGCAAATCAACGGCACCATCGCCTTGCTCCAGAGTGAGCAGCAGGCCATTCAGGACGAGCAGACCCTGGATGAGCTCGACCACCTGCTGACCCTGCGCAAGGTCTTCAAGCACCGCCTCGAAGAGTTGAGTGAGAAAACCGGCGACGACGTGACGGTGCATTCCCTGAGTTTTGACGCGGCTGCCTAACATGCAGCAGCTGCACGTGTATACCTCGGACTTGGCTTACGTCAAGCTTACCGACCTCCTAGTGGATTTAACCCGGCACCTGAGCTTAAACGTGGTGGTGCGCCCGCTCGATAAGCTGCCGCTACCCCAGCCTGAACGCCTGAACGCGCTGCTGCTGGAGCAGCAGGAGCTAAGCCAAGCCTTGGCCTGCGCCGAGTGGTGCTTGGAGCGGCTGGCCAGCGGCCAGTGGCAGCCCGATGCGGCGCTGGAAAACGGCTGCCTGGCCGACCGCGACGCGCTGGCCTCGCGCCTGCGGGCAGTTAGCCAAAGCATCGAGCTGTTGAAGCGGGGAGGCCAGCCATGCTAGCGCACGTGCTCTGGACGATGGCGGGCTGCCTGCTCTGGTTTTCGCTGGGCGGCTACTTTCTGCTGCGCTGGGTCTGGAAAATGGGCTACACGGAGGGCGTGGCCGATATGCAGTTGACGCTAGAGGACTCCATGAAGCGGCATTTTGGAAAGGAGGGTGGCCGTGGCTGAGCTACCCCCCTGGCCCGGCTTTTTCACGCCACCCGACGCGCTCGGGGCCTGGCTGGCCTTTCTGAGCCGCCAGCACCGCGGCGACCCGGTGGCCCAGCGCCACCTGCTCACCCTGCGCTGGCTGCTGCTGGCCGAGCTCGACCGCAGCGCCCCGGCCAAAGAGCCCCTGCGGGCCGACTACTCCTAATTACTTTTTCCCCGTCCTGTGCTGGGATGGGCGCGCCCTAGGTGGGACTAGCAGGTGTGCACAGCTGGCTTCGCGGTCGGCCGGGGAGCTATTTTCCAGGTGTTACCTGGGCCTTTTTACGTATTAATTTATTGATTCACAACATGTACCGTCCTGCATTCATTCCTAAGTTGCGCCTCAGCTACGCCAAAACCTGGGCCAAGGTGCTCGCCTACGTGCGAGCGCCTGAGCGCATCAAGCCCGCCGCGGCCCCGGCCCACTTAGAGGCCCACCTGCACCCGCAAAAGACCATCAAGCTGCCCCAGCTGCGGGGCAACCTGGTGCACACGCTCAAGGAAATCGTGCGCCTGTTTATGGACCGCTGGGCCAAGGCGCCGACGGCCATTAACCTGGCCCTGTTTACCACGCGCACGGCAATGGCCAAGGCCGGCAGCAACCGCGACCCGAAAACGGGCTACCGCCACATCATGGCCCTGATTGAGTACGGGTTTCTGCGCGGCAAGCAACAAGTAAAGGGCGGGCTACAGCTGCTGCTGGAGCCCTCCCTTTTCGTTTTCGAGGGTACCCCGGCGGTAGCGGCTGCCTTGCTGCCCGCGCCCCTGCCAGTGGCCCTAGTGAGCCCGCAGGAAGCTCAGCTGAGCCTGCTGGAAATGGCGCGCAAATTCACCGAGCAGAGCGGGCGCAATTTGACGAAAAACGGCCGCCGGACTACTTAAAAAACCCAATGCGGGCATTATGCCGGCCTTTATAAGATGAGGGCTTGCATAAAGGCTATGAAGCATAGGAACGGTTGATTTTCAGCCGACTTTTCCACAGCCTGGATGTGAATAGGCCGGGCTGGCTAGAAAAAAAAGGAGGGGGCGGGCCGCGCTGGCGGGCCGCCAACAATCCCCGCCGCGCCCTCGGGCGTGGGTAGGGTGGCCCTTGCCCAAAAATTTTACAATCCCGCCTAATGACACCTACTCCCACCCGTCCTCGACTCGATTCCAAGGCTGCCCAGGGGGCCGATAAGCAGATTTCGCTTCTGGCCATCATGGCCAAGCTCGGCCAGGTGCCGCTCGGCCGCGCCGCCGGCGGCAATTACTTCTACATTTCGCCCTTTCGGCCGGAAGAGAAAACGCCCAGCTTCGTGGTGTGCGAGCCCAAAAACGTGTGGAGCGATTTCGGCCTGGCACCCGACCCCGGCCAGAAGGCTGCCGGGGGCGACGTGCTCAAGCTCATCATGCGCCTGACCGGCCTGGACTTGCCGCTGGCCCGGCTCACACTGCGCGCCTGGGCGGCCGACCTGGCCACGCCGGCCGAGCTGGCGCTGCCGCTGGCCCCCCCGGTGGGCGAGACCTTCGTCACGGACAAAGTCACCTTCCACGACGTGCGCGTGGAGCCCCTCGGGTGGCAGCCGCTGGTGCAGTACCTGGAAAGCCGGGGCATCAACTGGCGCCTGGTGCAGCGCAGCGAGCGCACCAAGGCCCACTTGCAGCAGATTTTCTACCGTACCAGTACCAGCGCCCGCGAGAAGCCCTACTTCGGGCTGGGTTGGAAAACGGCCGCCGGCTGGGAGGTGCGCAGCCCCAAGTTCCAGGGCACCATTGGCGGCAAGGGCCTCACTTGGCTGACAGGCCAGAAGCGCGACGAGGTGCTGGTATTTGAGGGGTTTCTGGACTACCTCTCGGCCCTGACCTACTACGGGCAGACGTACTTCGAGCCCACGGTGCTCATTCTCAATTCGGTGAGCATGCTCGCGGAGGCCCTGCCCACGCTCGCGGAGGCCAAGCGCGTGCACTGGTTTGGCGATAACGACGCGGCCGGCCTGCGGGCCCTGCACCTGCTGCGCCAGGTGTTCACGCCGGCCAAGGTCAAGGCCCACAACGAGCTCTACCGCGGCTACAAGGATTTCAACGACTTCCTGACGAAAACCAAGCCCGTAAAGCCCCTGCCCCCTAGGGGCGCGGAGCCCAGCCAGCTTAGCCAAACGGCCCGCTACTGGCTCTGGGTGGTGTTCGACGAGCGGGCACCCGGCTCGCGCCCGGCGGCCGGCAAAAAACGCCTGTGCACCTTTTACTCGTGGACCAACGACGCCACCGGCCTCGACTACCTGCAGGTGCTACGCAACCGCCTGGGCCACCAGCTCAGCTACTACCGGCTCTGCGAGCGCACCACTGGCCGCCAGTATAAGATTTTAGAATGGGCCGGGCTGTATCAGCCTAGGCCCGTAACCTTAGCCCTCCCCGCCGATGAGATTGCCGCATCTTGACCAGCGCATCCACTTGCATTGGGGCGAGTCCGAGCAGCTGGCCGAGGCCATCGAGTTTGTGCTGTGCCAGGAGCTTGAGCCCCCGAACCGGCCCTCGGCCAGCATGGCCTTAAGCTTTGGGCCCCTTTACCGGGTGCGAGGCCGGCTGCGGGGGCGCCAGTACCGGGAGGCGCACCACGTGGGACCTAGGCCCACCAAGCCCTGGCGACTTACCCTGCGCTACGAAGAGGTAGTCGCCTTGCTGCTCATTCTCGACCAGGCCCCGCCGGCCGGTTTAGTCTGGGGCGAGGTGCAGCGCGTGAGCCTCAACTTGGAGCAGGTCATCAATTTTGCCCGCTAAGAGCCTGGTTTCACTCAACTCAATTACCTGTCCATAGAGCAGGTCTCCTAGCACGTAGCGGGTTAGTAAATGGTAGTCGTAGCGACTGAATTCATAGCCCTCTTCCTGCTTATCCCGAATAAATTGCAGCACGTAGTGGGCGCGTATAAGTTTAGCTGTCATCGCTGCAAAGCTCGGTTTTGCCTTTCCTACTTTTTTTAGTAAAAAACCACGAATTGCGCTGCGTAAAGTACCGATTTTGCGCGCCGCCTGTCTCAAAAAAAGTAGTGCGCCAAAACACCCCCTTTCCGGCCCTGCTGGTGCCCTTTTTCACGCTTCACTTCCGTCTCCCAAAAACCACCTGGTTACTATGACACAAATCCCCGTCGTGCTCTTCGCCCGGGTGAGCAGCGAGGCCCAGGACTTCGGCCGCCAGCTGCGCGACTTGGAGCGCCACGCCAGCAAGGCCGGCTACCAGGTCGTGGCCACCATTGCCGAGAAGCTCTCCGGCGCGCGCCGCAGCCGGGCCCGCCGGCCCGACCTCGACCAGCTACTAGCCCTGGCCCGCGCTGGGCAGGTGCGCAAGGTGCTCGTCACCGAGCTCAGCCGCCTAGGGCGCCGCGCCCGCGAAACCCGCCAGGTGGTGGAGGAACTGGCCGACCTCGGCGTGTCGGTGTTCGCCCTCAACATCCAGCTGGATTATCTGCTCGACACCGGCAAGGTCAACCCGATGGCGCGCCTGGTGATGACGGTGCTCATGGAGGTGGACGAGATGGAAACCGAGCGGCTGGGCCACCGCATTCGCTCGGGTCAGGAAAAAGCCTATTCCGAGGGCAAGCAGAAGGGCCGCCCGGCGGGCACTACGGAGAGTGAAGAAAAGCTAAAGAAAAAGTACCCTAAAGTGGTCAAACATTTGCAGGGAGGCCTTACTGTGCGCGAAATTGCTGGGCTAGTAGGCTGCTCCACTAATACGGTACTAAAAATAAAGGCCATTGTGCAAGTCCCGTCAGCCGCGCTTTCGTCCTAAAAACTACTTATCTTAACCTGGACTTTTGTTGCGGTAATTCTACGCCTTTATCTTCTGTGAGCAAACTACCCATTTTCGCTATTCCGGTGCGCGCCCACGTGCGCCAATACTTACTGCATGAGTACGGGGGCGAGCAGCCCCACGCGGTGCACCAGAACACGTTCATGGGGCGGGTGGTGAAGATGAAGATAGAGAAGTCGCCCTTTCGCCAGCTGCGGCGCGAGGCCCGGGCCGAGGGGCCGGCCTACGAGCTGACCTTGCCCACGGCGCTCAAGCACTACACGCTCACACCCGAGTCGGTGCGCCAGATTGGGGAGATGTTCGACAAGCTCTTCCAGCAGCAGCTCATCATGTGGGTCAAGGCGCAGGTAGCGGTCACCGGCAACGAGCGGGCCGCGCTACGCTCCTTCTGCAAGTACTACGACATTGACCCCAGCGACGCCGATTTGGAAGTGCTGCGCAAAGTCTACCGCGACTACAAGGATAAGGTCTTGCGCGACAACGCCCACTACCAGCTGCTCTACAGCCCCAGCGGGCGCGAGGAGCTGTTTAGCGACTACGCGATTGCGTCCTAAAAGGGGGTAGGGGGCTAGGTGACCTTTGGGCATGGCCAACACCCTCGACAGTTTTATTGCCTACTTCCGCCGGCTAAGCGAGGAGCACCTGCTGCTGAAGGGCAGCTGCGTGCACGGTGCGAGTGGGCGCATCATTTCCGGCTCGCGCAACGGGCTGCGCTACCCGCTGCTCTGGCTCGAAACGCCCTCGCTGGCGCTCAACAGCAAGGATGGCACCGCCCCCTACGGGGAGCGGAATAGCGCGTTCATTATCCTGGCCAGCGCCTCCACGACCGACTACGCCGCCCAGGACGCGGCCTGGGTGCAAACCGAGGCCATCGCCCTGGACGTGCTCAGCTACTTGTGGCGCGATAAGAAGGCGCGCAAAATCAATTTTGACTTGAGCGAGCGGCCCCTGGAGGCGGTGGCCACGCTCACGGTGGCCGGCGAAATCGGCTGGCGCTACGAGTTTGCCCTGGGCGACTACGTACCCATCACCTTTGACGCCACGCGCTGGAAGGAGCAGGTGCAGCCATGAAAGTAGAAATCAAGGTACTATACGAATTGGTCAACGGGGGCACCGGCGGCTCGCAGTACCGCGGCACCGGCCTCGCGTTCGATACCGACAAGAAAGTCATCGAGGACTACACGGTCGATAGGTTCGTGGCCCTGCTTGACCCGAAGCCCGCCAACGTGGAGTTGCCCGCCGGCCAAATCCTGTGGTACGAGTGCGCGGCCGACTACACGCAAACCAGCTGGGTGTATTCCGGCGGGCGCTCGTTCACGGTGGCCATCGAAGCCAACAGCGCCACCTGCGGCTGGACGCCGCCCAAGACCTGCGACCTGGGCACGGCCGAGGTCGCGCAGCAAGTCATGGCCTCGGGCGTGCGCCTGACGGTGCGCTACTCGGGCACGGCCAACGGCGTGGTGCAGTACGCGCTCGACGGGGGCACGGAGCAAACCAGCCCGGTGTTTGCGGCCGTGGCCAGTGGCCAGCACCAGGTGCAGGTGCGCGACGGGGGCCTGGACGGCTGCGCCCGCACGGTGTCGGTGTACGTGGCGCCGGTGGCCACCGGGGGAGTTGCGCTGCCGGCGGCCCCCAGCGGCCCGCCGGCCGGCATCGACTTCGTGGCCCAGCCGCTGTTTTATTCGCTCAGTGGCCAGCCGGCCAACGCCCTGGTGGAGGTGGAGCTCTGGGCTGAAAGCGCCCACGGCCTCGGCGACTTCGCCCAGGTGTTCACCCTGCGCAAGCGCGTGAGCACCCTCGGGGCCGTGAGCTTTCGCCTCGACACGCTGCTGCGCCCCTTGCTCAGCGCCTTCGTGCCGCCGGCGGGCGTGGCCAGCGTGGACCAGGTGAGCGCGGTATGCGTTAGCAACCTGGCCAACTACTACTTGCGGACCACGACCACGCCGCCGGCCGCCGGCGCGGCCCCCAGCTACGCGGTGAGCGCGCTGCGCACGGCTTTGCGCGGCGGGCTGCCGGCCGAGTGGCAGGATACCGACTACTTTGCCCGCCGCCTGGGGGATGAGTTCGGCGCGCCGCCTTTCCTGAGCTGGCAACCCACCGGTCCTGGCGCCTACGCCCAAAGCCGCTCGAAGGCCGTGGTGGCGAATCAGCCCGAGTGGCTGTTTTTCCTGGTCGACGCGGCGCAGCACGCCGCCCAGCTGCGGGTGCGCCGCGCCTACGGGGGCGACGCCGTGGACTACGAGCCCCTGGTGCAGCCCGCCGGCGGCTGGACCAACCGCCTGCTGGCCATCCCGCTCAAAGACAGCCGCGCTGGCTACGATACGCTGCGTGTGCGGGTGGAAACCAGCACCGGCCAGGTGCTCAGCCAGGAGGCGGTTTACCGCTTCGTGCCGGCCAGCGAGCGCACCCGCTTCGTGCTGTTCGCGAACTCCCTCGGGGGCCTCGACACGCTGCGCTGCGAGTGGGTGCTGAGCTACGCGCTCGAAGCCACGGCTGATGCCGTGGAGCTGCCGCGCCTACGTACCCCTGCCTACGGGCAAGCCCCGCTGGCCGAGAGCCGGGTGGGTGACCTCTTAGCCGGCCGCAAGCTCAAGCTGGCCACCGGCGTGCTCACGCCGGCCGAGCTGCTCTGGGCGCAGGAGCTAGTGCTGAGCCGCGACATCTGGCAGCAAGTGGCCACCCAGCTGCGCCCGCTCGACTGGCCCAAGCGCAGCCTCACGCCCTACGCCGACGAGTTCGGCCCGCGGGGCCTGCTGCTCGAATTCGACTACGCCTATGCCGTAAACGCCTACGCCCCGCTTGCTTACCAGTAGCCCATGCTTGAGTTAACCAGCGCCGGCCAGCCGGTGCACCTGAGCCCCGGCACCAGTGCCCAGCTCGAGTACCACTCGCCCCTGTTCGACGGCGACGTTATCCTGGGGCAGTTCAGCTACTCGTTCACGGTGCCGGCGCCGCCCAACGGGCCGCTCTACGGCTTTCCGGAGCGGCCCGATGCCAGCGGCAGCGCGGCACCGGGTAGCCCGCTGCCGGCCGAGCTCGGGGAGGCCGGCCTGGCGCTGCTCACCGGGCAGCAGCGCGTGACCAAGGCCAGCCCCAGTACCTACACCGTCTCGGTGCAGGGCGGGCTCACGAGCCTGAGCGAGCGCCAACTAAGCTCGTTTGCCTACGGGGGGCTGCGCGCGGTGCCCCACCAGGTGCAGGCCGGCCTCGACGGGGGCGGCAACCCGCAGCTGGTGCCGGGCCTAGTGTACCACGCCAATGAGGTGGTGGCCCGCCCGCTCGACTACGACTACGTATTTGCGCCCCTGCGCAACGAGTACGTGCCGCCCCCGGCGAGCGGCACCACCCTGCCTACGCCCGACCCCTTTGCCTTTCCCGGCACTAATAGCGTCAACGCGTGGCTGGTAAGCGACTTCGACTTATTTGGGCTGCCGGCGGGCGGCAGCTTCACCTACAACAAGGCCTTTGGGGGGCTGGGCGCGCCCATCGCCTTTGATAGCTTGCCGCCCTACTGCCCGTTTCCCAAGCTACGCTACGTGCTGCGAGCCATCTGCGAGGAAGTGGGCCTGGTGGTGGACGCGGCCGAGCTGCTGCCCGGTGAGCTGGGCGAGCTCGTGCTGGTGGGCAACGCCCAGCTGGTGGACCGCGGCGACTTCCAGACCCTGCGCTTTAGCCTGGCCGACGTCGTGCCGGCGCTCACGGTGGCTGAGCTGCTGGCCGCCATTCGGCAGGATTTGGGCATCGTGCTCTACGTGGACCCCAGCAGCCAGCGCGTGCGCACGGCCTACCTAGTCGAGCGCGTGGCTGCGCAGGCCGCCTACGTGGATTTGACGAGCCGGCTGGCCGGCTACCCCGAAGCGACGCTCGCCGACCCAACCGGCCTGACGCTCACCTACGGCGTGGCTGCGGACGACGCGCTGACCAAGGACTTGCCCAGCCAGCAGCCGGCGGCGAGCCTGGTGCTGGCGCCGGTGGCCACCTTCGCGGACCTGCCCACGAGCATCGCCCTGGCCGATAACCCGCTCAATGGCCAGGTGCGCCTGGTGGAGGAAACCGGCACCTACTTCCAGTGCACCCTGGCCCTGCCCGGGGGCGGCTTCTACTACGCGCTCTGGTCGGAGCTGCCGGACTCCTTGCCGGCCATCGCCGTGAACGGGGGCGGCACCGAGCAGGCCCAGAAGCTCTGCTACACGAAGGAGCTGTATACCCACCTGGGCCTCGACGCCGCCGCGCCCCTCGTGGCGCAGCTGCCGGCCCTCTCGCAGCCGCCCTACCGCGCCGACCAGGCGGTAGTCGCGCGCAGCGCCACTTTGCGCCTGCTCTTCTACAACGGCCTGCAATCGGCCAGCGACGGGGTGAGCCGTTATCCGCAGCTTTCGCACCGCAGCAAGAGCGGGGCCTTGAGCGTGCGCCTCTCCGGCACCCACGGCACCTACGCGCAGCAGCTGCGCGCCTGGCTGGCGGTGCAGCTGCAGGGCAGCAGCTACGAGCAGGCCTTGCTGCTCACCCCGCTCGAGCTGGCCCGGCTGGATTTGACCCGGCCGCTGCGCCTGGATGGCGTGCCCTACCTGGTGCAGCAGCTCAAGGCCACGGCCCCGCTCCGCAAGGCCGCTAGCCTCACGCTGGTGCGGCTGCCCTAGGGGGCAGCTGATACGGGAGCCCCCCGAAAAGGATGGGGCATGCTGAAAAAATAAAGTTGCCAGTTCTTCCCCAGGATTTGCCAGTTTCGTCCCAGGCCATCGTCCAAGGGGTAGGGGAGGCCTGCCCGGCCGCTCTGGAAGTTGCCGGCAACCGCCCGGCGGCCGGCTGGCAATTGCCGGCCGCCGGTGCTTCCTAGCTGGGCGGTAAGCGGCCTACTACCCCCTAGCCAAATGCTGCTTCTTGGGCAGCATGAAACTAGAGTTACTCTTAAAACGCCAGGCCTCGTTCAAGCGGGAAGGCAAAATAAGCGGCGGCACCCTCGGGGAGCTCTCGCTTAACGGCCACTTCTTTTGCTACACGCTGGAGGACGAGGTGCGTCCCGCCGGCCAGGTGGTGGCGGGCGAAACGGCCATCGCGGCCGGCACCTACCCGGTGAGCCTGGCCAAGAGCCCGCGCCTGGGCTACCTGACGCCCCGCCTGGGCGGGGCGGTGGCCGGCCGCGGCATCCTGCTGCACCGCGGCAACTTGCCCGAGGATTCGCTCGGCTGCATCCTGGTGGGCCTGGCCAAGCTGCCCACAGGCCGCAAAATCTACAAGTCGGCCGAGGCCTTCGAGCAGCTCATGCACCGGCTGCTGGACGCCAGCTCTATCACGCTCACCATCTGCTAGGCTGATGCTGCCGCTGCTCTTGCCCCTGCCTGCCAACGATTGCCCCAACCCCGGGGGCTTGAGGGCCTTGCGCGTGTGGCCGGCTCGCAACGTGGTGCTGCCCGAGTACGCGGGTGTGAGCCTGGGGCAGCCCATCACGCTGCTCGATGCGCGCAACTACGCCGACGTTTACTTCCTGCCCGACTCGGCCGGTTTCAGTGAGCCCCAGGCCGACGATGCCCAGGGCGACTTGTTCAAGCCCAGCCTGGAGCTGACAGTGGCCCGCGACGCGCCCGACCTGGCCGAGGCCATCCGGCGCCTGCGCCAGGTGCGCTACCTGGTGGCCGCCTACCAGGACGCCAATGGCCTGACCAAGCTCGTGGGCACGCCCGACTACCCGCTGCGCTTCACTGGCGAGCTGGAAACCGGCAAGCGGGCGGGCGACCGCAACGGCTACGCGCTCACTTTCTCGGGTGTGACTGCCCGCCCCGCCCCCTTCTACCTCATGCAGGAGGCCCTAGGGCCCATCCCCACCCGCCGCGCCTTCTCGGCCGGCTTCTCCTTCGGTTTTAGCTAATGGCTCTGAATGATACCCAACTGGCACAGCTGATTAATCAGCTGGTGCAAGACAATAACGAGGAAGACATCACGCCCGCCGACATGCGTGACGTGCTGCTGGAAATCGTGCGAGCTAAAATCAACCAGGCCCAGCTAGAAGGCTACGCCCAGCTAGCCAGCCCCGCCTTCAGCGGGGTGCCCCAGGTGCCGACCGCGCCCGCCGGCACGGCTACCAACCAGGTGGCCAGCACCGGCTTCGTGCAGCAGGCCCTGGCCTTTCTGGCCGGCAGCCGCAACCTGAGCGAGTTGCTGCTGCCGCAGGCAGTAGTTGCCGGCAACTGGTATGTGACGCTCGCGGGGCTCTGGGAGCCCCGGCGCAGCTTCACGGCCGCGGCTGACCCCGCCCCCGGCCCCAACTGGCGGCAGGTGGCCAGCTTTACCGGCCCGGCCGTCACTATCACGGCCGACGGCATCACCGACGCTAGTCCGGCTGGCCGCCGGCTGCTCACGGCACCCAGCGCGGCGGCGCAGCGCGCCTTGCTAGGCAATCCCAGCATCGTGGCCAACCAGTATGGGGATAGCCATCCGGGCTTCAGCACCGAGGACGGGCCGGAGGGCCTGTTTGCGTGGGTAATCAAGTCGCTGCTGGCGGTGAAGGCCGTCAAGCAGCCCGATGCGCCGACCAACGGGCTGGTAAACGATGTGAGCAAGGAGTTCAGCTTCACGGTCAATCCGGCCTACCCGAGCTACTTGCAGTACCTGGCCGGCGGTTTGCCCGGCAGCACCGGGCCGGTGGCGCTGAGCACGGCCAATGCTTACCAGGTCAGCACGACGGTCTACGTGAAGGTGGGCGCGGCCGTGGCCAAGGGCAACCTCGGAGTGTACGTAGCCGGCTCGGGCAACGTGCCCAGCGGCAAGGTGCTGGTGAACGACGAGGCCTTCACCGGCGCCTCGGCCACCACCGAAACGCTCATTATTCTCGACGTGCAAGCCGACGATACGCTCACCATAACTGCCGTAACAGCTTCTTAACATGCCTAATACCATTGCCATTATCGCCAGCAAAGCGAACACCAATAAAACAGTGGAGTACCTGCACCCGACAACGGGCGTTTGGCAAGACTCCAACGTGCTGACCAACGTGCCGGCGGGCGTTTACAACCTAATCCAGTGCCGCTTGAAAAGCAGCACGCCCGCCATCACGGCCAGCTGGACCCAGGCCGTGACCGTAGTCGGTAGTGGGTCGAGCGCCCCAACCAACAGCGTGCCCGTGGCGAGCGCGGGCGGCGCGGCCACGGTGCAACTACCCACTAGCTCGCTGGCCCTGCTGGGCACGGCCAGCGACCCCGACGCCGGCGACTCGGTAACGGGGGCGTGGCGGCAACTAACGGGCCCTAGCACCGCGGGCGGCCTGCCGGCCACCTCGCTCAACGTCGTGGCTACGGGCCTGGTTGCGGGAATTTACCAGTTTGGGTTCCGGGCAACCGACAGCCACGGCGCGCAGTCGGCCGAGGACGTGGCGACGATCACCGTCAAAGCCGCCACGAGCACTATGCCCACGACGTTCGACCTCACGCTCGCCGGCTTGTTTGGCTGCTCGCCCTTCGAGCAGGCGCAAACCGGCTATCGGCAGCGTAGTGGGCAGGCCGTCTCGCCCGGCATTACGACCGGCGCGAGCACGACCCAGGCCACCTTTACAATTTACTCCTCAGCTTATCAGTATTACTACGAGACCACCCCGCTTTATGCCGGCCGCACCAAGGTGTTTATCGCGTCGAAGGACGGCTCGTTCAGCGCTGAAATTCAAGTAACGGCTGAAACTGGGCAGTACACCGTTACCGTGCCGAGTAACACGGAGCTGGTGCTGACGGAGGGAATGTCGATGCCCGTACCTAGTGACCAGCTCTCGTTTTGCGGTACCTACTTTACGTCCGTTACTTGCAACGGCAGCGCGACGCTCGGCGCGTACCAGCGCAAAAGCAAGCGGGCAATTTTCAAAAACGACAGCATCATTGCCGGCGACACGACGCCCAACCCGGCCAGCGACGGCACGCTCGTGCTGCTGCGCGCCCTGTTGCCCGACGTGGAAATTGCTGGCGTGGGCTGGCCCGGCCGCGCCGCGATTCCGACGCTCGCCACGCCGAGCCTACGCAACGCCGAGGCGGCTCGGATGCAAGCTTGGCTCGGCTCGGCGGCCCAAAAAGTCATTGTTTACCAGCTCGCCCGTAACGACGGCAACAGCGACACGGCCACGTTTAAGAGCGAGGTCGGCGCCGACTTTGACGCGCTGAACACCTATAACCCCGGCGTGCGGATTCTGACCGTACGACCCATATACACCTCGCCCGATACCAGCCCCTCGTTCGAAGAAAAGCGTACCGCGCTCGCCGAGATTGTACAAGGGCGCACCACCTACGCCGACTACCTCGATACGAGTAACGTGTTCACCGCGGCCAACGCCAGCACCTACCTAACGGCCGAAGGCGCCAACCCAAATCTTATTCACCCCAATAAGCTGGGCAGTGTGAAGCTCGCCCAGTTTTTGCAAGCGCCGATTACCACGGCTCTCTCGCAAACGACGACGACCGCGCAGCCCGTTGCCAGCAATGCAATCCCTACGGCGGGCGCGCAGTATAGCGGCGGCGCGTTGGAAAAAACCACCGCCTCGACGCTCTACGACGAAGGCGCGGTATACGATAAAGCGCTGCAAGGCCCGGGCTCTATCAGCATGGGGCCGGCCGCGCGAACGGGCGCCAATACCAACCGAGCGATGGTGCTCGGCATTGCCACGCCCGACGCCATTACAACTAACACCGACCCGCGGCGCTACCCCTATTATTTCGCCGGCTGGTACCGCGATGACCAAGGGTATTTGCAGCCGTTTTTTCAGGGCAGCCCGCTCAAAGATGCCAACGGCAATAATTACCCAACCGGCACGTATGCCCACAACGACAACTTAGGTTTTGGCGTGCTCGCCGGCACTATCCAGTGGCTGCAAAATGGCATTGTCATGTTTTCTAGAGCCGTCACCATGCCGTCAGTATTAGTGCCCGACGTGGCCCTAAGCTACGCCGGGTTTGTGGTGTCTGGCGTCACCATTACCCCAGGTAACGGCGGCACGGTAATAGCCTCCGGTTTTTAACCAATTAAAAAGCCCCGGCCAATAGGTCGGGGCTTTTTAATTGGTTAAAAACCGTCCTACGCCTGCCTTCCTGAAAAGGCCATCATTGTAAACCACCCGACCAGGTGGTTTACTTATGTACGACCAACTTACCAGCTCCTGCTGGGCCCTGGAAGCCAAGTACTACCACCTCGCCAAGTCGGCCATCCTGGCTCGCCTGGCCGAGGGGCTGCCGGCGCTCGATACCAGTGAAGCCAAGCCCCGCCCATATTCACACATGAATGCGGCCGGCTACCCCACGATGTGGGTAGCGCAGTCGGGGGAGCTGGTGGGGGCGCAGGTAGCGCCCCAGGGCCACGGCCTGAACCTGGCCTCGGGTATTGCCCAGGTGCTGGCCGGCCGTGGCGGCGGGTCGAGCACCGGCAACACGTCAGGCTCGAAGGTGGCCATCATTCCGGTGCAGGGCACGGTGCAAAAGCGCGGCGGCTACTGCTCGCTGGGCACCAAGGACCTGGTAGCCCATTTGCAGGCCGCAGGCCGCGACCCCGAAATCTCGGCTATCGTGCTCGACATCGACTCGCCCGGCGGGCAGGTCGATGGCACCGAGGAATTTGCCCAGGCCGTGGCCCTGAGCGCAAAACCCATCGTGGCCTACATCGACGGGCTAGGGGCCTCGGCCGCCTACTGGATTGCCGCCCAGGCTTCGAGCATCTTTATCAACTCGGCCTCGACCGGGTACGCCGGCAGCCTGGGGGTGCTCTGCATGAGCATCAACCAGACTGACTTTCTGGAAAAGCAGGGCATCAAGGTCGAGATTCTGCGCTCGAGCCGCGCCACCGACAAGGCCCGCCTCAACCCAGTGGAGCCCCTGAGCGACGACGTGCGCGCGGCGGTGCAGGCCGACCTCGACCAGATAGGCGAAACCTTCATCTCGGCCGTGGAGAAGGGCCGCGCCGGCAAGCTGAGCACCAAGGAGGACGTGTTCACCGGCAAGGTTTATAAGGGCTCGGACGCCCTCAAGCACGGCCTGGTAGATGCCATCGGCTCGCTGCAAGACGCAGTTAATCAAGCCGCCAAACTAGCCCAAACGGGCCAGGGGCGCAATGCTTCCGCTTCACTTTTTACCCAAAACTTCAATTCCGCATGGCAATCAAATTCGCCAGTATCCTAGCTGCCCTCGGCATGGGCTCCACCACGGAGGCCGTGACCGAGGCCCACCTCGAAGCGGCTGACGCGAAAATCGCACAGCTGGAGGCCGATAAAAAATCTGCTGACGCCAAAGCCGAGCAGGCTGCTACCGACCTCAAAACCGCCCAGGACGCCAAGGCCAAGGCCGATACCGACCTGACCGAAACCAAAGGCAAGCTGGCCACCCTCGAACAGTGGAAGAAAAACCAGGCCACTACCGACGAGCGCGAGGAGGACGAGAGCAACACGCTCGACAACCAGCCCGAGGCGCAGCAGGCCTGGGAGAAAACCGCTGCTTCGGCCATCGCCACCACCAAGCGCCGCTTGGGCGTCAAGTAAGCCGCCTCAGCAACTTATTCATTTAGTAACCTTTAGCTAACTCTTCCGGCCGTAACTAGCTGGCACCCTAGCATGGACAAAGCAGTAGACTTTTCGGGCCTCGGCTCGAAAATCGCCAGCTACACGCTGCGCGAGGCGGGCACCTTGCTCACCACCATCCTCATCACGGACCAGAGCTTTCTGGCCTACATGGAGCTCTACCCCGACGTGACCGACCAGCTGGCCCTGACCCAGATGTTCGTTTCCTCGGTGCTCCAGCCCGGCGGTAAGGATACCTTCGACCCGAAGGGCACGGTGGGCTTCAAGAACCGCATTGGCCAGGTGCGCGATTGCAAAATCGACTACACCCTGACCCCCACCATGATTAACGCGATGTGGAAGGGCTACCTGGGCCGCATCGCCAAATCAACCCGCGAGAACGTCTACGACGTGCCCTTCCAGCAGTACATCATCGACAAGCTGGCCGAGCGCGCCAAGGAGGAGATGCACCTGGAGGCCGTGTTCAAGGGCGTTTATAACGGCGACAAGAAAACCGCTAACCGCGTGTTTAACGGCCTGCTGCCGCTCATGAGCCAGTCGGGCGTGCTGGCCGCTAAACAGATTTATGCTGGCGCGCCCATCACCCAGAGCAACGCCATCGACCAGCTCGAAGGCATTGCCGACCTGGTGCCCTCGCACCTCATCAACAAGGATTTGGTGATGCTGGTGGAACCCACCGTGGCCAAGTTCTACAACCGCGACTACCGCGCCACCTACGGCACGAAGCAGGACTACAGCGGCTTCCAGCACACCACGCTCGACGGCACCAACATTACGATTGTGCCCGAGCCGGGCCTGGCCGACACCGGCGCTATCATCACCACCCTGCGCAACAACATCGTGTGGATGACCGGCCCGCTGGGCGGCGGCCCCAACTCGTTCGTGGTGGAGAAGCACCGCCGCAACGTGGACATCATGGCTGACTTCCAGGCGGCCCCCGACTTCGCCATTGCCGAGTACGTGTGGGTCAACCAGGCGGCCGTTGACAAAGGCCAGGCCCTCATCGCGGCCGAAGCGGCCGAGCCCGCCCCCGCTAACTAAGCCCACCGGCCCCGGTCGCCCCTCGGGTGGCCGGGGCCTAGGCTAAGCAGTTCACCCGTCGCCGCTTCTCACGCGCTCTTCAGTCAAAAAACTTTCCCTCAACTTTTTATGAAAAACGTGTTGCGCTTCGGCGCGTTTCTGGCGTTGCTGCTCGTAGCCGCCGCTTTTATTTTTCCCGACGCGGCGATGGCCGTGGCCCACGCCGTGTCGCCCGAGTACGGCCCGGCCCTGCTCAGCGGCCTGCTGGGCATCGGTGGCACCTCAGCCCTGGCCTGCACCATTCTGCCCATCGAGGGTTTTGAGGTGGACGAGTGCCCCAACGCCGGGGGCCTGACCGACCTCTACGCGATTCGCCGCCGCGACATCGACACCTTCCCGGCAGTGGATCCGGACGGTGTGACTATCAGCACGGCCATCGTGCCCAAAGCCGGTGCGGGCTTTGTACACTGGGGCTTCGCGGCCGACTCGGGCGAGGTGAACCACAAATCGACTGGCGACCTCGGCAACCAAAGCGTGACCCACGAGGTGAATACCTACGTGCCGCGCGGCTCGGCTGAAATCGACGCCATTGTTCAACGGGCGCTTAACGGTGATTTCGTCGTGATTGGCCGCGACAGCAACGGCAACTTCCGCATTGCCGGCGACAAGTACCGGGGCGTCAAATTCGACTTTGATTACAAGTCGGGCAAAAAGGGCACCGATAAGAACGGCACTGATTTCAAATTTGCCGGCGAGGGCTTCACCCACGTGCCTTTCTACTACACGGCCGCCATTCCGCTCAAGGCCGCCGCTGCGCCCCAAGGTGGCGGCAACTAGGGCCAGGTAGCTAGCTTGGTAGTACGTAAATCGTAGTTAACTTCTTGTAGGCATGCTTACTAACTTCAAACTCGTAAACACGGACGGCCTCAAGGGCCTGCATTTTAAGGGCGATAACATCCCCTTCGATCAAATCGACGACCAGCTGGCCGAGCAGCTCATGGGCAAGACCCACGTGCTGGCGCGCCTCAACGAGGCCCCCTCGACGCAGCCGCTACTCACCACCGGCGATGCCGAAGGTGTAAAAAAAAACGCCGAGTAACTAAAAAGCGCGTAGCCAAAAGCTAGCCGCCGGCCCCAGCAAAAAGCCCCGCCTCTCACCAGGCGGGGCTTTTTTGTGCCTACCTTCGACGCGCGAATTACCTGTTACCCTTCTTGCCGAAACGCCCCCTGGCCGTGCTCTCTGGAACCGGCCGGGGGAGCGCGCGGGTGCAAGTCCCGTAGTTTCTGGGGCGTTTTGGCGTGCCAGGTAATTCGCAGCGACTCTCTCGGCTTTCCCTTGCCGCCCGCTGCCCATGCCCCTTCCGGCCGCCCTCCTTCTTTCCAGGCTTCAGCCGCTGGCGCAGTACTTGGCGCAGGGCGCCGATATTGATTCGGGGCTGCTGGAGGCGCTGGAAGCGGCGTTGCCTAAGAAACAGGTGGATAAGCTGACCAAGCTACTGGACAAGCTCTTGCAGGAACCCCAGGGCGCGCAGGTGCTGGTACTGACCATGAGCTACCTGCTCGATGAGTGGCTGCAAGCGGGCGAGGAGCGGTTGCAGCGCCTCAATAAGGACCTGGAGGCCTACGCCTGGCTGGCGACCAGCGACCACCTGGAAGTCGTGCAAAGCTTCCGCGAGCTGCTCTAAAACCGTCCTATTGGGCCCTAGGGCCGCCGGGTAGTTTTGATTTCAAGAAACCTGAAATCCAAGCTATCCACGTATGGAACAACAATTAGAGGGGGTACGCGACTGGCTGCTGGCCGGCGAGCAGGCCGACTACCAGGCCGGCGTGCTGCTGCTGCAGCAGCACTCCAAGAACCGGGGCCTGGTGGCCCACCTGCTGCGCAAGGAATCGGCCGGCAACCGCGAAAAGCTTTCCTATGAGCTGGTGAAAATCGGCTGCCTGGGGAACATGGACCACGTGAGCGAGGTGATGAACCACTTTGCCCAGGCCGTGCAGGGCGCCGCGTGCGTCGTCAAGCAGGTGGCCGACGTGCTCACCGGCGAGCCGTTTGCCGCCCAGCCCGAGCCTGAGCAGGTGCCCGAAGCCGTGCGCAGCCAGGTCGAGGCGCTCACTGAGCTAATGACCCGCCTCTACAATCAGCGGTGCCAGCTCAGCAATCGCCTCCACGACCTCGACCCGGCCGAGGGCCCTCGGGTAGTAGGCGAAATCCTAAGTCTTCAGCAGCAGTACAACGCCCTGGCTCAGAAGCGCCGCAACCTGGTGGAGGGTGGCCAGCCGGCCGAGAAAGCCGCGCTGCCTAACAACCTGGTCGCCGCGCTAGCTGAGGGAGACTTTTCTATCTTGCCCGCTGACCAGGCGGCTAGCCTGCTGGGCATTACGCCCGACGAAGCTCCAGCTTTCAACCAGGCCGTAGGCAAGGCGGCCGAGGCGGTGGCCAACGAGCCCGCGCCGCCCGTCGGCGAGCTCAGCGCCCCGGCCCTCGACCGGGCCGCCTTGCTCCAGCAGCGCGGCAACCTGCGCTCGCGCATCAGCAAGAGCCGCAAGGCGGCTACTGAGGCGAAGACCGAGGCCAAGCGCAGTGAGCACGAGCAGAAGGTAGGCCGCCTGGAGGTGGAATTGCAAATCGTGGAAACGCAGCTAGCCCAGCCCCAGCCGTGAGGTGCTTGCTCCTGCTACTCGCGCTGCTCAGCCTAGGGCTGGGCAGCTGCACCTCGTACCGCACTACCCACCGCGGCACCATCCACCACTACCGCCGCATCGAGCGCCAGCATGAGCGCGAGCGCCGCCGCGAGGTCAAAACCAACGTCACGTGGAGCCTACTATAACCTGGCGGGCCGAGACCCGCCGCCTCGACCAGCTCACGCCGCTCGACAACAACCCGTTCGGCAAGATTACCCAGGAGAAGCGCCGCCGCCTCGAAGGCAAGCTGCGCGAGCTAGGGGTGTTTGAGGCGGCCACGCTCGATACGGCCGATGTGCTGCTGACTTTCAACAAGCGCCACAACCTGCTGCTGGGCATGTACGGCCCCGCCCACGTGGTGAACGTGCTGGTGCCCGACCGCGAGCTGCCAGCCGATGTGCGCAAGAAAATCATCTTGGCCTCCAACATCAGCGAGGGCGAGTGGGTAGATGAGCTGCTGCGGGGCGAGTACGCCGACGTGCTCGACGAGGTGGGTTTGAGCCTGGCGGCCATGGACGCGCTGGTGGCCGACGCCGGCGCGGCCGGCAAGGAAGCCGCGCCGGAATACCCCATCGTGGCCGAGTTCAGCGAGAAGTACACTAGCTACGTCATTGTCTGCCGCAACGACATCGACGCCAACAACGTGGCCCAGCTGCTGGGCATCGAGAAGCGCCAGAGCTACAAGAGCCAGGAAGTAGGCCTGACCCACGTAATCGAAGCCACTGATTTCGCCGCCCGATGCAAGTCGAAGTAGTCATCCCTTCCCACAAGCGGGCCGGCCGCCTGGCGACCCTGGGCCTCTTCCCGTCGGCCATCGTGTGCGTGCCGGAGAGCCAGGCGGCCGAGTACCGGGCCGCGCACCCGCTCACGCAGTTGGTGCTGCACCCCGATAGCGTGGTGGGCCTGGCCGCCAAGCGCAACTGGATGTACCAGCGCTTTGGCGATTTGCTGATGCTCGATGACGACATCACGGACTTCCGCCGGATGTACTTGCCCGCCGGCGAGCCGGTGAGTATTGGGGAGGCGCGGGCTCTGGCCATCATTCAGGAAACCGCCTACTGCGCCAAGCAGGCGGGCGCCTACCTCTGGGGCTTCAACTCAAACCCCAACCCCACGATGTACAAGACGCTCAACCCGATTAGCCTGACCGGCTACGTAACGGGCTGCGCCACGGGCTTACTGCGGGGCTCGAAGCTCTGGTACAACTCGGCCATCGTCTGCAACGAGGACTACTGGATTTCGTGCCTGAACGCCTACCACCACCGCCTGATTTATAAGGACATGCGGTTTGGCTTCATCCAGAAGGATACGTTTGTGGGCCAGGGCGGCCTGGCCGAGTTTCGCAACATCGAGGCCGAGCGGGCCGACTTCGAGTTGCTGAAGCGGTGCTTCGGCGACGTGATTCAGGAGAAGAAAGACTCGAAGTTGGCCAAGCGCAAGCACCAATTCCAAAAAACCATGAAATTACCGTTTTGATTATTACCTTGTAAACAAGGCTTTTTAATCAAACTCTTGTATGGCAAAATTTAAAATAGGTGATGTTGTTCAACTCGCCTCAACAGATGGTCCCCACCTTGTATTATCCGGGTTTCAACTTAGGGGGGACTTCTCCTACACAGCCCCCACTACTGGGCCTACCCTGTGTAGTTGCACTTATTACGATAGTATCACGGCCACATTCAAGCATTTAGTTATACACGAAGATGCTCTAATAAAGGTATAGTCAGTAATTTATTAATGAGCCTCTGGTGACTGCCACCAGGGGCTTTTTCATGCCCTTTTGGCTGTGGATAAATACTTGAAAAATAATGAGTTAGTGGGCTTTGTAAATTTCTGTATCTCGCTGTGCATCAAGAACTTTACATTATCAAAATCACCAAGTCAACCCCACTTCTCACCCCCATGCAAACCCAAGTAAAAGCCCCCCGCCGCCAGGCCCGCCGCATCGCCGGCTGGATTGCCCCCCAAGAAGCCGTTGCCGTAGTCGAGCCCACGCCGGCCCCCGTCGTGGAAGTTGTATTACCGGCGCCGCGCCCAGCCTACACCTCGCCCACGCTCGACCTCATCCTAGGGGCCGAGGTCCCGGCCAGCACCCGCACCTACTCGCCCCTGAGCCACGCCGACCTGATTAACTCCGTCAAAGAGCAGCTTGATAAGCGCGGGCTCACGGTCAAGGATGAGCGCTACAGTGAGAATCGCAAGGGCCAGCAGATGTTCGGCCACATGACAGTCGAGGGCTACAATGGCGACCAGGATATGTGCCTGGGCTTCCGCAACAGCTACGACAAGAGTATGCAGGTGGGCGTGGTGGGCGGCTCTAGGGTCATTGTCTGCTCGAACATGATGTTTGCCGGCGACTTCAAGGCCTTGCAGATGCACCAGGGCAACGTCGTGCAGGAACTGAACACGATGCTGGGCAAGGAAGCCGACCGCCTCGAAGACCACTACCGCAAGTTGCAGCAGGACAGCGACAAAATGCGCGAGGTGCAGGTAAACCCGCGCCTCATTCACGAAATCCTGGGCGAGCTATTCTACTCCGAGTCGGTGGTGAGCGAAGCCCAGCTGCGCATCATCCGGGGCGAGCTGAAGGAGCAAACCAACTTCGGCGACGGCACGCTGTGGGACATCTATAACCACACCACGGAGGCGCTGAAAACCACGCCCAGCGGGCTGATAATCGGCCGCCACATCGACGCGCACCAGTTCTACATGCAGCGCGCCTAACCCCCTATTTCCCACCAGTGTACCCTAAGCCTCCGGCCCGCGAGCGGTCGGAGGCCTGGCTACGCCTTTGCCCTAACCCCATGAGTAAGTACGAGTTAAGAACCGCCAAGGGCTACGACTTCTTCGAGGTAAGCAGCGCCTTTCAAAAGTGCATCCGCCGGGGCCTCGAAGAGGAAGCCATGTATTGGGCCGTGGAGCTATTCAACTCCAACTACGCCGAGTACGCCTGGAAGCGCCTGCGCATCATGGCCAGCGAGGACGTGGGCCTGGCCCAGCCCGGCATCGCGAGCGAAGTGCAGGCCCTCTACCAGCACCATAAGCTGCAAGCGGCTAAGAAAGAGGATAAGAACCAGCCCGAGCGCCTGTTCCTGACCCACGCCGTGCTGCTGCTGGCCCGCGCCCCGAAGTCGCGCTTGGTGGATCACGTGCTCATTGCCCAGTGGCGGCTCCACGAGCACGTGCACCTGGAAATCCCCGACTTTGCCCACGACAAGCACAACGAGCGCGGCCGGCGGCTGGGCCGGGGCTGGAAGCACTTTTTTGAGGAGGGCACGCAATTGGCCAACCTCGGCGACGTGCCGGGCGAGGCCGAGGCCAAGCAGAAGGCCATGCAGGCTATCAGCAGCCCCGAGCCGGGCCTATTTGATATAGATGGCCATGCCCAAGGGTGACCAAAAAAAGCGCGTCATGCGCAAGCGCGCGCTGAGCGAGCCCGGCTACTACGCCTTCGCGTCGGTAGTCGGGCAGCAGCGCCACTTCAACGTGCAGACCGCTAAACTATTGGCGGCCTGCGGGTTGGAGCCGCTGCGCCTGCTCGACGCGCTCAGCCGGCCAGCCCCGCCCGACGTGCTCGACGACGCGCAGCTGCTGGAGTGGCTCTGCACCAGCTGCGACTGTCCCATGACCATCCTGCGCGCCTACGTGGGCCTCGGGGGCGAGCAGCCGGACGGCAGCGAGTGGGGCCGCATCGCCCTAGGGCTGAGCAGCACCAGCGAGGCCAGCTTACGGCGCTGGGGCGACGGTAACCACCTCACTCCGCAGCTGCTGCGCCGCTACACCGCCCCCGGCGGGCTGCCGCTCGACAGCCAGGCCGATATCCTCAGCGCCGACCACGACGGGCAGCCCCTGAGCCCCGACGACTTGTGGCAGTTCATCGTGGCTCACCCCGCCGGCCAGCACACCTACCGCCCCCAGAGCTACGGCCACCAGCTGGCCGAGGCCTTCCGCCGCACGGCCGGCTTCCGCCTCACCTGGGACTACGCCAGCACCCTGCTCGGGCTCATGGGCCCCAGCGGCCCGGCTAGCCCGCCCGCCGCAGCTGACGACTGCCCTTTCTAACCATCGAATCCCGGCCCTGTGCCGGGATTCTTGCTTTCCAGCCATTATGAACCGCCTGCGCTTTTATGCTCCCTTCGTTAAATCTCTCGACCAGCTAGGCCGGCGCCATGGAGTCGAGCGCGTATTCAGCGACTTCCTGACGCTGGCCACCTGCGCACTGCACCCGCAAACCCTTGCCCACCCCGGGCGCGACCCCGACCCGGCCAACGAAGCCGAATACCTGGCCGTGAGCAAGGGCTACACCCGCGACGAGCTGGATGGCATCGCTGAGCTGCTGGGCTTGATGCTTATGCAGGCCACCGACGAGCCGTTCAGCGACTTGCTGGGCGAGTACTTCACCGAGCACGTGACCAGGGGCCACAACGGGCAGTTCTTCACGCCGGATGCCATCTGCACGCTCATGGCCCGCCTGACGGCCGGCGAGGAGCAGCCCATTGGCAAGACCGTGCACGACCCGGCGTGCGGCTCGGGCCGCATGCTGCTGGGCTTTGCCGAGGACGCGCCCCGCAATACATTCTTCGCCGGCGACGTGGATGTGCGCTGCGCCCGCATGACGGCCCTGAACCTGTTTGCCAACAAGTTGACCGGCGAAGTGGCTCACCAAAACGCGCTGAGCATGGAATGCTGGCGCGGTTGGCACGTGAACGCGGGCCGGGGCGGTATCCAGCCCATCACGCCCGCCCAGGTATGGCAAGCGGCCCGTCCGGCAACCGTGGCTCCCGCAGCTCCAAAGCCAATGCCCAGCCTGCCCCCTTCCTTGCTGCAGGAACGTCCGCGCCCGGTAGCGGCGGGCCTAGGGCAACAGTTGGGCTTCTTTTAAGCGAAAAACCCGGTTGGCAATTGCCAACCGGGCCCATTTCACCAAGTCAGGCTTCTCACGACCTGAAGAGGACTACGAAGGTAGGGCCCCAGTGGATAAATACTTGGTTTTTAACGAAAAATAACTAGCCTCGGGTTTCCGTAAATCGTTCTGCATCAAGAACTTTACTCTATCAAAGTATCCATTTCAACCCCCCTTCTCACACCCCATGACTGCCGCCATTGACTACGCCGCCTCGGCCCTCGCCCAAACCCTGATTGCCCCCGAATACGCCGTGCGCGTGGTGGGGCTGACCCGCTACGCCCAGGTGCCGGCCGGCTACGCGGGCGCCTGTACCATCCACGCCCACGGCTTCTACTACTCCTTCTGGTTCAACCACGGCACCGGCGAAGTGCTGCTGCAGGTGCAGGGCCTGGGCATCTTCGAGGCCGTGTACGAGGACGACGAGCCGGCCAGCATCGGCGCTATCGCCGCCGTTATCTACCGGCTGCCCAAGCCCCAGGCCGAGCCGCTGCGCCAGGCCGCGTAATAGCGTCCTACTAAGGCCTCAAGCGGGGTTGCTACTTAGCTAGCAACCCCGCTTTTTTATGAAACAACTCGGTAAACCTGACAAGCTCGACAAGTACCGCGCCCACCTGGTGGATGGCGCGGAGCTCAAGCCCGATGAGCTGGAAATGCTCGCCAAGTACAGAAAAGCCCACGGCCTGTTGTGCCTGGGCTTCGGCCGCAACCAGGTGCTGGCTACCCTGGAAAAGGAGTACGAGCTGAGCCAGCCCCAGCTCTACGCCATCGTGCGCGAGAGCATCACGCTCTACGGCAGCATCGAGGAAGTCGATAAAAAGGGCCAGCGCACCATCTCGCACGAGAACTACAAGCTGCTGGCTAACCTGGCCCGCAAGAACGGCGACATCGGGGCCGCGATTCGCGCCCAGGAGAACGCCGACAAGCTCCTAGGGCTATTCGAGGCCGAAAAGACCGTGCTCGACCCCAGGGCCTTCCTCACTCCGGTGCCCATGGACTTCAGCACCGACCCCAACGTGCTGCGCGAGCAGGAACAAACCGAAGATATTGATTTTGAAGAAGTAGCAGATGGCCAGCTCGAACAACGCTAAACCCGCCCGGCGTATCTACGTCAACGAAAAACAGCGCCAGTTTCTGGCCGCCAAGCAGAAGCGCCGCAGCTTCGTCGGGGGTCGGGGCTCAGGCAAAACCACCGTGGCCGGCCACGAAACGCGGGTGGAAATGAACTACCTGCCTAGGGCCAAGGGCTTCCTGGCCGGCCTCACCTACACCCAGCTCACCAGCAACACGGTGCCGGCGATGGAGGCGGCCTGGCAGGCCCACGGCCTGCGCGAGTACGACCCCAAGGCCGGCTTTGGGCACTACGTGAAGGGCAAGCGCCCGCCCCTGGAGTGGATTAAGCCCTACCAGCCGCCCAGCAACTACGAGAACGTGATTAGCTTTCTCAACGGCTACACCATCCAGATGCTGAGCATGGACCGGGCCGAGCTGGCTAGGGGTGGTAACTACGACTTCGGCCACATCGACGAATCGGCCCTGATGAAGGAGGAGCACGTCAACAAGATTCTGCGACCCATGATTCGGGGCAATATCTACAAGAGCTTTCCAGATGCCTCTTACCACCAGCGGTTCTGCGATTATACGTCCGTGCCTTGGCTGCCCTCGGGCCAGTGGGTATTCAAGACCGAAGACCTGGCCAAGAGCGAGCCCAGCGACTACTTCTTTCTCGAAAGTACCGCCTACGATAACATAGCCGTGCTAGGGGAGAAGTACCTGCGCGATTTGCGCAACGGCATGACGCCGCTGGAGTGGGACGTGGAGGTGATGAATAAGCGCCTGACCAAACTACCCAACAGCTTCTATCCCAGCTTCAATGAGGAGAAGCACGGCGTTTGGAAAACCTTCACCTACACCCACGACGATAAGAGCGGGCTTACGGTGGCCATCGATGCCGACCGCGACCCAGCCCGCGCCCTAGAGCTATCGTTTGACTTCAACGCCGCCTTCACCAGTGTTATCGTCTGCCAGGAGCATGGCCAGGAGTTTCGCTGCCTGGATGCCTTGTGGGTCAAGCAGAGTGCCACCACCGTACTGGATGCGCTCGTGAGTAAGTTCACGGCTACCTACGAGAGCCACGAGGCCAAGCATGTGGTTATCTACGGCGACCGCAACGGCAACAACAAGCAGGTGGGTTCCAACCTCACCTTCTACCAAACCATCCAGCAGCAGCTGGCGGCCAGCGGCTGGACGTCCGTGCTCATGGTGCAGGGCCTCGACCCCGACCACCGCCTCAAGCACGTGGCCATCAACCAGCTGCTGGCCGAAACCAACCCTAGGCACCCGGTGATGCGCTTCAACCGCAACAAGTGCAAGTTCCTCATCATTAGTATCCAGCAGTCGCCCATCAACCCCGACTGGACCAAGAACAAGAACAGCGAGAAGAGCAGCATCGACCAGGAGCGCGCTACTCACCTCTCAGACTGCTTCGACAACATCGTGTATCGCAAGTACGGCCACCTGTTTGGGGGCAGCACCGAGAGCTACCAGGTGTACTTCCTCGGCCGCGGCTAGGGCCTCTTTTTTACGTCTTGAGTCCATAGCTGGCCTCCTCGCCGATAGTCAGCAGTGCTCCACAGCCAAGCGCTATCAGCAGAAAGGCTATGTAGAGGCCCCCCAGGTGAGTATTCTTCCACCTAATGGCCAACGCCAAGCCAATGCTATCTACTAGGAGTATCCCTAGAAGTTGCCAACCCTCTGCCTGGGGTAAGACATGCTGAGTTTGCACTTGGTAGAAATAGAAATAGCCGTAAGCAATGGAGAGTAGAGGTATTGCATAGGTGAAGAGCAGATGCAATATCAACTGGCGTGAGAGCATGGGCATGGGCTAAAGGTAAGGGGGTGCCTTAGCTCATACTCATCAGGACTGGCAATTGCCACTGGCAAGTACCTGGAAAAGTGCCCTAGGAGCATCCTGGGGGACTTTTTTTGTGTCCAGTACCCCCCTGGGGCCCCTTCATATATTCCCAAAAAAGTGGCAATTGGCAATTGCCAAACGCTAAAGGGCGCGCAAGGCCGCGTGGGTCAGACAATAATTTTTGGCCTCTGTGCGCGGCGTTTTGCTTGATTTTCAGCTAGAAAGGTGAGAAACAGGCAATAATGTTTTTCCGTCCTACCCGCCGGCCGGTGAAAGTGGCAATTTGAGTGCCATGCAACGGGATTCTATTCACATTCGCACAGTCCTCGCGGACATCGAGTTGCCGGACGGCAACGGCCTGCCCAGGGCCTTTTCGCTGGGCTACTACAAAACCTCGGGCGTGCCGGGCAGCAAAGCGGCCGTGCACAAAGCCGGGCGCTTCGGCGGCTCCACCGGCGGCAGCAAGTTCCGCTACCGCATGAAGGAAAAGGGCACGCTCATTCTAGTGAATTGCGCCACTAACCAGCACTTTACTCTGCTTATCTGCCTCCTGCACACCTACAACGGCCGGCGGATTCTGCACGGCTAGGCCCCATTTATGACCAAGGACATCAAAGAATTGGCCGGCGGGCTCTATATCCTGCCCGGCGCGCGGGCCATCGTGGAGCTTACCGGCTCCGATAAGGCGCAGGACGTGAATTTCGGGTCGAGCCCGCTCAGCCAGGGCGGCTTCAAGATTGCGCCCTGGGGGGCCGACAACCTGCAACCCCAGCGCATGCTGGAGCTGGTTTACAGCAACCACTTAAAGCCCCAGTTGATAACCACGGCCCGCGATTTCGTGCTGGGCTCGCGCATCGGCATCTTCCAGCGCAGCATCGTGGAGGGCAAGGAGCGCCTGGAGCCGGTTATCGACGAGGAAATGGAGGAGTGGTACGAGAGTGTGGAGGGCGATATCGCCCTGCAAAGCTCGGCCTACAACCTCGAACTGTTCGCCAACTGCTTTCCGGTGCTCACGCTCGACTCCAGCAAGTACGTAGAAAGCATCCAGAGCTTCGACTGCTCGGTGGTGCGGGCGCTGGCCTGCACCACGCCTAGGCCCACCGAGTACTTGCTGCACCACGACTGGCGCAACTTCCGGCCCGACGAGGGCAAGCGCCTTAAGGCCTACGACCCGAAGAATCCGACCAAGTACGGCGAGTTCATCCTGCACGGCCGCGACTGGACGCCGGGCCAGAAGTACTACGACGTGCCGCCCTACTGGGGCACCCGCAAGTGGACGGAGGTGAGCAACAAGATTCCCAAGTTTCACAGCAGCGGGCTCGACAACGGCTACAACCTCAAGTATCATATCCGCATCCCGCTCGACTACTTCAACCAGTTCGACAAGCCGGAGGATAAGAAAAAGGCCGAGTTGGATTTGATGGCCAACATGAACGAGATGCTGGCCGGGGTCGAGAACACCGACAAGGTGTTCGTGAGCAAGTACGGCATGGATGGGATGGGTAAGCCGCTACCGGGCTGGGAAATCGTGCCCATTGAGAACAAGATGAGCGACAAGGCCTACGACTCGGTGAACCAGCAGGCCAACATCGCCCACACCTCGGGCCACGGCATCGACCCGAGCCTGGCCGGCATTGATACGGGCGGCAAGTTCGGGGGCTCGGGCAGCGAGAAGCGCATCAGCTACCAGCTGCACATCGCCCTGCGCACCCCCCAGAAGCGCAAGATTCTGCTCAAGCCCTTCCAGGTGGCGGCCAAAATCATGGGCTTCAATCCCACCCACCGCTTCGGCTTCGTGGACGTGGACATCACCACGATTTCGGAGAACCCGAAGGGCCAGGAAAAAACCGTTAATAAGTCCATGTAAGGCCATGCTATTCACTACTGTAGAGGAATTACAGGCCGTTTTGCCGGCCGTGCACCGCCAAAACAGCGAAAGCCTGCTGGCCTTCGCCCAGGTGGCTGAGCTGCTGCACCTGGTGCCGGTGCTCGGGGCGGGCCTGGTAGAGCAGCTGGGCGAGCTGGCGGCGGGCGACGCCCCGGCGCGCCTACTGGCCCTGCGCGAGCAGCTGCGCCGGCCGCTGGCCTACTACGCCGTGCTCGAAGCCGCGCCTATCCTAGCCGTGACCCTCAACGACGCCGGCGCCACCGAGAGCACCTACGCCGGCTCGGCGCCCTCGCGCCAGTGGGTCTACAACAACTTCGTGGAGGCTACCGCCGCCAATGCCGATAAGCTGCTAGACTTAGCCCTCGGCTGGCTCGACCGCCACGCGGCCGACTACGCCGACGAGCTGGATTCGAGCGAGTACCGTAGCCGCAAGCGCCTGCTCATCGGCTCGGCCGAGGAGCTGGGCCGCTACGTGGCCACGGCCGGCAGCCGGCGCTTCTTCCTGGCGCTGCTGCCCAGTCTGCGCCAGGTCGAGGAGTTTGACATCGCGGAGCTGCTAGGGGAGGACTTGCTGGAAACGCTACAAGAGGGGCTAGCCAGCGGGGAGCCCCCCTCGGCCGACACCACCAAGCTGCTCAGCCTGGTGCGCCCGGTGCTGGCCCACCGCGCCATTGCCCAGGGCATCCTGAGCATGAGCGTGGCCCTGACCGGCAGCACCATGCGCGTGCTCAGCGACAACGAGGCCGTGCGCCAGCGCCAGGCCCTCGGCCCCGAGGAAGTGTCAGCCCTCTCGCAGCAGGCCAGCAGCCTAGCCGAGAAGTACCGCGCCAAGCTCGCCAGCTACCTCGACGCCCGCCAGCCTGCCCCGGCGGCCACCGTGTCGGCTGAACTCTACGACAACGCCGGTAAACCCAGCTTTTGGGTCTAATCCTATGCGCCTCAACCTCTTGCAAATCGTGGAGCTGTCGGCCATTAGCGTGGCCGGCGTGAGCACCTTCGTGGAGGCCCACATCTGGACCCCCGCCTACACCTACTACCTGCTGCTGGTGCTAGTGGTGCTGGACGTGCTCACCAACAACCTGGTAGTGGGCAAGCGCCTGCGCCCCCGCAACCTGGCCCTGCGCCTGGTGGGCTACACCGTCGTGCTGGCCCTGGCCCACGGCTTCGGGGAGCACGAGAAGGGCCTTTTTTTCCTCACCCAGCTCGTGCTGGCCCCCTTCGTGCTGGTGCACATGCGCCGGCTCATCATTTCGCTGGGCAAGCTCGATTTGGTAGACAGCGACGTGGCCGAGCTGCTCAGCCGCCGCATCACCCGCGAGGCGGAGCGCGAGCCCGACTTCACGGCGCCGGCCGCTGAGCCCGCACCGGCCCCTGAGCCCGCGCCAGTAGCGGAACCCACCCCCTTAGCCGCCGCTTCCTGATGCAGACCTTTCGCCTCGACGAGCGGCCCTACCAGGTGGCCACCAGCTGGACCGAGCTGACGCCCGCCCAGCTTTTCGCCGCCGCCCCGCACCTCTCCCACGACTCGGTGGCCGCCCGCTACCAGGTGCTGCGCGCCTGGTGCCCCAAGCTGCGCGGGAGGGACGTGCGCCGGCTCACCCCAAACCAGCTCTGGGACTTGCTCACGCTCGTGGGCTGGGCCTGGCGCCAGGAGCCCGACACGGCCGGCGTGAGCGAGTTCATGCACCGCGGCCGCACTTACCAGCTGCCGGCGGCCAAGCTGCTCGATGCCGTGGCCATCGAGTACGCGATGGCCAGCGTCTACTTCCACCAGTTTGCCCACCCCACCCGGCCCCAGGCCGGAGCCCTCGACCAGCTGGTGGCCACGCTCTGCCGCCCGCTGCGCGCTGAGCTGGCTGATTGGCAGCAAAACCCCGAGTGGGACGGGCAACGCCGCGAGAAGTACAACGCCAAGCTCGCGGAAGGGCGGGCCCAGGAGCTGGCCGACGCGCCCCTAGGGGTCAAAATCGTGGTGCTGCACCACTTCCTGGATGCCCAGCGCTTCATTCACCGCGCCTACAAGGACCTGTTTAAGAAGGTCGAAGTACGCGAAGCGCCGGCGGGCAAGGCCCCCAAACAGCCCGCCGGCGACGGCATGGAGCTACTGGAGCTGCTGGCGGACCTAGCGGAGCGGGGCCTGTACGGCACCTACGAGCAAGTCACCCACACGAGCCTGCACACCGTGCTCTTTAACCTGGCCAAACAGGCCCGGCGGCGCAAAGACGAGCAACAGGATGGCTAGCCTAGCGCGTAGCCGGGGCGCTGCCTGGCAAAATCTTTCACGGCCATGGTGCTGGCCCGCCGAAACGAATAGTCCGCCTCGTGCCAGGCCTGGCTGCCAAAGGCGAAAGCGTCGCGGTGAGCTTTCAGGTGGGCCAGCTCCTCCGCCCACCTGGTGAGGGTGGCCTGCTGCTCAGTGGAATGGACATAGTTCGGGGCCATAACTGCCGGCAGCACCTCCCCGAGAAAAGCGCGAAAATTATCCATCATCAAAAATAGTAATTGCATGAAGATTTCCCAGGCCGGCCTGCGGCTGATTAAGCAGGAAGAACAGTTTCGCGGCAAGTGGTACCGCTGCGCGGCCGGCAAGCCCACCATCGGCTACGGCCACGTGATTCAAGCCAGCGAGGGCCACTACTACGCCACGCCCATTACGGAGGCCGAGGCCAGCGCCTTGCTGCAAGCCGACGTGGATAAGCAGTACGCCGCGCACGTGGCCAGCCGCCTCCAGCGGGCCGTTACGCAAAACCAGTTCGACGCCTTGGTGTCGCTTTGCTACAACATCGGCACCGGGGGCTTCGACCAGTCGAGCGTGCTGCGCCTGGCTAACGCCGGCCCGGCCCCGGCCGGGCAAATCGAGTTCGCCTTCGGGCTTTGGAACAAGGTAACCGACCCCAAAACCAGCAAACGCCTTATCAATTCTGGCCTCACCCGCCGCCGCGCCCGCGAGGCGGCCCTTTACCTCTCCTAAGTTTTATGATAACTCGTTACTTCGCCCTCGGCCTGGCTTTGGCGCTCGGCAGCTGCGCCGCTAGCCACTCCACTACCACCACCGCGCCCCCGCCTGCCCGCTTCGCGCAGCAGGAGCAGGTGCAGCACCTCGACTCGCTCACGCTGCGTAACTGGCTACCCCTCGACCTGACTACCCTCGGCCTGCCGCCCTACCTGGTGCCGGCCCCGGCCGGCTCCAGCCCTAGGCAGCGCCGGCAGTGGCAGCGCGCCCAGGCCCAGAACCTGGCCCGCGCCGGCGTGCTACCCGACAAGGTGAAAAATAGCAGCGTGGCCACCGCCCCCGGTGCCACGTCCATCAACCGCCCCGCCTCGACGGTGGCCACCGGGGCGGGCAGCGTGGCCACCGATGCGCGCAAGGCCGGCCAGCACCACGGCGCCTCGGCGGCCGGCCCCGGCGCGGTGGCCACCAACAAGAGCGGCGGGGCGGCCTGGTGGTGGTACTTGGTGGCGGTGGTAGCCGGCGCGGTCGGCTGGGAACTGCTCACCTCCAAGGTGGCCCCGCTGCGCCAGCTGCTGGGCTGGCGCATCCCTTAAAGTTAACTCGGCCGCTGCGCGCTAACTTGCCGGGGCGGCCCGGGGCCAGCAGTAAACAATTCTCCCTTATTCGCATCAGTTGCTAGTGAAGTAGGAATAGTATAGTTTATAAAGTATGCCCACTAGCCAGGCACCCGGCCCCCGCCACCCCACGCCCGGCCAGGTAAGAGAAAGCCCCACCGCTGACGAGCGATGGGGCTTTTTTCGTCCTACACGACCCTATGCCATTGGTAGCGCGATAACTCATAAGCGGAGGCCGGTTAGCCGGTGCACGTCGCGCTTTGTCTCATCGGAGAGAACACTGCGGTCAGCAATGGTAATATTTCGAATCTGCTGCTTAATCTGCTCAGTGCTACCGTAATAGCTATCCCCAGTAATTTTAGTAAGTACTTGGCCAAATTGGTCTTCGTAGTGCCAATTCTGCGTGAGCCACAGAAAGGCAATAAGTGCAAGCCATTCTGCATGGCGGCGCTTGGCGTACACCAGCTGGGTGGTCACTTGGGTAGAATACACCATTCCGTGTTGGCGGTACATATCTACTGAGTGCTTAATTATCATCCAGTCGAGCACTAAACTGTCTCCTAGATTGACTAGCAGCAGGCTCAGTGGCACCGTGCCTACAAAAGCAGCCAATCCTAAGTGCTGTAGCGAATGAGATATTTCGTTCGTTGTAAGCTGCTGACTGCGCGAAAGAAGATTAGTTAGACAGTTATTGCGCCACTGCTCTGGATCCTGCTTAAATAAAGTACGTGTCTGCTCTCTATCAACAATAAAATCAGCATCTTTCATCTCCTCACGGTAGGTAATTGGCTTCCTGTTAACGTAAGAGTTCATCATGAACTCGTTTAGAGCGAGTAGGTTACCAGCTTGTGCGTTAGAGTTCTTCTGCGTCACAATAGCTTTATAGGCAAAAATTGTGGCGATAGCTCCAGCTATCCCCGAAACAAAGGAGCCGAAGTTGCTTAATTGAGCTAGTGTCAGTTCGAGTAGAAGTATGGGAGTGGCCATAGTGCAGAGGAAAAAAGAATGTAATTAACTCAGCACAAGTTAGATGTAAAGGCTGTTAATTAGTGTTTGTTTTCGTCCTACACCCTCTGGAGGCGATGTGCCACCTTGGGGCATGGCTTCTTACCAGGACGAGTTTAAGCGCATCCTCGACGAGGAAGTGCGTGACTACGCCGCCCGCGCCCTCGGGCTGCTGGCCCAGGCTATCCAGGCCAAGGGTCTGGTACTCACCGAGGAGCTGCTCCACTCGCTGCGCACCGAAGTCACGGCCGCCACCGCCCAGCACGTGGCCGTGCTGGGTGTGCTCTTTGAGCAGTATGGGCGCATCAAGGACATGAAGGGCTACGACCGCACCAAGGCCCCGCCCATCGAGGAAATCGAGGCCTACGTCAAAAAGGTTGGCGTCAGCCACTTCGAGTACGTGCCGGGCTACAAGCACGGCCAGTTCCCGCGCTCGTCCAGCGTGGCCATCAACCGCATCGCCTGGGGCCTGGCCCGCGCTAAGCTGCGCGACAAGGCCGAGGTGCGTCCCAAGTCCTGGTTCAGTAAAACGTTTTATTCGAGCATCAACCGCTTCATTGATGCCGTCACCACGCGCTACCTAGCGGCCACCGGCACGCACCTAGCGGCTACTCTTAAAATTGATTAATGGCACAGGTTAGGCAGGATAACGTCCAGATAAAGCTGGAAATCGACGGCTCGCAGTCGAAAACTGAACTCGACAACCTCACCCGCAAGGCCGACGTGCTGCGCCAGGGCTTGAAGGAAATGAAGCGCGGTACCGACGAGTACATCGCCGCCAACAAGGAATTGCGCCAGGTAAATACGCAGATTGGCGAGCTGCGCGATAGCATCGGCCTGACGGGCCTCAGCACCAACCAGTTGGGTAAACTGGTCAATCAGCTTAACCGGGAGTTAAAAGACCTGGTGCCCGGCACGGCCGCCTACATCGCCAAGAGCGAGGAGCTGGTGGGGGTTGAAAACCGGCTGAAGGAGGTGCGCTCCGGCCTCGACCTGGTGCGCGACTCGCTGGGCCTGTCGGGTAGCGGCTTCACCGACTTTCTCAAGAAAGCGGCCGGCTTCGCGGGTATCCAGCTGGGCATCCAGGCCGTGGTGAGCAGCATTAAGGAGTTTGGCACCCAGGCCATTAAATCAGCCCTGGAAGGCTCCGATTCCATCTCCGACATGGAGAAGTCGCTCAACGTAACCACGGCCGAGGCCAAGGCCCTGCGCACCCAGCTCGAGGGCATCGACACGCGCACCTCGGAAAAGAATCTGGAAGGCATCGCCGTGGCGGCCGGCCAGCTGGGCATCGCCAAAGACCAGGCCGTGGCCTTCACGCAGTCGGTAGACCAGGCGGTGGTGGCCCTCGGGGACGAGTTTACGGGCGGGGTCGAGGACGTGACCAAGAGCCTGGGCGGCCTGCAAAAGCTCTTCCAGCAAACCCAGGACGTGAGCCCGGCCGAGGCCATCACTAAAATCGGCTCGGCAGTTAATGCCCTCGGGGCCGATGGCACGGCCACCGGCCCGGTGATTGCCGAGTTTGCGGCCCGCATCGGCCAGCTCGGTAACCTGGCCCCGCAGATTTCCCAGACCCTAGGCCTTGGCGCGGCGTTTCAGGAGCTAGGCCTGACGGCCGAAATCTCGGCCAGCGGCCTTTCCAACATCCTGCTGACGGCCTCGAAGGGCACGGCCGACTTTGGCAAGCAAATCGGGCTGACGGCCAAGGACTTCGAGGCCCTGATTGACAAAGACCCCAACGAGGTAATCCTGCGCCTGGCCGCCTCGCTTGAAGGGGCCAGCAACACGGAAATCGTCACCACCCTCGACAAGCTGGGCATCAAGAGCCAGGAGGCAGTCAAGGTGATTAGTTTGCTGGCCGACAAGAGCGACTTCGTGCGCCAGAAGCAGGCCCTGGCCTCGGCCGAGTACGAGAAGGGCACGAGCCTGCTCAATGAGTTCACCAAGAAAAACACCAACGCGGCGGCCGAAGTCGAGAAAGCCGAGAAGGGTTTCGTGCAGTACCGTCAGGAGCTGGGCGAGCGCCTGCTGCCGGTGTATCTGCGCGTGCTGCAGGTAACGGGCTTCGTGGTGGACGTGCTGCGGGCCCTGCCCGGCTTCGTGAGCGAGAACCGGGTGGCTATCGGCTTGCTGGTGGCCGCATTGGGAGTTTATAACGCCCAGCAGGTGGTGACCCAGGTCAATATGCTTAAGAGCCTGGCGCTGCAAAAGCTCGTGCAGTTGGGAATTCTAACGGAAGTAGGAGCAAAGGAGGCAGCAACACTAGCTTCTGTGGAAGCAACAGCCGCTCAGGAAGCAGAAATAGTAGCTAAAGAAGCAGCAGTAATAGCTACTTATGAACTAGCCAGCGCACAGGAAGCACTTACTATTGCCATGGAGGCCAATCCTATTGGCTTCGTGCTCACGCTAGTAGCGCTGCTAGCCTTCGGACTCAAGCAGCTCTACGACCGCAGCGAGACGTTCCGGGCGGCCGTGGGCAGCCTCTGGACGATGCTCACGCCCCTGGGGGATGCGTTTAAGAGTTTGTTCAACCAGCTCACGCCCCTGGCCGTGCAGCTGGGCAAGTTCTTCGCTAGCTTCAGCGGCGGCAAAACCGTGCTCGAAGCCTTCGGCGTGATGATGGGCGTCGCCGTGGTGCTGCCCCTGAAGGTGCTGGTTACCTCGGTGCAGGCTTCCATTGATGCGCTGCTCGGCCTGGTGGACGTGGGCAAGCGCGTGGCTAACTTCTTCGGGGCCGACTTTGAAGTGGACCCGAAGGGTGTTTTTGGGAAGTATGCGGAACACCTCAAAGAGAATGGGGCTAGCGTGGTGAGTACGCTGCTGGGTCAGGACCAGCAGGTGCAGCAGGCGCGTGACGCAGGGTTCGAGCAGCGTAAAAAAGCCTACGACCAGCGGGTGGCCGACTTTCTCAAGCGCCACACGGCGGCCGTGCAGGAGCGGGCCCGGGTGAGCGTGGCGGCCAGCAAGGCGGCCGATTTGGAGGCCCTCAAGGCCCGCGAGGCCAACATTCGGGCGGCCCTGGCGCTGGTAGCCGCCGGCTCGGCCGAGGAGCTGCGCCTCCAAAAGCTGCTCGTCACCACCAAGCGCGACATCGACTTGCTGGGGGAAAAGAAAACGGAGGGCGACAAAAAGGTGATTCGGGCCGAGGCGCTGCGCGATTTGCGTCAGCTGCAGGACGCGTACGACAAGAAGCAGGCCGATGCCGCCGCCAAGCGGGCCAAGGAGCAGGCCGAGGTGGAGAAGAAAATCGGGGAGCTAAAGGCTGGCCTGCTTGATGACGAGTCGGAGCGCCGCATCCAGCAGCTTATTACGGCCGCGGAAAACGAGAAAGCCACCGCCAAGGGCACGGCCGAGCAGATTGCCGAGCAGCGCCGCCTCATCATGGCCAAGCTGGCCGTGGACGTGGAGGCCGAACGTAAAAAGCAGGCCGATAAGCTAGCTGATGAGGAGCTGGACGTAGAGAAGCGTAAGAACGCGCTACTCGTCAACGAGTTTGAGCGTCGGGCGGCCGAGCTGCGTACCGCCGCCGTAGCCGAGAGCCGTAAGGTGCTCGATACCGACAGCCAGGCGGCCGAGAAGCGCCGGCTCATCCAGGTCAAGCTGCAAGCCGACCTGGTGGCGCTGGAAAAGGAGCGCGTCGCCCAGCAGCAGGAAATTGCCGAGCGCATCGCCCAGATTGACGACGACATTGCCCTCAGGCGCATTGAGCGCCGCCGCCAGCAAAGCAACGAGTTTAGCCAGCGCCGGCAGCAGGAGGATGCGGAAGAATTAGGGGTGCGCAAAGCCGCATTGGATAGGCAGTTCACCGAGGAATATTTCCAGGAAGGACTTAATAATCAGCAGAAACTAGCCATTGCGCGCAAGTATTTGCAGGATAAGGAAGATTTAGAAAATGAATTCGATGAGCGCGGGCGGAATCGAAATAAAGCAGCGGCGGAGTTTGTCGCATCCGTCGGCTCGCTGGCGGTGCAGACGGTGGCCGATTTCGAGAAAATCGCCAGCGATAAGCAGCTAGCCAAGCTCGATAAGGACAAAGCGGCCCGCCTAGCCAAATTGGAGGCCGAGTACAAGGCCGGCACCGTGAGCAAGGAAATCTACGAGGCCCAGAAAGCCAGCATCGAGCAGAACTACGACCAAAAAACCCGCGAGGTGAAGCAGCGGGAAGCCCAGAAAGAGAAGGAGTTTAACATCGCCCAGGCGATCATCGCCGGCATCCTAGCGGTGATTAAAGCCTCGCCCAACGTGCCGCTGCAAATCCTGGCGGGCGTGACGGCTGCCGCCGGGGTGGCCAAAATGATTGCCACGCCCATCCCCGAGTTTGAAAAGGGTGGGGTAGTCGGAGGGCCTAGGCCCACGTGGCGCCAGAAGGTGCGCGAGTTTGCCAGCGGCGGGCGCATCAACGCCACCGCCGGGGTGGCGGGCGTCGGCCAGCGCCACTCGGGCGGCGGCATCCGGATGGTGGACGGGGCCACTGGCCAGCATCTGGGCGAGTGGGAGAAAGGCGAGGCCTACATGATTCTCTCGCGCGACACCTACGCCAACAACAAGCACTTGGTCGATGAGCTGATTGATACCAGCCTCTACCGGGGCGGCGCACCGGTGCGCCCGAAGCCCGGCTACTACGAGGACGGGGGCACCTTCGGCAGCGGTAGTTCCGCGCCGGTGGCTACCGGTACCGGCCGGGCGCAGGCCGATGGCCAGGAGCTGGCGCAGCTGCTGCGAGAAACCCGCGACGCCATTCGGGCGCTGCCTTCACGCCAGTACATCGGCTGGGATAACCAAGATACGGCCGAGGTAGAACAGCGCCTCGACGAGCGCGAAGCCGACCGAAATCGGGGCCAAGTTCGCTAAGCGTTTGCCACCCTTTTTGCCACCCTTTTCTGAATGGGCAATAAAAAAGGCCGTTTCCAAGCTGGAAACGGCCTTTTTACAAACGATTCGCGGTCTGGACGGGACTCGAACCCGCGACCTCCGCCGTGACAGGGCGGCATTCTAACCAACTGAACTACCAAACCGTTTGCTTGGCGGAAAACGAGGTCGTTTTCCGTTTTGGTGGTGCAAAGGTAGGGCTAGAAAAATGGGCGTTGCAAGCCAACCACCAAAAAAAGTGCCCTAACGAGGAGTGGCAACCACGTTGGTGCTTGTTTGTCAGGCCGAAAAAATTTGAGTGTGGCGGCTGGCAAGGGATGTTTTACCTTTGCGGCCCGGCTTTCAGAGCCACTTTTAGTTCGCCATTCGCTTTCCAGCCTACCAACCTTATGCTGCTCGATTTTGAACAACCCATTGCCGCCCTCGAAGAAAAGCTGCGCCAGATGCAGCAGCTGGCCCAGGAGAGCGAGGTGGACGTGAATGAGGCCGCCACTGCCCTCGAGGCCCGCATTAAATCCCTTAAGAAGGAAACCTACGCCAACCTCACCCGCTGGCAGCGCGTGCAGCTCTCGCGCCACCCCGAGCGGCCCTACACCCTCGACTACGTGGCGGGTATGACCGCCAAATTTATAGAACTGCACGGCGACCGCACCGTGGCCGACGATAAGGCTATGGTGGGGGGGCTGGCCGAGCTGGGCGGGCGCCCGGTAATGATAATCGGGCAGCAGAAGGGGCACAACACTAAGCAGCGGCAGTTTCGCAATTTTGGCATGCCCAACCCCGAGGGCTATCGCAAGGCCCTGCGCCTGATGAAGCTGGCCGAGAAATTTAACGTGCCCATTATCACGCTCATCGACACGCCGGGCGCTTTTCCGGGCCTCGAGGCCGAGGAGCGCGGGCAGGGCGAGGCCATTGCGCGCAACCTCAAGGAGATGTTTATGCTGAAGGTGCAGGTAGTTTGCGTCATCATTGGCGAGGGAGCCAGTGGCGGGGCCCTGGGCATTGCCATCGGCGACAGAGTGCTGATGCTGGAAAATACCTGGTACTCGGTGATTTCACCCGAGTCGTGCAGCAGCATCCTGTGGCGCTCGTGGGACTATAAGGAGCAGGCGGCCGAAGCGCTCAAGCTCACGGCCACCGACATGCAGCAGGCGGGCTTGGTTGATGGCATCATCAAGGAGCCCCTAGGGGGGGCGCATACCGATAAGGACCAGATGATTGCGACCCTGAAGAAAACCCTGCTCAAGACGCTGAAGGAACTGGACGCTATTCCGGCCGAGGAGCGTATTTCGCAGCGCATCGATAAGTTCTCGGCCATGGGCGTTTTCAATTAACAGTTATCAGTTAACAGGCGTTTTCGGAACGCAAAAGACTGTTATAGATAATTGATATATAATGAGTTAGCGATTGATAATTGTTAAATGAAAATCCACGCGCTCGATACGGGGCTGTTTAAGCTCGATGGCGGGGCCATGTTTGGGGTGGTGCCCCGCTCGATGTGGCAGAGGCTCAACCCGCCCGATGCCAATAATATGTGCACCTGGGCCATGCGCTGCCTGCTGGTGGAAGACGGCCCTAGGCTGCTGCTCATCGACGATGGCATTGGTGACAAGCAGGACGAGAAATTTCGCGGGCACTTTTACTTGCACGGCAATGCCTCGCTGGAGGGCAGCCTGCGCCAGCTGGGCTACACCAGCGCCGACGTAACTGACGTGCTGCTCACGCACTTGCATTTCGACCACTGCGGTGGCTCGGTGGTGCGGCGCGCCGGTGGCCAGCTCGAAACGGCCTTTCCGGGCGCCACTTACTGGAGCAACCAGGCGCACTGGGACTGGGCTACCCACCCCAACCCGCGCGAGAAAGCCAGCTTTTTGCGCGAGAACATTCTGCCCATTCAGGAAAGTGGGCAGCTGCGCTTCATCGACCCCGCCCTAGGGGTGCCGGCCGAGCTACCGCAGCTCAGGGATATTGTGTTTGCCGACGGCCACACCGAGAAGATGATGGTGCCCGTGCTGCAGTACCGGGGCCGTACGCTGGCCTACATGGCTGATTTGCTGCCCAGTGCGGGCCATATTCCGCTGCCCTACGTGATGAGCTACGACGTGCGCCCGCTGCTGACGATGACCGAGAAGGAGGTTCTGCTGCAGCGCGCCGCCCAGGAAAACTGGGTGCTGCTGCTCGAGCACGACCCCATCCACGAGGCCTGCACGGTGCAGCTCACCGACAAGGGCGTGCGCCTGGCCGATACCTTGAAAATCAGCGACCTGTAATTGTATTTCCGTAGCCGATGCCCGCCGCTGCCGAGCCCAACCGGCCGATTATGAACGAGCCAATCACCAGCCGCCTACAGCCGGCGCCCGGCCCCCCGCGGCCGGCCGGGCTCAGTTTGGCCTTGTCGGGCGGGGGCGCGCGCGGCATTGCCCACCTCGGAGTGTTAGCGGCGCTCGACGAGCTAGGGCTGCCGGTGGCGGCGCTGGCGGGGGCCAGCTTGGGCGGGCTGGCCAGCACGTTTTACGCGGCGGGCTTTGCCCCGCGCGAGGTGCTACGGCTGCTGCAAAGCACCAGCATTCCGCGCCTCACGCGGCCCGTGTTTGGGCGCAACGGGCTGCTGGGCCTGGAGGCGGTGGGGCAGCTGCTGGCCCGCCACCTGGGGGCCGACCTGCAATTTGAGGACCTGCGTCTGCCCCTCACGCTGGTGGCTACCGACCTGGAGGCCGGCGAGTCGGTGTATTTCAGCCGGGGGCCGGTGCTGCCGCCGCTGCTGGCCTCGTCAGCGGTGCCCATCCTGTACCGGCCCATCGAGTACCAGGGGCGGCGCCTAGTGGATGGCGGCCTGCTCAACAACCTGCCCGTGGAGCCGCTGCTGGCCCTAGGGGCGCCCGTGGTGGGGGTGCACTGCAACCCCATCAACCGCGAGGGCCGCATTCCGTCGCTGCGCCGGGTGGTGGAGCGCACCCTGCAAATTGCGCTCAGCGCCAACGTGGCCAGCCGCAAGGCGCAGTGCACGCTGCTGCTCGAGCCGCCCGAACTGCGCCTCTACCGCCCGCTCGATTTTCGCAAGGCCGACGAGCTCTTTGCCATTGGCTACCGCTACACGCTGGCGCAGGCGGCGGCGTTGCGGGCCTTGCTGGCGCCCGAAGCCTAGGGCCGCCCGCGGCGCCAGGTGCAATGCCGGGTTTTAAGTAGCTTTGCGGCCTTTCGCTTCTCTTCGCGTTCATGGCTGCCCGCAAAACTTCTACGTTCTGGTACTACATCGCCAAGGCCGTCTTCGGCATCGCCGGCTGGCGGCAAATCGGCCAAATTCCGCCCGAAATCAAGAAAAGCATGATGATTGCGGCTCCGCACACCAGCAACTGGGACATCATCCTGGCGCGGGCGGCCTTCTACCTGATGGACGTGGATGTGCGCTTCACGGTGAAGAGCGAGTGGGTCAGCAACTTCTGGCTGGGCTGGCTGGTGAAGGCTATTGGGGCGCTGCCCGTCAACCGCAGTCGCAACAACAACCTGGTGGATGGTATGGTCCAGCTCTTTAATGAGTACGACGAGCTGGTTATCCTCATCACCCCCGAGGGCACCCGCGCCTACCAGCCCAAGTGGCGCAAGGGCTTTTACTACGCCGCCCAGGCCGCCCACGTACCCATCATCCTAGCTTTTCTAGACTACTCCAAAAAGGAAGCGGGCATCGGCCCCGTCTGCTGGCCCACCGGCGACTACGAGAAGGATTTGGAGGAAATCAAATCCTTCTACCGCACCAAAAAAGGCCGCTTCCCCGCGCAGGGCGTTCGGTAGGCAGTAGTGACTACCCACTACCCAGCGCTTGCCACAGAAACTCGGCCCCTAGGGCGCTGGCCCAGGCACAGCGCGGCTGGTTGGCGGGGCCGCTCGCCGCTACGCTAACTGTTTCGGGCAGGTAGCCGGTGCCGGCTTGCGCGGCTTGGAGGGCTAGCACGCAGGCGCGCACCTCGGCCGCGTTGGGGCTGGTGAGGCCGCGTAGGGCTATCCCTAGGGGCCAGACGGCGCCGGGCCCGGTGCGGGGGCTACCTAAGCCTGCGGCGGCTGGGCCCTGGTAGAAGAAGGGGTTGGCGCTGGATAGGCTGAGGCGGCGCGTTTGCTGGTAGGTGGGGTCGTTGAGGGGCAGCGCGTCGAGGTAGGGTAGGGCCAGCAGGCTGGGGGCGGGGGCTTTGTCTTGCAGCGAGTAGCCGCCGTAGCCATCTACTTCGTAGGCATACACGTGGCCTAGGGCGGGGTGGGGCACCAGCGCGTGCTGGCGTAGGGCCACGGCCACCTCGTCGGCCAGCTGCATGAGCTCGGTATAACCCGCCGGCTCGTGGTACACATCGGAGAGCATGAGCGCGGCCTGGCGCAGGCTGACGACGGCCAAAAAATTGCTGGGCACCAGAAACGGCAGCCGCGTGGCCTCGCCGCCGGGCCCGAAGGCCGAGGCCACGAGGCCGCAGGGCCGCGCGGGGTAGCCGTAGCCGCCCTGCGGCCGGGTGGCCAGGGCGTCGGCGCTGGCGTGCTGGTAGTGGTAGGGGCCGGGGCCGGTTTTCAGCTGTTGCTCGCGCATAGTGCTGACTGCCAGCCCGAGGGCCCGGCGCCAGTCGGCATCGAAGGGCTGGGTGTCGCCGGTCGTTTTCCAGTAGTGGTAGGCTAGACGCAGCGGGTAGCACAGCGCATCGAGCGCCCACTGGCGGCCGTGCACGCCGGGGCGCGGGGCCGGCTGGCCGGTTTCGGCGGCGCCCACGCGGGTGGGGTCGAGGTAAAAGGTGCTGGCGTAGGGGTCGAGCAACACGCAGCGCGCCTGCCGCCGAATGACGCCCGCCAGCAGCTGGCGCAGAGCGGCCTCGCGCGGGGCCAGCGCCAGGTAGGGCCACACCTGCACCGTGCTGCCGCGCAGGCTCATCACGTCAGCGTCGGCACCGCCCGCGCTCACAAACGTGTCGGGCTGGCCCTCCGGCTCGGCGTAGCGCACGTGGTTATCGAGCGTGTCGGCCAGGCAATTACCGAATAGCCAGGCCAGCTCCGGGTCTTCTTTTACCCGGGCGCCAAATTCCGCAATCGCCGCCTCCACGGCGGCGCTTCGAAACCGGCGCTGCCCCGGCGCCGGGCGCACCACCGGCAGTGCGGGCGCCGCGCCCGCCCGCGCCGCGCCCGCGAGAGCCACGCCCGCGGCCAGCAAAGCCGTGTGGCGCACAAACGCGCGGCGAGTGGGTGTGGACAAAAGGCGCGCTGACTTAGTGAAAAACGAGTTAGAGGAAGCGAGGCCGCTCAAACAGAAACTACCCAACGAGCGGTGAGCACCGTCCTGAGCAGCGGTTTGAGCTTCTGCCTACCCTAGGATGAAGCGCACTGCACCTACTTCCTCACAAACTCACAGCGGCAAGTTAGGGCGCCGCCTGCCCATGTGCCGTAGCGGCCGGCGCCACGCAGGCTAGTGGGGCCCGGCCACCGGCGCCCGCCCCCGCCGCGCTACCTCACGCCTCAACCGGCACGGCCACCTGAATATCCTTGGTTTCGGGCACCAGCAGCCAGTAAAAAACGGTGGCCAGCACCCCCGCGCCCGCTAGCGCGCAAAAGCCTACCGTGTAGCCAAAATGCTCGACCAGGTAGCCCGCCCCGATGCTGCTGAGCGCCGCCGTTAGCCCAATGGCCCCGTACACCGTGCCTTGCAGTAGATTAAATCGGCCGGTGCCGTTGCTAAGGTCGGCTATCATCAAGATGGTGACTACCCCTAGCAGGCCGGCCCCGATGCCGTCGAGCAGCTGAATGGCGGTAAGCGCAATGGGGCTGTCGATGAAGGCGAAGAGCAGCGCCCGCACTGGCAGCAGCACAAAGGCGGTCAGCAGTACTTTTTTACGGCCGTTTTCGGAGGCCTTGCCCGCGTATTTGGCCACGAACACCATCACGCCCTGCGCCACGATAATGGCGGCCGACAGGTAGAGCGACGAGTTCTTTTGGTCAGTCAGGCCCATTTTCTGCCCCAGCAGCGGCAGCATGGGGGCGTTGGCGAAGTGAAACAAGGCAATAGCCACGGTAAAAACCAGAATGCTGCGGTTGGCCAGCAACTCTTTAATGCCCGCTACGCTGGTCGGCTGCCCGGCATCGGTGGCGGCGCCCCGCGCCAGGTCGTGGTCAATGTCGCGCTCGCGCACCACGAGCACTGCCCCCACAAGCAGCAAGCACTGCACGATGGAGAAGTAGAATATTGCTTCGTAGGAAACGTAGCGCCCCAGCAACCCCGCGATGATGGCCGCCACCATATTGCCCAGGTGGTTGAAGCTTTCGTTGCGCCCGATGCGCTGCGAGAGCGCCGCCTGGCCCACGATGCCCAGCGTTATGGCCGCCACGCACGGCGCGTACACCGACTGCGTGAGGCCCACCCCGAGCTGGGAGAGCATTACCGGGTAAAAATTACTGTTTAGCACCACGGCCAGGCAGCACACGGCAATAATGAGCGACGCCACAATCAGCAGCAGGCGCTTGTGGCGGGTGCGGTCGATAAAGGCGCCCGCCGGGCCCTGCACCAGGATACCGATAATACTAGGGCCGGCAATAACGAGCCCAATTTTGTCGGGCGTCCAGTGGCGCACGGTGAGCAGGAATACCGATAGGTACACGCCCACGCCGTCCTTCACATCGGCCATGAGCAGGCTCACCCAGTCGAGGCCTTTTAAGCTGCGCGTATTTGCTTCCATAGTGGCCATTGAGCGGGATTATGCCAGGTTCAACGCAGGCCGGGCAGCTTAGATATGGTGGAGGTTGGGGCCGCAAGCGGGTAGCGTCGGGCTTACTTTGGCGCCCGCCGCGGCGTAAGCTCGGCGCTAGCCAACTGCCTCTGCCCGAAGCGAGTGGCAGCCAGGCCATGGGGCTAGGCGCAGCAACCCTGGCCAGCCCGCCCCCGGTAAAGGCCAAGCGCTAGCGTGGCGACCAGCTTAGGGCCAAGCGCTTATAGCGAGCAGGCCCTTTGCCTAGCCAGCCGGCCAGTGTTCCTAAGCTGCCTGGTCCAGCCGCCCAGCAGCGGCGGGCCGGGCAAGCAGCTGCCGCAAACAGCTGGTCGAAGGCTAAGCGCCGGGAACGCGCGGAGCGACGGAAACTACCTGAGCATTAAAAGAAAAATTCCGCAAAAAGGCCGCCCAGCGGGGCAACCTTTTTGCGGAACAGGGGGCCTAGGGCCGGGTGGAAAAGGAAACGGTGCGGGGGCGCCGCGCGGGCCTACTGCTTAGTGAAGCGCCGCAGCAGCGCGGGCTGGTCGCCCTGGGCGGGCACGCTCAGCAGGTACAAGCCGCCGGGCAGCGTGCTCACGTCGAGCGGGCCGCTGGCCAGCTGGCCGATGCGCACCGCCTGCCCTAGGGCATTCAGCAGCCGGAAGGGCTGACCCACCAGGGCCGGGGCTACCGCCAGGGTGAGCGGGCCGGCAGTGGGGTTGGGGTAGAGGGCCAGGCGCTCGTCGGGGGTGGCGCTGGTGGTGGCCAGGGCGTCGCCCACGCGGGCCGTGCCCTGCTTGCTGATGCGCACCCAGTTGAGGTTGAAGCCCGCCGTTTGGGCGTAGATGCCGAAGTTGTAGGTGCCAGCGGTGATGGTCACGGTTTTCGACACGGTAACCCAGCTCTGCCAGCCGCCGGTGGCCGGAATGGTAGTATTGCCTAGCTGGATGCTGCCCGCGTTCAAGTCGGCCGAGATAGTGCCGCCGTTGGCGCCGCTGGCCACCCGGTACTCGATGAGGTAGGTGCCGGTGGTGGGGAAATTTATGCTGTTCCACACCAGGTAGTCGCCCTGGTCAACGTTGCCCATGTCCTGCCCGCCGCCGGTGTCCGAGCAGGTTTCCACTACCATGCCGTTGTTCACGTTGGCGGCCTCGGCCTCCAGCTGCCGGCTAAACGCCGCCGGGGCCGCGCTGAAATTCAGCCAGTTCACGTTGCAGCCCGTCGAGGCCTGGGCAAACAGGCGCAGCGTTTGCTTGCCGGCCGGCAGGCTCACGGTGGCGCTGATGGTTTGCCAGCTCTGCCAGCCGCCAGTGTTGCCCACGCCGATGCTGCCCAGCACCGCGCCGCCGCTATTGCGCAGCTGCAAGGTGGCGCCGCCGTTGGCGCTGGCCACCCGAAAATCGACCTTGTAGCTGCCCGCCGCCGCCACGTTCACCGCGTAGTCGAGGTAGTCGTTGGTTTCGAAGTAGTCTACGTTCAGCCCGCCGCCGGTGTCGGTGGTGGTTTCGGTTTGGGTGCCCGACTGGCTGGCGAAGCTCTCGGCCTCAATTTTGCCCGGCACGGCCTGCGCCGAGGCGGCCTGACCCGCAAACCCGCCCCAGGTGGCCAGCACCTTGGTGGGCTGCGGCGTTTGCAAGGTGCTCGACTGGTCGGCCACGTCGTCGTAGGCGAAGCCGTAGCTCAAGTTATCGACGCTGATGCCCGGCAGGTGCCAGAAGCGGGCGTAGTAGTTCATGGGCGCCGTTTGATAAAACCGGCTTACGTCGTAGAAATTCTGCTGGCCGGCCGCCCCGCTGGCCGTGCTAATGGCGTGGCGGTTGACGGCGGCCGTAATCTGGGCCTGCACCACCAAGTCGCAGTCGCCATCGCCGGTGCGCTGGGCCAGCACGCCCTTGCCCTCGAAGGCCTCCTGGGTGGTGGGCTCGCGGGTGATGATGCCCGTGCGCCCGCTGTAGGCGCCCGACTGGCCCACCACCACCAGGCGGTTGTCACTGCCCACGCGGCCCTTGAACACGCCCGCGTTGCCGGCGTTGAAAATCAAATCCTCGTTTTTGTACTTTGTCCAGATGGCGTCCAGGTAGCTCTTGAAGTAGTTGCCGTATGGCCCGGCCGCCGTGCCGCCCGTGCCATCGTAGAAAGCGGGGGTTTTGGAAGGAAAGGAAATGACGCCCGTCGAGCTGTTGACGGTGCCCTGAAATTCGGTGGGCACGCTGGCCTTGTAGGCACTCACGATGTCGGCGGCCGACTTGAGCTCGCCCGTTTTCTTGTAGTAGCCGTTGCCGGTCAGCTCTAGGCCCATCGGGTAGTTAAAGGCATCGACGCGGGTGGTGTTGCCAAAAAAGCCGCCCGTATTGTTGGTCAGCTCAATGGTTTCGTAGATGATGCCCGTGTTGGGGTCGGTGGGGCTTTGGGGGTTGGGCGCCGTGTAGCCCGAGGGCGCGCCATTGGCCCCAAAGAAGTAGAAGTACAGCTGCTGCCCGCGCGCGATGTAGACCCGGCAGCCCGCGATGAAGGGTAGTGCGAACGTGCGATTGGGCACGTTGCTAAGCCGCGTGAAGCAGGCCGCGTACTTCGAGTTGCCGCCGGGGCCGGTGTTGCCGTTCACGGTAGGCCCGGTGGCGGTGTTGTAGCTGGCGCTCATGGGTAGCACCTGGCTGTTGGCGGCGTTCACCCACACGTGGTCGCCGCTGGTATTGATGCCCACGATGGCCACGTACAGGTCGGCGTCGGCCGTAGTCGAGTTGTTGTTAATCGTGAACGGCAGGCTGCCGTTGCCCTGCGCCAGGGTGCGGCTGGGCAGCCAGGTAACTAGCACGGCGAGCAGCCCCGCCAGCGCGCGTAAAAATTTACGGTGCATAACTAAGAAATAAAGGGTGGGAAAAGGAGTAAATTGAACCCGGAGGGCCGCGTTTATTGAATGGCCCGACCCTACACTATCCCCCGATAATCGGGGCCAGGGCCACCCAATACTGCCGCGGCCCCAGGGCCGAACGAGCCAAAAGTAGCGGGTGGTTTTAGGCCGGTGCAAGTCTGCGCGGTAGCCGCCAGCGGGCGGGCCGCAGGCGCTATGCGCTTAGGGCGCACGCGGCTTTTTAGCCCCTGAGAGCCTTTGGGGGTCGGGCTGCCCCTAGGGCCTTCGCTTAAAAAACACGCAACTTTTTTTACTGCCCAAGTCGGTGCTCCCCCAAACGTTTGGGGGCGCGGCCAAGGCTTTAGCTCGGCCGTAGGCCTAGGGCTGGGGCGGGGCCAACCTTTCGGGGGCGGAACTAGCAAGCAAACCCACTTTTCTCCGTTGCTTGCCCGCTCTGTTCAGGCTGCGTACGCTAGCCCTTTTGCTGCCCGCCGCCGCGCTACTGGCCGGCGGCCCCGGCCCCGACAAATCGTTTGGCACGGCCCCAGGCTGCTGGCCCCCGACATCAGTAAAAATCAGTTGGTGAAGTTAATTCCGCTCGATAAGCTGGTGAAGCGCCAGCGCTTCGTGGACGACTTGCGCTTCCACGGCGACCTGATTTACGTGACTGATGCCGCGGCGCCGGCCATCATCGTGCTCAACCCTAAAAACGGCCCAAGCCGCCGCGTGCTCGAAGACGACAGTACCACCACTGCTCGCCGCCCGATGATGGGCGAGGGCAAAACCATGCGCACGCCCGACGGCAGCTTGGTAAAGCTGCCCGCCGACCAGATAGAGGTGCTGCTCGACGGGAAATACTACTATTTCTAGACCGCGGCCGGTTTGGTATACCGCGTCGAAACGCAATATCGCGATAATTTCAGCCGGCCCCTAACTGAAATTGCCCGGCACGTCGGCTACTCCTTCCATTCGCCCACTTGCGGCATCACCACCATCGACGCCACTGGCAACCTTACGTGGCCGACGCCAACCAGAAGCGGGTGCTGAAGGTGACGCCCGCCGGTGAAAGCAGCACCCTGGGGCGAAGCCCCAACCTGATTTGGGTGGATGCCATGTGGCTACACCACGCCGGCAGCCTCTAGCTGCCCGTGCTCCCAATGAATCGCACGGCGGGCTCCCAGAAAGGGGGGTGAAGCGGTGAAGTTTCCAAGGCAGCTCTACAAGCTGCCTATCGGTGCCCAGCCCTTCCGCTACTAGCTTGCAGGCGGCGACCGGAGCTTCTGGGGCCGGTCAGCCATGGCTAAAATGGCCAACTGGCCCTAGGGGCCACTTAGGCGAAAAAGTCGCTCGGGTCGGCCTGGCTCAGGTATTTGCGCAACTTGCCCAGGTCGCCAAAGTAGGGCAGCACCCAGTGCATAAACTGGTGAATGGTGGTGGGGCTATCGGTGTAGGCCACAAAAGCATCGTCGCGCTCAGCAAACTCCAGGTGGTCGAGCAGGCCGGGCTGGTATTCCTCAATAATGGTTTCGATGTGCTCGCGCCACGAGAGCCCGTCGCCGCCGTAGCCGTAGTCCTCGAAGAGGGTAGTGTAGGTATCCAGCTGCTCCAGCTCGGCCACAATGGCGTATTGCCGCGCGGGGTCGGCCGGGGCTTTGGCGGTGGCAATGCGGAAGGGGTAGGTCGGAGTCATGGGAGCGGAAGCAGACACGCTTACGCAAGATGCTCACAAAGTGACGGATAATACTAGGGCTTAGGTGGGTTTTTTGCAGAAATCCGAGTGGGTTTTCAGCAGCTGAGTCCGGCCTTCTAACTTAGGTACAAACCAGCGGCAAACCGGGAAAAGCACCTTGCCCTGCCTAAGTCCAATTTGAGAGTCGGCGGCCCTGGGCCCTAGCTAAGTGGCCCCATAGCGTTAGGCCCGCTGCTGGCCCCGTCCCGATTTTCGCTCGTAACTCCCGCCCCGATTCCTCCATTGATTGCCTGCTTGTAACCTGCCGGCCCGACCTGCGCCAGCTAACCGGCCGCTAGCTGCGCCCATCACCGAGGCCGGGCTGCACGCCGGCTGCGAGGCCCTGCGCTAGGCCACCTCGCACTACTACTGCCGCTACTGGCTCGTTGATGCGCGCCGCCGCATCAACCGCCGCTTCAACGGCCCCGCATGGGTAGCCAGCTACTTTCTACCCCGGATGCAGCGCGAGCTGAACGACTAATTGATACGTGTGCTTGCTGGTGCTGCCCGACTACCTCCGCAACCGGGCGCCGCCCCTAGGCCCGCCGCCCCCGCTCAATGCCCTGTGCCATTGGCCCGCTTCGTGGCTGAAGGCGCGACCTCGAACTGGCCGCCTGGTAGGCTACCGAGCCGCTGGAGCGCCCGGTGCCACCCATTAGGGGCCCAGGCCTGGACTGCCCGAAACAGGCATTTGTCCAAAATAGCGGGCCATAGTACCACGTTTAGCGAGTCAAGCCTGGCCCCGGCAACCAACAGGCATAGCAATTTTGTACTATCAAGGGAATGGTTGGTTCTGTCGAATAAAAGGCCTCTAGGAATGTTTAAAACGGGATTTTTAACGAGAAAAAGCAACCCAAAATAGGTCAATTTTAAAGCAATCGTACTAAAACTAGTTGACTGCTCAGCTGCGTAATTTTGTCGGCATCCCTAGCTCCACGATGCTGACTGGCCGAAGCTGCTTATGCTACCAAACGCTTACTCTACCGCTTTTCTGCATCTGGCCTACCGCCCCGACCTGCATCAACTCACGGGCCGCTGGCAGTACTCCGTCACCGATATTGAGCTATACCAGGGCTACGAGGCCCTGCGCCGGGCGGCGTTGCACTATGGCTGCGGCAACTGGCTCATCGACTCGCGCCGCTGCTTGCATTACTGCCTCAACCGCTTGGCCTGGGTAACCGACCGCTGCCTGCCGCAGGTGCAGCGCGAACTGAGCGCCTCGCTAAACGTGGGCTTCCTAGTGCTGCCCGCTTACTTGAACAGCCTGCCCGCCGCGGCCAGCGCCCCCGTGCCCGATGCGGCCGTGCGGGTAGGCCTGTTTCTCGACGAGGGCGCGGCCGGCAGCTGGCTGGCCCGGCAGCAGCAGGAGCTGGTCAGCCGCTAGCGCTACCTGCCGGCGCCGGGCTTCAGCGCCGCCGGCGCCACAGCAGCAGCCCTAGGCAAGCTACGGCCAGCGCGGCCAGCAGCCCGTCGCGGGTGGTGCGGCCCTGCTGGGTTTCGGCTAGCTCGGCGGCCAGGGCTTGCTGGCGGGCGGCCGCCTGGCGCTCGCGCAAATAACTGTTTTGCAGCTCATTTTGCAGCTCGGCCAGGCGCTGGGCAGTGAGATTCCGGTCGTCGCGACTGGTGTTTTGCAGGGTGCTGGCGGTAGTTTGGGCCTGCTGGGTGGTTTGGTTGAGCACGGCCACAATCTCCCCATCCTTGTCCACGATGCCCTGCAGGGCATCTACCACCTGCTGCAAGTCCTTTTTGCTGGGCTGGTTGCTGAGGCCAAACAGGGCGTGGCGCTGGGCATTGGCCGCCGCGTAGCGCTCGGTTAGCCCGCGGCGCTCGGCCAGCAGGCGGGGCAGGGGCGGGGTGGCGGCGGGCGCCGGCGCCGTAACCTGCGCCCGGGCGGGCTGGAGGGCGAAAAGTAAGGCCAGTAGGCCGAGCCCGCGCCCTGGCAAAAACAGTTTCATGGGGCGAAGAAACAACGCAACGCGGGAGCGGGCGCTACCTTTAAGGTTACGATGCCGCTGCCCGATTTGCCCCTGGACTTTCTTGCCTTCTCCGCCCGCCTGGCTGCCTTGGCCACTGCGCCCGCCGCGGCGCCCGCCGACCAGCTCCCGCGCTTGCGCCAATTGCTGGAGCAGGTGCTGCGCGCCGAGTGCCGCCGCCGCCAGGCGCCCTTTGCCGACCTCAGCCAGGCCATTGGCCTAGTGGCCTACGACCGCGGCCTGGCGGTGCTGCTGCGCCGCCAGCTCCAGAACCTGCGCTTGCAAGCCAACCTGGTGCTGCACGAAAGCTACCCCGGCACCCCCGCCGAGGTGGTCACCGGCTTCGGGGCCGTGGCCGAGCTGCTGCGCCACCTGGGCGGCCCCGCCTACGCCGGCCCGCGCCCGCCCGGCGCCCCCGATGCCCCAGCCAGCGAAGCGTTGGCCAGCGTGGAGCAAGCCGGCGAAAACCCGGAAACTACTGGTGCTGAGACCCTAGGCCCGCCGCCCGCCGCTAGCCCCGCCTGGCGGGTGCGGGTGCTGCACGCCGACCTGGCCAGCGGCACGCTCACGGTAGAGCTGGCCGCGCCCGCCGCCGGCCGGCCCACGGGGCCCTTCGCCCTGGCCCTGCCCGCCGCCTACGCTAACCTGCTGCCGCTGGCCGCCGCCCTGCACCCGGTGCTGAACCTGATAGACCCCGCCTGGCAGCCCGACGGCCGCTACCGGCCGCGCCGCGTGGTGCTGGAGCCCGATTACCTGGTGAACGTGACCACCCTGGCCGAGTGCGCCCAGGCCGGCGGCACCGTGCCCGACTGGGCCCTGCTCAACGCCTTTCTGCCCGATGAAACCTCCCGGCCCCTGGTGGTGGGCAACCTGGTAAACCTGCTGCTGGACGAGGAGGTGAGCCACGCCGCCCGCCAGCAGGAGTGGGCTGGGCCGGGCGAAACCCCGCGCGCGCCGCTGTTTCGAAACGTAACCGATAGCTTAACGCGCGCCGGCCAACAGTTTGACTTGCAAGGTACTACTGGGGACCCTAGGGCTGATTGGGCGCCCGAAGGCCCGGCCCCGCCCGGCGAACCGGCCGCTGCAGCGGGCCTGGGCGTACCGGGCGCGGCCGCTACGGTGGAAACTGAGCCTAGCGCCGCGCCCGAGTTTGACTTGGAGGCGTTTTTTAAGCAGCGGCTGTTTCGCTCAAACCCGCTCACCATCAGCGCGCTGCCCGAGTTTCAGGCGCGCAACGGGGTGCCCGAGCTGCTGAGCGACCTGCGCCGCCACTACCAGACGCTGCGCCGCAGCCGCGCCCAAGGCTTTGTGGCGGGCAGCCGCACCGGCTACCAGCAGCAGCCCCTGCGCGTGGCCGACTGCTTCTTGGAGCCCGCTTTTCTGTCGGCTACCTACGGTTTGCAAGGGCGCCTCGACTTGCTGCACGAAAGCCCCACCGGCTACGACATCGTGGAGCTGAAAAGCTCGACCAAAGTGCCCCACGCCGAGCCCTGGAGCAACCACGCCGCCCAGGCTCAGCTCTACCGCCTGCTGCTCGAGTCGGTGTTTGGAGCCGATGGCGAAACCGCCGGCCGGGGCCGCACCAGCATCCTCTACAGCAACGCCGCCCCCGACCAAGCGCCCGTGCGCCGCGTGGACCAGGATGCCGAATTGGTGGACCGCCTGCTGGCCGCTCGCAACCAGCTGGTGGGCACCGAAATGCAGCTGGCCCGCGCCACTAGCCCCGGCCAGGTGGAGAAGCTGCTGGCCCCGGTGCTGCAGCCCAACCTGCAGGCCCTGCCACCCTTTGGCCGGGTTAAGGCCGAGCGCATTGCGGGCGCCTGGGCGGCCGCCGACCCCGTGGAGCGCGCCTACTGCCTGGAAATGGTGCGCTTCGTGGCCCGCGAGATGCGCCTGACCCTGCTCGGCGACGAGGCCCGCCCCGGCGACGCCGGCGGCCAGGCCGGCCTCTGGCAGCTTTCGGCCGCCCGCAAGCAGCAGAATTTCAGCCAGCTCGACGAGCTGGTGCTGGTAGCCGACCACAGCGCCGCCCCCGACGACGCCCGCCAGGGCCTGGGGCCCCACCTCATTTTCCGGCGCCCCGCCGGCGGCCGCGAGGTCAACTTCCGGGCCGGCGACACGCTCATTCTTTACCCTCGAAAAAAAGCCGTTAGTGCGGAGGCAGGAGATGCTGGCAGCCAAGCGTTAGTAGCTAGTGCCTTGAATTTGAGCGTGCTGGATGCGCAGGTGGTGAAGGTGACGCTGGCCGAGGACCTGACGGCCGACGGCCTGGTGGTGCTGAGCGTGCGCAACCGCCGCCTGGCCCCGCGCTACCTGGCCGGGCACTCGCACTGGGCCCTCGAGCCCGACACCTACGACACATTTCGGCGCGAGTGGGCGGGGCTGTCGGCGTTTTTGAGCCTCTTGCCCGAGCGGCGCCAGCGCCTGCTGGCCCGCCGCGGCCCTAGGGTGCCCGCGGGCTGGAACCCCGCCGCTGCGCCCGCTACCGACGCGCCCGAGGTAGTAGCCCGCGCCCTGGCCGCGCCCGACTGGTTTGTGCTCTGCGGCCCGCCCGGCACCGGCAAAACCCGCGCCGTGCTGCGCGAGCTGGCCGAGCGCCTCTACCAGGACGATAAGCAGGCGCTGCTGGCCGCCTACACCAACCGCGCCGTGGACGAGATTTGCGAGCAGTTGGTGGCGGCCGGGCTGCCCTTTATCCGGGTGGGCTCGCGCCTGGGCACGGCCGCGCCCTACCGCCCGTACTTGCTCGACAACATGATTCGCGACTGCCCCAGCCGCCAAACGGTGCGGGCTCGCCTCACGGGCTGCCCGTTTTACGTGGGCACCGTGGCCAGCCTGCTGGGCAAGCCTGAGCTGTTTTTGCTGAAAAACTTCGACCTGGCGGTGATAGACGAGGCCAGCCAGGTGCTCGAAGGGCCCATGCTGGCGCTGCTGGCCAAGGTGCCCAAGTTCATCCTCATCGGCGACCACCGCCAGCTGCCCGCCGTGGTGGCCCAAGAGCCCGCCACGAGCGCCATTGCCCCCGAAGCGGCCGA
>JBPBPH010000081.1:0-63110 GCA_050954355.1 Janthinobacterium lividum
TTTTTGCGGGTGACAGGCTGGCCGTCAACTAATTTTTTGTCGGTCATGGGCAGAGAAAGTTAAGACTTCTCCCTGTCCGTTTCGGCTAGACCACCTCAGGGGTACCAATAAGTATCTAAGGTCAAATCCTGACAATAGACTGACCGACAACCTGGGTCATTTAATAAAATGGAATGATATAGTAGTTTAAATGCAATCTGCAAGTTCACAATAGTAGCAGATAGGCAGCCTTATTAAGTGCCTAACTGCTAGTACATTATCCGCAGCGCCCGGTACACCGTGCTCCGCGTCACCTTGCCGCCCTGGGCAGTAGCCGCGGCCATCTTGCCCGGCCGGTCCGCGTAGCGGGGGCTGCTGAGCAGGGCCTGATAGAAGTTATAGGGCTGGAGTTGGTGATGAGCGAGGGGGAGTTTGAGCGGTGGTTTAGAAAGTAAAAAGCCCCGCCTCCCCCGCGGGGCTTTTCTTTGCCCCATGCCAGACTATTGCAATAAGTTGACTATTCCATCACGCACGCTGTTCCACGCCTGGCGCCCATCGGTAGAGCAGCCAGCAGTACGTTGCGGTAACTGACCAAATTAATACGCCAGCTATTAGGAGGATGGGCCAGTCAGCATTGCGCCCATGCGGCTCCCATAATTTGCTACTCAACATGCCTATCAGCAATACATTAGCATAGAGCAGCCCCCAAGCCCACACTGCTGCCAGTAGCAAGCGGACACCCCACCATAGTATATTCCAGAGTAAACGCCAGCGCTTCATAGTTCAGGCAACTGCACGTAGTGGCTGTAATCCTCCAGCGGCCCGGCATTCACAAAGCTGCGCAACACCACTGGCTTCTCCTGCTCGATGCCCACCTCCACAAAGTTTCAGGGCTGATAGGTGATAGTTGCGCCTAAACTACATTAATAAGTAGTATACGCCTGCTCCGATGACTACTTCTCCTCCCCAAATAACTTCCCTTGCCGACGACGCCTTGCGCCAAGCCTTGGTGGCCGACCGCGCCCAGGCGCTTATCCAGATCTACCGGCAGGGCTTCCCGCCGGTGCGTCGTTACATCAGCCGCCGTGGGGGCTCGGCGCAGGATGCCCAGGATGTATTTCAGGATGCCGTAGTCATGCTCTACGAGCAGGCCACCAGTGGCACGCTGCTACTCACTGCCTCAGCCAGCACCTACCTGCTAAGCATCAGCCGTAACCTCTGGCACCAAGAGGTACGCCGCCGTGCCCGCCTACCCCACCAGGCCCTGCCCGAAGAGTGGGAGCCCGCAACGGAGGAAACGGAAACAGCCCCTGGTTTTGCCGTGCTTGACTACGTGGAGCAGCTAAGTGAGAAATGCAAAAGCCTGCTACTAAATTTCTACTATTTCCAGCAGCCGCTTAGCCAGCTGGCCGAAACCTATGGCTACCGCTCCGTGCGTTCAGCCACGGTGCAGAAGTTCAAGTGCCTAGAACGCTTGCGCCACGCGGTACGGAGCACCTGGCACACCCAGCTCTTTGACCAGTAACCCATGCGCCCCGACCTCGAACGCCTGCACCTAATTGAGCAGCAGCTACTTCAGGGGCCCGCTGCCCTGTCGGCAGCGGATTGGCGCCTGCGCCAGTTGCTGGACGCAGACTTAGCGGCTGATGCCCAGGTGCAACAGCACCTCTATCAAGGGCTGCGCCTGGCCGGGCGCCAGCAGCTACGTCACGAGTTGCAGCGGTTGCACGAGCGGTTGTACGCACCACAGGCAACTGGCTGGCTTAGCTGGTTGCGCCGCTGGTGGGCGCGGTAGCCGCAGCGGCCGAGCATTTCACTCCCCTTACGGGTCAACCAGTCTTTGCTTTCGGGCAGGGGTAGCCTTGCTGTACCTCCTTCATTCCACTTTTTCGCATGCTTAACCAAGCTGAATTTCGCAGATTTGCCGTCCAGGGCCAGGGGCTCAACGGCCTGCGCGTCGACCACTACCTGGCCCACACCGCCGACTTAGCTCGACCCTTCGTGCAGAATATGACACGCTCTGTCATTGAGGAACGGCCGCAGAATTTCCGGGAAATCGACGTGTTCTCGCGCTTAATTATGGACCGCATCATCTTCCTGGGCCAGGCCGTTGACGACCACATTGCCAACATCATCAACGCCCAGCTGCTGTTCCTAGAGTCGGCTGACCCGAAGAAAGACATTTTGCTTTACATCAACTCACCGGGCGGCTCGGTGTACGCCGGCTTAGGGATGTACGACACCATGCAGTACGTGCGGCCCGACGTAGCCACCATCTGCACTGGGCTGGCGGCTAGCATGGGCGCCTTCCTGCTGTGCGGAGGAGCGATCGGCAAACGCTCGGCTTTACCCCATGCCCGCGTCATGATTCACCAGCCCAGTGGCGGAGTGCAGGGGCCCTCGGTCGACATCGAAATCACGGCTCGCGAGGTGGTTAAGTTGCGCCAGGAGCTCTACGGCATCTACGCCGAGCGTACGGGCAAAACTTACCAGCAAATCCACGACGACTCGGACCGGGACTACTGGCTGCGCGCCGACGAGGCCCAAGCCTATGGCTTGATTGATGAAGTGCTGACCCGCCAGGGAATCTAATTCCAATCGTGCAGGCTCTTGGCGAAGGCTACGCTGTAGGAAGATATAGGTGATTCCGTAAGATTACTTGACCGTTAGCAAATCCTCTAGCCGAGTAGTAAACGCGGGCGACTGCCACTGCGCTTGCCCCTGCCAAGGCGGACAGGTGTGGCCAGCCATCACGGCCGGCGCCGGCACGGCGCTGCCCAAGCGCACGGTACCGCGGCCGTAGCGGACGTTGAGCAGGTCTACCTGCGCCATCAGTTCCGCTCGTTTATTTATCAGCACTGAAGCCGGCAGCGGGACTACCGCGGCCGGCCCCGCAAACAGGCCCAGTTGCTGCCCGCTGCTGGGCGGCTCCAGTCCATCAAGCACTACGCCAGCCTTGTGGTAGACCGCGCCCGGCTCCCATAGTCGGGCCAGCAGGTGAGCAGCGTAGCGGGTCAGCGTCAGCGTGTCGGCCGTCGGCCCGCTGGGCAGCGTCAACGTGGCCGAGCGCGAATGGGGTGGCGGCACCCTAGGGTCAAAGCGGTTCTTCTGCACGTATACCGTCAGCACGTAGGCCTGCTCGCCCTGCCGGCGTAGCTTCTCCGCTGCGCGCGACAAAAAGGAGGTGACGGCCGCCAGCACGTCAGCCTGCGCCGTAAGCGGCCGCCCGAAGGTGCGCGAGCAGCTGATGCTCTGCCGGCTCAAGGTGCCATCCTCCGAGGCGTGCAGCCCGGTGCAGGGGTAGCCCTGCAGCTCGCGCACCAAGCGCGCGCCTACTACCCCGCCCAGCATTTTACGGGCCCAGGCCTCGCTGACCTTCGAGAGGTCCGCCGCCGAGTCGATGCCGGCGGCGGTGAGCTTCTGGGCGTACTGGCGGCCGATGCCCCATACGTCGCCCACGGCCACCTGCCCGAGGGCCCAGCGCCGGCGCTCGGCCGAGTCCAGGTACAGCACCCCGCCCAAAACCGCGTCTTTCTTGGCCAGGCGGTTGGCTAACTTGGCCAGCGTTTTGGTGGGGGCCACCCCTACGCAGGTCGGGATGCCGGTGCGCTGCTTCACCTGGGCGCGAATCGTGCTGGCCAGCTCGTCGAGCTTGCCTAGGTACGGCGTCAGGTGCTGCTGCAGGCCGCTCAGGTCGAGAAAGGCCTCGTCGATGGAGTAGATTTCTACGCCTGGCACGGTCTGCCCCAGGTAGTGCATGACCCGCCGGCTCATGTCGCCGTACAGCGCGTAATTGCTGGAAAAGACCTGCACCTGCTGCTGGCGCAGCTGCTCGCGTACCTGGAAGTAGGGCGCGCCCATCTGCAAGCCTAGGGCCTTGGCCTCAGCTGAGCGTGAGATGATGCAGCCGTCATTGTTGCTGAGCACCACCACGGGCTGGCCTTCGAGCCGGGGCTGAAAGACCCGCTCGCACGAAGCGTAGAAGTTGTTGCAGTCGACGAGCCCGAACATACGCTAGTCGTAGCTCTGCAGCAGGGCCATGAGCCGGCCCGGTATCAGCTCGTGCACTACATGGGTCATGACGCCCCAGATGTGCACCTCCTCCGTGTTGCGCACCCGGTAGGGCTTAAAGGCAGGGTTGGCCGGCACCAGCCACCAGTCTTCGCCCCGCAGTTCTAGCCGCTTGACGGTGCAGTCGCCCTCCACCACCGCCACCACGATGTGACCATGGTCGGCCGTCAAGTGCTTGTCCACCGCCAGCAAGTCACCGGGATGAATCTCGGCGCCCGCCATGCTCTCACCCATCACGCGCACATAGGTACGTGGCGTCGGGGTGGTGAAACAACAGCTTGTTGAGGTCGAACAGCCCTTCGATCTCGTCGGTGGCCGGCGAAGGGAAGCCCGCCGATACCCGGCACGAAAAGACGGGCAAAAAAGCGGCTGGAATCGGCGCCTCCTGCACCGGAATAAGTAATACGTCGGGCATTAGGCGTTGGAAAGCTAGGGTAGTGGAAAGGCCAAAGTAAATGCCGGCTAACCTGATTAGGCTATTGCCTGGCTAGTGTGCTTGGCATGGATACTTGATAGTCAGCCTGAAAAACTTTTTAGTGTTAAGCCCAGCAGCCGTATAGGAAGCTCACCGTAAGCAGGCTGCCTACAAGCGCAGCTTGACAACGTGTCGTCCTGCCACGTAGCTTAGTATTCTGATTTTGTTATTTCAACTGCTCAGACCAAATGGCCGCTACTAAGAAATTAAGCTATTCCGTCGACGAGGACCAGCACGCCGCCAGTTGGGAAACCGGGGCCGATGTGGAGTATGAGGACTTGCCCCAGGGGGGCTTCGACGAGGTAGTAGATAGCGAGTATGAGCTAGCGGCCGACCCTGATTATGACGACACGGGGCAGGCGGCCTACGACGAGCCGGCCGACCCCGAGTACGGGGACGAGGTAGGGGAGGAGCTAGCTGCTGCAGAGCAAGCAGCTGTTCCTGTGGCGCCGGCTGCGCCGCCCCGCCCAGTCGAGGGCTTTGCCTATGAATTAGGCCGCCCCGTGGTACCCCTAACGCAGCAGCAGCCGTACCACGTGGTTTGGCGGGGCTACTTGAAGGAGCGCCACCCCGTCACTGGACTCCTGCTACGGGTGCCGGTCTACCAGCTGGCCGATGGCTACTGGGATTGCTACCGCGAGGAGGAACTGCTTGCTGCGTAAGCTTGCTCGCCCGGCGGTACGCGTAAGCTACCACCTAGCTAGCTGTTAGCGGCAGCGACAACTAGGTGCACAACTCCCCAGGCCCGGCCTACGTCTAGGGGGCGCATGTTTTATTTAGTTGACCACTCCCCCCGCGCAATGCTTTGGCTCTATGAAATTCCCACCTGGTTGCTGGCCCTGCTCATCGTGGGTGGCACCGTGCTGCTAGCGCTAGGAGGCCTGCGCCTGATTCATCGGCGCCTCAATGGCAGTGCCGCGGCGGCGCTTATCGACAACGGTACAGTAGGCTGGTTTTTCTCTGGGGTCACGGTGCTCTACGGCCTCACCCTAGGGCTGCTCACGGTTGCCACCTGGCAGAACTACACCACCGCTTCCGGCATTGCCTCGCAAGAAGCGGCCTCGCTGGCCGTGCTCTACCGCGACCTAAGTGGCTACCCGCCCGGCGTGGGCCAGCCCCTACAGCAGAAGCTGCGTGCCTACGCCACCAACATTGTGCAGCAATCCTGGCCGGCCCAGCGCCGGGGCCTGGCCAACGACCAGGAACGTATCCTGCTCACCCGCTTCCAGGGCCAATTGCTGCGCACGGAGGTTTCGTCCCTGAGCCAGCAAGTGCTGCATGGGCAAGCTATTGAGACCTTCAATAAGCTGGTGGAGCTGCGCCGACAGCGCATTGAGAGCATCAGCGTCAGTGTGCCGGGCGTGCTGTGGGCGGCCGTACTCAGCGGGGCGCTGATTACGATTGCCTTTTCGTACGGCTTCGTCGTGGTCAGCCTGCGGCTGCACGCCGTGCTCACCGGGCTGCTGGCGCTGATGGTAGGGGTGATGGTCTTTGTGATTGCCGCCCTCGACCACCCCTACCTGGGCGAGGTCAGCGTCACCCCGGATGCTTACCAGGTAGTCCTGGATAAAGTCATGGTGCCCACCCCATGAGGTGCTCGCTAAGGTCACTGGTTGGCCGTGGAGCGCTGGCCCCGATGAAATAACAGTTCGGGCCGGACCACGCCGAGCGAGTACACTAGCAAGGCTTTCACCACTAAGCGGTCATCGTTGGGCGTAAGGGGCAGCCCTAGGCCTAGGTTCAGGTCGAAGCCCAGGCCTCGCAAATCGAGCGTGGTAAATACTTGGTGGTGACGCGGCTGGCGAAAGGAGCCTAGTTCGCCGAAATTATTGTATAATTCCACCCCCGGCTGCACATGAAAGTAGCGCCGGTAATACACGGCCCCATCCAGCAGCGCCGTGGGCCAGAAGCGCGCCTCCTCCCCACTGATAGCCTGGCTGAGGGTCGGATTAAGCACTACCCGAAAATCGGTGAAGTCGTGTTCCAGCACCGTGCGTACTTCCACCTCCTGGGTGTTGTCGTAGCGGTGGCGCGGCACGATATACCCTAGGTAGAAGGAGGTATTAAGGAAGTGGGCGTAGCGGCGCGCGAGCCGGTAGCGGTACACCGCCTGAAACTGCGACACCTGCAAGCCTGCCCCGCCGGGGTTCTCGGCGTTGAGGTACACCCCGAGAGTCGATTGGTCGGTGAGGCCATACTCAAATTCCAGCGAGTGCGCCGAGAGGCCGTTGCGGGTCAGCCCCTCGCCAAAGTGCTCGTAGGCGAGGTGGCTGCTAGGTACTACCGTGGTCCAGAGCGTGGCTTCCAGCCAGCCCTTGAGCGGCTGCTCGTACTGGTATACGCGGTAGAACGAGCGCTGGGCCGCCGCTGGAGGGGCCGCCACCAGCCCGAGGGCCAGCGCCGCTAGCAAGCCGCGAGCTTGGTAACTGAGGAGGTGCATATACCTGCTTATTTAGAACCCGTTACCACGCGTACCGAATCAAAGCTGACCTCGAAGCCTTGCGCAAATACCTGGCCCACCGTGCGCCCGTAGCGCCGGATGGCGGGCGCGGCGGCCTGCAGACGCAGGCGGTAGTAGCCCGGGCGCGGCACCCGCCAGTTAGCACCATAGTGAAACACCCAGGGGTGCCACTCGAAGGGCAGCTCGTGGGTGCCTAGCCCATGCCCCCCCTGGTTGGTCAAGGTAGCCGTGAGCTGCAGGCCCGGCACGAAGCGGCCGGTACGCGCCTCCTGCACCGTGGCTTCCACGTGGGCATTGTACTGCGCGCTCTCCTCGATGTCAATTTCGTACGCAAACCTGCTGCGGACTTCGTCCAACTCCCAGGTAGCCAGCGCATAGTCCAGAGCGTAGCCCACCCGGTAATCGCCGGCTGGCCGGGCTGCCCCCGAGTTGGCGTCCTCGTAGAGGGCGGCGAGGGTTTCGTGGTAGGCATCCCCTTGGGCCTGCGCCAACTCGGTGTCGGCCGCGGCGGCGTCCGAGAGCGGCTGCTGCTGGGCCAGGGTAGCCGTCAGCGGCACCTGGTCAAACTCGACCACCACCGGGCGGGTGAGGCGGTCGCCGTTGTAGGGGTCGTGGCGGCGGAAGGGCAGACGCGAAATGTCCAGGCGCAGGTGGTAGGCGCCCGGGGGCAGGGCCACATTCTCGCCATAGGCGCTCACCAGCGGGTACCAGCCAGCGGGGATGTCCTGCGCAGGCTGCGAGGCGCCCCCGGCGGGCGTGAAGGTGGCCCGCACCGTTAGGCCCGGCAGGGGCCGGTCGTCGGCCCCATCACGCACGAATACTCGGAGGTGAGCTGTGGCCCCGGCGGCGGGTGGGTGCCACTGCAGCATCTGTCCAGCTAGTTCGTACCAGCCTTCGGGAGCACTCAGGGTATAAGCCACGCGGTACTCGCCGGCCGGCTGCTGGTGGGCGGCCGGGGCGGCGTGGGTAAGGTACCATTTCTCGGCTCGCTCCTCGGCGTAGCCCTGCTTATGGGCTAGATTAAGTTGGGCCTCGGTGGCCTCCGTACTGCGCACCATCTGGGGCGGGGTGGGGGCGGTAGCGCGGCCCTGGCGGGTAGCCTGCACCTGGTGCGAGGGGGCGGCGCAGGAGCTCAGCCACAACCCAAGTAGACCACTACGTAGCCAGTGAGTACGGAAGCGGAAACTAACAGTAATTGACGTAGCCATGTAGTGAAACACTGAAGAGCAGTCCCTTTACGCGGCCGCTAGCGATTAGGTACTAGCAAAGTGCTGGCCCTGTCTACAGGTGTAGCAGCTCAGGGCCGCGCGGGGGTCAGGAAGTAGAACTGCCGCCGGCCGTAGTGAAAGCTCACCAGCGGCTCCTGACTCAAGAAAGTGCCGCCCAGCACTCCCTGGTAAGGCAGCGCCTGCCCATTCTGGTAGCGTACGGGCGCCGTCAGCAGCATGGGCACCCGGCGCCACTCGGCCGTGCCCACCTGCAATTTTGGCAGGAAGGCGCGCTGCGCCGCTACCCGACCAGCGGGGCCCACGACTGTTTCCGGCTGGGCGCCCGTGGGGCGGGTGCCCGCCGGCAGGGCCCGGGCCAAGTCGGCATCGAGCAGGTTTTGGCGGGCCCCCGTGTCGAGTAACAGCGGCACCGGCACTGCCCCGATGTGGGCGAGCGTAACAGGCCAGCCCTTTTCCAGGGTGAAGGCCACCGAGTCGCGGCGCGTGAAGGGGCGGACCGACGAGGCCTGCGGACCCAACTCGTAACAGCTCAGGCGCTGGTGGGCGTAGTCGAGCACCACCTCGAAGCGGCGCAGCAGGCCCGTGCCGATGAGGCCCAGCAGCCGCGGGCCGACCAGCGGCCGCAGGGCCGCCAGCGAGGTGGCCTGCGCCAGCTGCGGGGGGCGAATTTGTCCGAAGTCAAATTGCGTGATAGGCAGTTCCTGGATGGGGGTGGTCCCCGCCGCGCTGAGTCCGCCCTTTGCGCTGGGGCGCACCTGGCTGGGAAAAGCGGCTTGCTCAATGACTAGGGCGTAGGTGCAGCCCGTGTCGAGGATAAAGTCGCCGCGGCGCCCATTGAAGGCCAGGTTGCGCAGCACGATGACGCCACCTACCACCTCAAAAGGCAACGATACCAATAGGGCTGGTGGCGCCGACTGCGCAGCGGCAGGCAGTACCAAGCCGGCCAGGGCCAGGCCGAGCAGAAAGAAGCGAAGCATCCGGGCAAAGAAACGGCTGACGGGCTGCGCGGCAGCTATTCGGGGTGCGGGTTTGGTTCTAACTTGGCAGGTATGAAATACCTCCTACTCGCCACCGGGCTGCTCCTGGCCCTAGGGGCACTAACCGCCCAGGCTCAAACCTCCATTCGTACCAATGGAGCTGGTGGCACCGTCATCTAGAGCAATGGTACGACTATCACTAGCAACGGAGTAGGCGCTACAGCTATCCGCCTGGCTAAGGCACGAGCAGCTAGCGCACCCGCTCGGCGGGGCAGTGCCGTAGTTATTAATGGCAACAACGCCCGCCGCACCATTGCCTGCACTAGTAACACCGTAACAGTTAATGGTAACAACAACCACTTGCTGCTGATGGGCACTTGTGCGCAGCTTAATCTATATGGTAACGGCAATTCTGTGAACTGGACTGGTTCCGCACCTAGCGTCCATGACGTAGATAACAAGAATGTGAGTGGGCCAGCCAAGTAGGTGGGGCTTTTTGATGGGCCTGCTTTTTTAGGGCACACCGCCCGAACTAGCGCCGTAGTGTAGATTGGGGGCATGAAAGTTCTACTGCTTGTACTACTGCTGCTGGCTAGTTGCACTACGCACCTAACTCAATCTGCTAAGCACAGCCAACGGGTCAACCAGCGCAGTCGGGACCGCTATCGTCAGCACGACCAGAAAATTCAGAAGCGTAACTTTTTTAATATATAGTACTAACAAAGTCCCGCCCTACCCGGCGGGGCTTTTTGCTGCCCTTCTTTAATCAAATGAGTAGGTAAATTCTTATGTGCCACCTCCTTTAATAGTCACTCGTGCCAATGCTAATTCGTTTTCTCACAATTCGTATGTTCGGCACTAAACGACTGGCGATAGAATCCATACTCTGGCTAAGTGCTATCCTTTTATGGCGGCGGTCTAATTCAAGGTGAGATTGTAGTTATCAATTACGATTTTAATGCGCGCCGTATGCATTACTAAGCTCTTGCTAAAGGAACAGGACTTGCGCACCAATACACCGCAACGTTGGCGCAAGGAGCAATGGATGGCTTCCACAATACTGGTTTGCCCTTCACCTTTCGGACAGGGGCGGTGCTGCCAGCGAGGTAAGACCTTGTTATAGGCGTCCCACAGGTCCGTAAAATACCAGCACTGGCGCCGGTAGCGGCGGGGTAGCGCCTGCCACAGTCGCTGAGCTGTTTGGGCACTACGGTCGCCCAGGACCCATGCCACGATGCGCCGACTCGCGCGCTCGACGGCGAGCCACAGCCAGACTTTGTGCGCTTTACTGCCCACAAAAGCCCACATTTCATCGAGTTCGAGCGCTTCCCAACGCTTTTTCTGGGCTCTCTTGCGGCGTAAGCGGGGAAGAAGAGGGGACGCTGCCGCTGCTTTTTTTTGCCAGTTTTGCGACCGTCACCCGTGCCACGCCCGTCGCCCGCACAATACTGCGTTGCGAGTTGCGCTCGACCAGCAGCTTGGCTACTTGCGCATACTGCGCCGCTTTCGCCACCGCTGCCGGCGTGAACCGTGCCTGGTAGCCGCACGCTTTGCACTGATACTTCGCGTGTCCTTGGCTACTGCCGTTGCGCCGAATATGTGCGCTACCACACTTGGCGCACAGGTGTTGGGTGTATACCATAAAGCCTTATACGCTCGTCACCTTTAAACAGACCACCGCCCGTTTTATTACTCGGTACTTTGCCCAGTATCATGTACTTAGCATCGAAAGGAATTGCCCTCTATGCAGTGCTATTATACACGTTTGCTGGGTTAGGACTTATTCTTTTTATTCTACCTGGCCTATTTGTGTTAGCTATTGGTCTACCCTTAGGCTACTATATCCTCAAACTGTTTGTTCGGGGCTATTTGAACGTAACTATTCGGTGCCTCAACTGGCTACGCACTAAATATTGGCTCGCCCAAGATGATGTCTACCTTAATAATCTCTTTGCTGACTGTGATGTCGCTCCATAAGGGTATGAGTAACTCTACTCGTTCTACTGGGGGCGCTGCCCCCTGTCCCCCCGAGGCAAAAAAGGCATAGGGCAAGCCGCTTGCAAATTAGGCCCCGCCCGCAAGGTGGGGCTTTTTCGTGGAAACTGGGTCCACGAACTCAACTGCTGGCGCATAGTACAGGAACCAGCTAGGTTATCTGCCCTAACCAGCGCACGGCAGCCGCCTCGTCAGCAAACTGCCGGTAGGTAATGCCAGTGTCGCTTATCTGCTGCTTCAGCTGGCTGGCTGCTAAGCGCGCAAACACGTCTTGGGCGAGTATCACGGCAGCGTAGAGCGGCCCGTGTTGCTGCCAGTAGTGCACTAGCCACTCCGTCTGGGCGGTGGTGAGGGGCGCCATCAGGCGCTGGTCGCCCAGGATACGGTACCAGTTGTAGGTGCGCAGCAACTCGGTTATGCGGGTAATGAGCGCCTGTAAGTCGGGCAGGGTGCGGGGGCCCGGTTTGTAGATGAGCACGACGTAGCCCGTTGGGTGCGTGAGTACCTGCCCGGCGGCATTTTCCAGGCGAAGGGTGGCGGCAGAGAGGGGCATTGTAGGCGTGCGCTAAAAGCGAGCTGCCGGCCTAGCGCGCGGCAGAACCGCGAAGCTATACTTGTTACTGGGCTCTTACCAAATGGTACTGGGTCCGTGGCCCATATCTACCCAGCAGCTTGGCCTTCTGAGTGTCGAACTCGATTCGGCTGATGACGCCCGCATCAAGCAGCTTCTTGAGGATTTAGCGGGGCGATTGGCAATGGGCTGCATCCTTCCTGGCCCCAGGCGCGGGTGCGGCGGGTGGTGGCAGGGGAAATGGGGGATGACTACCGGGCTCAAGTATCTGCGGCGGCGGGGGTGAGGGGGCTACTATAGACCCAGGGGGCGGGGCTACGCCAGTACGGTTCTTATTTCCGCCAACTCAAAGGTGTCAGGTTTACTGACCGGCTACCCTGGGGGCGCGTCCGGTGCCAGACATTGGCTGGAATAGTAAATAGCTGCCCAGGGGCTAACTCCACCGGGCGCCCTTCCAGGCCAATACATAGAATACCCTCTACCCCCAAAAATACTTCATCACTATTGGGGTGATGATGCCAGGGGTAGGGTTCGGTCATCACACTGAGCCGCACTAGATGGTCGTTGTCCACGGACAACGGCACGTTTTGGTAGCTGCTGACTTGCTGGGTGTGCCGCTGTGGCTCAATGACGGTGAGCGGGGAAGAGAGGGGACTAGTCATAAGGGCTATTCTACGCCTAGGCGGCGGGATACTTAATCCAGACGCGATACGTGACTTACCAAGTAAAGCACCACGAGCGCACCTAGCACAGCGGGCGGCACCACTGCCACTAGCACTAAGCGACGGAATCTGTCGCTGGCCATAGGGGCGCGGAAGGCGTAGCGCTGCCAACCTAGCCATAGGGACAAGAGCAACAGGAAGCCACCCGCTCCCAGCAGCAGGGCGATGGCAAAGCTGATTGGGACCATTGAGGTGGTCCGATTACGCTGGACAGTTTAGGGCACTAAGTTGAAGAAGCTGTTGGTGAGTGTGATACGGCGTCTGATAATCAACACTGGAATGTAGGCGCTCGTGATTATAGTAGTCAAAATAGTCGGCGACGCTGGCCTGTGCGTCGGCCAAATCGGCAAAAACGGGTCGCTCACGGACTTCGAGTACCTCCGTTTTGAGGCGCGACCAGAGGCTCTCAGCCTGGGCATTATCGTAGCAGTCGCCGCGGCGGCTCTGCGAGCGCAGGGCTTCGTGGTCGTGGAGTAGTTTGCGGTACGCTTTGCCGCAGTACTGCCCGCCCCGGTTCGAGTGCACGAGCAGACCAGGCGTGGGCGGCTGGGCCCAAAAAACGCGCTGCAAGGCCTTGGTAATTAGCTCTTCGGGCATGGTAGCCATCACGTGCCAGCCCACTACCTGCTTGCTGACCATATCCTGGTACGCGCATAAGTAGACCCCCTCGCCGTTGGCCAGCGGCAAGTAGGTGAGGTCGCTGACCCATACTTGATTAGCCTGGGTCGGCTTGGGCTGGTCGAGCAGCCGGTTCGGGGCGCAGCGTAGGTCGTGGGTCGAGTCGGTCGTGCGCGGCGTGAAGGCCTTCGGTTGCAAGGCCCGCAGCCCTCGGCGCCGCATGGCCGTGCGTAGCCGCTGCCGCCCGACGCGGTAGCCCTGCTTGCGCAAGGCGACGCGCAGGCGGCGGGTGCCGTAGCAGCGTTTATACCCGCCGAAGACCTTAACCAGCGCCTCTTCCCAGGCGGACGGCTCACGTTTTACTGCTTGCTGCTGAGTATGTTGCCACGCATAATACCCACTGGCTGGCACCCGCAGCACCTGGCAGAGCAGGCGCAGTGGGTACTGGTCCCGCTGCGCCTGAATAAAGCGGTAGCGGCTCATGGGTTCTCGGTCGTTGAAAAGATGGCAATGGCTTTTTTAAAATGTCCAGCTCCTGCGCCTGTCGGCGCGCCGAAGCCCGCAGCTGACGCAACTCGGCCACCGTAGCCAGGTCCAACTCCGCCCCACGGGCGGCAGCCACCGGCGTAAGGGCTTCTTTCTGCCACTTATAAATTCGTTTGGGGTCGATGTTGAGGGCCCGCGCCGCGGCCTGGGTGGAGCGGCTTTCACCGGCTAGGCGCAGGGCCTCGGCCCGGAAGGCGGCATCCTAGCGCCGACGTTCAACAGGTTGAGAGCTGTCTTTCATGACGAAGGAAAGATAAGACCCTATTCTGTCCAGAATTACCCAATCACCTCAGGCGTAATAGAGCCAAGTCTAGCGGTCCCGTAACTGAGCTTCGCTTAGCTGTATGTGCCGAATGTCGTCGTAGTACTTGCGCAGGTCAGTGCTGTCGGTGTAGCAGGGGGGGCGAGCGATGACGCGGTGGATGAGTACAAGGTACGCCCGCTTGTTAGGCTCGTCGGCCACGTTGGCGTTATAGCGCTTGCGCAGTACGTCGAGCGAGTCGAGCAGCGCCTGGCAGGGTTCGAGCTGCACGGCGTCCAGGTCGCCGAAGTACTTGCGCCGGTCAAGGCTGTCGGTGTAGCAGCCCTGGGCAATAACGCGCCGGATGAGGATGCGGTAGGCCTGCTTACTAGTCGTGTTGGCTAAGTCGAACTCGTGCGTGCGCCGAGCGGCGTGCAGGCTGTCGAGGAGGGCGGCGCAGCCCAGCTGATGCGCGTAGGGGCTATTGTCGTTGGTGACGATGACGAAGTCCTGTGGGTAGTCGGGCAGGTAGCGGGCCGTGAACTGGTCACCTACCCCTGGATATACTACGCTATTGGCCGGCGGGTACACGTTGAAGTCGTCGTCCTCGAACGAGGCTGGCACAGTCTGGCCCTGCTGAGTGCGCAGCAGCACGCGGTAGCCCACTACGTTGTGGCTGTTGACCTGGGTACTGGTGCCGTAGGAGCTGATAACCTCGCCCCGCCCAGTAGCCCCCGCCCGGTACACCAGCCGCGCGGCCAGCATTGACCCAAAAAAGACGTTCAGTACTGCAACGAGCATCAGCGGGAAAGGAAGGCTACGCACCCACCGCGAGGCAGTTTTGGGCATTAGGAAACCCATTGCCGGAAAACTAAGCGCCGCAAGCACCGGCATCACGAAGAGGTGAGTAGCTAGCCAGAAGACCAGGTGCGCCAGGAATTGCATAGAAGCAAAGAGTATGACCTGCCTCAGCCGCTTTATTACGAATACGGACAGCTACGGTGCAAGTTAGGTGGCCTTTGCTATTGGGTAGGCACGAAAAAGCCCTAACGAGTAGGGCTTTAAATTTTTAAGAAGTTAGCTGTTATGCCTGATGGGTTTGGGCTACATCAGCCATATAATCTTTCAGCATTTTAGCCTGAGCAGGCTTGTAGTTGTTCAAGCGCAGGCGCTTATATCCAACTATGCCAAACTCGTCGTAAAGTGCGCCGAGCGAAGAATTTAGAAATGAACTGGAGAAGTTTACCACATCGGTAAGGTCCAGCGTGACGGAGCCCGGCTGTTCAACCAGCGCTTCCTTCAGAGCTATAAACAGCTTGTAGCCGTCAGCATTAGAGAGAGTGCCAGCAGTGATGGATGCTACCATCAGAACTGTGCCGGTGGGGGGCAGGACGCTCATAGGTGAAAATTGGACAGGGCGAATTAAGTGTTGACAGTATACGGCGGATTTACTCAAAATAACTCGATATCATCCTCGAGAATATCAGTTTCCTCAGCCGCTAGATTGTCGTAAAATATTCGTAGCGTAGCAGTTGTGCCAGGAAAATCAACTTCAGGGCATCCATGAAAAATCTCGCGACCCTTCTCACTGACGTGGTAGATAACTCTGGAAGTTTGAAGTGTCAGAGTACCACGTAATTGTAAAATTCCGGTGCGCAGGGTATCAAGACCGCGGCCTTGATTATGAGGACGCGAGCGCGAGGTGAATCGAGGTGCTATGGCCTTTTGTAACGCTTCGGTGGCAGTAACTGGTTCCTAGCCATTTGCCGTTAAAAAGTGATTGATTGTCTTAGGTATACCTAAGCCAAAATCAGATACGGCGATAAATAAGCGACGACGAGATGGATAGTACTGCACCATGCCAAATGCTACCCGATTAGAGATAATAGCAGTGAATGCATGGTCAAAGACATTATTAAAAAGCTCTGCTAGATAAGTAGTTAAAAAAGTAAGGTTTTTCTCCCTGAAAAAGCTAGCGCTGTAATGCTGATATGCACTCTGTACGTAGGCATTCATAGCCGCCGGCTCAGCCCTCCAAAGTATGAATGATGTGGAGTCTGTTGCTACTTGAAAAGTGGATATTTCCGCGTCATTACCAGGTGTGTCCCACTGAGCGAAAAAGCCAATAGTTCGCAGGTATGGAAAAACTACTACATTTTCCTCTTCAAAATGGATAGGTATTCCTGCTCGATGATATTCATCTAACAAGCAGGCTAGCGTAGTGACATGATGCGGTTTTACAGTATTGGTGCCCCCAATTACTACGCGAACACCTCTTAGTAGAGGATGCATAGCTTCAACTCTTTGCAAGCGATTACTCAGTAGAAAATCAGATAATTCGTAAGAAGTAATGAGGGCTTGAAAGTGTATAGTATGTTCATAGTCGGGCGGGTCTGGTAAGTGCATCGAACAAATTTACTAGGTGATTTCAGTTGAGGCCTGATTGCCACCGCCATATACCCGGTGAAACTCCCGGCTCACCACGTCGGCCGTCACGTTGACGTAGCGCTTGAAGCTAGCCCAGCTGCGGTGCCCAGTAATTTTCATCACTAACTCCGGCCGCAGGCCCTGCTCCAGCGCCAGCGTAGCGAAGGTGCGCCGGCCCGTGTGACAAGTAAGACGCTGCCACTTGGGCAAGGTGTCGCTCTCGCGCCGGCCGCCCCGGTAGCGCACTGCCTCCACTGGTGCCGTCAGCTCGGCCCGCTGGCCTAGTTCCTTCAAAAAATGGTTGAGCACCTGGTTGGCCACCGGCCGCAATTCACCCGACACCACGCGCTCGACGAGCGCTGCCGCCTCGGGCCGCAGAGGCACCGTCACCACGTCTTTCGTTTTGTGCATCACCAGCCGCAGCGAGGTGCCACGCACGTGCTCGGCCCGGATGCTCACCAAGTCCGAGTAGCGCAGGCCGGTGTAGCAGCTGAGCACGAATAGCCCGTGGGCGTTGTCGAGGTAGCCACCAACTGGAAGCGGCACCGTGGCTAAGTGCTGCAACTCATCGGCCGTCAGCGTCATCATGTCGGGCTCACGTCGGGCCCACGTCAGCTTCGGATAATAAGAGTTGGTGTGCCGGCCCACTTCATGAATAGCTTGACCCGCGTTAAAATCTTGCTGATGGTGTTATCCGTCAAGTGGGCTGGCCCTACTGGCCCTACTAGATAGGCCGTGAAGCGCTCGCCAAAGGTGGGCATGATAGTATCGAAATTCACGGCGAAGCGGCTGGCCTGGGCGAACTCGCGCAAGTGCCGCGCGGCCGTAGCGTAGGTACGGGCTGTATTGAACAAGCCCTAGGGGTGCTTCAGCTCTACCCATTCGTCAAGGTGCTGCCAGAAGCCCATGGCCGCGGCCTGGGTTACCTGCTCAGCCGGCACGGGTACCACGGCCGCCCGCAGGGCTTATACACCCGGCAACTGGCCCTGAGCGCGTGGGTGCGGTAGCAGTGGAGCAGCTGCCCCTCAGCCAGCTCCAGCGCGTCGTTAAGCTTACCATTATCCGCGTAGCTCCGCACCTGGACGCGCTGTTCGCTTTTGAGCCACTGCTCGGGTAGGATGCTCAAACCGGTATAAACTTTAGTGCGCTGGCCATCGAGGCTGATGAAGGCAAAGGTGGGTGTAAGTTTGGTTGCGCCGGGCTCTTTGAGCAGAAAAGAAACGGAAGTTATTCGAATAGGTGGGAAGCCGCTCTAAAGCTATGGTTTGTCCCCCGCTCAGAGGACAGCTAGGGGACAAACCATCCGATTGATTCCGTTGCTAGCTTGATTAATTCCGATAACCTGATGAGGTAGAAACGCGCTGGCGTGCTCAGAAGGCGCTTTTAGTAATAGGATGAATCAAGCCAAGTAGGTGGGTGTTGGCCCAACTGTTGCCACATAAAACGGTCCTAGCGCATTGCTAGGGCCGTTTTTGCGTTTTAAGCCATTCTGGCTCTCACGTCAGCAGCGGTAGTCGCCCTAGCTGAAGCAACCGCGGCGCTAGATTAGGCGAGTGCCCTAGGGCACCAAGCGGGTAACAAGTATCACCCGCTGGCAAGCCAGAACACTGGCTAGGAAGGAACTACCGCGAAGAGGATTGAGTAACCTCATGCATAGCTAAGATACTGGCTGCTAATCAAGTAAAAGTTCCAAAAAGGTAGACAATTTATTTTACGCCTGGCTAAATCCGGGGAGCAAAAACGGTGCGTAGGTGGAGCATCGCTGAGCATTGCCCCTGATGAAAATACTTGCGCCAGAAGCTGAAAACCAACTTGTTGCCAGGTTGCAAGCACGGGATGAACAGGCCATGGCGTTGTTTTACCGCAATTACCGGCCGGCGCTCTTCCAAACCATACTGCGCATTGTGCAGCACCGCGAGCTAGCCGAGGACGTGCTGCAAGAAAGTATGCTTAAGTTTTGGCAGGGCTTCCCGAGCTACGACCGTAGCAAGGGCCGGCTCTTTACTTGGGCCCTCAGCATCAGCCGCAACTTGGCTATCGACCGCCTGCGGGCCGTGCGGGCCCAGCGCGCCGCCGCGCCCCTCACCCCATTTACCGAAAAAACCGTGGGCAACCTGGTGGCGCCGGTCAGCTTCAAGCCCGAGCACCTCGACGTGCGCGACTGGCTGCAGCTGCTTAACCCCAGCGACCGGCAGCTGCTGGAAATGCTTTATTTTGAAGGTTATACCTACCCCGAAGCGGCCGAACACCTGCACCTGCCCGAGGGCACCGTCAAAACTAGGGGCCGCCGTATTATGCGCACGCTGGCGCAGCGCCTAGGCCTAGGCAGCCGCTAGCCGCCGCCCGCGCCAAAACTGCCCCTAGGCCCCGCCTAGGCGAAAAGCCTCTAACGTCGGAAGCGGCTGAAAATGCCGTCTTTACGCTTAATAAGCACGTAGCGAATGGAAAAGGCCGTGGGGAAACGGGCGTAGTCGTCGCCCGAAAATTCGAGGGTGGGCTTGAAGTCGAAGCTGAGCGCGATGGGCAAAAAGGCTACCTTATACTCGACGCCCATCAGCGCGTCGAGGCCGCTGTAGCCACCGGTGTCCTTGTTGTGCCCCAGGTGGCCGCCCGCCCCAAAGTAGTAGTTGAGGCTGGGCCCCAAGATGCCGAAGTGGTACTCGGCCAGCACCGTGCCGCTGTACTCGCGCTGGCCCAGGCCCGCGATGCCCTCCAGGGTTAGGCGCGAGGCCAGGCGCTGTTGCAGCGTGAGGCCGTAGTTGTTGCCGCCCAAACGTACCCCTAGGGCGGTGTCGTACTTTTGGGCGGCGGCGGGGCGTGCCAGGGCCAGCAGGCCGGCCAGTAAAGCAAGTGGAAAACGCATAGTAACCCTAGGGCAATGACCCGGCCAAAACCAGCCTGGCCCGGCCCTAACGCCAGCCAACGCCGGGCTAGTACCTGCCCAAGAGGCGTGTAAAATTCGGGATTTACCGAACTTTTGCGGGGGCTAACGGGCGTTAGGTCGGAACTTTGCCGTAAATTAATCTACCTCCCCCTAGTTCCGCCCCACTGTGTACCTGCACCACGTGGCCGCCTATTTGCCGGCGGCCGTCGTCACGAACGAACATTTTACCCAACTCAATGGCCTGGCTTCGGACTGGATAGTTGAGCGAACCGGTATTCGGGAGCGGCGCAAAGCCGGCGAAGGTGAAAACGCCAACACTATGGCCGTGGCCGCCACCCAGGCCCTGCTGGCCGAGCTGCCCGCTTTCGACCCCGCCCGCATCGACCTCATCGTGGCTGGCACCTACACCCCGCACGATACGATTTATACGGCCGCCCACGCCGTGCAGCGCTATCTGAACATCAACGAGATACCCACCGTGAGCATCTCGTCGGCCTGCTCGTCGCTGCTCAACGCGGTGGAGATTGTGGAGGGCTACTTTGCTCTCCAGAAAGCCAGCCACGCCCTGGTCGTCGTCACGGAGCATAACACGGCCTACAACAACGAAACCGACACCATGGCTGGCCACCTCTGGGGCGATGGGGCGGCGGCCCTGCTCTTCACCCGCGAGCCCCTGGCGCCCGGCGACCTGCGCGTGCGCCAGGTGCTGACGGGCGGCGCCGCGCCCATGGGTAAGGCCGACGAGGCCGTGACGCTGAAGCCCGTGGAGAAAGGCATTGTGATGCCCTACGGCCGCGACGTGTTTCAGCAGGCCTGCACCTACATGACGCGCATCACGCAGGACTTGCTGAAGGCTAACAACCTGACGATAAATGAGCTAACCTACCTAATTCCGCACCAAGCCAACTTGCGCATCTCGGCCAACGTGACCAAGCAGCTGGGCCTCGACCCCGCCCGCGCCGTCAATAATATCGACCGCCTGGGCAACACGGGCTGCGCCGGCGCTGCCATCGGCCTGGCCGAAATCTGGAGCGACCTGAAGGCTGGTGACCAAATCATTGTGACGGTTTTTGGTGGCGGCTACTCCTACGGCGCTATGCTGCTAGAGAAACCCTAGGGTCAATTACCAATCAATAATGGGTAGTTACCAGTTGCCAAAGAGCATACTAGGAGTGACTGATAATTATTTATTGCAGCTGTTTAGGATTTTGTGAAAATTAGTTTAGACTGTCCTGCTGCGCTTGTCGCAGCAGGACAGCTTAGTAGAAATTTTGGAACCCCTAAACAGCCTCATTGAAAAGATGCTGCCGCTCGCCGCTGCCTTTCTGCCCGAAATAGCCTGGCAAACCAGCCGGGCCAGCGGCCCCGGTGGGCAAAACGTAAACAAGGTAGAAAGCCGCGTAGAGCTGCGCTGGCACTTGTTTAACTCGCAGCTGCTAAGCGATTTGGAGAAGCAATTGCTGTTTGAAAAGCTGGCTGCGCGCCTCACCGCTGAAGGTTACCTGCTGGTAGTGGCCCAGGACGACCGCAGCCAACTGCGCAACCGCGAGCTGGCGCTAATTCGCTTTCACCAGCTACTGCAAAAAAGCCTGCACCGCCCCAAAGCCCGCCGCGCCACTCGCCCTAGCCCCGGCGCTGTGCGCGAACGCCTGGAAGGCAAAAAGCGTCAGAGCGCGAAAAAGGCCAATCGCCGGGGCGAATGGTGAGGCCAGCGCCTGGGGCTTCCCGCACACAAAAAAGGCCCTAGGCGCTCGTGCGCAAGGTGCCTAGCCCAAGCTAAAGCAGCGTGCCGCGCAAAATTACCAGCGCCACGGAGAAGTAAATAATGAGACCCGTTACGTCAACCAGCGTGGCCACGAAGGGGGCCGATGAGGTAGCCGGGTCGAGGCCCAGCCGGCGGAGGATGAACGGCAGCATGGAGCCGGCAATGCTGCCCCACAGCACGATACCTACCAGCGCCAGCCCAACCGTAGTGGCGATAAGTAGCCAGTGCTCACCATAAACGTGGGAGAAATGCTGCCAGATGGTAATGCGGGCAAACCCAACTATGCCGAGCACCAAACCCAGTAGCAGGCCGCTCAGCAGCTCGCGCCGCAGCACCCGCCACCACTCGCTTAGCTTAAACTCCCCCAGGGCCATGGCCCTAATAATGAGTGAGGTAGCCTGCGAGCCAGCATTGCCGCCCGAGCTAATAATGAGTGGCAAAAACAGCGTGAGCACAATGGCCTTTTCCAACTCGCCCTGAAAATACTGCATGGCCGAGGCCGTGAGCAGCTCGCCCAAAAAGAGGACGACCAGCCAGCCGGCCCGCTTCTGCACTAGGCGCATGAGCGGAATGGTGAGGTAAGGCTCGTCGAGGGCTTCGGAGCCGCCAAACTTCTGAATATCTTCGGTATCCTCCTCCTCCCGAATGCTGAGGATGTCGTCCAGCGTTACGATGCCGAGCAAAATTCCCTGGTCGGGGCTAACCACGGGCAGGGCCACGCGGTCGTTGCGCCGGAATACGTCGATAGCTTCCTCCTGGTCCTGGGCGGCCGTTAGCTCCACGAAGCGGTGGTCCATGAGGTCGCGCACGCGGGTGGTGGGGGCGGCCAGCAAAAACTCGCGGATGCGAATGTCATCAATGAGCTTGCCGCGCGCATCGGTTACGTACAGCATGCTCAGCGTTTCGGACTGCCCGCCGTGCTGGCGCACGTAATCGAGCACCTGCTGCACGGTCCAGTTCTCGCGAATGGCAATGTAGTCGGGCGTCATCAGGCGGCCCACTGAGTATTCGGGGTAGCCCAGCAGCTGCAGCGTCACGCGGCGCTCGGGCTCGCTCAGGTTCTGCACCAGCTCGGCCACGAAATTGGCGGGCAGATACTCCAGCAGGGCCGTGCGGTCGTCGGGCGACATCTCGTTCAGGATGCCGGTAATCTTGTCCTGGGCCAGGTTGTCGAGGAAGTGCCGCTGCACGTCCAGGTCCAGGTACTCAAATACTTCGGTGGCCAGCTTCAGCGGCAGCAGCCGGAAAATAATGAGCTGCTCGCGGTCGTCCTCGTTCTCAATCAGTTCTACCAGCTCATTGGTTTGGAAGCCGCGCAATAGTTTTTTCAGCTTGAAAAACTCGCCCTCCTGGATTAGTGCGGTTACTTGGTCCACGGTTTCGGGCGAGGTCATAGGCAGAATAAAACCGGTAAAAGGTTTTGAGGGTGGACGGGTGTTTCGCTAGGCAGCTAAGCAGTGATGGGGTAAAATTACCACTAAAAGCCGGGCCAGTTGGCAGCCTGGCTGCCTTTTTCAGCGTACTTAGCCCCCATAACCAGCCTCGCTTGCCCATTTGACTACTTCTGCTGCCGCCTCGCCCGGCGCGGCCGCCCCTCAAAGCACCGTGCTGGTGCTGGGCGGCGGCTACGACGACCCCACCCTGGCGCTGCTGGCCGGCCTGCTGCCCAGTCGCACCGCGCCCATCGAAATCCTGACTACGGCCACCGCCCACGAGCCCGGGCGCACCCACGCTGCCTACGCCCGCGTGCTGCACAACCTGGGCTGCCCCCACGTGGGCCACTTGCTCATCGACGAGCAGCACCCCGCCGACGCAACCCACACGCTCAAGCGGCTCGAAGACGCGGCCCTAGTTTTCTTCACCGGCGGCGACCAGGAGCGCCTGACCGAGCATCTGTTCGGCACCGAGTTTCTGCGCATTTTGCGCCGCCGCCACCAGCACGATGCGGGCTTCGTGCTGGCCGGCACCAGCGCCGGCGCCTCGGCCCTAGGGGCCCAGATGCTGGTAAGTGGCCGGGGCTGGCGCAGCCTGCTGGCCGGCGGCATCGACGTGGTGCCGGGCCTGGGGCTGCTGCCCCAGTGGCTTATCGACCAGCACTTTATCGAGCGGGCGCGCTACCCGCGCCTGCTGCACGCCGTGCTGGCCTTTCCGCACCTGCTGGGCCTAGGGCTGAGCGAGGAAACCGGCCTGCTGCTGCGCTCCGGCCAGGCCCCCGAAGTGTTTGGCGAGGAAGTAGTACTGGTGGTAGACGGCCGGCGCCTGCGCGGTAATAACCTGCCCGCCGCCGCAGCGGGCAAGCCCGTGGGCGGCCAGGGCTTCGACGTAAGCCTGCTGGTAGCGGGCGACCGGCTACTGGCGTAGGCGCCGGCCGCTGCCCCGCCGGCTGGGGTGCGGACGGGATCTAGGGGGCCTGTCAAACTAAACGGCCCTAGTTTTACGTTGGGGCTGACGGATAATTTTTTAACGCTATGGCGCTGCTGCGTTTTCAGGTGATAGGCGTGGGGGTGCTGGCCGTGCTGGCCAGTGGCTGCCTGCGCAAAACGGTGTCTTTCAACTCAAAAGATGAAATGCCCGTGCTGGCCCTGGCCGAGCCCGGCGACTCGCTGACGACCACCGCCCGCCGCGGCCAGCCCAAGCTGAGCACCGCCGGCCGCAAAGCAGTGCTGACCAAGCAGGAGGAAAAAACCGCCAAGGAGGAGGAGAAGGCCGCCCAGCGCAAGAAGACCAAGACCAAGAAAAACGTCTTTTTAGGCGAGCGCGTGAAGCGGGCCTACGTGAAATCGGGTCCCAAGGGCAAAAACCAGATTATCGAGGTATTCTACTACCTCAAAACCTTTAAGCAGCCCAGCGAGCGAGCGCCCGCCGTCTATTACTACGACTCGCGCAAGCGCAAGATTTTCAAGGCCGCCGAGCCGCTCGACCCTGCCGCCGATAAGGTGCTGCACGGCGTGTATAAGAAGCTGCAAAATAACAAGGTGCTGGAAACTGGCTACTTTGCCAACGGCACCCGCCACCTGCGCTGGGAAAAGTACGATGCCAAAGGCGGCCTCACGGCCAAAACGCACTACGAGATGGGCTTCCCGCGCGATGCCAACATCAGCTATTACGACGCGGGCCAGACCATGATGCGCGAGGTGGTGCCCTACGTGAACGGTAAGCTCGAAGGCGATTACGTGAAGTACACCGCCGACGGCAAGCGCGAGTGGGCCGGCAAGTTTGAGAACGGCCACCGGGTGGGGGAGTGGACCAACTACTGGGACTACAAAAACTACCGCCACTACGTGCTGCAGTACGCCGAAAGCGGCTACGAGCCCGAGCCCGAGGAGCCCGAGCTGGTGCGCGAGTACAGCCACGGCGGCTCGGTGATATTTGACAAGGAGAAGAACATCGACAAGCGCGCCGACGCCGACCCCGAACTGACCGCCAAGCCCGATGCGCGCCGCCCCGGCAGCCACGGCGCCCCGGTTCCCAGGGCCCCCGTGCGCAAGGCCGCCGACCGCCGCCCTGGCTACCATCCCAAGCCAGCCGCTACGCCGCCGCCCGTGCCAGCCACGCCCGAGGGAACTGCCCCGCCGCAGCCCTAGGCCCTTTGCGCGGCAAAAGGCTACCAAAAGGCGTCCTCAAACACCTCAATCTGAAAGCCCTGGCGAAGCGGCGTCAGCGCCAGGATGTCGAAGCGGATGTCGCCGCGCCAGCCTAGCTCGTCCTGCAAGTGCGTGGCGGCCAGCCGAAACAACTCTTTCTTGCGAGTGGACACGAAGGTTTCGGGCGGGCCGTATTGGCTGGTGCTGCGGGTTTTTACTTCGGCAAACACCAGCAGTTCCTGGCCCCAGCGCAGCACTAGGTCTACCTCGGCGCGGCCGTGGCGGTAGCCCTGGGCCAGCACCTCGAAGCCCGCCCGCCGGTAGAAGTCGGCCGCGGCGGCCTCGCCCGCCTGGCCAAGCACCTGGGCCGGAGTAAGCATAAGCAATTGGTTGTGAAGGCGTAAAGCTTAGTGACCCAGTATAGGCAGCAGCCGGGCCCTAGGGGGCGCAAGCTAAAGCCTGCCGGGTGAAGTATTTTTGCCGTAACTTTTGTAGTACTACGTTTCTGCCCCGTGCTGCCCACCCCACCCGACCAGTATTCGGCCTGCCAGGCCCCGGCCGCGCCGCTGGCTGCGCAGCCTGCGCCGGCCATTTGGCCGGTAGTGCAGGTGCAGGCCCTAGGGCTGGTGCCCTACGTGCCCACCTGGGAGCTACAGGAGCAGCTACTAGCCGCCACCCTGGCCATAAAGGCGGCTAACCGAACTGCCGCCGCCGCGGGCCAACCCCAGCAGCCTACGCCTCAGCACCTGCTGCTATGCGAACATCCGCCTACCTACACCCTGGGCAAAAGTGGCAAGCCCGAGCACCTGCTGCTCGACGAAGCCACCCTAGCCGAGCACGGCGCCACCTTCCACCGCATCAACCGCGGGGGCGACATCACTTTTCACGGGCCGGGGCAACTGGTGGCCTATCCCATTCTTGACTTGGAAGCTCTGCGGCCCGATATTCACTGGTACCTGCGGGCACTGGAAGAGGCCGTTATCCAGACACTGGCGGGCTATGGGCTGCGGGCGGGCCGCATCGCGGGCCTCACCGGCGTGTGGCTCGATTGGGAGGAAAATGCCCCTAGTCCGCGCAAAATTTGCGCTCTGGGCGTGCGCTGCAGCCGCTGGGTGACGCTGCACGGCCTGGCTCTCAACGTGAATACCGACCTGCGCTACTTCAGCTACATTGTGCCCTGCGGCATTGCCGATAAGGCCGTGACCTCGCTACAGGCCGAGTTGGGCCGCGCGGTATCCTTAGCCGAAGTGCAGGCGCGCCTGCTGCCCGAGTTGCTGTGGCAGCTGGGGGCCGCGCCCACGGCGTCTTCTCGCTCGCCGGCCCCCGCGGCGGCTGCCCCCCTGCCCGTATGAAGCAAGATATTTCTTTCGAGCCCGTAGCGGGTGTATCGGTGGCCGTAGTGCCCGACCAGCCTACCCCCGCCCTAGGCGAGGCCGGCCAGGCAGGGTGGACGGTTTACTTGCTGAACAACAACGACTTCGCGCTGGAAAATGTGCTGGTGAGCGCCGACGGCTACGGTACCCAGCCCACGGGCGAGGCCGTACGTACCTCCACGCTGCGCTACCACTTTGCACAGGTAGCTCCCCGCTCCGCCACGGCCATCGAGCTGATTACCCCGGCCGTATTTCACCTCACCAACCAGTATTGGGTGAGCTACTACGTGGCGGGCCAGGTTTTTGATAAAAAGTTTTTGTTCGTGCCAGGGGCCATCGACGCGGCCAACCTAAGCCGCCTCGATTTGCTGGCTGGCCAGGTGGGTGTGCTGCACAGTTAGGCCCGCGGGGTGGTGTTTATTCATCAGAAATGTCAATTATAACTAATAATATATGAGTCATTTAAGTATCTACTTAGGGTTGGCTTGCTTGTGGGCGCTGCTGGTGGCCATGTTTGCTGTGCCGTCCATTATCTACATTGCCCACCTCAAAAACCTGCTCGATACCCCCAACGGCCGTACCGTGCACAAGTCCCTGACGCCCCGCCTGGGTGGCGTGGCCGTGTTCGCGGGTTTCATGTCGGCACTCACCATTTTCGCGCCCCTCAGCAATGGGGTGAAGGAGCTGCTGGCGGGCTGCATTATCCTCTTCTTCGTGGGGCTGAAAGATGATATGGTGACCATTTCGGTAGCCAAGAAATTTGTGGGGCAACTGCTGGCTACGGGTATCGTCATGATAATGGCCGATGTGCGCATTACCAGCTTCCAGGGAGTGCTGGGCGTAGGCGAGCTGCCCATGGGTGTGAGCTACGGCTTCACGTTCGTCATCATCGTGGGTATTACTAATGCCATCAACCTTATCGACGGGCTTGATGGGCTGGCGGGCTCCATCGTGCTCATCATCGCGGGCACGTTCGGGTACTATTTCTTTCGCTACGGCGGCCCCGATTTCAGCAACTACTCCTTCGTCGCCGTGTGCCTGATTGGGGGCATCCTAGGATTTTTGCGCTATAACTTCCACCACGCCAGCATTTTTATGGGGGACACTGGCTCGCTCGTCTGCGGCTTTATCGTGTCTATTCTGGCCATTCAGTTCATCGAGTTGGGTGCGCGCACGGGCCAGCCGTTCGGCAGCTCCTCGCCCGCCATCACCCTAGGCATCCTGTTTGTGCCGCTTTTCGATACCCTGCGCGTATTTGTGTTGCGCATGGCGGCCGGCCATTCTCCCTTCCTCCCCGATAAAAATCATATTCACCACCGCATTCTGGCCATGGGGTTTTCCCAAATCAGCACCGTGCTACTGCTGGCCCTGCTCAACGTGGTAGTGGTGCTGGTGGTTATTAATCTTTATGAGCTGGGCAATATGGTGCTCATTGGTATTATAGTTGCTATATCGCTGGTGCTAAGCGTATTCCTGGGTGTATACCACAGCCGAGCGGCGCGGCGCCAAGTAGCCACGCCTTCCTAGGCCCTCGGTTCATTCTCACTCCAACTTCCCTACCCCATGCGCGCACGTAGGCTGCTGCGATACTGCTGGCTAGGGCTGCTGCTGGGCCTAGCCGGCTTAGCCCACGGGGCCGAATACCGCCCGCTGCCGCCGCCTGCCCCCACCGGCCTCGACCCCGCCAACTGGCTGCTACACGATGCCGCTGGCAACCGGCTGATTCTGTACTTGCCCGGCTACCACGCGCCTGCCCACACCTATTACCAATGGCTGCGGCTAGTGCCGCTGCAGCCTTTCCGACTGGCCTTCACGGCGCAGCCTGGCTTTACCATCTTTCTTGATAACCAGCTGGTATTCACGGCCCCCGCGCCTGGCAGTTACGCCGTCGACCTAGGGTCGCGGATGCCGGCCACGCGCCAGGGGCAGCCCCACCTGCTGGCCGTGTGGCAGCCCGATGGCTACCCGCTGCTCAGCTCGTTTGCGGCCGAAACGGGCGTCGGCGTTCCCGCCGTGGCTTCGCAGCCTCAGGCCGCCTCGCCTACCCGGGCGCTGCTGCGCCTAGCCCCCCTACAAAGCCAAAACGTGCTACTACTGCTGCTGTTGCTATTAGGGGTGCTTTATGGCATCGTGCGTAGCACTTTTCCGGCGGCACTGGCTCCGGTGCTGCAAATCAGCGAGCTAAGTAGCAGCAACAACGAGCCCCAGGCTTTCCTAACCCGCCCGGCCTTCACCCTGCTCAATCTAGTGCTGGTAGCGCTGTTTGCCCTATCGCTGGCGCTGCTGCTCACGGCCCTGCGCACCGACCTGGGTAGCTTGCCACTGGTACGCCAGCTGCTCAACGTGCCTGAGTCGGCCGTGATGGCACGCGTATTATTCTATACATTGCTGATAATGAGCTTTGTGGTGGCGAAGTTTCTGCTGCTCGAGCTCATGAGCTACATCTTCGACCTGCGCGAACTGGTCAATGTGCACTACCGCGAGTTTTTGCGTACTACGCTGCTTCTGGGCCTAGGGCTGCCGCTGGTGCTGGTGCTCTACCTAGGGCTTAATACGCGCTGGCCGCCCGTAGTGGAAATGGCCAATGGCTCGGTGCTGCTGCTGCTTACCCTCACGGTGCTGCGCGTGGCACGCACCTTGCACCAGCGCGCCTCGCTGCTTAATCTTCATTTGTTCGCTTACCTTTGTGCTACCGAAATACTGCCCATAGCAGTGTTATTGAAACTCATCGTGTTCACTTATCCTGCCTAGGCTGGTCAGTTAAGCCATTTTAGGTTCTGTTTTTCTATTGTTCTAGCGTTACCCTTCTCTTCTCCTTATGGCCAATAGCGCACCATTGCCCGGTCAGGACCGGCACGCCAAGCCTATTCGCAGCATCCTGGTTACGCAGCCCAAGCCCGCTACCGACATTTCGCCCTATTCTTCGCTGGCTGACAAGTACAGTATTCAAGTTGATTTTCGGGAATTTATTGAGGTGCAGGGCGTTCCTTATAAAGAATTTCGCAAGGAAAAGGTCAACATCTTAGAGCACACGGCCGTCATTTTCACTAGCCGTAACGCCGTCGACCATTTCTTCCGCACCTGCCAGGAAGCCAAGCTGGAAATGCCCGCCGAGATGAAATATTTCTGCATTTCGGAGCAAACGGCCAACTATCTGCAGAAATACATCGTGCTGCGCAAGCGTAAGCTCTTCGTGGGCCAGCGCACGGCCGCCGACCTGTTCGATGTCATCAAGAAGCACAAGGGCGAGAAATTTCTCTACCCCTGCTCCGACATTCGCAAGGACGACCTGCCCGAGTTTATGCGGGCCAATAACCTGAAATTCACCGAGGCCGTCATCTACCGCACCGTGGCCAGCGACCTTTCCGACCTGGCCGAGGTGAAATACGATTGCCTGGCGTTTTTCAGTCCTTCGGGCATCAGCTCGCTGTTTATCAACTTCCCCAACTTCACCCAAGATGCAACCCGTATCGCCGCCTTCGGCCCTACTACCGCCAAGGCCGTGCGCGACGCCGACCTCATCCTGGACATTGAAGCGCCCATGCCCAACGCGCCCTCTATGGCCGGCGCCATTGAGGCTTATATCCGCCAGCACAACGGGCAGCCCAGCGTAGCTACTGATAAGAACAAGAGCGCCAACTAACTATAAATACCTCGTTTAGAAGGGCCAGCCGGCGCGAATAATCGCGGGCTGGCTTTTTTACGTTCTACCTCAACACGGTGCAATTTCGTGGGTATATTTGGTGTTAAGTACCCAAGTCTGCCTAGGCTGGTACGGGCTTGCCTTGCCCACCCGCGCTTCCCTCATTGGTTATATGAAAAAAATCTTACTCGCCGCCTTATTGCTGGCAGCGGCTGGCTCGGTACGGGCGCAGCAGCAGCCGCAATTCACCCACTACGGCCTCAACGGCATGTACCTGAACCCCGCCTACGCGGGTATCAAGCAGCAAGTTGAGGTCAACGTAATCGGGCGCTACCAGTACCTGAACCTAGGCAATACCCTAGGCGACGATAATGGTTCGCCGCGCACGGGCATGGTGTCGGCCTCTATTCCGATTTTGCCCCTAGGGGGCGGAGTCGGCATTGCCGCCTACTACGACCAAGCCGGCGTGACGAAGATTACCAATACCGCGCTTTCGTACTCGCAGCATATCAAGCTGGGCCAGGGCCGCCTGGGCATCGGCGTGCAGGGCATCTACACCTACATCGGCAAGGGTACCTATCGGGCCATCGACCCCGATGATATTAATATCCCGGCCAACGCTTCCGACCATAAGTTTGACCTAGGGGCCGGGCTGTGGTATGAAGCCCCCAAATTTTACGCTGGTTTGAGCTTGAACAACCTATTGCGCTCCGAGTATACGTTCAAAAGCAACGGAACCCAAGGCGTTGGTAGCCAGTACCTAGGCGAAAACCATGCTTACTTAAGTACTGGTTACAATATCGAAGCCTCCTCTAGCGTTACCGTCACGCCCATGGCACTGGTAAAAGCCGTGCTGCCAGGGCGCTACGACACCAAAAGCAAATACGACAATCAGCATAATTACTCGTTTGAGGCCGGCGTACGGGCCACGGTAAATGACCAATTTTCGGTGGGCGCGAACTATCGCTACGACGAATCCATTTCAGGCCTGCTAGGCTACGCCTTCGGAGCCGACAATCGCTACCGCATTGGGTATGCTTTCGACTTTATTGCCTTTAACCAAGCTGCCCGCGCCTTTAGCTCGCACGAGATACTCTTCCAGCTGCGATTGCCCAAAGTGACGCTGCTCACCCGTCCGGCCATCCACACCCCGCGTTATAGCTTCTAGATTTTTTTGGATTTTTCCAGCTTGTGGTGAAAAGGTTAAATTGTAAAAAAGACAATATTTTTGTAGTCAAAACCAGCGTATTCAGCCCTTTCCCCTTACTTCTCAACGAATAATTATACTATCTGTAGGCCCGAAATATTGTGCGAAAGCTGCAGATGATGTAGCTTTGCCAGCAACATACAATTCGACACAATTAACGCCTAGGTATAAGATTAATTCTTTCTTGTTATTATGAAAAAATTTCTGGTATTCCCGCTACTTGCACTTTCGGGGCTGATGCTGGGTGGTTGCTTTACCAAAGATTTTGGTGGCGACCTCGTTGGCTCGGAAGACCGCCCTATCTATAATCCTCAGGAAGTACCTTTTGGCATGGTGGCCTGCCCCGGCGGCACCTTCCACATGGGCCAAACCGACCAGGACATTGCCGCCTCGATGGTGAACATGAATAAGCAGGTGACTATCGCCGGCTTCTACATGGATGAGACTGAAATCACGAATAACGAGTACCGCCAGTTCGTCAACGCCATCATGCAGGACTCGGTAGAGGCCCTAGGCGAAGACTACATCAAAACGGAACTCTATCCTGACACCACAGTGTGGGTGCGCGATTTCACTTACCACATGGGCGACCCGCTGTTGGAGTACTACTACTCACACCCCGCCTTCGATGACTACCCGGTGGTGGGCGTAGACTGGTTTGCTGCTAAGTACTTCTGCAACTGGCGCACCAAGCTCAAGAACACCCATAACGAAGAGCGAGGCGAGTCGCCAATGCCCAACTTCCGCCTGCCTTCGGAAGCCGAGTGGGAATACGCCGCCCGCGGCGGCCGCGAGCTGGCTACCTTCCCTTGGGGCGGCCCCTACGTGCGGAACACTAAAGGTTGCATGCTGGCCAACTTTAAGCCCGGCCGCGGCGACTACGCTTCGGATGGCTACGCCTACACCTCGGAAGTGGGCTCTTACTTCCCCAACGATTTTGGCCTGTATGATATGGCCGGCAACGTAAGCGAGTGGTGCGATGACGCTTATATGGAAGCTGCCGTGCCAGTGGTGTGGGACTTGAACCCCACTAATCCCGACGATAACGAGCCCCGCAAGGTAGTGCGCGGCGGTTCGTGGAAAGATATCCAGTACTTCCTTGAAACTGGCACTCGCAACTTCGAATACCAGGATTCGTCGCGTTCCTACATCGGCTTCCGCTGCTCGATGATTCAAATCGGGATGGGCACCAACCGTCGTCTTAACTAATCAGTACTATATTTCAGCATCACAATTTTTTCTTCCTACAACCTTTTTAAATATTTACAATTCAAATGGCTGCTAAACCCAATTTCCTGTACGACCAAGTGATGCCCAAAGTGTATGGCATCGGTGCCGCCGTAGTTATCATTGGTGCTCTATTCAAGATTCTGCACTGGAAAGGTGCTGACGTTATGCTAATGGTGGGCCTAGGCACGGAGGCCGTTATTTTCTTCCTAAGCGCCTTTCAGCCGCACTCGGCCGATACCGACTGGGCGCTGGTATACCCCGAGTTGAGCGAAGGCTATGACCCTTCGACCAATGATAATCGCTTCCGCGATAAATCACCCGCGCCGAATGGCCTGACCGGCAAGCTGGACGATATGCTGAAGAATGCCAACGTGACTCCCGAAGCACTGGCTAACTTGGGCCAAGGCCTCAACCGCCTCAGCACTACTACTGCCCAACTGGGCAAGCTCGGCGAAGCTACCAACGTAACCGACGAGTACACCCAGAAAGTGCGCGCCGCTGCCAACTCGCTCGACGGTATTAATAAAGCCTATGGCAATACTGTAGAGGCTATTTCGTCGCTGTCGAACGCTACCAACGACGCCAAGGAGTACCACGCTCAGGTGCTGAGCGTAACCAAGAATCTCGGCGCCCTAAACGCGGTGTATGAGATGGAACTACAGGATGCTAACACGCACCTCAAGTCGATGAACCAGTTTACCAGCACGCTGAGCATGGCAATGGAAAGCATGGCGCAGACCGGCAAAGATGCTCAAAACCTGCAAGGCCAAGTGTCTGACCTCACTGGCAATCTGTCGTCGCTTAACCGCGTGTACGGCAACATGCTGAACGCTATGCGTGCTGGCGCTCCCGCCTAGGGTAAGCGGCTAACATTTCTAATTGAATTATATAACTAGATAAGTATATCCGATGGCAGGTGGCAAGGAAACACCGCGGCAGAAAATGATTGGCATGATGTATCTCGTGCTAACCGCTCTGCTGGCGCTGCAGGTGAACTCGGCAATCTTGCTGAAGTTCAAGTTTATAGATGACAGCCTTACCGATGTGAACGGTAAGACTGAAAAGGCGGCCGATAACACGGTGGATGGGATTAAGGCAGCAGTTGCCAAAAACCATAATGCTGCTGGTGACTTGGCGGTCCTCAAAACGAGCGAAGAGATTCGCGAGGAAACGAAAAAAGTTATTGATTACCTTAATCAGGTGCGTGATAAGCTCATCACGGCTACCGAAAATGTGAAGGGTAAAAATGACTATAAGAATATGAGTGCGGAGGATAAGGTAGCCATTACTATGCTTGGTGGCAAGCAAAATGGTTTGGCTTATCCCATGCAAAAGCAGCTAAACGACTACTCGAATTACATCAAGCAGTTTCTGCCCGATGCATCTCCGCTAGCGCTTGATGCCAAAGATGATACGCGTATTGCTCCTAGCTCGGAGCAGAAGCATAAGAACTTTGCCGAACTGAACTTTGAGAATACGCCGGTAGTAGCCGCGCTAGCTGTGCTCAGCCAGAAGGAAACGGAAGTGCTCAAATACCAGGCTGACGCGCTGCAAAAGCAAGCTGAAAAAGTAGGTGCCAAAACCATCGTATTCGATAAACTAGGTGCCTTCGCTTCGGCCGAGTCTAATACGGTAGCTGCTGGCACCAAGTACAAGGCTGACTTATTTCTGACTGCCGCTGCTACGGGCCTGAAGCAAAACATGACCTACAACGGCTCGCCCCTCACGGTGGGTCCTGATGGCCACGGTAAAGTAGAGTTTACGGCTCGCCCTGGTAGTTTCGATGCCTCGGGTAACGCTAAAGCCTCTTGGACTGGTACTATCCGCATCAACCAGAATGGGCACGACACTACTTTCACCAAGAAAATTGATTATACCGTCACCAAGCCGGTGATGCAGATTCAGTCAGCTTCGGTGCAAGCGCTATACTACGAGTGCGGCAACAAGCTAAGTGTGCAGGTGCCAGCCCTAGGGGCCCAGTACCAGCCAGCTTTTTCGGCTTCGGGTGCGCAGGTAATCAATGGCCAGAAAGGCGAAGTGACCCTAGTACCCAACGCCCGCGAAGTAACCCTGAACGTGAGCAGCGGCGGCAATGCTATCGGCTCGCAGGAGTTCAAAGTGCGGCCAGTGCCAAACCCCACCATCCAGTGCTATGCTGGCAGCACCGAAGTAAACGAGAAAGCTGGCACTCCTGGCAGTGCTATCCGCTCCATTACACTGCGAGCGGTGGCCGACCCCGGTTTTAAAACCTTCCTACCCGATGATGCGCGCTACCGCGTATCGCACTTCACGGCTATCCTGGCCCGCGGTAAGCGCCCAGTAGTTGGCCCGGTGGACGTGAATGGTGCGACTGCTAACTTTAGCAATATGGCCGACGCTGCTAGGGAAGGCGACCGTCTGTTTATTGAAGTGAAAGGCGTGCAACGTCAAAACTTCCAGAACCAGATTAAAGATGTGCAGATGCCCTCCCGCATTTTCAACGTGCCGCTGCAATAATTAGAATCTTCCCAGCTTATTAATCACTACTTTATGACCCGCTATTTCAAAGTTGTGCCCGTAACGGCGGCTGCAATGTTTCTGGCCCTAGCCGGCCATGCGCAGGAGCAAGCCGCCGCCGTGGCTTCTACCGGCGCCGTGCGGCCGATTCCGGTGTCGGACCAGATGTTTAAGAAAACTATCTGGCGTGCCATCGACCTGCGTGAAAAGCAGAACCGTCCTATGTTCTCGGACGGCCACGAAATCAGCCGGGTCATTATTGAGGCCGTAAAACGCGGTGAGCTAACTCCTTACCGCGGTGATTCGGTAACTTCGACCATTACGGCTAAGGAGATGTCGGCTAACATGTCGTACCCAGTAGAAGCCGCTATTAGCCCCGACGCTGACGGTGGTGACTGGGGTGCGGGCGCCCCGCCTGCTACTAAAAAGAAAGCTGCCGCTAACGATGGTTGGGGCAGTTCAAGTAGCAGTAGTGGTGGTTGGGGTGCGCCGGTAGCTTCTTCCGCTCCTAAGCGCACTCCTAGACTGGGAGCCAATGGCAAGCCGATGAAGGATAAGCGCGGCCGTGTTATCTACCAAACGGTAGCTGCTACGCCTGCTCCTATGGCCCCGCCGCCCGCTACGTCAGCCGAGTATCGCCCTAAGGACATCTACCAAATGGAGTTGACCGAAGAGATGATTTTCGACAAGAAGCGCTCGCGGATGTATCACCAAATCAAGACCGTTTCGCTCAAGCTACCTTCTACCCTGAAAAGCAACGCAGCAGGTATTGAAAAGAACGTGGCTTCGTTTAAGTATGCCGACCTAGTGAAGGTGTTTCGCAACAATCCGCAAACGGCCATCTGGTTTAATTCGCAGAACGACGCGCAACACAAAAACCTGGCCGATGCCTTTGAATTGTGGCTGTTCAACTCGTACATCGTGAAAGTATCGAACCCTGAGGGTAACGACTTAGCTTCGCAATACGGCAGCGAGCGCGATGGTCTGCTAGCTTCCCAGCAGATAAGCGCCGACTTGGTGGAGTATGAATACAATTTGTGGTCTTTCTAAGCCCGCTGATTTAGTAGGCAAAGAGCAAAAGCTCTTATGCTACGCAAAGCGCCCCGGCCAATTGGTTGGGGCGCTTTCTTTTTATGTGGTTTGGTTTAAGAATAGCCCTAGGGTGCATAGGCCAGCTAACGGTGTGCTAGAAGCTGTTGACGGTAGAATGGACAGTATAGAAAAGCGCCAACCAAACGGAACGCTCTTCTTACGACTGTGTGCACATCCTAGGCACCAAGCTGCTTACTTATCAGGAGTGGCTGGCGCGGCAATTTCCTGCTGGTCGAAGTAGTTGAGGAGCACTTTGGCCTTGGCTTTGCCTACTTCGGCTACTAGCTGGGCTTCGGTGAGCTCCTTTATTTTTTTAACGGACTTGAACTTGTTGAGCAGCTTATCGGCCGTGATGGGGCCTAGGCCCTTCACATCGGTTAGCTCGGTTTTGAGGGTAGCGGCATCGCGGGTATTGCGGTGGAAGGTGATACCAAAGCGGTGCACCTCATCGCGCATGCGCTGAAAGAGGCGCAAGCTTTCGCTCTTCTTGTCGATGTAAAGCGGTAGTGGGTCGTTGGGCACATAGATTTCCTCCAGGCGCTTGGCGATGCCAATGACGGCCATTTGTCCCCACAAATTCAGGTCCTTCAGCGCCTTTACGGCCATGCTAAGCTGACCCTTGCCACCGTCCACAATCACTAGTTGGGGCAGGCTGGCGCCCTCGTCCACCAAGCGGCGGTAGCGGCGCGTCACTACCTCATACATCGTGTCGAAATCGTTGGGGCCCACCACCGTTTTTACGTGGTAGTGGCGGTAGTCCTTCTTGCTGGGCCGCGCGTTGCGGAAGCATACCATCGCCGATACCGGGTTGTCGCCCTGAAAGTTGGAGTTGTCGAAGCATTCGATGTGCTTGGGAAGCTCAGTCAGGCGCAAGTCCTTCTTAATCTGCTCCATAATGCGCACTTCATTCACATCTTTGCTTTTCTCGTTCATGCTTTCCTTTTCCTTGCGGGCGTAGAGCACGTTCTTGATGCTTAGTTCTAGCAGCTTGCGCTTGTCGCCAATTTGCGGCTGCGCGATGCTAATGCCGGGTAGCGGCAAGTCGCCCACGGGCACGTTGGTCAAGATTTCTCGCGCCTCGCTGGCAAACTCCTGGCGCAACTGCATGATGAGCGGGGCCAGGATTTCGGCATCCGTTTCGTCGAGCTTCTTGGTCAGCTCCAGGTTTTGGGTCAGGATAATGCTGCCGTTCATCACCTTGAAGTAGTTGACGAAGGCCGCCTTCTCGTTGGAAGCGATGCTGAACACGTCGATGTTGGTCAGTGTCGCGTTCACAATGGTGCTCTTGGCCTGGAACTCGTCGAGCTTGTCGAGCTTCTGCTTGAACTGGTGGGCCAGCTCATACTGCATTTCCTGGGCCGCCGCGGTCATCCTTTCGCGGAAGTACTGCTTGGGTAGGCGCAGGTCGCCATTCAAAATCTGGCGAATCTGCTGGATGTATTGCTGGTAAGCCGCCTCGTCCTCATTGCCCACGCAGGGGCCCTTGCAGTTGCCAATGTGGTACTCCAGGCACACCTTAAACTTGCCAGCCGCCACGTTTTCGGGCGTCAGGTTGTAGGTGCAGGTGCGCAGCGGGTACAGCGCCCGAATCAGCTCAAGCAGCACGTTAAGGCCACCTTGGTTGGCATAGGGCCCGAAATACTGGCCATCGTCAGGCTGCTTATTGCGCGTGGGAATGAGGCGCGGAAAGCGCTCATTGGTGAGCAGCAGATAGGGATAAGTTTTGCCATCCTTCAGCAGGATGTTGTACTTGGGCTGGTACTGCTTGATAAGGTTGTTTTCCAGCAGAAAGGCATCCGACTCCGAATTAACTATGGTGAACTCGATGCGCTGGATGTTCTTGACCAGCTGCTGCGTTTTTTTGTTGTGGTCTTGCTTGGTGAAGTAGCTGCTCACGCGCTTGCGCAGGTCCACGGCCTTGCCCACGTAAATAATGCCTTCCTCGTCGTAGTAGCGGTACACGCCGGGCTGGTGCGGCAGGTGGCTTATCTGTGCCTGAAGTTCGGGTTTGGCTGCCATAGACCGCAGATTTAACGGATTAAACGGATTGCGCAGCTACGCTTGCCTGCGGCAAGCTGACTACGCGAATGGAAGTGGAGAAAGAAGGCGCGGCCGCCCCTAGGGCAGCCGGTGTCCGCTTAGCCTTAGGGGTGGCCGCCGAGCCTAGGCCCATACCCAGGCGTTAAACGCAAAACGGCTGGCAAAAGTAGCCAGCCGCTCACGTGCCTTAGGCCCTATTGATTCGCGTAGTCAGCTTGTACAGCAGGCATATCCGCGCAATTTGTTTAATCCGTTAAATCTGCGGTTTTAGATGTCTTTGTTGTCCAGTACGTTGGCTTTGGGTTGCTGCAGGCGCTGCTCATAGGGAATAGTATCCTGCTGCGTAGCGGAGCCGCGGTACTGCGAGCAATCGAGCTGAATGGTGAGCGGCTTGCTAGGTAGCGGAAAAGGGCCAGTGTCAATATCCAGCGACTTATCGCGGTATACTTTCTGCATAAACAGGCCGTAGAGCGGCAGCGCCAGGCGCGCGCCCTGCCCATAGGCCCCGGTGCGGAAGTGGACGCTGCGGTCTTCGCCGCCCACCCACATGCCGCACACCAGGTTGGGCGTGAGGCCCATAAACCAGGCATCGGAGTAGTTGGAGGTAGTGCCCGTTTTAGCGCCGATGGTGGTGTTGAACTTGAAACCCGTGTGCAAGATGGTGCTGGTGCCGCCGGGCTCAGTGGTGCTGGCTTGCAGCATGTTAGTCATCACGTAGGCGGTTTGCTCGCTCAGCGCTTCCCTGGTTTGGGCCACGAAGCGGCGCAGCTCATTGCCGTTCTTGTCTTCAATGCGCGTCACCATAATGGGCTGGGTCCACACGCCCTTGTTCACGAACGTGCCGTAGGCGCCCACCAACTCATAAATGCTGCAGTCGGACGCGCCGAAGCCCACGGCCGGCACCGCCTCAATGGGCGAGGTAATGCCGAGGCGCTTGGCGTAGGCCACCACCGTTTCGGGGCCCAGCTGCTGCACCAGCCACGCTGTTATCGAGTTCATGGAGCGGGCTAGGGCTTGGCGCAGCGTAAAGGTGCGCCCCGAAAAGCTGCCCTCAAAATTGTGCGGCGTATAGGCCGGCCGGCCCGCCACCGCCGGGAAGGTGGTGGGTATGTCAGGCCTAGGGTAGCAGGGCGTGTAGTTCTGGTCGAGGGCCGCCGTGTACACGATGGGCTTGAACGTGGAGCCCGGCTGGCGCTTGCCCTGCTTCACATGGTCGTACTTGAAAAACTTATAGTTCGGCCCGCCCACCCAGGCTTTAATGTAGCCATTGAGTGGGTTCACGGCCAGGAAGCCCGCGCGCAGGTAGCGCTTGTAGTAGGCTAGCGAATCCATCGGCGACATCAGCACCTGCTGCTCGCCCTGCCAGCTAAATACCGTCATGGGTATCTTGTGGTAGAGGTAGTAGCGCACCGAGTCCTTGTTGCCCTCGTAACGCTCTACCAGCGACTTATAGCGCTGGGTGCGCCGCATGGCGGCCTCCAGAAAGCCCGGAATAACGCGGCCGTTCTCGTCGCGCCAGGGCAGCTGGCCCTTCCACTGGGCCGAAAACCATTTCTGCTGCAACGCCAGGTGCTCGGCCACCGACTTCTCGGCGTAGGCCTGCATCCGCGAGTCGAGGGTGGTGTAAATCTTCAGGCCGTCAGCATAGAGGTCGTGGTCAGTATCGCGGGCCCAGCCCTGCAGGTACTTGGCCACCTCGGTGCGGAAATAGGGAGCCAGGCCCTGCACCGGGCTCTCGACGCTATAGTGCAGCACGATGGCGCGGGCAGTATCCTGGCGCAGCTCGGGGCCGGGCAGGTAGCCATACTTGTTCATTTGCAGCAGTACCCAGTTGCGGCGCCGCTTCGAGCGCACCGGGTGCAGGGCCGGGCTAAAGCGCGAGGGCGCGTTCACGATGCCCACCAGCGTAGCCGCCTCGGGCGTGGTGAGCTGCTTGGGGCTCTTATTGAAGAACGTTTTGGCCGCCGTGTTAATGCCGAAAGCGTTCGAGCCAAAATCCACGGTGTTGAAGTACATGCGCAGAATTTCGCGCTTGGTATAGTTGCGCTCCAGCCGAATGGCCAGCAGCCACTCCTTGGTTTTGGTGATGAGCAGCCCTAGCTTACCGGACCCGTTGAGAGTGCCGTCGTTCAAATCTTCGCGGGTGCGAAACAGCACCTTGGCCACCTGCTGGCTGAGCGTAGAGCCACCGCCTGCCCGCCCTAGGCCCTTCACCGCCCGCATAATGCTCTTGGGGTCGATGCCCGAGTGCTGCTCGAAGCGTACATCCTCGGTGGCAATGAGCGCGTCAATCACGTTCTGCGGCAAGTCCTGGTAGTCAATCGGCGTCCGGTTTTCGCGGAAGTATTTGCCCAGCAAAACCCCGTCGGCCGAGTAAATTTCCGACGCTAGTTCGCTCTTAGGGTTTTCCAGCGAGTGCAGGTTGGGCATGCGCCCAAACAGGTCCATAAAGTTGGCATTCACGGCCGCCACGTAGAGCACCAGCGCCACCAGGCCCACCCCAAACAGCCACCACAGTGTGCTGGTGAAAGCCTGAAACCGCCCCGGCCGCGCTGGGGCCGGCTTGCGCCGCGCCGCCGTGTTAGGGCGCGGCCGGGCAGGAGTAGGAGGGGTAGGCATAGGCGTTAAGGATATATAAGAAATTGAACAGCAAAAGGTTGCTAGGCAGAACATTGCTAGCGGCAACAGGCCTAGGCCCTGTTAGTCAACCAATGCCGCCATAGCGGGTTTGCGCCGCCAGCCGGCCTAGGGCTGCCGCCTAGCAAAAAGCATGTCAACTTAATACCGACTGCCGGCTATTGGTAAACCTGCTGGTAGAATTGCTGGTAGCCGGCCACGTTGCCACCGCTCTGCTGCAGCAGGGCCAGGTTGGCCAGGCTAATGACCACCGTCTCGTAGCCCTGCCCGCGCAGCCGCGCCAGCGGCGACTGGGGCCCGCGCAGCTTGGTAGCGTAGCTCTGGGCCACCTTCGAGCTGGGCAGCGCGCGCACCACCACCATTTCCTGCCCGGTGCCCAGGTCTTGCGCCGGCTGCACCTGCAAGCTGGCCGCCTTGAAAAACTTGTTGTCGTAAGTGGTCAGCGCAGCAGCTAGGTCAGCCACTGGCGCCTGGCCCTTAGGGTACACCAGCACTACTGCGTGGGCCGCACTTAGCTGCGTGGTGTAGGCAACCGCCGGGGCTGCCTCGGGCGCCGCAACCGGAGCTGAGCTCGGCGGGCCGGTGGCGCGCGTGGCAACTGGTGGCGCGCTGGTGCCGCTGGCTGCTGGGGCTGCCCCGGTGCCAGCGGGCGCAGGCAAGCCGGGCGCCATTGGGGTGTTCATGGCTGGAGCGGGGGTGCCGACAGCTGGCGTAGCGTTGGGCCTGCTTTTCGTTGGCTTGCCGGCCCGGCCCTTGGTAGAAGTAGCGTTGGGCGCGGTAGAGGCCGGCACAGTAGTGGCCGGATTGGCAGCGGGCGCGGCTATGGCATCGGTGGGCGCGGTAGCCGCCGGAACTGCTACGGCCGAGGCAGGCGCGGTTGGCTGGGCCGTAGTGGCCGGGGCTGGGCTAGGGGCGAGCGCCGGGGCTACGTCAACGTAGGGCGACTCGTCGGCGCCGTACACGATGCGCATGCGGTTCTCCACCTCGCCGGGCCGAAACTGCGACACGCCCGGCTTCGCGGTCGAGGCCATAGCGCCGGCTAGCTGCCCGGCATCGGCTTTTTGATAGGCAGCCCCGAGGGCCTGCGCCTGGGCCACCAGCGGGCTATCGGCAAAGTCCTTAATGAACTGCTGCACGCTGAGGCGGGCCGCACCCGGCGGCTGGGTGCGCACGGCCAGCAGCAGCTTCAGATAAGCCACCCGGTCGGCCAGGTCGCTCTTGGGGTATTGGCGCTCCAGGTCGGCCACCATCGTCTTGGCTTTGGCAAACGACTGGTCCTTATACAGGGCGAAGGCCGCGTCGAGGCGGGCGGCCACGGCGTTGTGCAGGGCGCGCTCGTGCTCGCGGTACTGCGGGTCGGCAATCAGCCGGGCGTACGTCGAGGTCGAGAAGTACTCCTGCAGCGCCGCTGCATACTGAGCCGCCTTGGCTGGGTCGGGCAGGTCTTTGTAGTAGAGGTAAAGTAGGTAGTCGGCATCAGGGGCGTGGGTGCCCCTAGGGTAGCGCTGCACCTCGCCCGCGTAGGTGTCGTAGCCGCGCTGCTTTTCCTTCAGCAGTTCCTTATAAATGCCGCCCAGCTCATACATAGCACCCTCAATCTGCTGGTTAGAGGCTTCCAGCTTGGTGGGCGTGTCGGGCAGGGTTTGGCGGTACTGCGCGGCCAGGGCGTTTTGCTCGGCCAGCGGGTCGGGCGGGCCCGCAGCGGCGCCCGGCTGGCCAGGGCCGCCCGCCACGCGGGTTTGGTCGTTGCCAGTCACGCTCACGGACGCGCCGCCGTTAGCCGGGTCGTTGGGCGAGCTGCTTGGCGTGTTCAGCGTGCGCCAGTTATCCTGCAGCTTGCGGTCGCTCCAGCGCCGAATAAACTCGGTGCGCGCCGTGGCCAGGCTAGTTGGGTTATCAAAATACCAGAGCGCCCCCGAAGCTACCGCGTTCAGCGGGTCGGTGGTGCCGGGATTGGCCGCCGTGCGCTGGTCGCCGGTAAACGCCGGCGCCGTGCCCGTAAAGCCCGCCGGCGAGCCAGTGATGTTGTTTGCCGCCGCGGCCTGCTGGCGCGCGGCCGCTTGCTGGGCTGCTAGGGCCTTGGCCACCGCCACGCGCTTGGCCTCAATAGCCGCGGCGGCGTAGGTGCCCAGGCGCTTGTCCAGCTCGGCAGCGGGCAGCTTGGCTAGGGCCTGCAGGCTGTCCTGGGTTTGAATAATGGTATACTGCTTGGCGAAGTCCTTTAGAATATCGCTGCGCTCCTTTACGCTGGCATACAGCGGGTTGTCTTTGGGCATGGCCGTGGCGGCGCTGTCGTAGTAGGCGGCGGCCAGCGGGTACTTCTGCAGGTTTTCGTAGTAAATGCGCCCGGCCAGCAAGTAGGTGTAGCCCTTTTGGTACTTGCTAGGGCTAGGCACCTTGGCGGCTGGCTGCAGCAGCGCCAGCGCCTCGGGGTACTTTTTCTGGCGGTAAGCCAAGCGCGCCTGCTGGTAGTAAATGCGGTCGCGGTACTCCTTGTTTTTCTCGTCCCTCAGCAGGGCGGCAAAGTATTTGTCCAGCCGCGCCGTATTTTCCTGGTCCAAGTCGCTCACCTCGGCCAGCAGCAGCTTGGTATTGAAATCCAGCTCGTAGGGCGGGTTGTGCTTCAGAATAGTATTGAGCTGGCTGGCCGCCGCCTGGTCCTGCCCCTGTCCCGCATACAACTGCGCCAGCAAGTAGCGCGTGCGCGAGCGCTCGTTCTTCAGCGGAACCAACGGAATGGCGCGCTCCAGCATCGGAATGGCCTCCTTGGGCTCGCCAGATTGCAGGTAGTAGTCGGCGCGCGTCAGAAACAGCTCGCGCGCATCCTTGGGCAGGCCGCGCTCCTTATCCAGCAGTACCGATACGGCGCGGGCATCATCGGGCCGCTTCTGCTGCATAAAGGTGCGCATCAACCCAATTAGCGCCTCCTGCTTGGCAATGGGGTCGTGGCTAGTGCTGTTCACGTACTTAAACGTTAGCTCCGCATCGTCAAACTCCATCTTATAAAACCGGGCCCAGCCCACCAGCAGGTAGGCATCGTCGGTCCAGTCCGACCCCGGCCGGTGCTGAATGGGCAGCGAGGCCTTCTTCACGATGTCGTTGAGGTCGGCGCGGGTGGCGCGCACCGTCGTGCTGTCCAGGGTAGGGTAGAGGGGCAGCAGCTGGTTGTAGTCGTTGGCGCGACCTTTATATAAAGTAGCTTCAATGGCAGCCAGCTTCTCGCGAGCCAGAAAAAAACCGTTGTCGCGGGCCGCCACGTTATTGAGCGCGTGGCTCACCAGCGATTTATCGGAGGCGCACGCCACCGCGCCCGCGCCCAGCAGCCCTAGGCCCAGCCAGCGGCAAAAGGTCGAAAACAGCGTAGATTCCAACGGCAATAGTATAAGGATGTACCAGCGGCGCAACGCCGCGCCCAAGTTGTTCGGTCAGCTCAGCCTTAACGGGCAGCAATTCGTAAAATTACGCCGGTCTTGGTCAAGCCAGGCTTTCCCATTCGCTTGCCTCACCCTCACGCATGCCCACCACCCCACCCCCTCCCCGCCCCGAGTCGGAAGAAACGCTCGAAACCCGCTCTGCGCTAGCCCGCTACTCTGGCATCGCCATCCAGATGTTTGCTATCATCGGCCTCAGCACCTGGGCCGGCGTATGGCTCGATGGGCACTTCCATACCAAAACGCCTTGGTACACGGTGGGCCTCACGCTGGTGGGCGTCACGCTAGCCATGGTGCAAGTCATTCGCTCGGCCAGCCAGTCCTAGCCTGCATCAGCCTGACCTTTGCCGGCACCAGGGCCCTAGGGCCAAGTGCTAACCCAGCGCCCGCTAATTAAGCTGGCGCGGCGGCTGCCGTCGTCCGCTGGCGCTCGTTGCCCAAGTTAGCGCCTGCTCTTTTCCCAGTTTTTATTCATGACCTCTCGTTTTTTCACCCAGTTTCTAGCCTTCTCTTTAGCCAGCTTCGCCGTCTTGTTTGGCCTGCGGGCCGCGTTTGGCGCGGTGGTCGTGCACCCGCTGGCGCCCTACGTGCTGGCGGCTATTTTACTGCTCACGCTCCTAGGCTACGGGCTCACGGCGTGGGCGGTGCGCCGCAACCCCGACCACTTTTTGGGAGCCTACTTCGGAGGCGTTGGGTTGCGCCTGGTATTGGGTCTTGCCATCATTTTGCTGTACTTTTTTCGGGGTGGCCGCGCCGAAACGCACGGGCTGCTCACGTTCCTTGGCGTGTTCTTCCTAGCCTATTTCCTGTGCGCTGGCTTTGAAATATGGGCTATTTTTAGTAACTTGCGCCCGTTTTCAGCGAAGCAAAGCTCAAAAGACGACTGATTTATCGTCGAGCTTGCAATTTAAGCTAATTTGAATGAAGCGGTTACTCACTCTTTTCCTTTGTCTATTCACGTTCGCCGGTTTTGCGGCCGAGCCCACAGAAGGGGGCAAAAAAAGGGAAGCGTTTAATCCGGGTGAGGTGATTTTGCACCACGTAGCCGACTCGCACGAGTGGCACTGGTTCAGCACCGACAATGGCAACTTCGTTACCTACCTGCCCATCATCGCGTACCAGCCGGGGAAGGGCTTGTCCGTGTTTTCGAGCAAGCACATTGCCGATGGCGAAAGCTACGGCAATTTCAAGCTCAATGGTGAAAAACTCGTGACGCTCGATGGCAGCAAGGTCTACGATTTTTCCATCACCAAAAACGTGGCTGCTTTAGCCATGAGCAGTCTGGTAATGGTCATTGCCTTTGCCTCAGTAGCTAAGTCCTACGGTCGTCGCCGGGGCCAGGCACCCAGCGGCTTGCAGTCCTTTCTAGAGCCTTTCGTGGTTTTTATCCGCGATGAAGTTGCCATTAAGAGCATTGGGCCTAAGTATGAGCGTTATATGCCGTACTTGCTCACTGTCTTCTTCTTTATTTGGTTCAATAATCTGCTAGGGCTTACGCCGGGTGCGGCCAACCTTACTGGCAACGTAGCTGTAACGGCCACGCTGGCCATTATTACGCTGCTTATCACGCTATTTAGTAGCAATAAGAACTACTGGACCCACATTTTTTGGACGCCCGGTGTGCCCCTGCCATTGCGCATCATTATGATTCCGGTAGAATTAGTCGGGGTTATTGTGAAGCCATTCTCGTTAGCTGTTCGTCTTTTTGCAAACATTACAGCCGGGCACATTATTATTCTGAGCTTCATCAGCCTGATTTTCATTTTCCGCTCGGCTTACACGGGTTTTCTCTCGGTACCATTCGGTTTATTTATCAGTGTGTTGGAGTTGTTAGTAGCAGTGTTGCAAGCGTATATATTCACGCTGTTGACGGCCATGTATATTGGTGGCGCGGTAGAAGAGCACCACGATGACGAGCATCATGCTGGCCAAGAGCATGATGACTACGGCACTGCTGAACAGCGACAAGGTGGCTCTAATTTTGGGAACTTCGAGCGCGCCGATGCAGTAGCCTCTCATTAATGATTTAGCCAAGCTGTTGAATGACAGTAGGTTTCCTTCCCATAGTTTTCAAGTTTCTCTTTTCTCATTTCTTTTTTTACCATGCTTCTCTCGTTGTTGCTGCAAGTTGTTAATTCGGTTGGTTTGGCTGTAATGGGTGCCGGTATCGGCGCCGGTCTGGCTATTATTGGTGCTGGCTTGGGTATTGGCCGCATCGGTGGGAGCGCCATGGAAGCCATCGGCCGTCAGCCGGAAGCTTCGGGCAAAATTCAGACTGCTATGCTCATCGTGGCAGCGCTAATCGAAGGTGCGGCCCTATTTGCGGTTGTAGTCTGCTTGCTCATTGCCCTAAACTTGAAGTAATCACGCTGGCGAAACCCGGCCGGTCGGTTTCCTGCCCTATAAGGCGGTAGGGAAGCTAGCTGGCCGGGCTTTCCTTCGGGTTGCTTTGTTAGTTGGGTAATGTGTGAGTAGTTGCCTGGCCAAAAAAGGAGCAACTTTACTGCTGCCGGCTAATGTTTACTTATTGCGCTAGCCATAGCGCTAGCCTACTTATACATTCTCGATTTTTGCCATTTTTATGGAACTCATTACCCCCGAATTAGGACTGATTTTCTGGCAAACCCTCATCTTCCTCATCTTACTTGGCCTGCTGGCCAAGTTTGCTTGGAAGCCTATTCTTGGTTCGTTGCGCGAGCGCGAGCAAGGTATTGAGGAAGCTCTGCGCCAGGCTGACCGTGCCAAGGTAGAAATGCAAAGCCTAAAGGCTGACAACGAAAAGCTGCTAGCTGAGGCGCGGCGTGAGCGCGACCAAATGCTGAAGGAAGGCCAAGCGCTGGCTGCTCAAATTGTAGAGCAGGCCAAAACTACGGCTTCCGAGGAGGCGGCCCGCGTGACCCAACAAGCTCGCGAGGCAATTCAGCAGGAGAAAAACCAGGCTTTAGTTGAGGTGCGCAATACCGCTGCCCAGCTGAGCGTGGACATTGCCGAGCGTCTGCTCCGCCGTGAGCTTACGGACCCTAGCGCTCAGCAGCAACTGGTAGATGAGTACCTAAAAGACGTTAAACTCAATTAAGCTGTCAGGTAATAAGGTAACTAGATAGTTAGGTAAAAGGCAGAAAACGATTTGTTTTTGCTTACAAAATCTTAGCTGTTTGATTACTTAACTACTTAACTACCTACCCAATGGCCGACCAACAAGTAGCCGCCCGCTATGCTAAATCGCTGCTCGACCTAGCGCAGGAGCAAGGAACGCTGGTAACCGTGAAGCAGGACATGGACTTGCTGGCCAAGACCATGTCAGAAAGCCGCGATTTGCGGCTGTTGCTTCGTAATCCCATCGTGAAGCACGATAAGAAACTAAGCATTCTAAATGCTGTCTTTCAAGGAAAAGTATCAGAAACCCTATTGCGTTTCTTCCAAATTGTGACTAGCAAAAACCGTGAGGCGACGCTGGAGCACATTGGTAATGAGTTTCTGGCGCAGTACAATAAATTAATGAGCGTACAAGTAGCTGAGGTGACTTCGGCTACCCCGCTTACGCCCGCTGCCCGCACCGCCGTAGAAAAGATGGTGAAGGAGCAGAGTGGCTTGCATGACGTTTCGCTCACCGAGAAGGTGGACGCCTCGTTGATTGGTGGCTTCGTGCTGCGAATTGGCGACCGACAGATTGATGAATCGGTAAAGGGTGGCCTGCGCCGCCTGCGCACCTCGTTGGCCGATAAGACTTACACTCCCAGCCTTAACTAGATTATCCCAATGGCAGAAGTACGCCCGGACGAAGTATCCGCCATCCTGCGGCAGCAGCTGTCCAACTTTAAAACGGCCGCCGAGCTAGAAGAAGTCGGCACGGTGCTCCAGGTCGGCGACGGCGTGGCCCGTATCTATGGTCTCTCGCACGCGCAGTCGGGCGAATTAATTGAATTTGAGAACGGCCTGCAAGGTTTAGTGCTCAACTTGGAAGAAGATAACGTAGGTGCCGTATTGCTCGGCGACTATTCCGAGATTCGGGAAGGCGCTACCGTGCGCCGAACCAATAAGATTGCCGCTATTCAAGTAGGCGAAGGCATTATAGGACGCGTGGTAAACACCCTAGGGCAGCCCATCGACGGTCGCGGTCCCATCCAGGGTCAAACCTATGAAATGCCTCTAGAGCGGAAAGCGCCCGGCGTAATCTTCCGCCAGCCCGTAACCGAGCCGTTGCAAACCGGTATCAAGGCCATCGACGCCATGATTCCGATTGGGCGCGGCCAACGCGAGCTAATTATTGGCGACCGTCAAACTGGTAAATCGACGGTGGCGCTTGACGCCATTCTCAACCAGCGTGAGTTTTTTGAGCGGGGCGAGCCGGTGTTCTGCATTTACGTAGCAATCGGCCAGAAGGCCTCGACCGTAGCCCAGGTGGTGAACTCCCTTACTAAAGGGGGTGCCATGGACTATACCGTGGTAGTATCGGCCTCGGCGTCGGACCCGGCACCCATGCAATTTTACGCTCCCTTTACGGGCGCCGCCATTGGCGAATACTTCCGCGATACGGGCCGCCCGGCGCTGGTGGTGTACGACGACTTGTCGAAGCAGGCTGTGGCTTACCGCGAGGTATCGTTACTGCTGCGCCGCCCGCCGGGCCGCGAGGCTTACCCCGGCGACGTGTTTTACCTGCACAGCCGTTTGCTGGAGCGCGCCGCGAAAATCAATGCTTCGGACGAGATTGCGCGGAATATGAACGACTTGCCCGAAAGCCTGAAGCCGCTGGTAAAAGGCGGTGGTTCGCTGACAGCGCTGCCGCTCATCGAAACGCAGGCCGGCGACGTATCGGCCTACATCCCGACCAATGTAATTTCTATTACCGACGGGCAGATATTCCTCGAAACCAACCTCTTCAACTCTGGCGTGCGCCCCGCTATCAATGTAGGTATCTCGGTAAGCCGTGTGGGTGGCAACGCCCAGATTAAGTCGATGAAGAAGGTATCGGGTACGCTGAAGCTTGACCAAGCACAGTTCCGCGAGCTGGAAGCGTTTGCCAAGTTTGGCTCTGACCTCGATGCTTCGACCAAGCTCACCATTGAGCGCGGCCGCCGCAACCTGGAGATTTTGAAGCAGCCGCAATTTTCGCCTGTGAAGGTAGAAGACCAGGTAGCCATTATTTACGCCTCTACCAACGGCCTGCTCGACACCGTGCCTGTAAACCGGGTGCGTGAGTTTGAAGCAGAGTTCCGCCAAGTGATGCAAGTGCGCAATGCTGATGCCCTAGCTGCCCTGAAAGCAGGCAAGCTAGACGATTCCGTGACTAACGCTATTCGCCAGACAGCGAAAGATGTGGCCGCTGGTTACGCTTCGAAATAAGCTATTAGAACTGCTGGTTATTAGCCACTAGCTTTTTTCTGCCCGAAGAAAGCGGAGCTGACAGCCAGCAGTTTGTATTACATAGAAAAGCTGCCAGCCAGCAGCCCAAAAGAATGGCAAACTTAAAAGAAGTTCGCGCCCGCATTCAGTCGGTATCGAGCACCCAGCAGATTACTAAAGCCATGAAAATGGTGTCGGCAGCCAAGCTACGGCGCGCGCAAGACGGGGTGACCCGACTGCGGCCTTATGCCCAGCGCCTCACCAGCATTCTGGCTAACCTGACCCGCGCCACAACCGACGAGGTAATGAGCGAGTATGGGGCAGCGCGCGAGGTGCGCCGGGTGCTTATCGTGGCCATCACGTCAGACCGGGGCCTAGCCGGGGCGTTCAACTCAAACGTGTTTAAAGGCGTGGCAGCCTTGCTAAATCAGCGCTACGCCAACCTGCCGCGCACCAATATCTCGGTGATGGCCATCGGCAAGAAGGCGAACGATTACTATGCCCGCCGCGACCTAAAGCGCGTGGGTGACTACACGCACGTTTTCTCGCAGCTCTCGTTCGATACGGTGCGTGTAGCGGCTGAAGAGGCTATGCGCGGCTTCGCCGAAGGCAGCTACGACGAGGTGATGATGGTGTACAATGAGTTTAAAAACGTAGCCACGCAAGTAGTGCAAGCTGAGCAGCTGCTGCCGCTGGTGCCCACGCCAGCACCGGCTGGCACGCCCAGCGCCAACGAACCCGCCAGTAGCATCGACTACATTTTTGAGCCGAGTAAAGAGGAGCTTATTCGTTCGCTGATTCCGCTCAGCATCAAAACGCAGCTATACAAGGCCGTGTTGGAAAGCAACGCCTCGGAGCACGGCGCCCGCATGACAGCTATGGACAAGGCCACCGACAACGCCGGTGAATTGCTAAAATCGCTGAAACTAACTTATAACCGGACGCGCCAAGCAGCCATCACAACCGAGATTCTCGAAATTGTGGGTGGCGCCGAGGCGCTGGCGTCCAGCCGCTAGTCTAGCGGTTGCACTACACCTAAAAAAGCCCCGTGGTACTGGTATCACGGGTTTTTTTTGGGTGTAAGTCTATTTTTAGCGTGCAGGAAGCATTAAGGGCTAGTAAGGGCAGCAAAAGAGCGGGAGCGACTGCTGTTCAAAGAGTTTAACATAGTGATTTGCAGTATGAAAACGCCGCTGCGCCGGACAGGATACGGCTTGCTGCTATAAGTATTAGGGCTCTGCGGCGTAGCAAGGGCGCAGCCTAGGCAGCCAGTGTCAAACCAAGGTAGATGCGGTGCCCGATAGCCTGCTACGCCTGGCGCTTGGGCAACTATATTGCCGCCCAGCAAACGGCGCAGCGGTTGCTACGGCAAGCCCGCGTTGCCTCTTTACCCGGAATAGTGACCCAGGTCCAACTGCTAATAACTCGGGCTACCTGTCAGTTGGCTAGGCCGATAGTGCGCGCTACTACGGGAGCCTGGCCACAGTGTAGCAGAGGGGAGTAAAGGCTGATGCCCGCGATGCAGCGCTGATTCTGGCTCCGCTTTTACCTATATATTGAGGCCCTCGCTGCACCCGCGGCAGGGGCTTTTGCGTGGCTGCCGCGGGCCCAACTTGACAGCGGTATTTTTGCGGGCTAATGCGCTACTTCATTCATTTCGCCTACGACGGCACGGCCTACTGCGGCTGGCAAGTGCAGCCCGGTGTGCCCACTGTGCAGGCCACCCTCAACAAGGCCCTAGGGCAAGTGCTACGCCAACTCATCCATACCGTAGGCAGCGGGCGCACCGATACGGGCGTACACGCCCGTCACCAGGTAGCCCACTTCGAAGCCGAACTGCCCCTAGGGCTGACGCTGGACTTGCTGCGCTACCGCCTCAACCGCGCCCTGCCGCCCGACGTGCAGGTGCTGCGCGTGCACGAGGTAGGGCCGCAGGACCACGCCCGCTTCTCGGCCGAGGCGCGCACTTACGAGTATTTCGTGAGTTTGCGGCCCGACCCTTTTCGGCGCGACCAAGCCCTGTACCTCGACCGGGCGCCCGACGTGGCGGCCATGAACGAAGCTGCTGGATACTTGGTGGGGCAGTACGACTTTACGGCCTTCTCGAAAGTGAAAGGCGGTGAAAACCACTACATCTGCTACCTCTACGAGGCAAGCTGGCACGACGACCCGCGCCAGCCGGGCGGCTTCGTGTTTCGCATTCGCGCCAATCGGTTTGTGCGGGGCATGGTGCGGCTGGTAGTAGGCACTCTACTCGATGTGGGCCGCGGCAAGCTTACGCCCGCCGAGTTTCAGCAGATATTGTACCGCCAGCAGCGCATTGCGGCCAGCGGCGCCGCTCCAGCCAAAGGTTTGTATCTGAGCCGAGTAGAGTATACAGCTGGCATTGTGCCAGGCGAGGCGGGCTTTATCGACCCAGCATATTTAGTATAAAAAGGCTTGTTTAGTTTTTGATTGAAGGAATTATAAGTACAAAATAGCCTAAGCCATTAACTTGATATTGGCACCTAGGCTACTTTGCGAGGCTGAACCTACTTGCGAGCCAGTTGCCGCAGGTAGCGTACCGAGGTAGGTGCCAGCTTGGGTAGGTGCTGCCGGTCTTTTTTAGCCGCTTTCTGGTAAAGCAAAACGAAGGCAATGGGGTCGTCGGCGTGCTCCAGCATTGGTTTCAGGTAGCCGTTTTGCAAAATAGTGTAGGCCATGAAGAAGCCCGGCAGGTGGCCGTTGGTGCCATTGGTAAGGCGGCGGTAGAGCTTGAGCGGCGTGGCTGGGCCGCCCGCCGCCCGCACCTGAATGGTGGAGTCGATTTTTTGAATAGCAGCCGGCACGGGCGCCAGCAGCCAGCGGCGAAGCGCATCCGAGTCGGCGGTATCGGCCGATTGTGTGAGCTGCACCCGCTTGTCGGTGAGGTCGGCCAAGCCCTCGTTTAGGGCCATATAAAGAGCCGTTAGTAGTGGCTCGTTGGTTGGCGTCATTTGCCAAGCCGGCGTTGTGCGCAATCGGTAGTGCATCTCGTGCGCCTCTAAAATGCCGGCTGGGTATTGCGCGTAATTGCGCACGTCGCGCATGCTGAAATGATGCCCTCGTTTTGCGAGGTGGCATTATTGCCTAGAGCCACGTAGGCTAGATGCAGGTTGGCTACTTTGTTATGGTTGCGGGCGGGCAGGAACTCGTAGGCATAAGCATACATCTTTTCCAGATAGCTAGGGTTTTTTCACCAACTCAGCCAGAAAAGTCCGGTCGGCCGGCTCTTGCTCCTTGTACTGGTTCACTAGGATATAGTACCAGCTACTCGCCTTTATTTTAGCTTGCCGCAACGAGTCGTAGCGCGGCCGGTACACCACCTCGATAGCCCGGCGATAGCGGCGCAGACTGGCCGTGTCACTGCCCCACGCAGCATCTACGTACACCTTGTTATCCGGCAGCGCCAGAAAAGCCTGCCACGCAGCATTGGTCAGCGGCTCGTCGCGGCGGAGGGCGTCGGTAAGACGCCAGTAGGCCTCGGCGGCTTCGGTATGGATAGTCCGAGCGCAGCCTAAGCGGGTGCTAACAAGCAAAGCCAGCAGCGGCAGCAGGCATAAAAATTAGAGCATAAACCGGTAAAAAGGCCTGGGGGCGAAGATATGGCCAGCAAACTGCCTAGGGACCGCCCCGCCGTAGACTTTCCGCGCCCGACCTTTGTTAGGACCCCAACGACTATGGATTCAACTTCTGCAACCAAAACTGGCCAGGTATTCGACTGGCTGGTACTGCGCCGCCTGCTCACCTATGCCCGGCCCTACCGCGGCGCGTTTATCGGCCTTATTTTTCTCACCGTGGCCGCCGCCGTGCTGGGCACCGTGCGCCCGGCCCTCATCCAGCGCATGGTGGACGTAGATATCAGCAATAACGACTGGGTAGGATTGAACCGCTCCACGGTGTGGCTCCTAGGCCTGCTGCTGGTCAATACCCTGGTGAGCTACCTCCAAACCTACTACGGCGGCTGGCTGGGCCAGTACATCGTGCGCGACATTCGCACCGACCTCTACCGGCACCTGCTCAGCCTCAAGCTCAGCTTCTTCGACCGCACGCCCATCGGCGTGCTCGTCACGCGCAACATCTCCGACGTGGAAACACTCTCCGACGTGTTTAGCGAGGGGCTGGCGGCCATGGTGGGCGACATTCTGCAAATCATCTTCCTGATGATTTTTATGTTCTGGACCAACTGGCAGCTGGCGTTGGTTAGCCTCTCGGTCATTCCGTTCATGCTTTTTAGCACCTACGTGTTTAAGGAAAAGGTGAAAGTGAGCTTTCAGGAGGTGCGCAATGCGGTGGCCAAGCTCAACAGCTTCGTGCAAGAGCACCTGACGGGCATGAACGTGGTGCAGATTTTCAATAATCAGGAGCGCGAGTACCGCAAGTTTGAAGCGATAAACCAAGAGCATACGCGCGCCAATATTAAGTCGGTGCTATACTACAGCATCTACTTTCCGGTGGCCGAGGTCCTAGGGGCTATCGGCGTTGGTTTGCTGGTGTGGTACGCCGCCCAAGGCCAGATTGAGGGCAGCATCTCGAAGGGCGCGCTTATTGCCTTTATTATGTACAACTCGCTGTTCTTTAGACCAATCCGGCAGATTGCTGACCGCTTTAATACTTTGCAGCTGGGCTTGGTGAGCACCGAGCGCCTGCTAAAGCTGCTCGATAGCCACGACCTAGTAGCTACCTCCGGCACCGCTCCCGTGCCCCAGCTGCGGGGCGACGTGCAGTTCGACCACGTATGGTTTGCCTATAAAGACGCCGAAGCCGACCAGGTGCCCGAATGGGTGCTACGTGACATCAGCTTCCACATCAAGCCGGGCCAAACGGTGGCCTTTGTGGGCGCTACTGGCGCGGGCAAAACCAGCATCATCAACCTGCTTTCGCGCTTCTACGACATTCAGCAGGGCCACATCCGCGTTGATGGCCAGGATTTGCGCGATTATGACCTCAGCCAGCTGCGTCGCCAAATCGGTGTGGTGCTGCAAGACGTGTTCCTATTTGCCGGCTCTATTCGCGACAATATCACCCTAGGCAACCAGGAAATCAGCGACGCCCAGATTTGGGAGGCGGCCACGCTAGTGGGCGCCCGGCGCTTTATCGAGCGCCTGCCCGGCGCCCTCGACTACCCCGTGATGGAGCGCGGCGCCACGCTCTCGGTGGGCCAGCGCCAGCTCATCAGCTTCGTGCGGGCGCTGGTGTACGAGCCGCGCGTCATCGTGCTCGACGAGGCTACCTCGTCGGTAGACAGCGAGACGGAGGAGCTCATCCAAGTCGCCATCGATAAGCTCATGGAGGGGCGCACGGCGCTGGTTATCGCCCACCGCCTCAGCACCATCCAAAAGGCCGACCGCATCATCGTGCTCGACCGCGGCGAAATCAAGGAAACCGGCACCCACGAGGAGCTGCTGCGCCAGGGTGGTTATTACGCGCAGCTCTACCGCATGCAGTATGCTGGCAGCGAGTCAATTATCAATTAATAAATATCACTGCGTAAGTCAGCCCGAATGCGTACTAGCGGTAGCTTACTAGCCCGGCCAGTTGATAACTGGTAATTGATAACTGAAAATTGAAAATGCGTTTTCTCTTTCCCCTCGTCCTGCTCTTCACCGCCATTGGGCTAAGCATTTACGCCTACCTAGGGGGGCTGCGCCGCCCTGCCGTGGCCCTCGAAACCAGCGCCGCCCCGGTGCTGCTGGCCGGCCAGCCCTTTGTCGGTAAAGCCAGCGAGGCGCGCTTCGGCGAACTATTTCGCGCCGCCAAAACCGCCCAAGACGCGGGCACGCTGCCCGCCGCCCAGGCCCTAGCCAACCTCTACTACAACGACCCCGAAGCAGCCCACGACAGCATCCGGGCCTTTGTGGGCTTGCGCGTGGCCGACACCCTAGGGCACCTGCCTGCCGGCTGGCGCTACCGCACCTGGCCCCGCGGCCGCCGCGCCATGCACGCTCGCCTGGCCAGCACCAGCTACCTGCTGGCCCCCGGCCAGCTCTACAGCGCCGCCGAGCAGGGCCTCAAAAGCCTGCAGCTCACCAAGCAGCCGCCCTACCTTGAGCAATTTGGGCCCGGCGAAGGCAGCGAGCTGTGGCTGGGCGTGAAGTGAACTCCCCATAGATAAATATGGGGGGCGCCCGCTTGGCGGCTTATACGTAGGCAAATGCGTGCCTAGCGCGAATACTACGTAATTTAAGGTAATACCAGCCGATAGCTTAACCCTGGCTTGCCCCAGCGAGTACCCCTAGCAGCCCGCCCGCCTGTGCCTACCGCTGGCGGCTGGGGTCGTTTCACCCTGCTTACAAAGGAGAAAGTTTATGCTAGCTATGGAATACCGTGGCCCGAAGCGCATTCGGGTCACCCAAAAGCCGATGCCCGAAATCCTGCATCCTGAGGATGCGATTGTGCGGGTCACACGGTCCTGCATCTGCGGCTCCGACCTGCACCTCTATAATGGCAACGTGCCCGACACGCGCGTAGGCCAGACGTTTGGACACGAGTTTACGGGCGTGGTCGAAGATATCGGCTCCGAAGTAACCAAGCTTAAAGTGGGCGATAATGTGCTGGTGCCCTTCAACATTGCCTGCGGCAAGTGCATTTTCTGCAAGCAGGGTTTGTTTGGCAACTGCTACGAATCAGCTCCGCAGGCCTCAGCGGCGGGTGGCTTCTTTGGCTACTCGCACATCACGGGCGGCTACGATGGCGGGCAGGCCGAGTACGTGCGCGTGCCCTACGCCAACGTGAGCCCCACCGTCATTCCGCCCGGCATGGACATTGAGGATGCCGTACTGCTTACCGATGTAGTGCCCACTGGCTACCAAGCCGCCGAGATGGGCGGCATCCAGACCGGCGACACGGTGGTGGTATTTGGCGCGGGCCCGGTGGGCATTATGGCCGCGCGCTGCGCTTGGCTGTTTGGCGCCGGCCGCGTCATCATCATCGACAAGGAAGATTACCGCCTGGAATTTGCCCGTAATTATTCGAAGTGCGAGGCTTATAATTTTCAGGAAATCGGCGACCCGGTGGTGTTCATCAAAAAGCAGACTGACTGGATAGGTGCTGACGTTTGCATCGACGCCGTAGGGGCCGAGGCCGCCGGCAACGCGCTGCAAACCATCACGGGCCGCAAAACGCTGCTGCAAGCCGGCTCGGCTACGGCCGTGCACTGGGCCATCAACTCGGTGCGCAAGGGCGGCGTGGTGTCCATCGTGGGCGTGTATGGCCCTACCGATAACCTCGTGCCCATCGGCAACGTGCTGAACAAAGGCATTACTATCCGGGCCAACCAGACGGCGGTGAAGCGGCACCTGCCGCGCCTCATCGAGCACGTGCAAAACGGCGTGCTCAACCCCAAAGGCCTCATCACCCACCGCCTGGCGCTGGAAGACGTGGCCGATGGCTACCGCATGTTCTCGGCCAAGCTCGACAACTGCATCAAAACTGTCCTCATTCCGGCCACCGCCGGCATGTAACCTGCTGCTATCATGGAACCTACCAACGCTAATCCGTCGCAGCTTCCGGGCTGGAACATCGACAACGACCCCAACAACGACCCCACGTACCCGATGCGCACCCGCACTGCGGACGACCACAAGGGCTACAGCTGGGAGCGCCCCACCCAGCAGCCCATCAACATCGAGGTGCTACAGTCCATCGAGCGGCCCAATATCACGGCCGTCTTTGGCACTTCGGTGCCTCCTAGCGGCCTTAGCGGCGTCATCCGGCGCTTTGCCTTCAAGTACAGCGAAAGCAGCTACCTGCACTGGCTGCCGTTGCTCTTCGCCGACCGCGTGAATGTAGTAGAAGGCGTGCTCAGCGACCTGGCGCATGGCCACGTGCCCAACATCTTCGCCGAGAAAGGCTACCCCGTAGAGTGGAAATATGATAAGAAGGGGCTGATTCTGAAGTTAGCTGCCTTCACGGCCGTGGTGGCCGGTGCCACGGTGCTGCTGAGCCGCACGGGCGATAAGCCGCATCGGCCGGGTCGCAGCGCCCTGCGCCAGCCGGCCACCAAGCCTTAGGCGCAAAAAAGGCCCGCTGAACAGCTGTTCAGCGGGCCTTTTGCTTTCGTGTCGGGGTGGCAGGATTCGAACCTACGGCCTCGTCGTCCCGAACGACGCGCGCTACCGGGCTGCGCTACACCCCGAAAAAACGCGGAGCCGATGGGGTCGGCTCCGCGTCGGAAAATCCAATCTGGTCGAAATTGGCCTTAAAAAAGCCCCCGGCCCGAAGGTCGGGGGCTTTTTCGTGGGGCAACTTGTCCCTTGGTCGGAGTGGCAGGATTCGAACCTACGACCTCCAGCACCCCATGCTGGCGCGATACCAGGCTACGCTACACCCCGAGGCAGATTGGGAGCGCAAAGGTAGGCAGAAAGTTAGGAATAGCGCAAGCCCTAGCCCTTTTTTTCTGTAATAAGCAGCGGTCAGCCCGCCGCCCGCCCCAAATAAGCAAGGCTATACAGTGGCTGGTCACCCTTCATGGTTTGTATATTTACTCCGAAAATCCGTCGCTAGCCTTATTCTTATGAAGCAGTTATTTTTTTTAGCAAGCCTAGCGCTCCTAGCTCCCAGCAGCCTGCTGGCCCAAACCAAGCCCAAAGCCGTAGTGAAGGCCCCCGTGAAGGCGGCCACTACCACGCCCGCCGCGCCCGCCAAGGCTCCGGCTGCTGCTAGCGCTACGGCGGCCACCGCCGACCCGGCTGCCGCGCCCACACCCATTCCATTAGCCCCCGTTACGCCCCCGGCCGACCCTAACGCCTTAAAAATCAAAGCAGAAATAAATCCCATCTCCCACCTGCTGACGGTGCGCTGCGATGCCCCCGGCCCCACGCGCATCGAGATAAACGACAAGGAAGGTCGGCCCATCCTAACTAAGAATACCCTGGTCGGCACCACGCCCGTCACCCTCAATGTGACCACCCTGCCGGCCGGCCCATACGTGGTGCGCTGCACTGCTGGCGACAAAAAAGGCACCCGCCTAGTGCAGATTAACTAAGGCTAAACAAGTAGTAGCGAGTGATTAAGGCTGTTCTTAATAAAACAGCCTTAATCACTCGCTACTACTTGTTTAGCAGTAAAACCTAGGCTTCTTCCGTCTGCAACTGCCGCTCATAAAGGGCGCGGTAGAGGCCGCCCGCCTCGGCCATAAGGGCGGCGTGGCTGCCGTGCTGCACAATCTGGCCGTCGTCGAGCACCAGAATCTCGTCGGCCAGCTTCACACTCGATACGCGGTGCGAGATGAGCAGGCTGGTGCGGTCCTTCATCACGCGCTGCAGGGCCCCTAGGATGGCGTTTTCGGTCTTGGTATCGACGGCCGAGAGCGAATCGTCCAGAATCAGAATTTTGGGCTCTTTTACCAAGGCACGGGCCATGCTCACGCGCTGCTTCTGGCCACCCGAGAGGGTAATGCCGCGCTCGCCTACCTTGGTGTCGAAGCCCTCGGGAAAGCGGGCGATATTCTCGTACACGTCGGCATCGCGGGCGGCCTGCGCCATGCGCGCCTCATCGGGCTGGTCGAGGCCGAAGTTGATGTTGTTGCGGATGCTGTCCGAAAACAGAAATACGTCCTGCGGCACGTAGCCAATTTGCTCGCGCAAGCTGGCCAGCGAGTAATCGCGCACGTCGGTGCCGTCGAGGCGAATGTCGCCGCTCGTCACGTCGTAGAGGCGGCAGAGCAAGGCCGCCACGGTGCTCTTGCCCGAGCCCGTGTTGCCAATAATAGCCAGGGTGCGGCCCTTGCGCAAATGAAAGCTCACGTCGCGCAGGGCCCGGATGCCGGTATCGGGGTAGGTGAACGACACGTGGTCGAACACGATGTCGCCCTCCAATTCCCTAGCCACCTCGCGGCGCGACACGATGTCGGTTTTCTCGTCCAGAAATTCGTTGATGCGCGCCTGCGAAGCCTCGGCCCGCTGCACCAGTGAGCTGGTCCACCCTAGGGCCGTGACGGGCCAGGTAAGCAGGTTGACGTAGATGAGGAACTCGGCGATGGTGCCCGTAGTGATGGTGCCCCGAATAACCTCCTGCCCGCCAATCCAGACCGTGACCACGGTGCTGATGCCCACCAAAAACATGATGAGCGGAAAAAACAGTGAATTTACAAAGTTGAGGCTTAACGACTTGTCTTTGTAATCGTTGCTGGCCACCGTAAATTGCGCCAGCGAATCTTGCTGCCGCACAAACGACTTGAGCACCCGAATACCCGAAAATGCCTCCTGGGTAAAGGTGGTCATGGCCGCCAGCGCCCGCTGAATCTCGTCCGACTTGCGCTGAATCAGGTTGTTGATAAAGAAGATGCTGACCGACAGAATGGGCAGCGGCAGCACCGTGAGCAGCGTTAGCTTCACGTTGACCAGGAGCATGAGCGGCATGATGAGCACGAACAGCAGCACCAGCTGCAGAAAGTACATGATGGCCGGCCCCAGATACATGCGCACCCGGCTCACATCCTCCGAAATGCGCGACATGAGGTCGCCAGTGCTGTGGCGCCGGTAGAAGGCCAGCGGCAGCGACTGGTAGTGGCGGTAAATCTCGTTTTTCTGGTCATTCTCCACTAGGCGCGACATCACGATGAGGGTTTGGCGCATGAAGAACAGGAAGATGCCCCGCAGCAGGGCTAGGGCAATAATTAACATGCCGTAGAACAGTACGTTGCGCCCAAATACGTGGTACACCGCCGCTTGGGCGGGCGTGCCGGCAAAGAGGTGGTAGAGGTCGATGCCCTCATTCACCAAGTCGAAGGCGTAGCGCACTAGCTGGGCCGGCCAAATGGCCAGTAGCGTGCTCAGGATGACAAAGAGCACCCCGCCGAGGAAGTGCCATTTGTAACGAAAAATGTGGGGATTAACGGCGGCTAGGGCGCGAGCGGGCATGGGCAGGGCAGGGGCTAGGGCCGGAAAACCGCACCTTAACCGAAAAAAAGCGGGTACTTTTGTAACCGCGTAGGCGGCTGAGGGGCAGGAGGCGCTGGCCTCGGCAACCTAAACAAAGTTACGCCCCGCAGCTTGCCGGCCGGGTGGCCCGCGCCGGGCCCGCCGCTCGCTTTTTATCATACATATAACGTGCGCCTAGGCCCCGGCTGGTTCGCACCCCGTACTACTCCCATGCTCAACCGCCGCTTACTCCGCATCAAGGTCATGCAGGCGCTCTACGCCTACCAGCAGGCTGTAGCGGCCGATTTACTGCTGGCGCAGGACCGCATCGCGGCCGCGTTCGAGCCCGACCTCACCGCCGACAAGGCCCCCGACCGCCGCCTGCTGGAGGGCCAGCGCAAGCTCGGCGAGGCCCAGCTGCGCGAGTGGCACCGCACCGGCGAGCTGCCCGAAGCTGGCGCCGACGATAAGGCCGTGACCAGCGCCGTGCAAGCGGCCATCGACTATTATCAGCGGCTGGTGAATAAGGAAGGCACCTTCTACGGCGGGCAGCTGCTGCACGGCGCCGAAAGCATTCACGACCAGTACCTGCACCTGCTGAATATGCCGCAGGCTTTGCTCGAAGTCATTACCGAAGACAACGAGCGCGAGGCCCGGCGCTTCACCGGCCGCCGCTTCGAGGAGGCCGCCTCAGCCCGGCTGTTTGCCAACGCGGCCTTCGAGAAGGTGCGCGAAAACGAGCAGCTGCTGCAAACCACTATCAAGCACAAGCTGCAGTGGAATGACGCCGAAGAGCTGGAAGCCCTGCGCGAAGCCTGGCAGAAGGAAATAAAGCCCGACCCTACGGTGCAGGCCTACCTGAGCGGCCAGCCCACGAACCTGCTCGAAACCGACTACGAAACCGACATGGAGCTGCTGCGCCACCTCTATAAGGAGTTCGTTTTTAAGGGCGAAGCCCTGCCGCGCTGGCTGGAGGCCAACGACCTGAACTGGGAGGAGAACCGCCCCATCGTGCGCAACTTGGTGCTCAAAACCCTGAAAATGCTGCCCCACGCGGCCGAGCCCACCCAGGAACTGATGAACCTGAGTGCCAACTGGCAGGACGACCGCGACTTCGCCGAAACCCTCTACAAACAGACCCTAGAGGACGACGCCAAATCGGAAAAGCTCATTGCCGAATCGGTGCAGAACTGGGATGTGGAGCGCGTGGCGCTACTCGACAAGATTATTCTGAAGATGGCCCTGTGCGAGATGCAGCTTTTCCGCGGCATTCCGGTGAAGGTGACTATTAACGAATATATCGAAATTAGTAAGCTCTACAGCACGCCCAAGAGCAAGCAGTTTGTGAATGGTATTTTGGATAAGCTGGCGCAGGACCTGGCGGCCAACGGCGACATTCGCAAGTCGGGCCGCGGCCTGCTCGATAATCAGTAAAGCACTAGCGCGTAAGGCTTGGCAGTTGGTGTTAAATAATTGCGGAAAGTATCCATTGCTGCCGCCTAACCGTTATGCACTAAGTTGCCCAAAATTCCCTCTTTCCCACCCTATTTCCCATCTGGCCAGTGCCAGGGGGCTAGGGGCCTCACCGCCGCCGGCCGCCGGGCACCCGCCCCCAACTTTACTACCTACCATGGCTAGCAAAACCACTACCGGCCTGCTCTGCTTTACGGGCGGCGCCCTGGCCGGGGCCACCATTGGCCTGCTATACGCGCCCGAAACGGGCCGCGAAACCCGCTCTTGGCTCAGCTACCAGCTTGAGCGCTACCGTTCGGTGCTGGCCGAGCTGACCGAAAGCCTGGTGACGAGCCGCGATAGCTCGCCCTCGTCGGCCAAGAGCGAAGGTCAGCGCGTGATTCAGGACGCCAAAAGTAAAGCCGAGCAGCTGCTCGACGATGTAGACCAGCTTATTAACCAAATTAACTCGCGCAAAACTGGCAAATAGGGTATGAGCGAGCTGGCGAATGGATGAAGGAGCGACGGGAAGATAAGAGCTTAAGCGCCTTACCTTTCCACCGCTCGTTCATCCATTCGTTTTTGTATGCCTCGGCCCTAGGGCGCTCCCTTCACCATTATTTCTGAACTTATGCACCTCGTAACCCTTACGCCCGGCGACGGCATCGGCCCCGAAATTACCCGCGCCGTGGTGGATATTTTTGCCGCCGCCCAGGCCCCTATTGGATGGGACGAGCACAACGCCGGTATCACGACCCTCGAAAGCCACGGCGAATTGATTCCGAAGGGCCTCTACGACTCGCTGGAGCGTACCCGCGTAGGGCTAAAAGGGCCAATAACGACGCCCATCGGCAAGGGCTTCAAGAGCATCAACATTACGCTGCGCCAGAAGTACGACCTCTACCAAAACGTGCGCCCCGCCCAAAGCACCGAAGGTATCAATACGCCCTTCAAAGGCATTGATTTAGTGTTGTTTAGAGAGAATACCGAGGGTTTATACGCCGGCCTAGAAATTTATGACGAGCGCCTGGGCATTGCCGATACGCTAAGCCGCCTCACAGTAGAAGGCTGCCACAAAATTGCCCGCGCCGCTTTTAAGTACGCCACCGAGCACGGCCGCAAGCACGTGACGCTGGCCCACAAGGGCAATATCATGAAAAACGCGGGCCGCCTGATGATTGAGGCCTGCAAAGACGCCTCGGCCGAGTACCCAGAGGTGACGTTCTACGACGAGCGCATTATCGACAATATGTGCATGCAGCTGGTGAGCAAGCCCCAGCAGTTCGACGTGATTGTGACCACCAACCTGTTTGGCGACATCCTTTCCGACCTCTGCGCCGGGCTGGTGGGCGGCCTAGGGGTGGTGGCGGGCGCCAACATCGGCGACGGCATGGCCATTTTTGAAGCCGTGCACGGCTCGGCCCCCGACATTGCCGGCCAGGGCAAGGCCAACCCCACGGCCCTGCTCCGCTCGGCGCTGATGATGCTGGAATACCTAGGCGAAACCGAGAGCGCCGCCCGCATCGAAAAAGCCCTCAATGCCACGCTCACCCACCAGGGCCAGTGCACCGGCGACCTGGGTGGCCCGGCCACCACGGCGCAGTTCACGCAGTTTATTATTGATAAGCTGTAGGGGTTTTGAGTTGTTCGTCTTTAGCTTCAGTCAGCAGCTAAGAAGGCGGTCGTACTGAGCGCAGCCAAAGCATCTCTACCGAACGATACGGCGCGGTAGAGATGCGTC
>JBPBPH010000086.1:0-62854 GCA_050954355.1 Janthinobacterium lividum
TTCGCTGGTCGAAGCAGCTCTCCCGAACAACGACGTTCGGGAGAGCTGCTTCGACCAGCGAACGCCAGATGAGCATGACGTTCTTTTACAATCAGCATGATGTTCTGCTACAATCATTTATCTCTAGCTGCCCGGCTATGAAGCAACCCTTTACCCGCTTGCTGACGCGCCTACGCCACCCGCGGGCGGCGGCCCTCACGCTGCGCCTTACTAGTGTGCCGGCCAGCACGCCAGCCGGGGCTACCATCTACCTCGCTGGCTCGTGCAACGGCTGGACCACCGACGACCCCGCCTACGCCCTCGTGCACAACCTCACTGATGGCAGCTACTCGCTCACGCTGCCGCCCGGCACGGGCACGCTGGAGTATAAGTTTTGCCGCGGCACCTGGGCCACCATCGAAACCGACGCTGACAACCGCGCTCTGCCCAATCGGTGCTACCTCTACCAGCCGCGGCGCCGCACCCTGCGCCTGCAGGTGCTGAACTGGGAAGACGAGGGCGGCGCCATTCCGCCCCGCCCGCACTCGGCCGCGCCCAACGTGCATATTCTGGCCGAAAGCTTCATTATGCCGCAGTTGCGGCGCCCGCGGCGGGTGTGGCTCTACCTGCCACCCGACTACCACACTAGCGGGCGGCGCTACCCGGTGCTGTACCTGCAGGATGGTCAGAACGTGTTCGACCAGTACACGTCTTTCGCTGGCGAGTGGGGCGTGGACGAAACCCTGAATGCACTGCACGCCCAAGGGCGCGACCTGGGCGGCTGCCTGGTAGTGGCCGTGGACAATGGCGGCCCGCGCCGCCTCGACGAGTATTCACCCTGGCGCAACCCGCGCAGCCGCCGTGGCGGCGAGGGTGAGCAGTATATTGATTTTCTGGCACATACCCTCAAGCCCTACCTCGATAAGCATTTCCGCACCCGCCCCGAGCCGGCCTACACGGGTATCATGGGCTCAAGCATGGGTGCGCTCATCAGCGTGTGCGCGGCGGCGCGCTACCCCGGTGTGTTTGGCCGGATAGGGGTGTTCTCGCCGGCGTTCTGGTTTGCTGGGCAGTCGCTGCTGGCCTTTATTGGGCAGCACCCCCCTAGGGCCGATGCGCGCTTCTACTTCCTCAGCGGCACCCGCGAGGGCCTCACCATGGTGCCCCTGATGGCCGCCGTGCGCGAGGCCCTGCACCAAGCCGGCCTGCCCTTAGGGCAGCTAGCCTTCCAAACCCCGCCCGATGGGCAGCACGCCGAATGGTTTTGGAAGCGCGAGTTTGCCGCGGCCTACACCTGGCTTTTCGCCGATACCCTATCAGGCGCTTTGCCGGCGGCCAGCCCTGCGGCCACCAGCTTAGGGTAAGCGGCGCAGAAGTCGGTGAGCGGGCACACCTGGCACTTGGGCGAGCGCGCCACGCAGATGTAGCGGCCGTGCAGAATCAGCCAGTGGTGGGCCTTCGGAATCACTGCCTGCGGAATGTATTGCACCAATGCCTTCTCCACGGTTAGGGGCGTGGTGGCCGTTTTGGGTACCAGCCCCAGGCGGTGCGACACCCGGAAGACGTGCGTATCGACGGCCATAGCGGGCTGGTTGTAAATGACCGATACCACCACGTTGGCCGTTTTGCGGCCCACGCCCGGCAGGCGCTGCAGCTCCTCAATGCTGCTGGGCACCTCGCCCCCAAACTCGGTGTGCAGCAAGTGCCCCAGGCCCGCCAGGTGCTTGGCTTTGTTGTTGGGATACGAGACGCTGCGGATGAACGGAAAGATGTCGTCGGCCGACGCGCTGCCTAGGGACTCCGGCGTCGGGAACTGCGCCAGCAGCGCCGGCATCACCTGGTTGACGCGCTTGTCGGTGCACTGCGCGCTCAGCACCACGGCCACGATTAGCTCGTAGGGGCTGCGGTAGGCCAGTTCGGTGCGCGGCTCGGGGTAGTTTTCGGTGAAGTACGCCTGGAAGCGGCGGAACCGTTCGGGACGGGACATTCTTTAGTAGCAGTTGGCTATAAGCTGCTAACCTTTTTGTTGATAAAAAACAAAAAAACGTTAGGCTAAACTTACCGAAGCATCTCTACCACACCGCCTAGGGGTCGTTCGGTAGAGATGCTTCGGCAGGCTCAGCCTGACGTTCTTATTGAAGGCAGCTAGCGCAGAAAAGTGCGCGAGTACTGCAATATGGTGGCCGTGGTGGCGGGCTTAGGGTTGCAAGCCAAGCCATTGAGCGTGCGCTGGGCCAGCAGCATCTCGGCGCAGGTTTCGGCCAGCTCGGGGTCGTGCAGCAGCGCGTCCTCTATTTCTTGCTGCTCGTTAGCTGGCAATTCGTTGTAGACGTAGCGAAGCAGCGTCGGGTGGGGTAAGGTTTGTATCATACAGGAGCGAATACGCGGCCATTTTTTTCCGCAGGTTGATTAACGCATAGCGCATTCGGCCGAGGGCGGTGTTGATGCTAACGCCAGTTGCGTCGGCAATCTCCTGAAAGCTCATGTCGCCGTAGTGGCGCATCAGCAACACCTCCTTTTGGGCGGCGGGCAGTTCCTGGATGAGCTGGCGCAGTTGCGCGTGGCTCTCTTCGCGGGTCAGCACCTCATCGGCCGATTCTTCTGAGAGGTGTAACGAGTTGGCAAGCCCGATGTTGTCATCGAGGCTAGTTTGGGGTGCTCTTTTTGCGCGCCGAAACGCGTCGATGGCCAAGTTGTGAGCAATGCGGCACAGCCAGGAGCCAAATTTGCCCTCGTCTTGGTAGCGCCCGCTCTTGAGCGTGCGAATGGCTTTGATAAACGTATCCTGGGTAAGGTCGTTGGCAAGGTCCTCGTCGCGCACTACTAGGTGCACGGTCGTGAAGACGCGGGCCTGGTGGCGCTGGAGCAGCTGGGCAAATGCCGATTCGCGGCCGGCCAAGTACAGGTCGATGAGCGCGGAGTCGCTCGGCTGCAGGGATTCCATAAAGAGCTACGGTAGAAAAAAGGGAACGTAGAGCTTCTGGTCAATAGCAATGCAGTTGAGGTAGAAAAAAATACGGCTAATCGGGAATAGCGGAATCTGCTATAATCAAGCCAAATGTAACTGACAGCTAGGCGCCGCGCAAGGGGTAGCCGCCCAAGTTTCTAAATATTTATCGATAAATCAGCGGTTTTAGTCTGCCATCAACCTCGCTTGGTAGGGTTCGTACTGCGTAAAAGTACTTTTTAGCTCCTCCTTCCGTTCATGCGCACTATTCTCGCTCTGCACTATTGGGCCGGCGCCGGCCACGAGTACAACCAGCTGCTGCCCTGGCTGCCCGCCGGCCTGCGCCTGCTGGCTCCCGACTTGCCTGGCTACGGCCAGCAGCTGGTGCCCGCCGGCTTCGACTTCTCGGTAGCTAGCTACGCCGACTGGGTGGCGGCCTACGTGGCCGAGCAGCAGCTCGACGACTACTATTTGCTGGGGCACAGCATGGGTGGCAAGTTTGCCCTGGCCCTGGCGGCCCGGCAGCCCCTAGGCTTGCGCGGGCTGCTGCTGCTCTCGCCTTCGCCGCCCACGCCCGAGCCCATCGGCCCCGCCGACCGGGCGGCCAGCCGTGCCGCCTGGGGCCAGCCGGAAAAAGCTGAAAAGACGTTTCACAAGATAACCAACCGCCCGCTGCCCGAGAGCGTGCAGCTGCAAGTAGTGGCCGACAACCTGCGCACCAGCCAAGCTGCCTGGGAAGCCTGGCTGGACCTGAGCTCGAAGGAAGATATTGCCGCCCAGATGCCCACTATAAATGTGCCGTGCAGCCTGCTGGTGGGCACCGACGACCGCGCCATTCCGGCCGAGGCGCAAGAGAAGCAGACGCGGCCGCTGCTGCCGGCCGGCTCGGCGTTTGGGCTGGTGCCGGGCGCGGGCCACCTGCTACCCTACGAGGCGCCCGAGGAAATAGCCAATGCCCTGCACCCGCTGCTAACTGCATGAAAACGCCCCCACCCGCTTTCCAGAACCCGGTGCTGGACGCCGACTTTCCCGACCCCAGCGTGCTGCTGGCGCCCGACGGCTACTACTATGCCTACGCCACCAATACCAAACGCAACGGCCAGGTAATCAACTTGCAAGTAGCCCGCTCCGCAAACTTAGTGCAGTGGGAGTATCTAGGGGAGGGCCTGCCCGATAAGCCCGCCTGGGCCGCCCACACCCAGCGCTACTGGGCACCCGACGTGAGCCAGCGCGCCGACGGGAGCTACCTGCTCTACTACTCAGCGCAACCCGACGACCCGGCCGCGGGCATGGTCATTGGCGTGGCGCTGGCCGACGGGCCCCTAGGGCCGTTTCGCGACGTAGGGCAGCCACTGCTGGCGGGCGGGCAGGGCTTCCAGGATATTGACCCCATGCGCTTCGCCGAGGGCGGCCAGCAGTGGCTGTTTTACGGCTCGGGCTTTGGGCCGCTGCGCGTGCGCGAGTTGGCCGCCGATGGGCTGAGCTTTGCACTGGGTAGCGCCGAGCACCCGCTGCTGCAAGCGGCGGGCGGCAGCTACGGGCAGCTCGTGGAGGGCAGCTGGGTGCACCGAAGGGGCGAGTGGTACTACCTCTTTTACTCGGGCAATAACTGCTGCTTTCCGAGCCCGCACTACGCCGTGCTGGTGGCCCGCGCTCGGCACCCCACCGGCCCCTACCAGACCCTAGGGGAAGCTACTGGCACCGAAGGCACCATCCTGGTGGAGGATGAGCGCTGGCTGGCCCCCGGCCACAACTCCGTTATCAGCGATGCCAGCGGCCAGGACTGGCTGCTGTGCCACGCCATCGACCGCCGGCAGCCCACCTTCGACGCCATCAATGCCGAGCAAGGCTACGCCCGCCGCCCCCTAGTGCTATGCCGCCTGGAGTATACAGAAGATGGCTGGCCTAGGGTAAGCTGGTGAAATGGATAATGATATAAGGAACATCATGCTGGACTTGCTGAAGCATGATGTTCCTTATATCATTACTCCATTATCCATCAATCCAGTGAGCGGGCGCGGAATAGGATGTAGCCAAGGTGCCCGTAGATACTGAAGCGGTGGTCGGGCGTGTCGTAGTACTCGGCGTGCACGGCCAGCGGGCCCACTGGCGTGTGGAAAATCAGGCCCGTCACGGCCGTAATATAGGGGCGGCTAATGCCGCCGGTGCGAATGGGAACCTGGTTTTCATCGGCCAGAGGCAGGATGTTGATGTGCGCGAACAGCTCCGAGCGCCAGTCAATCTTGCCCAGCACCTGCTGCGAAAAGCGCACCCCCGCCGCCACGAAGCGCGGCGAGCGGTAGTTGGATAAGAATAAGGTGCGTGAATCGGCCAGCGGCGCGAAAATAGGTGCCGACGTGAGCGATGAGCGGTAGTTGAAAAAGCGGCCCTGGCCGCTCACCATAATCTCGCCGTAGTAGCCCCAGCTCGTCTTGTCCTTGCTGAGTTGGTAGTAGCGCTCGTACACGCCCCGAAACTGCAGCCACTGGTGGTGGCGCGACTGCTCGCCGAGCTCGAGGAAGCGCGAGGTAGTACCGGGCCGGTACACCTCGGTGCCCGTGACGCCCCGCAGGGTGATGATGGCCCGCCGCCCGCTAGTGGGATACTGCTTCTCGTTCAAGGAGTTGCGAGCGAAGCGCACGGCCGCCGTGCCGCCTTTGAAGGAGGTGCGGTCCAGCACGTCGCTCGACAGAATCTGCTCGGTATTGGCATAATTGTCCACGTTGTAAAAAGCCCCTAGGTCGAACACCTCGCGCGAGCGGTAGCGCGGCGACACCCCAAACTGCACCCCCACCTTCAAATCCTGCTGGTTGACCTGGGTGCTGAGCACGTTGGTTTGCAGCAGACCCCCAGTTTGCTGAAAATCCCACTTGTTGTAAGTGATGCCGGGTGCTACGTAGAAGGGCAGCCGCCCCGGCGCGTTCAGCCGGAACGTGGCCTGCGCCCCGTTGTAGAAGCGTCCCACGCTCATGTTGGCTGCCACCGAGTACAGCAGCCGCCGCAAATAGCGAAACTCGACCCCTAAATATAAGCTCTCAATAGGCCTGGTACTCAGCGTGAAGCCTACCTCGGCCGCCACGTTGTTGTTGCGCTGGGCATCTACACTAAACACGTAGCCTTTTTGCTCGGGGCTGTAGCGAATGCGCGGGTAAATGTTGCGGAAGTAGTCGTCGGAGGCCAGGCGATAATAGCCCTCCTTCAGGTCATCAAATGAATAGGTAGAGCCGTCGCGCCGGAAAAAGGCGACCGCGTAGGCGTTTTGGTCGGCGCGCAGGCCGCGCACGTTCACCTGCGTGAAGCGCGGCGCGGGCACGCCCTGCTGAAATGCCAGGCGGCGGCGCTGCAGCTCCAGCGTATCGACGCGGCGCCCGATGCGCTGTTTTATGAGAACCATTTTGCGCATGGCGGCCGTGTCGCCGTCGGCAATGAGCGTGCGCACCTGCGCAAAGCTGGCCGCTCCTAGGCTGCCTAGGTTGGGCTGAATGTAGATGCCGTTTTGGCCCACCGAGGTGCTATCGGCCACGCTGTTACCCAAAAAAAGTAGGGTGCCCGTCAGCAGGTCGTCGTCCTTCTTATACGGATATCTCCCTAGGGCCACATCGCCCACATTTACCCCAATAATAATGTCGGGCTTAAAGTCCTGCTGCATTACGTCAGTGGGGAAGTTGTCGAGCACCGCCCCATCGAACAGATAGCGCCCATCGAGCCCCCGAATAGGCCGAAAAGCCAGCGGGAAGGCCATCGAGTTGCGCACCGCATCGGCTAGAATGCCTGAGCGTTGCACCACCTTTCTGCGGGTGAAAACCTCCGTGGCTAAGCAGCGGTAGGGCACAAACAGGTTGTCGAAATCGTAGTTGGCCTTGGCTGCTCCCGGTGCCAGCAGCTGGGCCAGTGCAATGTTGAGATTCAGGTCGTTGACCAAGTTGGGCACCACCTGGAAGTTGAAGGTTGAGTCGAGCGATACCCCTAGGCGGAGGGACGAGGGGTTGGGCTCGGCCGTGAGGAAGTTGAAGGTTTCGTCAGGCAACACCTGCCCGGTGGCCCAGTGCTGAAATTCATCCGACAATACAATCTGCTCGATATCGCGGGGCGAGTAGCCGGCGCAATACATGGCCCCCACCACGGCCCCCATGCTGTTGCCCACAATGTAATCAATAGGGATGCCATTGGCTTCTAATTGCCGCAGCACGCCCACGTGGGCCAGGCCTTTGGCCCCGCCGCCGCTGAGCACCAAACCCACTTTTTGGGCGGCCGCGGGCGGCGTCAGTAAGGCAATAAATAACCAAGATAAGCTTAACCAGAATAATAGTTTTCTCATAAAAAGTCAGGCTGAATAAGGCTGCAAAATTAAGGGCCTAGGGGCTGTTTTGCCCACGCGCCGATAAATAGCGAAGCAAGCATTTTGGCGCAGGCCGCTGGCCCAGGCCTAGGCTGATTGGAAGAGAAGGAAACGCTAAATATTTTGTTTAATCTTTTGATAATGAAAGATAAACAGAATTAAATCTTTCTAGATAAGAGTGAACTTCAATTATTATTTTCCGTTAATTTTGTGTTGTACTAACCTGGCCCCCTGATGAAGACCCCCGAAGCTGCCGAAGCCGCCAGTGCAAGTCCGGCCCGCAAGCGCACCAAAACCCGGCCCGCTGCCCGCCGCCGCACTATTGAAAATACCTATTCGGACCCCGCCCTACGCGAGCGCCTAAAAAACGAGATTCGCGCCGCTGCCAAGGGTGGCGAGTCTGGCACCTGGAGCGCTCGCAAGTCGCAGCTGCTCACGCTGGCTTACCAGAAGCAGGGCGGCGGCTATTTGCAGCGCCACCCCAACTCCAAGCAACGCGACCTGAGCGAGTGGACCAAGCAAGACTGGCAAACCTCGGATGGCAAGCCCGCCCGCCGCGCCAACGGCACTACCCGCTACCTGCCCAAAAAAGCCTGGAGCGAGCTGAGCGCCAACGAGAAAAAAGCTACTAACGCCAAGAAGAAAGCCGGTTCGAAGGCTGGCGAGCACACCGTAGCCAACACGGCCGCCGCCAAGCAGGCGCGCAAGCACGCCGAGTAATCGACTGCCTAACTCTCTTGGCCGATAAAAAGCCGCTCGTTGTAGTTCAACGGGCGGCTTTTTGCGTAGCATTGATTTTCAAATAGCTTGCTTACATAGTAATGGCTGATTTCTTCGTTAATCTACTGGGGCTGCACGAAACTGCCCAAACTATTTCTTGGAGCCAAGTGGTGTGGCGCGCTATTTCCGTGTTTTTGCTGGCTTTAGTGCTGCTGCGCGTCCTAGGCCGGCGAACATTTGCCAGCAATAGCGCGCTCGATATGGTGATAAAATTCATGACTGGGGCGTTACTTAGCCAGGCTATACTAGCTACTGTGCCCTACTGGGTGCCGGTTGCGGGCTTCACTACGCTGGTGCTGCTCCACCGCGCCTTAGCTTACCTAACTTATTTCTTCCCAAGTGTAGGCCGGGTGCTGCATGGCTCGCCCTCGGTGCTGGCCAGGGGCACCGAGGTAAACCACAAAGAGTTGCGCCTCGCTAGTCTTACCGAAGCCGACATGATGGCCTCGGTGCATTCGACTGCCAACCTCGAAGACCTTAGCAAAACCGAGCTCGTGCGCCTAGAGCACGACGGAACGGTGAGCGTCATCAAAAAAAACCCTAGCTAATGGCTGCCCAGGCGCCCCCCATTCTACTGTTTGATGGCGTGTGTAACCTCTGCCACGGCGTGGTGCAGTTTATCATTCGTCATGACCCTAGAGGGCAGTTTCGCTTCGTAGCGCTGCAAAGCGTGGCTGGGCAAGCCTTGCTGGCCGCCCATGGCCTAGCTCCCACCACGGCCTTGAACGACCCCGATTCGGTGGTGCTGCTGCAGGCTGGGCGCGCCTACCAGCGCTCGGCGGCGGTGCTGCAAGTGGCCCGGCAGTTGGGCTGGCCCTGGCGGCTGCTAGCTGCTGGTGCGGTGCTGCCCCTAGGGTGGCGCGACGCGCTATACGGCTACGTGGCGCGGCACCGCTACCGTTGGTTTGGCCGGCAGCAAGCGTGCCTGCTGCCCACGCCAGCGCTGCGGGCGCGGTTTTTGGAATAAGCTAGCGCCGGCGCAGCAAATACACTAGGCCGCCCTGGCCGCCCCAGGCAGTCATTTGGCTTACCTCCCAACCATCGGCGGCAGCTTCATTTAGCGCATTGGTCAGAGCCGTGCGCGCCAAGGTAGCGCGCGTGGCTACCAAATTGAGACCACGAGTCATGCGAGCATTAGCCTCTGCTCGCTCTTTGCGAACGTCTGCGTTTGTTTGCGGCCTCATCTTGCCATCGGTGCCGCGCACAAAGGACCTCTTTTCGGTGGCTACGGGGGAATCATAAACTTGCGTAGTGGCCTCAATTGGGCCATCAAAAACTAGCACCCCAGGCGACACAGCCCGCGTAGAATCTTCGCGCACAAGTTCACCTGTTTTCCCCCGGAAAACTGGGCTATAGTTCAGCACTTCGCGCCCGGCCAGCCAACTGCTGCCTTCGTAGAAAATCTGTATGTAAGCAGGCTTAGCCATTTGCTGCGCAGTAGCTACCCACGGCCGATTTGCCAAGAGACTCACAAATAGAATCAGAAGTAGCTTGCGCATAGCGAGATAGAGTTGATACACCCAAATACACTCGCCGCCCTAGTCCCGCTTGCCCTTCAGCGCCTGCTTGAGGGCGCCTAGCTCGTCGCGCAGCTTGGCGGCCTGCAAAAAGTCCAGCTCTTTGGCGGCAGCTTCCATCTGCTTCTCGGTAGTTTTAATGAGCTTTTCCAACTCGGCGCGGTTCATCATGGCCACTACCGGCTCGGCGGCCATAGCTAAAGCTGCGCCGCCTTCGGCGTAGGCCCCAGCTGGTGCCTGGGTTTCCACGATGCGGTAATCGGCCAGGTCGGTTTGGCCTAGTATCTGGGCGTGGCTCTTGCGCACCGTGCGCGGCGTGATGCCGTGCAGCTCGTTGTAGGCCATTTGGGTGGCGCGGCGGCGGTTAGTTTCGTCGATAGCGCGCTGCATCGAGCCCGTCATGCGGTCGGCGTACAGAATAACCTTGCCCCGCTCGTTGCGGGCGGCGCGGCCCATGGTTTGAATCAGCGAGCGTTGGTCGCGCAGAAAACCTTCCTTGTCAGCGTCCAGAATGGCCACCAGGCTTACTTCGGGCAGGTCGAGGCCCTCGCGCAGCAGGTTCACGCCGATGAGCACATCTACCTCCCCTAGGCGCAGGCGGCGCAAAATCTCTACCCGGTCGAGCGTTTTCACGTCCGAGTGAATGTACTCGACTTTGATGCCCAGGCGCTCCATGTACTTGCTCAGCTCCTCGGCCATGCGCTTGGTCAGGGTTGTCACCAGCACGCGGTCGCCGGCTTTCACGCGGTTATCCACCTCGTCCAGTAGGTCGTCAATCTGGTTCACGCTGGGGCGCAAGTCAATCTCGGGGTCAAGCAGGCCGGTGGGCCGAATCACCTGCTCCACTACCACGCCGTTGGCCTGGGTCAGCTCGTAGTCGGCCGGCGTGGCGCTCACGAACACCGCTTGCCGATACATGCCCTCAAACTCGTTGAAGGTCAAGGGCCGGTTGTCAAACGCCGAGGGCAGCCGGAAGCCATACTCAATAAGGGCGGTCTTGCGCGAGCGGTCGCCGCCCCACATGGCCCGAATCTGCGGAATCGTGGCGTGGCTCTCGTCCACTACCAGCAGGTAGTCGTTGGGGAAGTAGTCGAGCAGGCAGAAGGGCCGGGAGCCGGGCGTGCGCCGGTCGAAGTAGCGCGAGTAGTTCTCGATGCCCGAGCAGTACCCTAGCTCGCGTATCATTTCCAAATCGAACTCGGTGCGCTCCTGAATGCGGCGCGCCTCCACATCGCGCCCTTCCTTCTCGAAGTACTTGTGTTGCTGCACCATGTCATCCTGAATCTCCTTGATGGCCGTATTCAGCGTTTCCTTGCCGGTTACGAACAGATTGGCCGGGTATAGCGTCATGTTCTTCTCGTCGCTCAGCTTGCGGCCGCTGGCGGGGTCAATCTTCTGAATCGCCTCAATCTCATCGCCAAAAAAGAAAATGCGGTAGGCATAGTCAGCATAGGCCGGAAACACGTCCACCGTGTCGCCCTTCACCCGGAAGCTACCCCTAGTAAACTCCATCTCGGTGCGCGAGTACAGAATCTGCACGAACTGGTAGAGCAGGTTATTGCGCGAGTAGCGGTGGCCGGGCGCCAAAAAAATGACGTTTTTGCTGAACTCCTCGGGGTTGCCAATGCCGTAGATGCACGACACCGACGCCACCACCACCACATCGCGCCGCCCGCTGAGCAGCGTGCTGGTGCAGTGGAGCCGCAGCTTCTCAATCTCCTCATTAATAGCCAGGTCCTTCTCAATAAAAACGTCGGAGCTGGCGATGTAGGCCTCGGGCTGGTAGTAGTCGTAATAGCTGATGTAGTATTCGACCGCATTCTGCGGGAAAAACGCCTTGAACTCGCCGTAGAGCTGGGCCGCCAGCGTCTTGTTGTGGCACAGCACCAGGGCTGGCTTGCCGGTTTCGGCAATCACGTTGGCCATCGTAAAGGTCTTGCCCGTGCCGGTGGCCCCTAGGAGCACTTGGGCCGGCTCGCCGGTTTCTACGCCCTGCACGAGCTGGGCAATGGCCGTGGGCTGGTCGCCGGTGGGCTTAAAATCCGAAGTGAGCTGGTAGGTCGATGCCGCCATAAATTAAGGAAAAGCCCGCTGAAAAAGGCCAGCTAATTTAACCCCAAACCCCAGCCAGAGGTTTCTTAGCTTCGAAGAAACTAGCGAACGCCAGCCGGCCGAACCGAGCCGGCCGTTCCCAGCCAGCGCACCTGGTAAAAAGTGGGCAGCGGGTCGGGCCGCGCCTTAGCCCTAGGCAAGCCTACGGGCTTAACCTCTACCCACTGCCGAGCGCCCGCCATCGGCTCATCAGCCCAGTTGCTGGTAGCCTGCGTTCGCTTGTGGCACTCTAAGGCTTTGCGTGCCAGCAAAATGGAAGTGCCGGCCAGCGCCACCAGCAAAAGACGAGTGAACAGAAGCATTGAAGCAGTGGAAAAGGATAGCAGACAGCACCTAAACGGCGAGCAGGCCATTTAGATGCCACTTTTGCCCGTTATGGCGCCGGCGCTACAGGCGCGGGCTTCAGCAGCGAGTTGAACTGCACGCCGGCCTCCAGCCCAAAACTATACGGCCGCTGCTGGCTCCAGAAGTGCTGGGTCGGGTCGATGTTGAGGCTCGTAATGCCAGCTTCGGCTACCGGCCCTAGGCTGAGTACCCACTGGTGGCCAGCCGGCTCGTAGTGCATGCCCACACCCCCGCGCACGCTGGTTAGCAGGTGCCGGTAGGGCGAGCCCCCCGACTGGGTCGAGTAGCTGCGGGTGGCTTCAGGGTCGCCATCTACTTCGCTGCGCACGTTCAGCAGCGACGATAATAGGGCCCCGGCGCGCCCGTAGAGCGAGAAGCCGTGCCGCAGAGGGCTGGTGTAGGTCAGCTCCACCGGCACGCCCACCGAGCGGTAGCGGTAGGTGGTGCCCTGCAGGCGGTCGGACTGCACCTGCATGTAGGAGGTGAGCGTGGCTACCTGCTCGCCCACAAAGCCCACCGAGCTAGCCGAGCTGGCCGTGTTTTGGGCTACCTCCAGGCCGGTGCGCAGGTTCCAGCGCCCGATGCCCAGGCGGCGGGTGGCCCACACGCTCAAGCGCTGGCCCAGGCCGGGGCGCAGGTGGTTGCGATACTCGGCCGCCGCCTCGCGGGTGGTGGCTACCGTGCCCGGCCCCAGGTTGCCATTGTATTCGCTCGCTGCCTTGCGGAAATCGATGTTGGGGTCGAACATGCCCGCCGCGTAGGCCACCTGTAGCTGCCAGGGCCGCGAGGCCCTAGGGGCAGCCAGTGGGCCCAAGGCCTTCGCCTGCAACTGCGCCGGCAAGCTGGTGCTGGTGGCAGGTAGCCGCAAGTTGGCCAACCGGCTGCGCAGCTGGTCGGCGGCCTGGGCATCGGTTAGGGCTAAGCTAGCTGCGGGAGCCAGCTCATCAGTTGCCGCTAAGGCAGCCGGGGGCAGCAGCTCCGCTCCGCTGGCTGCAAGCGGGTTGAGGTAAGCAGTTGGCGCACCGGCAGCCCCTAGGGCTACCGTGCGCGCCAACCGGCGGCGCGCCCGCCGGCTGGGAGCGTGAGAATTGGCTAAGTCAGGCGCGAAAGCGTGGCTGGCCAGCGATAACGAAGCAAGAGTAGAAGTGTAGTCGATAGAGAGACTATTGGGTGAAGAAAATAGGGTGGCCGAGCTAGCCAGCCCAGGGGTAGTGATACCGAAGCTGGCCGCTGAGCTGCCGAGCTGGCTGGCCGCCACAGCGCCGCGCACAGCGCTGCTGCCGGCCGGGCTGGCGGCCGCTAGGGTAGGGGCTGGCTGGCTGGTTTGGCTGCGCCACCAGCCGCCGCCAGCCAGCGCGGCCAGCAGCAGGCTAGCGGCCATGGCCCAGCGGTAGGCGGCCAGGCGGCGGCGATAGCGCTCGTTCTGGGCTAGTAGCAGGCTGTTGTCAAGCTGCTCCCACACGTGCGGCAAGGGCGGCAGGGCCGCCGCCTCGCTTGCCAGCAGGTGGTGGCGAAACAGTTCTTCGAGGCTGCCCTGGGGTGACGGATTGGGAGGGGTCATAGCGAAGGATACGTAAACGAAAAGTAGCGTAGAATAACGAAGTGTACTAGTAGGTGAGGGTTGGGCTGGGCCGGGAGCCTAGGCGCCGGGTGGTTTGGCTTGGGTGTGCAGGTGAGCCAGCTTGGTTTGCAGCACCGCCCGGGCCCGCGAGTACTGCGACTTGCTGGTGCCTTCCGAGATACTGAGCAGCTCACCAATCTCCTTGTGCGTGTAGCCCTCAATGGCGTATAAGTTAAATACCAGGCGGTAGCGCGGGGCCAACTCCTGCACCAGTGTCAGCAGCTCGCCGTAGGCGTAGCTGCTGAACGTGAACTCGTCGCTGGAGAGCGTTTCGGGGTAGTCGCCATCGCTCACGGCTACCAGCGGCGCGTTGCGGCGGTGCTGGCGCAGGGCCGCGTTCACCATGATGCGCCGAATCCAGAACTCGAGCGGGCACTCGCGCCGGAAGCTGCCTAGGGTGCGAAACACGGTGAGGAAGCCCTCCTGCAGCACGTCTTCGGCCTCGAAAGTAGTTTGGGCGTACCGCTGGCACACGGCCATCATGCGGGCTGCGTACTTTTCATACAGCTGCTTCTGGGCCAGCGGGTGGCTCCGCAGGCAGCCGTCAATCAAGTCGTTTTCGGTGGGGGCCATGCTGCTTGCCGGGCGGCTAACGGTCAGGTGGCTGGCGGCCGCGTCGGCCGCTGAGGCCCGCGGGCGGGGCGTGGAAGCACTCATAGGCGAAACCCCGCGGGGCCCGTAATAAAGCGGTTCGACATAGGCAATTTAACAAAAATGACCCCGCCCGCCGCCGGCCAGGGTGCTTCAGCCCTAGGAGCCGGCCCGCTGCTAAAGCGTTGCACGTGGATAAGTAAAGTTGATTTACGAAAATTAAACATCTGATAAAGTGCGCATTATAATAGGCAATTACTTTGTCAATAGAACAATGTACCTACATTATTTGTATAAATAAACGCACTGCGATACCGCCTTGCTCCTCCTTATTTCCTAACTCGCATGAAGACCCTGGTAGTATTCTATTCCACCTATGGCCACGTCTGGAAGCTGGCCGAGGCCATCGCCGAAGGTGCGCGCGAAATAGCTGGCAACGAAGTAGTAGTGAAGCGCGTGCCCGAAACGCTGCCCAAAGAAATTCTGGACCAGACGGGTGCTACTGGTGCGCAGCAGGCATTTGCTCACGTACCCGTAGCCACGCCTGGCGAACTGGCCGACTACGACGCCATTATTTTTGGCACGCCCACCCGCTATGGCAACCTCTGTGGCCAGATGCAGGCTTTTATGGATAGCACGGGTGGCCTTTGGGCCAAAGGTGCCCTAGTGGGCAAGGTGGGCGGCGCCTTCGTGAGCACCGCCACCCAGCACGGTGGCCAAGAAGAAACCATCCGTAATTTCCACACCGAGCTACTGCACCACGGCTTCGTCATCGTGGGCCTGCCCTACGCCTGGCAGGGCCAGATGGGCCACGAGGAAGTAACCGGCGGTACGCCCTACGGTGCCAGTACCGTAGCTGGCGGCCAGGGCGAGCGCCAGCCCAGCCCCAACGAGCTGCAAGGCGCCCGCTTCCAAGGCCGCCACACCGCTGATATAGCCAGCAAGCTAGCCAAGTAGCACCTAGGGCTTGCCTCAAGTTAAGAACTACTAAATAAGGCGGCCTTGCTCATCCGGCGTCCGCTTGTGGAAGCAGCTCTACCGAACATTAACGGCGTGGTAGAGCTGCTTCCACAAGCGGACGCCGGATGAGCAAGGCCGCCTTATTTGGCTTTTGATAGCAATTATTTGGGGAAAGCAAATTCTATGCACCGTTCCAGATGCTCCAGGCGGCTTCAGCCTGCAGCTCCAGCATCTCGAAGCCGTTTTTAGTATGAGCCCCGCGTTCCTCTCCCTGCTGCAAAAACAGTGTGGTGCTAGGGTTATAAACTAAGTCGTAGAGGTAGTGGCCGGGCCCCAGTTGCGCGTAGTCGAGGTGAGGGCAGTCGTCGATGTTGGGGTAAGTGCCTAGGGGGGTAGTATTGATAATGAGTGAATGAGCCGCCAATACGGCCGGCGTCAGCTCATTATAAGTGAGGTGGGCAGCCAGCGGATTGCGCGATACTAGCCAGTACCCGATGCCCAACTCGCGCAGGGCTACGCCCACGGCCTTGGCCGCGCCACCCGTGCCCAGCACCAGGGCGCGCGCCTCGGCATCGCGTTGCGGATAGAAGCGGCGCAGCGACTCGCGAAAACCTACATAATCCGTATTATGCCCTACCAGGCTGCCATCGTCTTGAATCTCAATAACGTTGACGGCGCCTACCTTGACGGCCGACGAGGCTACCCGCGTCAGGTAAGGCCAAATCAGCTCCTTGTACGGAATGGTCACGTTGAGTCCAGCTAGGTCGGGATGGCGGGCCAGCAGGTGGGGCAGTTCGGCGGGCGAGGCCAACTCGAAGAGTTCGTAGCGGTAATCGCTGAGGCCTAGGCGGTTAAACTTCTGGCTGAAGTAAGTCTGCGAAAATGAGTGAGCAAGCGAGCGACCGATTAACCCGAAAATACGCATAGCAAGACGGATAAAGAAGTAAACGCGCTTAGCTGGCAGCCTGTGCCGAGCCTCGCAACTTGCTGCTAATGAACTGCCACAGCGGCGGCAGCACCGAAAATAAGATGATGGCGTAGATAACCAGCGTAAAATTCTGCTTCACCCACAGAATAGACCCTAGGAAGTAACCCGCCAGCGTGAGCGACACCACCCACAGCAGCGCCCCTGCAATGCTGAACGACGCAAAGTAGCGGTATGTCATGGTGCCTACACCCGCCACAAACGGCGCAAATGTGCGCACAATCGGGACGAACCGAGCCATAATAATCGTTTTGCCTCCATGCTTGGCATAGAACGCCTGCGTCTGCTCTAAATATTTTCGCTTCAAGAAACGAAAATCTTCGCGAAAAACTCTAGGACCCAGGTAGTCGCCAATGGCGTAATTAAGGTTGTCGCCCATGAAAGCGGCTACTACCAAAAGCGGAATCAAATAAAAAATATTGAGCAGTGGCTGCCCGGTAGCTGGATTGTACTGCGCCGCCAGCGTGCCCGCCACAAACAGCAGTGAATCCCCTGGTAAGAAGGGTAAAATAACTACGCCGGTTTCAGTGAATATTATTAGAAAAAGAATAAGGTAGGTTAGGTTGCCGTACTCGTGCACCACGTTTATCAAGGTTTTATCCAAATGCAGCAGTAGGTCTAAAAAGTGTTTAAAGAGTTCCATGAAAGAATATTTAGCTCGCAAATAAAGAGGTGATGGTACAATAATTGAGAAATGAGTTCAATGCTTATTGAAAATTTCGCCTTAACTTTAGGTCTGAAAGCTCGACAGTTATGATTGTGTATAAGGGAGGTGACTGGTGGCAGGCGCTACGTCATTTCCATACTTCTTCCGTCATCCGCTTGCTGTTATTTCGAGTGAGTATAGTTGGGATATACAATACAGTTATTGCTATATGGGGATTAGAGTTGCATCACCATATGCTCAATATTAGCCGAGAATATTTCTCATTTTTGGGCATCTTACTAAGCCTGCTTTTAGTATTCCGTACTAATACTGCTTATGACCGCTACTACGAAGGCCGGCGTGTGTGGGGGCAGCTAGTATCCCAATGTCGAGGACTAGCTATCGAGTTAAATGCGTTGTTGCCTAAAGACGCGCTTGCTAGTCGCCGTTATTTTGCGGCACTCATTTCTAACTTTCCTATTGCTCTTAAAGGCTCCTTACGTGGTGAGATGAAGTTTGAGCAGATGGAAGCCACTCCCGACATTATAGAACGATTACGAAAAGCCGAGAATGTAGCTACTACTATCTTATCAGTTCTTCAAGAAAGCGTAGAGCAATTGCGCCAAGTCGAAATTATAAGAGATGCTCATCTACTCGCGTTCAAGCCTCACTTTCTAGAAATGATGTCGGTAAGCGGGGTTTGCGAACGCATCAAAGCTACTCCTATTCCATTCTCCTATGCCTTTTTCATTAAGGCTTATATTCTTACTTTTATCGGCGTTATGCCTTTTGTGCTGCTTTCTACTTCCGGCTATTTTATGATTCCTATCACCATGTTTGGGGCCTATGCCTTATTAGGACTGGAAATGATAGCCGCGGAGATAGAAAACCCATTTGGTCTAGATTCTAATGATTTGCCACTAACGCAATTGTCAAACAAAATCCGGGTTAGTGTGCATGACGTATTACGTGTTGAACTATCAGAACGGAAGAAAGCCTGGGCCGCTGTGCCATACAGTGTAGTTCATTAAGTATTTGTTAAGTAGACTATTCCTTCTTAGGTACGCTTTTTGCCTGTACTATAATGCCTTTCAGGAAATTGTACTATACCAATTTAGCATAGCAAGTTTTTTCTTAGCCACTCTTTTTTTAAACAAACTCAGACTGAGTATAGGCTATTGCGTAGAAGGCGGCACTTACATTTTCAGCCTCCTTAGTTTAGCTTCTCAAAATCCTTTCATAATCATGCATATTCTTACTCTCTCGCAAAAAGCACCTTCCAGTTGGCTGTCCTGGCAAAGGGTCTTTCCTTTATTAACCTTACTGATAAGTTTAGGTGTTTCGCGTTCGGCACTAGGACAGCGATTTACTAGTGATAATCTCACGGTAAGCAGTTCTTTAACAGGAGCAGCAGCTACCTCAACAACTTACGTTGGCAAGAATGCTACAACTGCAAATGCTTTTGCTGGTAAGGATTTGGGCGGTGGTTCTAAATTCGATCAGGGTACTGGAGCGTTGAAATTTACAACGTTGCGAGCTACTTTCAGTGGTACCGCTGCACCAGACCCAGCTAATAGTGACCCTGGCGTAGCTATAGTATCTGCTTCTTTCTTTTATCGCGTGTATCTCACTACAGCGACCATTAAGCCAGCATATACTGAACAAGTTTTAAACTTGACCTCTAATGATACTTATACTTCTCCTGTTGCTTATGGCGCCAGCAACTTAGCTGTAGACTTGCTCAATCAACCAACAGTATTAGGTGGTGGTGTATACAATGTGGATGTATACTACCAAGCTACTTATGATGACGGTTCTCAATCCAATTTTACAGACCCCGGCAATGGTGCTACTAATCCTTATACTGCAACTTTTCAAGTAGCTGCTCCCGCTGTGACTCCAAATGGGGGCACTACAACTTGGATTAGTAGCCTATCAACTGCAGCAGGAGTTGATTGGTTGAATGCAGCTAACTGGAGTAACGGTGTACCTAATCGTTTCTCTGATGCTATTATCCCTGATAAGGCTCCTACTTCAGACTTCACAGTTACACCTGTATTATCCGACCCTACAAAGCGCTACGAGGTTAAAACACTGACTCTTAACGGTCAAACTAATTCAAGCCGTGCCCTACTAAGAATCGGCCAATCAACCACTAATAATGACCCAGTAGGAGTTACTTTACGTGTTTACGGAGATTTGAATAACTATGCTGGTGGTGTTTTAGGAGGTGTAATTGGCTCATCAGGTATCGCAGATTCAACTCGTAACTCGACTATAGTATTTGCTCGTAGCGATGGTAGTCCCCAAGCAATCAGGGGACTTCTGAGTGTAACAGACATCCGCATTGAGGGCAGTGGTATTAAAGCAGTTATAGACGAGATTGATGTACCAAATACTCTCTCTTTTTCTCCCAAGATTAGTAATTCTGGTGCGTTGCTTAGGACAGCAGTTGACAACGCAGATTTTGACCTTAAAACAACGCAAACTGCCAAGGTAGTTATAACTAGTACCGGCTTATTAATCGGAGAAACTAGTAATTCCTATATACAAGGAGTAGTAATATCCGAACGAACTATTACAACTAATATTAAGCAGGATTTTGGCAACATAGGACTTGATATTACAGCTAATCTTCCTGTCAGCGGTACAGTGAAGATTACTCGCACAGTGGGTGACCCCCTTACTCCCCCATCTTTTCCATCAAAACCGCAACCAATTAAACGTCAATATGGAGTAACTGGTGACGTCAATAATAGTAATATCGCAACTATAGTATTCCACTATTTAAATTCAACTGACGAGTTGAATGGAAATCCTGAACAGAATCTGACAATATTTAAAACAAGTAATAACGGTCCTCCTTATACACTGATTGGTCGTGATGGTATCGTTGATTTGGTCAACCATACTGTAACACGGAATGCTTATCAGGGTTCGCTTAATACTATAACGCTTGGTGATGAGTTCAATCCCCTACCAATCGAGTTAGTGTCATTTAACGCTGTACGCAGCAGTGCTAATACACTGATTAGTTGGACTACTGCCTCGGAACTAAACAATAAGGGTTTCAATGTGCAGGTATCAACCGATGGCATTAATTACCACACATTAGCTTTCGTAGTTAGCCAGTCTCCTAATAGCAGCGCCACTCTTAATTACAAGTACGCTGACATCGAAGCTGGTAAAGTAGGTATCCGCTATTATCGCTTAGAGCAGGTAGACATCGATGGTAAGCTAAATTACTCGCCGGTGCGCGCCGTAAATTTTGATGGGGCCGCCGCTACTTCAGTTGCTTTGGTAGCTTATCCTAATCCCTTCACCGATAGCATCGGCCTCACGGTAACGGGCACTGCTACTACGGAAGGTATAGCTTACATAACGCTCGTCGATATGACTGGCCGTAAAGTACTTGACCAGAAGGTAAGCCTGAACGGTGCCAGCCTCGCGCTCGGCGACCTGAGCAACCTACGCAGTGGCCTGTACTTGGCCAAAGTGACCCTGCCAGATGGCACCACGCAAACAGTGCGTATGCAGAAGCAATAGCACATAGGGCCTGCTTAACTAAAAAGAGCGGCTTTCTCACTGGGAAAGCCGCTCTTTTTTATATGTAGCTATAGTCAGCTAAAGGGCAACGTATAACCATAAATTGCCTTAGGCCCTTAGCTGCTACAAAGGCCTAGCCGCGGGGCATGGAGGTGCCGGGCCGGCTGGGCTTCACGCTGCTACGAAACATGGGGTCGACTGCTTCCATATCGAGGAAATCGGAGAAAGTGTCGCCCCGCAGGCCCAGGCGAATAGTTTCGAGGCTGACAATCTCGTTGGGCGCAATGTTGCCTAGGTTCACGTTGGCCCCTAGGAGCTTAATGAACCAGACTTGCTGAGCCTTTTGCGGCGCTTCCCAAATGATGCGCTCCGACGGAATCTTGGTTAGAATTTCTTCAACTAAACCCGAGCGCACTTCACCAGTGCTGCGGAACAGACCTACATTGCCACCCTCGCGCGCTTCACCAATTACCTTAATGGCGCCCGCATCTAGCTCCGCTTGCATCTGCGAAATCCATTTATAGGGCGGAATAATCTTCTCGGCGTCTTTTGAACCTACCTCGCTCAATACTTTCACCGACTTGCTGAGCTCCCGAATAAACTCGCATTTGCGGTCGTGGGGCAGTTCAATGCTGCCATCGGATACCTCAGCGTATTCTAGGCCAAACTCATCCAACAGGCGGCGGTAGTCGTCGAACTGGTTGCGGATGATGAAAGCCTCAAACAGCGTGCCCCCTAGATACACCGGTAGGCCCGCGGCCCGGTATGCCTCCACCTTACGCTTCAGATTGGGCACCACGTAGGACGTGGCCCAGCCGAGCTTCACGATGTCGGTATACGGTGCGCTTACTTCCAGAAAGTCTTCCACTTCTCGCAGGCTGAGGCCTTTGTCCATCATCATGGTAAAGCCTTGCTCACGAGGCTTTTGCGTGCGTTCGGGGAGTTGCGAAATCGAGTAATTCATTCAGCAGAACAGAGTTAGAAAACGAAAAGCTAGGTTAGCCAGCACAAAAAACCTGCCCGCTCAGCAAGAACGGGCAGGTGCAAAGCTACGAAGCAGCGGAAACGACCGCCCGCCGCTACTGCCGGAACTGGTCGATGAGCCGCCGCAGGGCCGGCTGGGTAGCTAGCTCCGGGAAGTAGTCGAACAGCAGGGCATGCTGGTCATAGTTTAGGGTAAGGGCCGTTTCCAGTTCGCTGTAGGCCTCGCGCAGGCGGCCAGCGGCCAGCAGGTAGGCGCAAATCATGTAGTGAAAATGGGCCTCGTGCGGGTGCAGTTCCACGGCGTGGCGCAGCAAGTCGATGGCCTCGCTGAAGTGGCCCTGTTCGTAGAGAATAGCGCTCCAGCTTACCCAGCCGGTAGCATCGTCGGGAGATACTTCAGTGGCTTTCTCGTAGGCCTCCAACGCGCTCACAATATTACCTACCTGGTTTTCGGCCGCCCCTAGGGCCGCCCAATACTCGCTGCTCTCACTGTACAGCTCTACCGCCTTGCGGAAGAAGTGCAGGGCCTCGTAGGGCCGCTCCTGCTCTTGCAGCAGCACGCCCTGCCCAAACCACGCCTCGTCCATGTTGGGGTTTATCTCGAGGGCGCGGCGGTAGTATTGCCGGGCGGACTCCCACTCGCGCAGCTTTTCGTAGCATTCGCCAATGTTGCACAGGGCCTCATCGGTGGGCTCGTTGGGCGGATAGCTAAGCTCAAACTCGGCAATGGCACGCTGATACTTTTGCTGGCACACGTAGGAGTCGGCCAGCCAGTGGTGCGCATCGTAAAAATCAGCCTCAATAACGATGGCGTACTCAAAGGCGGCGATGGCTTCGTCGTACTTCTCGCAGCGGTAGTAATACTGCCCTAGGTTGTACCACGCAATGGCTGAGTAAGGGTCGTCGTCGGTGAAGCGCTGGAAGAATTCTTCGTGCTCGGCTAATCGCTCACTGACTTCCAGGCAGTTGAGCAGTTCCTGCACCGTGGTTTCATTGTCGGGATGTAGGCGCAGGCTGTTTTTGTAGTGGCGCGCCGCGCTCTTGTACTTGTGCCAGCTCTGATAGGCTAAGCCCAAGTTGAAGTGGATGTCCTCACGGTCAGGGTTGCCGCTGAGCGCCGACTGAAACTGGCGCACGGCTTCCTCAAACTGCCCGCGCTGGGTGGCAATAATGCCGCGCGTAACGGCTACATCGGCATTGTCGGGCTCGCGGCTGGCCACGTCCGCAATCTGGCGCTCAGCTTCCGAGTAATCGCCGCGCATGGCCGAAATTTGCGCCCGGTCAATGAGTAATTCAGTCGAGAAGGGGTATTGCCCTAGGGCGGTGTCGCAGGCTTGCTGCGCTTTTTCGAATGCGGCCGAGGTTACGTAGTGGTCAATAATTACTTCAAATTCTTCCAGGTCAAAAAAAGCGGCTTCGTTTTGGGCCAGCATTTGCTCGTAGCGCCGCACTGTTTCGTGGGCAGCCCGGGGGTCATCATATGGTTCATTCATGCGCATACTTACACGAAGGGAGAGCGGGCAGGACAGTAGCTAAAGATACGTAGTTTCTCGATTTGTGCTGTCCTAGGCCCAATAGTTAACAAAACCTGTTGAATAATCTATTCTATAACCTTAGAGGGGGTGGCGAGGTTCGCCGCCAGCTGCTGGCTGGCCCAGGCAATAGTATCGGCCAAAGGGGTAAATCCTAACGAGGTAACTTTCTGTACTTTGTGGGTATTATATTGAATGATTTGCCGCCCGGCCCGCGCCGTATCGCGGGTGATGAGCGGGCGGGCGCCGGTAAATAGCGCGCGCGTATGCTCGAAGCGCCAAATAACCTCGGCTACCCAGTCGGGCACGGCCGTAGTGGGGGGGCGCTGCCCTAAGGCCTGGGCCACTTGTGCCAGGAAGCTACCCAGCGGGCAGGCACCGCCGTTCAGAATATAGCGCTCGGTAGGGCCGGCCGGCAGCTCCAGCATCAAACGCAAAAAGTGGGCCACCACATCGCGCACATCCACGAAGTTGAACGTCCCACGGGTGTAGAAATGGTGCTGCTCGTAAGCGTAGCGCAGCAAGCGGGTGCTGCTGCGGTGCCAGTTGCCAGCGCCCAGCACCACCGACGGGTTGATAATAACGGCCTGTAAGCCCTCGGCGGTTCCGCGCCACACCTCCAACTCGGCTAGGTACTTGCTGGTGGCGTAGGCGGCGTGGCTAGTCCCTAGGTCCCAGGTGGCGGTTTCATCGAGCAGTAACGGGCCCACCGTGGGGGTTGCGGTCGGCTGACCCAGTGCCGCCACCGACGACACGTACCCCAGCCGAATACCGGGCCGGGCCAAGCATACGTCTACCACGTTGGCCGTACCTTCTACATTCACTTGCAGCAAAGCTTCCTCATCCTGCGGCGCATACGAAACTAGGCCCGCGCAGTGAAATACGTGCGTTACGTCGGGCGTAATAGCGCTGGCCAGCAGTAGCGGGTCAAGCAGGTCGCCCCCTATCCACTCGACCCCGGCGGGGGCTAGGGCAGGAGGCGTAGCGCCCCGGTACAGAGCCCGCACCGGCAGTTGGCGCGCCTGTAGCTCGCTCAACAGTTGCGCACCGATGAGGCCGGTGCCACCGGTGACAAAAATCATGCGATAAGCTAGAGCGTAGGATTGAGGAGCGGCAGCGTTAGCAGTTTGCGGAAGTAACTGGCTACTACAGTTTTGCGGCCTAGGGCCTCGGTATGGCGCAAGTGGTGCGTATCCGTGCCCACAAAATCAACCATGCCGCTATCAATTAGCTTCTCAGCCACCTGTCGGGCCGCGGGCGAGTAGTAGCCGGCCAAGGAGTTCAGGTTGATTTGCAGCAGCACACCGTACTGGTGGCGCAGCTTTTCAAGTTCCGCAAAGCGCCCGTAGTAGTACACATAGCGCTCGGGGTGCGCTAGTACGGGCCGGTAGCCGGCCGCCTGCAAGTCGAAGATGGTGTTATACAAGTTAAATGGCTCGTTCAGAAACGAGGTTTCGAACAGCAAGTAGCGCTGCTCGCCGCCGAAGGTGAGCAACTCGGTGCCCGCCGCCAGCTTATGGCCCAGCCACTCATCGAGGTAGTACTCAGCGGCGCATTCCAGCTGCATATCCCCTAGGCCGGCGGCTTCGGCCGCGGCGCGCAGCTCGGTCAGCGCTGCGCGAATACCCTCGGGGGTATTTTTATAAAAATCCCCCATCACGTGGGGGGTCATGATAAGCTTGCGAAACCCTAATTCGCGCAATTCGCGCAGCAAGTCTAGGCTATGGGCCACCGTTTCAGCGCCATCATCAAGGCCCGGCAGCAGGTGCGAATGCATATCTGTACCCAGCCCGGCCAGCGGTTGGCTGGCCACCAACCCAGCAGCGGATGAGTTTGACTTACCTCCAAAAAGTTTTTGCCAAAAGCTTGCCATAGCCATGCGCTAGCTAAAGAGCCGCTTTACTCGCTGGCCAAAGGTAGGCTTGCCGGCCTCGGGCTCCTCGTAGTAGCCCATGCCGTAGCTGCCGTAGCCATACCCGTAGCCGTAGCCGTACCCGTAGCCATACCCATTCGACCCCTGGGCCTGTGCATCGTTAAGAATGGTACACATGCGCCCAAACTGATTATTGCGCATCAAGCGATTCAAGTTTTTGAGGAAGGTTTTGCGGGAGTAGTTTGCTCGCACAATGTAAATCGGCACATCAGCCTTGCGCATGATGAGGATACCATCGGTTACTAGGCCCACCGGTGGTGTGTCAATCATGATAACGTCGTAGTGCTGATGCAGCTCTTGGAGCAACTGGTCAAAGCGCGGGCTCAGAATCAATTCTGAGGGGTTGGGCGGCGTAGGACCCGCCGAAATAAAGTCGAGCGCCTCTACAGAAGTGTGCTGGATGCATTCGGCAGCAGTATGGCGTTCGATAAGAATGGTACTGATACCACGCACATTTTCGGCGCCAAAAGCTAAGTTTACTTTCGGCTTGCGCATATCCAAGTCTAAAATAATAACGCGCTGACCCGATAGCGCAATAATGCCCGCCAGGTTCACGGCCACGAAGGTTTTACCTTCACCCGAGATAGTGGAAGTAACGGAAATGAGCCGTTTCTTATTCGATGGACTAATAAAATCAAGATTAGTACGAATAGAGCGGATGGCCTCCGACACCGAAGCTTTCGGATTTTTATCCACCACCAGCCGCGAGATGTCCATCGTTTCTTTTGTGTACGTCGGAATCACCCCAAGTACCGCCGCCTTGGTATTACGCTCCAACTCGCCCACGCTGGTAACCGTGTTGTGCATCAGGTAGCGCCCCGCAATCAGCCCTAGGCCCAGTACCAAACCACCAGCCAGACCAATGGCATATACCAGCAGCCTTTTGGGGGAAATAGGTTCGCTAGGGACGGAAGCCGACGATAGTACCTGGAAGCTTGCGGTAGTGCCCGCGTTAGTTATTTCATAACCTATTTGCTTCTGCAGCAGGTCTTGAAAAATATTATTATATAAATCAAGCGGGCGTTCCAAACGGGCTAGTTCCGTCTGCTTGCCAGGTAGTGCATTCAACTTTGCTGTTACCTTGGTATTTTGTTCATCAAGTAAATTGATTTTTTTCTGCAGTGTTTTGCGGCTTTGAATCAATTGGCGGTTTACTGCCTGTTGCGTAATAGTTAATCCGGCATTTAAATCCTCTACTACGAAAGTGCCACTTTTGTAAGAACGCTTCACGCGTGCTAAATTTATTTGCTGCGTATTTAATTGCTCTAATAATTGTGCCAGCACTGGGTCACGTAAATCGGCTAGGGCTGGGATATTTTGGCTAACTGTCTGGTCCTCGCGAATTGTGAGACGAGCGTCGGCAGCTAACTGTTTTATTTCTTTTAATAACTCCAACCCTTCTTCTAACGCTAACCGCTGTGTTATCAGTCCCTCCTGTTTATTCAGAGTAACAGCCAACTCGCTTTTAGCATCATAAGTATTATTACGGCGTACAAAATCCTTGAGATTATCTTCAGCTGATGCTAGTTTCTCCCCATACTCTTTTAGCTGAGTGGTAACAAAGGCTCGTATTTTAGTGGTAGTTAAACTTTTTTCTTCTAGTTTAGCCTGCAGGTAAACTGAATCAAGCGCGTTTACAATAGTTGCTGCTTTGAGACTATTATTATCGGTAAAAGAAATCTGAATGGTATTAGCGCTCGGGTTAAGCACACCTACTGTTAAGTTAGTATTAAGATAATTGTTAACCGAGCCGTTGTCCAAAATTGTGAAGTGGTAGTTGCTGCCAATGTCGGGTGAGTGGTCTTCACTGCTCCAAAGGCGTAAGTTTAAGCCTGGTAAGCGTACTAACTGACCTATGGCATAGATGCCGTGCAAGTTTTCAGCTCCCACTATCACCGAGGACTTATAATGTTGCTTATCAATAAACTCGACCTCAAAATTTCGATTGTAATAATTATTATCTGAAATACTATACTCTACTCGAAAAGGTGAATTATCAAAGAGTTCATTCTCAAGTACCGTGCCTTTTGCATAATAATTTACGTCGAGTGCCACCAGCCTTTTTAAACGTGTATAAGTAAGCTCTGACTTAATTAACTCAATCTCCCCTGCTAGTTTCGAGCTGATTTCATCAGCTCGACCGCTGCCTATTCCTAGCACCGAAGCATTTTGCTGCTCGTCAATCTTAAGAACCGACGAAGCTTTATAGATAGGCTTGGTATAGCGTAAATACAGCCAAGAACCCGTTAGCCCTAGTACCAACAATAGTAAAACCCAGGGCAGCGTGCGGCGAGCTACGAGTACTAGGATAGTTAAATCTAGACTATCTCCGCCCGCGTCTTCATCTTCAGAAGCCGTTTGGCCCGGTGATGGTGGCGCAGCGTCTGAACTACTTGTTGCTATGGCTTGGCGAATTAGCTCTTCCAGCTCTGTATTTTCACTCACTGCCATAATAGAATACTAGTCAAATGAATAAAGTAGTACATTAATCTGATAGGATATTATCACCTATACCTAACAAAAGATATGATAGATAAGAAAAAGCCTATAGTGCTAAAAGCGACTGTATAAACCGGGGCAGCATCAGTAATGGCTTCTAAGAAAGGCCGCCGGACAGGCTGCACGTAAATAATATCGTTGGGCTCAACCTGTAGATTACCGCGACGCATACCCTCTAGGGTATTCAAATTGATGAACTGCACTTGGGGATTCTTCAAATCGCCCCGAATAATGCGGATGTTGTCAACCCGGCCACCATAGCGGCCGGCGGATCCCACACTGGCATCGACACCGCCGGCCAGCGCCAACACCTCCAACAGATTCATGTTGTCGTTATTGAGCGGAATAACCTGCCCCCCGGAAGCCCCCAAGATGATAACGCGGTTGTTGGTAACAGCCGTGCGCACAAAAGATTCCACGTAGTATTTGTCGTAGCGCACCTTCAATACGCTGTCGGCTTCCAGCAGTGTATATCCCTGCAAACGCACTTCATTAACAATGGGTAAGCGCACTTGGCCGTTGGCTTGCACTAGGTAGTCGCTACCTGCGGCACCAGCTCCCGCGCCGGTACTGCGCCCCGTAGTGGCTGCTGGGCGGGTGGCGGCAGCAGCGCCTGGCGAGCCAAACTGTAGCTCACCATTGGGATCAATCAGCCGTTCGCCTTTATTGGTATATACTCGTACGCTAAGGTAATCATTAGGCTGAATGCGGTAGTTGCGTGAGGTGCGATTAACGGCCCGGCGCAGCCTAGCAGTATCAACTACGCCATCGGTACCTTTAGTTGGCTGAAAAAGCGTGCGCTGCCCATAATACTTAGTGGAAGCGCAGGAGGACAGCAGCCCGAGCACGGGCAAAACCAGCCAAAAAAATTTCCGAAGCCGGAAAAGTGGGTGTACGCTGGAATAAAGCAAAGCAGAAGGCTGTTCAAGGAAAAACCGGGCCAGCCGGCCGAGCAGGCTAGGCTGTATGCACAGAAAAATGTCTCAAAAGTAACCCTGGCAGCGGTAGCTTTCAAAAATCGCGCCGTTGCCCGCCCGGATGCTGGGCTTCATCGTAAATTTGTCGAGTAGCTCAAGGCCTTGCCCCTAGGCTGCCTATACTCTTCTCTCCCCTCTCTCCCCACCCATATGGAAGCTACTATAGCAACCGAAAACCAGGAAATGATTGCGCAGATGGTGCGCGATTTTGGTCAGCAGCACATCAAGCCGCATGTTATGCGCTGGGATAATAGCCAGGAATTTCCGCGCGAGGTGTTTCGTCAGCTAGGCGAGCTTGGCCTGATGGGCGTGCTGGTGCCCGAGCAGTACGGCGGAGCGGGCTTCGGCTACCAGGAATACGTGACGGCCATTGCGGAGCTATCGAAGATAGACGGCAGCATCGGCCTGAGTATGGCGGCGCATAACTCGCTGTGTACCGGCCACATCCTGCAGCACGCCTCCGAAGCCCAGAAGCAGCGCTACCTGCCGCGCTTGGCTTCGGGCGAGTGGCTAGGGGCCTGGGGACTTACCGAGCCCAATACCGGCTCGGACGCCGGCAATATGCGCACAACGGCTGCGCGTGAGGGCAACGACTACGTGCTAAACGGAGCCAAGAACTTCATCACCCACGGCAAGAGCGGCGACGTGGCCGTGGTTATTGCGCGCACCGGCGAAGTGGGCGACTCGCACGGCATGACGGCTTTTATTGTGGAGCGCGGGACGCCGGGCTTCGCGGCCGGGCGCAAGGAGGATAAGCTAGGGATGCGGGCGTCCGAGACTACGGAAATGATTTTCACGGATTGCCGGGTGTCGGCCGAAAATGTAATTGGCGAAGTGGGCGAGGGGTTTGTGCAGTCGCTGAAGGTGCTCGACGGCGGCCGCATCAGCATTGCCGCCCTTAGCCTGGGTATTGCGCAGGGCGCCTACGAAGCGGCCTTGCAGTACAGCAAAGAGCGCCAGCAGTTCAACCAACCCATCAGCAATTTTCAGGGCATTGCCTTTAAGCTGGCCGATATGGCCACCGAAATCGAGGCGTCCAGCTTACTCACTTACCGCGCCGCCGCCCTCAAGGATGCGGGCCACAACGTCAACCAAGAGTCGGCCATGGCGAAGTTGTATGCTTCCGAAACGGCCGTGCGCGTAGCCAACGAGGGCGTGCAGATATTTGGGGGCTACGGCTACACCAAAGACTATCCGGCCGAGAAATACTACCGCGATGCTAAACTGTGCACGATTGGCGAGGGCACCAGCGAAATCCAAAAGCTGGTTATTGCCCGCACCTTGTTGAAATAGAGCCGGCAAACTTTGCTACTAAGCAGCGCCCCGCGTATCTTTGCGGCCCGTTTGGCCTGACATCTCCTTACCTCTCGATATGATTATCGTTCAAATCAAAGACAACGAAACCGTTGACCGCGCCCTGAAACGCTTCAAAAAGAAGTTTGAGCGCACCGGCGTGCTGAAAGAGCTGCGCCGCCGCACCTTCTTCCAGAAGCCGAGCATCACCAAGCGCAAGCAGAAGCAGAAGGCTGTTTACAAGCTAGCTACCTACGGTACTGACAGCGAATAAGCGCTCACACTGAATTTCGTTGAGGCTGATGAGAAGCCCGGCCAGTTGCGTAAGCAACTGGCCGGGCTTCTCGCGTTGGCAAACCATAGGGCTAGTTGGGCGGCCCATGCTGCTTACCAGCAGCCAACAGCCGGGCTGGCGTCCCTAGGCCCTAAGCAACGGCCAAAGCCTTTAGCTAGCAGTACATTTCGCGGGCCGGCTGCTTGGCTGAGCTTCTTTAGGGCTATCGATGGAGGAATTTCTGGATTTTCTGCGCTTTGAGAAGCGCCTCAGCCCGCACACGGTCACGTCATATCAAACTGACTTGACGCAGTTTGCAGCTTTTCTACGGCGAGAGTACGAGCTGGCTGACCTGCGTCAGGCTACGCACCCGCTCATTCGGGGCTGGATAGTGAGCTTGATGAGTGAAAGCCTCGACCCGCGCACCGTCAATCGCAAAGTGGCTTGCTTGCGCTCTTTCTATAAATTCTTGCTGCGCGTGCGCCAGGTAGAGGCCAACCCCATGCTGCGCGTGAAAGCGCCTAAAATGGCTAAAAAGCTGCCCGAGTTCGTGCCGGAGGAGGCGCTGAACCGGCTACTCAATAACTTCGAGTTTGAAGCCAACTTTGGCGGCGTGCGCGACCAGCTGATTCTGGAAACGCTTTATGGTACCGGCATTCGCCTCGCGGAGCTACTCGGTATCACCGATGCTGACCTGGACCTGGCTGGTAGTACGGTGCGCGTAACGGGCAAGGGCAACAAGCAGCGCCTGGTGCCCCTCAACCCTTCGCTGCTGCTGGTACTAGCGCGCTACCGTGCCGCCCGGCTAGCCGAGTTTGGGCCGAGCGGTGGCGTATTGCTGCGCACCGACAAGGGCGCTCCGCTTTATGAAAAACTGGTGTACCGGACCGTGAAACGGTATTTAAGCCAGATTTCGACTTCGGCGGCGCACCAGCATCCGCACGCGCTACGCCACGCTTTTGCCACCCACTTGCTGGGAAAAGGAGCCGACCTAAACGCCATCAAGGAGCTGCTGGGCCACGCTAGCCTGGCCGCCACGCAGGTGTACACGCACTTGTCCGTCGATAGGTTGAAATCCGTATTTGACCAAGCGCATCCTCGTGCGTGAGTTCCGACGTTTTCACACTCAACCCCTTTCGCCCATGAAAGTGCAAATCCAATCGGTGCATTTTGACGCCGACCAAAAGCTGCTCGACTTCATTCAGCAACGTCTCAATAAACTAGAGCACTTCTATGCTAACGTAACCGATGGCGAGGTAATTCTGCGCGTTAATAACAAAGACGGCGCGGCAAATAAAACCGTTGAAATCAAGCTGATGGTGCCGGGCAGCACCCTCTTCAGCACGGAAGACGCCACCTCGTTTGAGGCCGCCACCGACGCGGCCGTCGAGGCTCTCAAAAGTCAGATTTCAAAGTATAAGGCCAAGCACCTAGCGCAGCACTAAGCTACGGGCAGCTAGCCTTTGCTTCTAGGCTGCCACTGCTCATCCAAGCGGTAATAGCCTAGGGCAACCCCTACACAAATAGGCGCCCCTAGGGGACCAACGCACAAAAAAGCCCCGGTAGCTGCTCGGCTACCGGGGCTTTTTTGTGTAAGATTTCGGCTTCACAAGTTGAAAGCTACCTTAATCTTGTCCACGTAGTCGAGTTTTTCCCAAGTGAAGGTTTCAAAAGTTTTGTCTTCGCCCTCCTTCATCTTTACGGTTACTGTGCCGGGCTGGCGGCCCATGTGGCCGTAGGCGGCGGTGGGCCCGAAGATGGGATTGCGCAGGCCGAAGCGCTCCACAATAGCGTAGGGGCGTAGGTCGAAGAGTTGGTTCACTTTATCAGCGATTTCACCGTCGGTAAGCGGCTGGCCGCTAGCATCTTTAGCCTTGGTAGTGTCGTAGGTGGTCACGTATAGGCCTACGGGCTCGGCCACGCCAATAGCGTAGGCTACCTGCACTAGTACTTGGTCGGCCACGCCGGCCGCCACCAGGTTTTTGGCGATGTGACGGGTAGCGTAGGCTGCCGAGCGGTCAACTTTACTCGAGTCTTTACCCGAAAACGCGCCGCCGCCGTGGGCGCCCTTACCGCCATAGGTATCCACAATGATTTTGCGGCCCGTGAGCCCCGTATCGCCATGCGGGCCGCCAATAACGAACTTGCCCGTGGGGTTGATGTGGTGCTTGATATCGTCGGTGAACAGCGCCTGCATAGTGGGACTGAGCTTGGCCTTGACCCTAGGGATAAGAATGGCAATAATGTCTTGCTTGATGCGGGCCAGCATCTTCTCCTCCGACGCGTCAAAATCGTCGTGCTGGGTGCTGATGACGATGGTATCGATGGCCTCGGGGCGGTGGTCGTCGGAGTAGCGGATGGTAACCTGGCTTTTGGCATCGGGGCGCAAATAAGTCATCTGCTGGCCTTCTTTGCGGATGGCCGACAACTCCTGCAACAAGCTGTGTGAGAGGTCGAGGGCCAAGGGCATGTAGTTGCTGGTTTCGCTGGTGGCGTAGCCAAACATCATGCCCTGGTCGCCGGCGCCCTGCTCTTCGGGGGCCTGGCGCACCACGCCTTGGTTAATATCGGGCGACTGCTCGTGCAGGGCCGACATAATGCCACAGCTTTCGGCCTCAAACTTATACTCAGCCTTGGTGTAGCCAATACGCTGGATAACAGCGCGGGCCACGGTTTGCACGTCGACGTAGGCCGAGGATTTGACTTCACCGGCCACCACTACCAGGCCGGTCGTAACGAGGGTTTCGCAGGCAACTTTAGCGGCGGGGTCCTGACGCAGAAAGTCGTCTAGGATGGCGTCGGATATCTGGTCCGCTACTTTATCGGGGTGGCCTTCCGACACTGACTCGGAAGTGAACAAATAGGGCATGGAATAAGGCTAAGCGAGCAAATGCCACCCGCCGGGCCGAAAGCCGCGGGAGGGCAGGAGTGTAAAAGTAGTGAGTACGGGGTTAGTGGTTAGCGACTAAGGCCGGCTGCCTAGGGCACTACCGGCCTCAAAAGGCTAGCGTAGAGTCGCCCGGCGCTACTTTCTCGCATACCAGCACCAGCAGGCGGCCGCGCAAATCGGTGGTGGCGAAAAGGTAAGTATCGCCGCCCTCGCGGATGCCCGTGCGCCGCCGGAAGTCGGCCACCGACTCGGGGAAGTTGCGCGTCGTGACGTGGGCGCGTCCCTCGAGCCCTAGGTGGCTTTTCAGGGCCGGGCCGTCGGCTTTCTCCACCGCCAGCACCCGGAAAATACGGCCTGGAAAATCGGCTCGCAGCTCGCTGCTGGTATATAAATGGCTATGCTGATGCAGCTTGAGCAGCTCGAAGGCCGTGCCAATGCTCTTAAAGGCGCCGGCTTTCAAGATGGCCGCGTTGGGCTCGTAGAGGTACTGCTGCGGCTCGGCGTAGCGGGCCACGGCCCTGGCCTCGCGAGCGCGGTTGAGGCGAAACTCCTGCTGGCTGCCATCGCGGCGTAGGTTAAGCGCATAGCGCTCGGGGTCGACGGCGGGCTCCTGGCCCAGCTCGTAAAGCACCTCCTTTACCTCGTTGTCCACGGCCAGTACCCACAGGCGGCGCACGTGCTTGAGCTCCTGAATGGCCAGCTCAATATCGAGCATGGGCGAGGTTTTGAGCAAAATGCGCGGGGCGTGGCGCAGCAGCAGCGGCAAGAGGCGCGGCACATCGGGCTCGCAGTCGGCTAGCCGCACAATCTTGCCGCCGCGCTGGTCGCGCCGGGCCGGGTCGAGGTACAGCCAGTCGAAAGGCTCGGCTTGCTGCCGCAGAAAAGCCGCCGCCTCGGCGGCCTGAATATGCACGTTCTCGATACCCAGCTGCTGAAAGTTATAGGCCACTACCTGCGCCAGGCGGGCGTCGCGCTCCACGTAATCGACTTGCGCTACTACGGCCGCGAAGTGCGCCGCGTCGGCCCCAAAGCCGCCGGTTAGGTCGGCTAGGTGGGCGGCGCCGGCTACCAAGCTGGCCTTGAAGGTGGCCGTACGCTCCGAAGAAGCCTGCTCGACCGAAAGCGTGGGTGGAAAAATCAGTTCGGGGTGGTCGGCCCAGGCAGGCAGCTTGCCCCGGGCTTTTTGGCGGGCCTGAATCTGGCGCACCAAATCGGGCACTGGCAAATGGGGATGGCGCCGCGCCTGCAGCGCCAGGTGAGCCGGGTCGTCGTTGAGGTGGGCGGCCACGTAGCGCCGCGCCGCCTCGGGTAAGGGAAACTCCATTGTGCCCTAACTAACGCAAAAACCCCGAGACTGGTGCGGAGGTAGTGGCCAATGAGGAGTGGTTAGGGAATAAGGGTGAGTTAAACCAAGGCACTCAACCCAATAGTTAAATACTGTATGTTAGATATTTAGCGTTCATCATTATAATTGCCACCCTAGGGCCAGCACGGGCCGCCCCTGCGGCGTAGCTGCCAACCCGTAACTGGCCGGCCGCAACTGCCGCAGGCTGCCGCGCCGCGTGGCGGGCAGGTCGGTATTGTAGCTGTCTACGGCTTGCTTGAGGTATTCGCTGGTGTGGCGATTGATAAAGAGCGTGGCTACCAGGCTGGTAATCAATAGGCCGCCCGCTACAATTTGGCCGGCACTGGCGTACTGCGGGTCGCCTCCGTTGTAGACCTGTGCGCCGTAACCCAGCACCGAACCTACCAGCAGCGCGCGGTCGGCTAGGTAGAGGCTTTTCTGGCGCTTGTAGGCGTTCAGCGAAGCGAGGGCTTCTTGGTTGTTGCCGAGGAAGGGCCGCAGTTTCTGGCCAAAAAAGCCGGCGCTCTGGTAGCTCTCCTCGCCGGTTTTGCCAGGCGGCATAAAGAAGAAGTTCTGCTGGGGGCCGTATTGCCCGCGCTGCAGGTCTTCGGGCTGCAGCCGAATGGTGGCGGGCGCCGCGGCCTGGGCTGCGGCGGGAGTACGAGTGGCTAGTGCAACTAAAATAGCGAGGCAGATAGCAGCAAACCAACGCCCTAGGGTGGTTTGCGAAGATAATAATAAGCTCATCAGTAGCAAAGATACGGCTGGCTAGCCAGCATTTACACTCATAACCTTCTCGTATCTTTGTGGTTAGAAATTCAGCATTTTAAACGCGATTATATCATGGTGCAAACCACTTCCACCACCTACGTGCCCTACAAAGTGAAAAACCTCGGCCTGGCTGAGTGGGGCCGCAAGGAGATTCGCCTAGCCGAGGCTGAGATGCCCGGCCTAATGGCCCTGCGCGCCGAATATGGCCCCAGCCAGCCCCTGAAGGGCGCCCGCATTGCCGGCTGCCTGCACATGACCATCCAAACGGCGGTGCTTATCGAAACCCTGCTGACCCTAGGGGCCGAGGTAACGTGGTCGTCGTGCAACATTTTCTCGACCCAGGACCACGCCGCCGCCGCCGTTGCCGCCGCTGGCATTCCGGTGTACGCCTGGAAGGGTATGAGCGAGGAAGAGTTTAACTGGTGCATCGAACAGACGCTGTTTTTTGGCGAAGACCGCCAGCCGCTCAACATGATTCTGGACGACGGCGGCGACCTGACTAACATGGTGCTCAACGACTTCCCCGAGCTGGCCGGCGGCATTCGCGGCATTTCGGAAGAAACGACCACCGGCGTGCTGCGCCTCATCGAGCGCGTGAAGAACGGCAGCCTGCCCATGCCGGCCTTCAACATCAACGACTCGGTAACTAAGTCGAAGTTTGACAACAAATACGGCTGCAAGGAGTCGGCCGTGGACGCCATTCGCCGGGCCACCGATATCATGATGGCCGGCAAAGTAGCGGTAGTAGCCGGATACGGCGACGTAGGCAAAGGCACCGCCGCTAGCCTGCGCGGCGCCGGCGCCCGCGTTATCGTGACCGAAATTGACCCCATCTGTGCCCTGCAGGCGGCTATGGACAGCTACGAGGTGAAGAAGATGGAGAACGCCATTCCGCGCGCCGATATCGTAATTACCACCACCGGCAACTGCGATATCATCCGCGAGGAGCATTTTCGCGCCCTCAAAGACAAAGCGATTGTGTGCAACATCGGCCACTTCGACGATGAAATCGACATGGCCTGGCTGAACAAGAACTACGGCCACACCAAGGACACGGTGAAGCCTCAGGTTGACTTATATAACATTGACGGCAAAGAGGTTATCATTCTGGCCGAAGGCCGCCTGGTAAACTTGGGCTGCGCCACCGGCCACCCCTCGTTTGTGATGTCAAACTCGTTTACCAACCAGACCCTGGCCCAACTGGAGCTGTGGAAAAACTCGGAGCAGTACGAAAACCAGGTATACACCCTGCCCAAGCACCTCGACGAGAAAGTGGCCCGCCTGCACCTCGCCAAGATTGGTGTGGAGCTGGACGAGCTAACGCCCAAGCAGGCCGACTACATCAAGGTGCCCGTTGAAGGCCCCTTCAAGTCGGACCTCTACCGCTACTAAGCCCTAGGGTAGCAAACTAAGAAAAGGCCCGGCCGCGCAAGCGGCCGGGCCTTTTCTGTGGCGGTAGATGCGGCTACAGCGCAGCGAGCGGCATGGCCCCGGTGTACTCCTGAGTTTGCTTGAAGACGGGCATCCCTAGCAGTGCCAGCTATGCTCGAGCACTGCCATGTAGCGCAGCGGCCGGCCCGCCTGCTCGACCGTGCCTATCACTGGGCGCCAGCGGTGCCCCACCACCACGCCCGCGATGCCGACGTATAGGCCGCGCGGCTTCACTACCCCGGCGGCCGTTGCAAAATATTCGGCCAGCATGGTTGGGTGCACGCCGCCCCCTAGGGCGATGGTGCGGGTGGCGCTGCCGTTGCCCAGGGGAGTATTGGGCGGCAAGCTCCCCAGCAGGTTGGCGTTCAGGGTGGCGGGCTGTTCGGGGCTGTGGTAGCTTAGCAGCACCATGCCGAGGCTGAAAAATACGGCTAGCGCAAGCCCGAAGCGCAGCCGCAGCCGCCGCGCGGCCTGCACTGCGGCATATAGCAGCCCTAGGGCCACTGCCACGTTCAAGGCCGACAAAATAAGTTTGCCATGTGTTTGAGGGAAAAGGTTGCGGCTAAGCCACCAAACAACCAACTAATCAGCTGGTCACGGCTACACTAACCGCTGCTACCCCTAGGGCCGCTCGCACGGCTGGGGCCACCTGGGTGCCAAATAGCCCGGTGGAGTGCAGTACTGCCTCGTGGGGCATGCCTTCGAGCATGAGCTGCGCCAGAAAGCGGGTGTTCTTAAATAGCCTGCTGACGTACAGTAGCTTGTCGATAATCTGCTGGGGCGTGCCCACGAACAGCGGCCCCTGCGGCCCGCACAACTGGTCGAAGTGCGCCCGCGACATAGGCGACCATCCCCGCTCGCGCCCGATGCGGTTCATCACCGAGGCGTAGGCTGGGAAGAACTCGTCGGCGGCCTGCTGAGCGGTTTCGGCCAGGTGGAAGTGGCAGTTCAGGCACAGCGGCAGGGCCGCTGCCTCGTGGCCGGCCTGCTGCGCTGCGCGGCGGTAGAGGTCGGCAAAGCTGACGTACTGCGCCGGCGCGCCGCCCAAGATGGCAATGGTGAGGCCCAGGCCCAGCGTGCCGGCCCGCACCGCCGAGGCCGGCGTGCCGCCCACCCCAATCCAGATGGGCAGCTTGGCCTGCACCGGGCGCGGGTACACGCCTTTGCCCGCAATACTGGGCCGGTGCTTGCCCTTCCAGGTCACTACTTCCTGCTCATTGATTTTGAGGAGCAAGTCCAGCTTCTCGGCGTACAAGACATCATAGTCCTGCAGGTCGTAGCCGAAAAGCGGGAACGATTCGATGAACGAGCCGCGCCCGGCAATAATCTCGGCCCGGCCGTTGGAGAGTAGGTCGAGTGTGGCGAAGTTCTGGAACGTGCGCACCGGGTCGGCCGAGCTGAGCACCGTAACGGCGCTGGCCAGCCGAATGTGCTGGGTGACGGTGGCCACGCCCGCCAGCACCACCTCGGGCGCCGACACCACGTAGTCGGGCCGGTGGTGCTCGCCAATGGCCAACACGTCGAGGCCTACCTCATCGGCCCGGCGCCCTAGGGCCACTAGCTCCTGCATACGCTGCGCGGCGGCGTAGTCATGGCCGGCTACGTGGGCCGGCGCTACCTCGCCAAACGAACTGATTCCTAATTGCATAGCCTAAATTGCTAAAGATGGTACAATAAGTAGCAAGCCTGTAAGCTCACTGATTGATGTACCAACACGAATCTAATTTAAAAAGTTTGTGCTCGTTAGCTGCTCGCTCAGCTCCCACAGGCGCTGGTTGTTGGCGGCGGTATTAAACTGGCTTTTCACGGCCACGGGCTTGCGCTTGTCGTAAAAGCCGCCGCTGCTAGTGCCTGCCTGGGCATCGGTAGCCAGAAAAATGCTGGTTTGCGCGCCTTTCTCGGGCGAAATCATGAACGGCCGACCTAGGTCTAGCATCGCCCCGATGATGCCGCCGGTTTGCTTGCCGTAGTTGGTAGCCACCGCGCCGGGGTGCAGGCAGTTGGTGGTCACGTTGGCAATGCCGTGCGCCCGCAGGCGCCGGGCCAGCTCCTGCGTGAACATGATGTTCCAGAGCTTGGTAGTGCCGTATTCCCACACGGCGCTGTAGTCGCGTTCCGATTGCAGGTCGTCGAGCGTTGGCTTCGAGAAGCGGTAGGCCATCGACGCCACGTTGACGATGCGGGCGGCCGGGCTTTTCTGTAGCATGTCAAGGAGCAAGCTGGTCAGCAAAAACGGCCCTAGGTGGTTGGTGGCCAGCGTCAGCTCGTTGCCGTCGGCCGATAGCTCGCGCTTGGCCCCAAACATCAGCCCCGCGTTGTTGATTAGCACGTCGAGCCGCGGGTATTTTTCGTGCAGCTGGGTGGCCACGTCACGCACCTGTTGCAGCGCCGAGAGGTCAGCCAGCACCGTATCAATCTGCTGGTTGCCGGTTTCGGCAATGAGCTGCTGCCGGGTTTGCTCGGCCTTGTCGGCATTGCGGGCCAGCAAAATCACGTGCGCGCCCTGCCGTGCCAGCTCGCGCGCCGTGACTTTGCCGATGCCCGAAGTAGCGCCGGTAATGAGGATAAATTGGTCTTGGATGGTAGCCATGAAAGTGGGGGCTGGTAAAAGCTGAGTTATACGCGCCGCCGCCCGGCCTGGCGGCCGGCAAAGCTAGCCTGGCCGCTTTTTCCACTTGGCTCGTTAAGCTACTCGCACCCAGTCCGAGCCGTTTGTTGGCCTAGGGTCGCCGCTTTCGCGCAGCCGTACTGCTGGGTTGCGGTTTGCCCTATCCCTAGACTATAACGCGGCTGCCTAGTATTGGCGCCGCATATTTGCGCTCGCCATGCCCGCCGTGCTGCTCTCCGTCGTCGTCATTACCTTCAATGAGGAAGTCAACCTGGCCCGCTGCCTGCAGGCGCTAGGTTCTGTGGCCGATGAAGTGTTGGTAGTCGATTCGTTCTCGACCGATGGCACCGTGGCTCTGGCTCGCCGCCTAGGGGCCCGGGTGGTGCAAAACGCCTTTGCCGGCTACGTCGAGCAAAAGAACTTTGCCACCGCCCAGGCCCGCTACGACCACGTGCTGCAGCTCGATGCCGACGAAGTGCTAACTCAGGAACTGCGCCAGAGCATTCAAGCCGCCAAAGCCAACTGGCAGCACGCCGCCTACTCGCTGGCGCGCCTCACCAACTACTGCGGGGCCTGGGTGCGCCACGGCGGCTGGTACCCCGACCGCAAGCTGCGCCTCTACGACCGCCGCCTGGGCAGTTGGCAGGGCCTGCTGCTGCACGAACGCTATGAGGTAGCCGCTGGCCAAAGCACCGGCCAACTCGCCGGCGATGCGCTGCACTACTCCTACGCCTCCGTGGCCCAGCACGTGCGGCAACTCAATAAGTTTACCAGCATCACCGCCCAAGAGCAGGCGCTGCAGGGCCACACGCGTGTCACCTTGTTTCACTTGCTGTTCAAGCCGTGGTGGAAATTCTTCCACGGCTACGTGCTGCGGCTAGGCTTTCTCGACGGTTTCGCCGGGCTCAGCATTGCCATCATTTCGGCCCTAGGGGTGTTTATCAAGTTCGCCAAGCTCAAAACCCACACCCAGGACGCCCCCGCATGAGCGAGCCCAGCCAACCGCCCACCTTCCTCGTGTCGCGCCCCGACGCCATCGGCGACGTGGTGCTCACGCTACCCGTGGCCGGCCGCCTCAAGCAGCTGTACCCCGGCTGCCGGGTGGTACTGGTGGGCCGCGCCTACACTGCAGCCGTCGGCGCCGCTTGCCCTTGGGTAGACGAATTCCTGAGTTTGGATGAGCTGGAAGATTTAGCCGACCCGCCCGCCCTAACGCTGTGCGCGCTGCGCGCCGCCGAGGATGAGCAAGTGGCGCGGCTTCGGCAGTACCGGGCGCAGGCTTTCATTCATGTGTTTCCTAATCGGCTGCTGGCTCACTTGGCCCGGCGGGCGGGCATTCCCATCCGCATCGGTACCCGCAACCGCTGGTACCACTGGCTCACCTGCAACCGCCTGGTAGCGCTCAGCCGCCGCCACTCGCCCCTGCACGAAGCCCAGCTCAATTTGCAGCTGCTGGCGCCCCTAGGGCAAGCCGAACTACTGCCGCTGCCCGCCGTGGCCGAATTGGTGCGCCTGCTGCCCACCGTGCTGCTGCCGGCCCAGTGGCAGCAGTTGCTGGCGGCCAGGCTACCTAGCCAGCTCAACGTGGTGCTGCACCCGCGCAGCCGCGGTAGCGCCCGCGAGTGGGGCCTGGGGCACTTTGGGCAGCTGGCGCGCGCCCTGCATGCCGCCGGGCACCGCGTATTTATCAGCGGCACGGGGGCCGAAGGCGCAGAGTTGGCCGATTGGTTGCGGCAGCACGCCGATTACTTGGCGGCCGACCTGACGGGGCGGCTAGCTTTGCCCGATTTCCTAGCATTTTTGGCGGCGGCCGATGGCATAGTGGCGGGCAGCACCGGGCCTTTGCACCTGGCGGCGGCCCTAGGGCGCCACGCGCTGGGGCTCTACCCACCCATTCGGCCTATGCACCCCGGCCGTTGGGGGCCCCTAGGGCCGCGGGCTGAATACCTGGTTTTTGACTGGCCCGACTGCCAGGATTGCCGCGCCGACCCTGCGGCCTGCACCTGCATCAAAGCCATTGCGGTGGTGGCAGTGGCAGCCCAGGTAGGCAAGTGGGCGTCTTCATCCCCCACCAGCTATGCAACCTGACGAGCTACTATCTGCGTACTTGCTGGGTTAGCCAGCAACTGCGAACTAGTAGCTTCGCTGTTTAATGAATTTTAGATGAAGAATTGTTAAATCCAGCGGCTACCCCACCTCGTACTTTTGTTCGCACCCCGCTCAACTTTTTGCTCTCCGCGGACTTTATCATCTGTCAAAACACCTACCCATGAGTGACTCTCCCGAACGGGTGAAGTTGAGCAAAGAAGAAAAGGACCGGCGCTTCCAGGCTGAACTGATGCCTGTGCTCGACCCGCTCTACAACTTCGCCTACCGCCTGACGCTTGACGAGGACGACGCCAACGACCTTGTGCAGGAAACTTACCTCAAGGCCTACCGCTTCTTTGAGTACTTTGAGCCGGGTACCAATGCCAAGGCTTGGCTGTTTCGCATCCTGAAAAACTCGTTCATCAACGATTTTCGGAAGAAGAGCAAGCAGCCCGCCAAAGTTGATTACAGTGAAGTTGAAGGATATTATAATCCTGATGAAGTAGAAGGCGATGCCGATACCGGCGCCTCATCATCGGATATGCGCCAGCAGTCCACGCGCGACTTGATTGGCGACGAAGTAGCTAGTGCCTTGAATTCATTACCAGTTGATTTTCGGACGGTTATCATCTTGTGCGACCTAGAAGGTTTTACCTACGAGGAGATGGCCAAGGTGCTCGATATTCCGATTGGTACGGTACGCTCGCGCTTGCACCGGGCGCGAAATTTCTTGAAAGAGAAGCTGGAGAAGTACGCCTCTTCGATGGGTTATGGGAACGATGATGTAAATTCGGCAGTTACCGACGACGAACAGGAATAGTACTTTCACCCACCTAAGACCCAGGCGCACGTCTGCTCCCTTACCTCGCTCATGGAATCTACCGCTACTACCACCAATACGTCGGCCCCGTCATTAATTGCCCCCCCGCTTAGTGCCCCCGACTGCGACCGCGTGAATATCGTGCTAGACCAACTTCTCGAAGGGCGGAGCCTAACGGAGGATGATGAGGACTATCTCCTCAATTACGGCGAGGACTGCTCGCCCTGCTTCGACAGCATCAAGCGTCAGCAAACCTTCGTTACCTTTCTGAATCAGAAAGTGGGCCGTCGTTCGGCGCCTACGAGTTTACCGCACGCTATTATGGCGCGGCTTCAAGCCGAATTAGCGTAGCTTTGCGGCCCTATGCAGGGCAAAATCATCGTGTTTACGGCGCCTTCGGGCGCGGGTAAGACCACCATTGTGCACCGCCTCGTGGCGCGCATTCCCGAGTTGAGCTTTTCTATCTCGGCCTGCACGCGCGATAAGCGCGGCCGCGCCGAGGTTAATGGTAAGGACTACCACTTTATCTCGGTGAGCGACTTCCAAGATAAAATTCGTCACGATGAGTTCGTGGAGTGGGAAGAGGTGTACGAAGGTGCTTTCTACGGCACCCTCAAGTCGGAAATCGAACGCATCTGGGCCCATGGTCAGCATGCCATTCTTGATGTAGACGTGAAGGGTGGACTGAGCATCAAACAGTTCTATAAAGAAAGGGCCTTGGCTATTTTCGTCAAGCCCCCGTCCATCGAAGTCTTGGCCGCCCGCCTCGACGCCCGCGCTACCGATTCTAAATCTAGCATCTCGTCGCGCCTCTATAAAGCCAAGTTTGAGTTAGCTTTCGAGGACAAGTTCGATGCTGTAGTCGTCAACGACCATCTTGAAACGGCCGTGGATGAAGCTGAGTCCCTTGTGCGCGCCTTTCTCACCGCTGATGTTACTGCCGAGGCGGTATGAATTCTGAAGAGCAGTCCGTTGCCGCTAGCCCGCGCATCGGGCTGCTCTTCGGCTCGTTTAACCCGGTGCATACTGGCCACCTCATTCTGGCCGAATACTTCGCTACCCGCACCGACTTGGCGGCCGTATGGCTGGTTATCTCGCCCCAAAGTCCATTCAAGGTAGGCGAGCAGCTACTGCCCGAAACCGAGCGCCTGGCCCTACTGCGCCTAGCTGTGGCCGACAACCCGCGCCTTCAGGCCGAGGATTTAGAGCTAACATTGCCGCGCCCGAGCTATACCATTGCCACGCTCGATACCCTGCGCCAGCGCCACCCCACGCACGAGTTTGTGCTGCTAATGGGCGGCGACAACCTGGCCGGCCTGCCCCGCTGGCGCGCCGCCGACCGCCTCACCACCGAGCTAGACCTCTATGTGTACCCTCGTCCCGGCGCGCCGCTTCCCAACCTAGCTGCCTTTCCGCGTGCCCAGATACTAGCCGCACCTCTTCTCGATATTTCAGCCACTTTTATACGGGCCAGCGTGCGGCAAGGCCAAAGCATCCGCTACCTAGTGCCAGCCGCGGTAGAACAAGAGATTTTGGCCCGCGGCTATTACCAGGAAGTATCCTAGGGGTAGATCCAGCAAAAAGGCCTCGCACGATTCCGTGCGAGGCCTTTTTGCTGGACCTACCCCTAGAGGACCTCAGATGGTCATAATCTCCTGCTCCTTCTTGGCCAGCAGCTTCTCTACTTCGGCAATGTGCGCGTCGGTGTAGCGCTGCACCTTACTTTCGGCATCCTTCACGGCGTCCTCGGGCGCGCCGTCTTTTTGCAGCTTGCGCAGCGCCTCGTTCACGTCTTTGCGGATGCTACGCACGCGCACTTTGCCCGCCTCCGACTCATTCTTAGCTTGCTTCACGAGGTCGCGGCGGCGCTCTTCCGTCATGGGCGGAATGTTGAGGCGTACTCCGTCGGCATCCGACATGGGGTTCAGCCCGAGGTCGCTGTTGCGAATGGCTTTCACAATCTCGGCCACCATGTTCTTCTCCCAAGGCTTAATGTGCAGCGAGCGGGCATCGGGAGCCGACACGTTGGCTACCTGCGGCAGGGGAGTAGGCGTGCCGTAGTAATCGACGCGCAGGCTATCGAGCATGGCAGGTGAGGCCTTGCCCGCCCGAATGCGCGCCATTTCGACGCCCACGTGCGCCACGGCCTTGCCCATCGATTCTTCGGCGTCGCTGAGGTAGAATTGAATTTCTTCGTCCATCTTAACTAGTTGGAAATTAGCGGGTGTTTTTAAGTACAAGTAAAAGAACTAGGCTGGCTAGCCGGCCCTAGGCCCCGTGCTGCCGACAAGGGTTAGGCTTTGGGCGTGTGCTTATTGTTGGGCTTGTAGGCCTGCCCGTCCATCGTCACGAGCGTACCCAGGTCCTCGCCGGCCATCAGGCGCTCTAGGTTGCCGGGCGTATTCATATCGAATACGATGATGGGCAGGTTGTTCTCCTTGCACAGCGTGAAGGCCGTCATGTCCATCACCTTCAGGTTCTTCTCCATCACTTCAGCAAACGAGATGCGCGGGTAGCGCACGGCGTTCGGGTCCTTCTCGGGGTCGGCGGTATAAATGCCGTCTACGCGGGTTCCCTTCAGCACCACGTCAGCCTCAATTTCGACGGCCCGCAGCGAGGCAGCCGAGTCGGTAGTAAAGTAGGGCGAGCCGATGCCAGCGCCAAAAATGACCACCCGGCCCTTTTCCAGATGCCGTAGGGCCCGGCGGCGCACATAGGGCTCGCACACCTGCTGAATGCTGAAGCCCGAGAGTAGCCGCGTCGAAACGCCTAGCTTTTCTAGGGCGCTTTGCAGCGCCATCGAGTTAATAACCGTGGCCAGCATCCCCATGTAGTCGCCCTGCACGCGGTCGAGGCCCACTTGCTCGGCCTGCACGCCCCGGAAAATATTGCCGCCGCCAATTACCACGGCCACCTGCACACCCAGGTCGGCAATGGATTTTACCTCGCTAGCGTACTGCATCAGGCGGTTGGCATCGATGCCGTATTGCTGCTCGCCCATCAGGGCCTCGCCGCTCAGCTTTAGAAGAATTCGGTTATACTGCACTGTTTAATTAGCTGTTAGCTGCTAGCTATTAGCTACTAGCTTGGGTGGAAAGAAATGCTGCGCTTAGAGCAGGTTAGGGGCGGCGGCGGTAAAAAACTAACAGCCAGTGGCTATTAGCTAACAGCTCAAGAAAATACTACCAGCACTTGGCCCTTGGTCACGTTGTCGCGCGAGCTTACCTTGATGCTGCTAATGATACCGTCGGCAGGTGCTTTTAAAATATTTTCCATTTTCATGGCTTCCAATACCAGCAGTGGGTCGCCCTTCTGCACTGCTTGGCCGGGCTGCACGCGCACGTCTACGATGAGGCCGGGCATGGGCGCTTTTAACTCGTTTATTTTGGCCGCCGCGGCATTGCTGAGGCCTAGGCGGTCGAGCAGCTTATCGAGTTGGTCTTGGGCGCGCAGGTCGATGCGCTGGCCGTTGATTTTCAGGCTGAACGTTTTGGTAGTGTAGTCGGCGGCCAGCACCTCGGCGGTGTAGGCGCGCCCGCCATGCAGCACCTGGTAGCGGCCGGGGGCCAGCGCAGCTAGTTGCCATTCAAAAGGTTGGCCGTTGAGGGTAACGGCCGCGGGAGCCCGGTAATCAACTTCCCAGCCGTGCGCCGGGCCAGTGCTAATAGTGAGCATAGAATGAGGCGGCCCTGCCGGCCGAAATAGGGGTTAAAGGTACGCGCAATCTTAATTTCGCCCAGAACACCCCAGCCTCTTCTAGGCTGGTGCTTTATTATGCGTATTTCCGTCCTACTTATTATAGGTTTAGTATTACTAGCTGATTTTTCGGCAGTTGGGCAAGCCCGCAAAGGTTCAGCTTCGGCGGCAGCTAAAAAAGCGGCGTCTACCAAAACCCCTGCGCCACCCCTGGCCCCCGTCATTACCGTGCCTGCCTGGCTGCCGCCCGATGCACCCTACCAACCCGCCGCTAGCCAGCTCACCGACTTGGTAGACACCAAGCTCGACGTGCGCTTCGACTATGCCCATCAGTACCTACTGGGCACGGCCACGCTCATGGTGCACCCGCACTTTTATCCGCAGCGCACCCTAGTACTTAACGCCAAGGGTTTTGATATCAAAAGCGTGCAGCTGCTAGGCTCTTCGCCGCCCAAAACCCTGACGTATACCTACGACGGCCGCCAACTCACCGTGGCGCTCGACCGCACCTACCCGCGCGGCCAAAACTACCAAGTGCGCATTGGCTACGTGGCCAAGCCCAACGAGCTGCCCACGGGGGGCAGCACCGCCATCACCTCCGATAAGGGTTTGTACTTCATCAACCCCCTAGAGAAGGAGCCGGGCAAGCCTCGCCAAATCTGGACCCAGGGCGAAACGCAAAGTAATTCCTGCTGGTTTCCGACCATCGACCATCCCAACCAGCGCATGACGCAGGAAATCGTGCTCACGGTGGAAGACAAGTTCAAGACGCTCTCGAACGGCCTGCTGGTAGCCTCGCGCAAAAACGCCGACGGCACCCGCACCGATACTTGGCGCCAGAGCCTCACCGCCGCGCCCTACCTTACCATGCTAGCGGTGGGCGACTTCACGGTGGTGCCCGATACCTGGCGCGGCAAGGCTGTGGACTACTACGTGGAGCCTAGGTATGCCAGCACGGCCAAAGCCATTTTTGGCCGCACGCCCGAAATGCTGGAGTTCTTCTCGAAAAAGCTCGGCGTGGATTTTCCATGGGAGAAGTACGCCCAAGTTGCCGTGCGCGACTACGTGAGCGGGGCCATGGAAAATACCACTGCTACGGTGCACGGTGCGGCCATTCAGGGCACCCGCCGCGAACTGCTCGATATGCCCTACGAAACCTCCGAATCGGTGATTGCCCACGAGCTGTTTCACCACTGGTTTGGCGACTTCGTGACGTGCGAAGCTTGGAGCAACCTGCCCCTCAACGAGAGCTTTGCCAACTACGCGCAGTACCTGTGGGCCGAGCATGAGTACGGCCCCGACCAGGCGGCTCTGGTGCAGCAGCAAGACCTGGCCCGCTACCTCGAAGAAGCTGAGGCTAAGCGCGTGCCGCTCATTCGCCCGCACTATGAAAACCGCGAGGATATGTTCGACCGCCACTCGTATGAGAAGGGCGGCCGGGTGTTGCATATGCTACGCCATCAGGTGGGCGACGACGCCTTTTTTGCCAGCCTCAACCGCTACCTTACCCAAAACAAGTTTAGTGCCGTCGATATCAGCCGCTTACGCGTGGCTTTTGAGGAAACCACCGGCGAGGACCTAGGATGGTTTTTCGACCAATGGTTTATGCAGCGCGGGCACCCCGAACTGAAAGTGACGCACATCTACGCCAATGGCCAAGTGCTGCTGCGCGTGCAGCAGGTGCAGGATACGCTGTTTCAGCCCGTGTATCGCTTGCCCATCATGGTCACCATCTGGCAAAAGGAAAAACCGCTCGACTACCACATTCTCGTTACCAAAGCCGACCAAACGTTTTCCTTTCTGGCCGTTGAAACCCCCCAGTTGGTGAAGTTCGACAGCGAAGGTTTACTGTTGGCCCAAGTAGACGAGCAGCGCACGCAGGATGAGTTGCTGTTTCAGTTTTACCACGCTAAAGGCTACCTGCAGAAGTACGAGGTGATGGATGAGCTGCAAAATAAAACGACGGATTTTGCCGTGAGTGGCCTTATGCGCAATGCACTGCAAGATAAGTTTTTTGCTGTTCGGCGCGCCGCACTCGACCACCTGCGCGGCTACCGCGGCCCCACGGCCAATACAGTGCGCTCCGAAATTCAGCGCCTCGCTACTACCGACCCTAGCAGCGCCGTGCGTGCCCAGGCACTCATCACCCTGGCCAGTTTCCCCACCGAGAATTTCCTCACCACCTATCAGGCCGCCCTACGCGATAGCTCTTACCTGGTAGAAGCCGCCGCGGTAGAAGCCTTGGCTAAGGTACCTACCCCAGCTACTATGCGCCCCCAGCTCGCGGCTCTCGAAACCACACCCAATACTGGCCTAGTAGTAGCGCTGGCCAGCTACTACGCCCAGCGCGGCACCATCGACCAATATGACTGGTACCTACACCGCCTGCCCGACCTTACCGATAATGACCTTTACGCTTTCCTGCCCGCTTTTGGTGCTTTCATGGTGCAAATGCCCGTCATCGAGCGCGAGCGCGGCCTGCAAGTATTAGAAGACCTAGCCCGACGTCATCCCCAATACATTGTGCGCCTAGGGGCTTACCGAGGCTTACTAAACCTAGCGCCTAGCCAACCCGAGCTGAAATCCAAGCTGCTGGATATCAAAACTAAAGAAACGGATGAGCGCCTCAAAGCTTTTTACAACCTGATGTAAAGGGCCGCTACCGAGCGGTTTTTGGAGGCTTAGCAACAAAAAATTTCCACTCAATTGTTGGTGCCTTTCCAAAAAAGACGTACTTTTGCGTCTCAAATCCAGCAAACGGCCGGTTTTGAAATAAAAACGGGGGTATCGCATAGCGGCAATTGCGGGTGACTGTAACTCACCTCCTTCGGGTTCATAGGTTCGAGTCCTGTTACCCCCACGTAAGTTTTTGAAGCCATCTGCGGGAGTAGCTCAGTTGGTAGAGCGGCAGCCTTCCAAGCTGCAGGTCGCGGGTTCGAACCTCGTCTCCCGCTCGTTTGCAATGAGCAATTAATAATCATCAGTGAGCAGTTGCTCAAAAAAACTTATAATTGCTCATTGGTGATTGTTAATTGAATATCAGCCGTTTTAGCTCAGTGGTAGAGCACTTCCTTGGTAAGGAAGAGGTCATGGGTTCAAATCCCATAAATGGCTCCACAGTTACGGAACTACTGACCCCTAGGGTCAGTTAGAGCCGGGTCGGTAGGAAAAGCGATACACAGTACAAGCCTGCAATAGGCCCTGCTGGGTTTCGCTTTCTTGCCATATAGACCTCCTGTTTTTCCTTGTTAATTCCCCTTTTTTTACTTCTTTACAATGGCTAAAGAGAATTTCGACCGGTCCAAGCCGCACGTAAACATCGGCACCATCGGCCACGTTGACCACGGCAAGACGACCCTGACCGCGGCTATCACCACGGTTCTGGCTAACCAGGGCCTGGCCGAAAAGCGTGACTTTTCCTCGATTGACAATGCTCCCGAGGAAAAAGAGCGTGGTATCACCATTAACACCGCCCACGTAGAGTACTCGACCAAAAATCGTCACTATGCCCACGTTGACTGCCCAGGTCACGCTGACTATGTGAAGAACATGGTAACGGGTGCCGCTCAGATGGACGGCGCTATCCTCGTGGTAGCCGCTACCGACGGCCCAATGCCCCAGACCCGCGAGCACATCCTGCTCGCCCGTCAGGTAGGTGTTCCCCAGTTGGTAGTGTTCATGAATAAAGTGGACATGGTTGACGACCCCGAGCTACTCGAACTGGTGGAAATGGAAATCCGTGAGCTGCTGTCGTTCTATAACTTCGACGGTGATAATATCCCCGTTATCCAAGGCTCGGCCCTAGGTGGCTTGAACGGTGATGCTAGCTGGGTTCCCAAAATCAACGAGTTGATGGATGCGGTTGACTCATTCATTCCGATTCCCGCTCGTTTAACTGACCTGCCCTTCTTGATGCCGGTTGAAGATGTGTTCTCGATTACTGGCCGCGGCACTGTGGCTACCGGTCGTATTGAGCGCGGTATCATCAACTCAGGCGAACAAGTTGATATTCTAGGTATGGGGGCTGTTGAAGGCTTAAAGTCGACGGTTACGGGTGTAGAGATGTTCCGTAAAATCCTGGACCGCGGCGAAGCTGGTGACAACGTGGGTCTGCTGCTCCGTGGCATTGAAAAAGAAGCCATCCGTCGCGGCATGGTTATCTGCAAGCCCGGTTCGGTGAAGCCCCACCAGAAGTTCAAAGCTGAGGTGTACGTACTCTCGAAAGAGGAAGGCGGCCGTCATACTCCGTTTTTCAACAACTACCGCCCGCAGTTCTACCTGCGTACCACCGACGTTACTGGTATCATCTCGCTGCCCGAAGGCGTAGAAATGGTAATGCCCGGCGATAACATTACTATCACCGTTGAGCTCATCAGTAAGGTGGCCATGGAGAAAGGTCTGCGCTTCGCTATCCGCGAAGGTGGCCGCACGGTAGGTGCTGGTCAGGTAACCGAAATTCTCGATTAGTTATAGTTTGAAATAGTAGTAAAAGGCGTCTCTGAGTAATCAGAGACGCCTTTTGCATGAAAAAGTTGCTGGTTTAGCGACTTTTTCATACCTTTGCACTCCCTTTGGCAATTAATGGCAATAGGGGACTGCTTACACGAGTGTAGTTCAAGGGTAGAATAGAGGTCTCCAAAACCTTTGATGGGAGTTCGAATCTCTCCACTCGTGCCACCTAGGGCCGCCGCTGGCGGCTCTTTTTTACGCCCTCAACGGCTTGATTGCGACATGGCTAAGCTGAATACCTATTTCCGCGATACCATCGAGGAAATGCGTTACAACGTAACGTGGCCCTCGACTAGCGAGCTGCAAAAAAGTGCCGGCCTAGTGCTACTAGGCTCCCTAGTTTTTGCCGCCGTAGTAGGCCTGATGGACGTGAGCTTCAATTCCGTCCTGCAAGCATTTTACACTTCGTTTGCCCGCTAGGCTACTATACTGATGGCTGAGCTAAAATGGTATGTGGTGCGTTCGGTGAGCGGCCAGGAGAAGAAAGCGAAGACGTACATGGAAACCGAAATCGGCCGGCACAACTTGCAAGAGTTACTACCGCAAGTGCTAATTCCGGTGGAAAAGGTATTTGAGATGCGCAACGGTAAGAAACGTGTGCGCGAGCGGAACCTGTATCCGGGTTACATTATCATCCATTCAGATTTGACGCATGGAGAGGTGCAAAATATTATCACATCTACGCCGGGCGTAATCGGCTTTCTAGGGGATAAGGAAACCAAGACGACCAACGCCAAGCCGGTTCCACTGTCGCTAAATGAGGTGAACCGCCTCTTAGGGGTAGTGGACGAGGCAGAAGAAAAGTCGGCTGAGTTGGAAACTCCCTTCACCGTGGGCGAACTGGTGAAGGTGATTGATGGTCCATTCAACGGCTTCAGCGGCAACGTGAACGAAGTATTCGAGGAGCGCAAGAAGCTCAACGTTATTGTGAAAATTTTTGGCCGTGCCCAACCAGTCGAGTTAAGTTACACGCAAGTAGAAAAAGAGTAACTAAAAATATACGTCACTCGGCATCCACTCCGGCCGGGCGGGGCTTCCACTAGGAGTATTTTTTACTGAGGCGCGAGCGAGTTACGTCGCCCGAACCACAGCTTTACAAACCAAATGGCCAAAGAAATTAGAGGTTACCTGAAAATTCAGGTAAAGGGAGGCGCGGCGAATCCTGCCCCGCCAATTGGACCTGCGCTTGGTAGTAAAGGCTTGAATATCATGGAGTTTTGTAAGCAGTTTAATGCGCGCACCCAAGATAAAGCCGGTCAAGTTTGCCCTGTCCTGATTACCATGTACACCGACAAATCGTTTGATTTTGTCATTAAAACTCCGCCGGTGCCGGTGCTTCTCATGGACGCTGCCAAGCTGCAGGGCGGTTCGAAAGAGCCTAATCGCAACAAAGTGGGCTCGGTAACCTGGGACCAAGTTCGCACTATTGCCGAGACCAAAATGCCCGACCTTAATGCATTTAAGATAGAGTCGGCCATGAAGCAGGTGGCTGGCACAGCCCGTAGCATGGGTATCACTGTGAAAGGCAATTCGCCTTTTGCTGAATAACTAACCGGAGGACATACACAATGGCAGCAATCAGCAAAAAGCGCAAGGAAGCCCTTGCCAAGCATGACCTAACGCAGGTGCGTAGTCTGCTCGACGCCGCACAGGTGGTGAAGGACATTTCCTTCACTAAGTTCGATGCCTCGGTCGACATCGACGTGCGCCTGGGCGTAGACCCCCGCAAAGCCGACCAGATGGTGCGTGGCGTGGCTACGCTGCCTCACGGCACCGGCAAAACCGTACGCGTATTGGCTCTAGTAACTCCTGATAAGGAAGCCGAAGCTACCGCCGCCGGCGCCGACTTTGTGGGCCTCGATGATTATATCTCAAAAATCGAGAAGGGTTGGACCGATGTGGACGTGATTATCACGATGCCTTCGGTGATGGCGAAAGTAGGCCGTCTAGGCCGGGTACTGGGCCCGCGTGGTCTGATGCCTAATCCGAAGTCGGGCACCGTAACCACCGACGTGGCAAAGGCTGTGCAAGAAGTGAAAGCTGGTAAAATTGACTTTAAAGTTGATAAAACCGGCATCATTCATTGCTCGGTAGGTAAAGTGTCGTTCGAGCCCACTAAATTGGCCGAGAATGCCTTGGAGGTTATTCAGACCCTAGGTCGCTTAAAGCCATCATCGTCGAAGGGCACTTACATCCGCAGCATTACGCTTAGCAGCACTATGTCGCCGGGTGTGCCTGTAGACAGTACCGTTTCTTCCGCTAGCTAATTAAATCAACTATGAATCGGGAAGAAAAGCAAACCCTCGTGGATGAGTTGAGCGAGAAGTTTCAGTCGCACAACGCATTCTATATTGCCGACGCCTCGGGCATGTCGGTAGCGAAAATCAACGACTTCCGTCGCCTCTGCTACAACCGGGGCTTGGAATTCAAAGTGTACAAAAACTCGTTCATCCGCAAGGCTCTTGACACCTTAGGTGGTAACAACAGCGAGATGGACACGGCACTGAAAGGCCAGTCGGGTGTACTGTTCTCAAAAGAGAGTGGCTCAGCTCCGGCAAAATTGCTGCAGGACTTTTACAAATCTCAAGCATATGGCCGCGGCGTAACACCGAAACCAGCGCTCAAGGGTGCTTATGTAGACTCTAGCATCTACGTTGGGGCCGACCAGTTGGAAAGCCTTACTACCATTAAAGGCAAGCAGGAGTTACTTGGTGAACTCATCAGCCTCCTACAATCGCCCGCCAAAAATGTTATTTCTGCTCTGTCGAGCAGCGGTAGCAAGCTGGCTGGTATCCTTAAAACGCTTTCCGAAAAAGAAGAAGCTGCTGGCTAACTGCTGCTCACTTTTTCAACTTTCAATTTACAATTTACAACCCCTAATACCCTACCGAAATGGCCGATTTGAAAGCCTTCGCTGAGCAGCTTGTTAGCCTCACCGTTAAAGAAGTAAATGAACTTGCTGGCATCTTGAAAGATGAGTACGGCATTGAGCCGGCTGCTGCCGCTCCGGTAATGGTAGCTGGTGGCGGTGGTGCTGCCGCTGCTGAGGCTCCTGAGGAGAAAACCTCGTTTGACGTAATCCTGAAAGCTGCTGGCGGCGCTAAGTTGCAGGTAGTGAAGCTAGTGAAAGACCTGACCGGCCTGGGCCTGAAAGAGGCTAAGGAACTGGTTGACGGTGCTCCCAAGCCCTTGAAAGAAGGCATCACTAAGGACGAAGCCGAAGCACTAAAGAAGCAGCTTGAAGAAGCTGGTGCTGAAGTAGAAGTTAAGTAGGTTCGCCTACGGGCTTGCTCCCGCAACGGATTAGGCCTGGCACTTAGCCAGGTCTTTTCCTGTTTGTAGATAATAAGTTACTTTTTGCAACTCAAAGCCTCTGGCTTTAGTTGTCTTACGCTAGCAGTTTTCTTCTTCTATCATTCCGCATGGAGCGAAGCAAAATACGAGGACCTTATCACGTTAACAGTCGCAAGAGTTTCGGACTCATTTGACAAGCAACGTGGTAAGGTCCTTTGCTGCGCTCAACACGCCTGAGTTTGTCTGAAGGCTTTTACCGTAGGTGCAGGTGTAAAAGCAACCTCCCAGACTTAGGTTGATAACAGGGTTAGTGCTAGTAAGTGCTGTAACGCCAAGCTTCGGCTTGGTGCTCGCCAGGCAAGCTGACCGTGACGCCAAGCAGAACTTGGCGCTGCGGCTGTAAGTGCAGCAATAGAATAGCTTACGTGTACATTTTTAAAACCTTTTCAATTGGCTACACCGCAAGCAACTGAGGCCGCCGAAGTCAAACACCTGACTGGGGCCAGTGAGCGAATCAATTTCGCCAAGATTAAGAAAGTTATCGAGTACCCGGACTTTCTGGACGTGCAAGTGCAGTCATTCCAAGAGTTCTTTCAGCTCGAAACGGCCGCTGCGAGTCGCACGAACGAAGGTTTGTTCAAGGTATTTGCCGAGAACTTCCCGATTTCTGACTCGCGCGAAAACTTTGTGCTGAACTTTATCGATTATCATGTTGACCCGCCGAAATACACGGTGGATGAGTGCATTGACCGCGGCCTGACGTATGCCGTGCCGCTGAAAGCGAAGCTGCAACTCATTTGTAATGACAAGGATAACGAGGACTTTCAGACCATTGAGCAGGAAGTTTTCTTGGGCAATATTCCGTACATGACGGAAAAAGGCTCGTTTGTTATTAACGGAGCCGAGCGCGTTATCGTATCGCAGTTACACCGTTCGCCGGGCGTGTTCTTTGCCCAGAGCAAGCACACCAACGGCACGAAACTTTATTCGGCCCGCATTATTCCGTTCAAAGGCTCGTGGATTGAGTTTGCCACGGACGTGAACAACGTGATGTATGCCTACATCGACCGCAAGAAGAAGTTTCCGGTTACTACTCTGCTTCGCGCTATCGGCTATGGCACGGACAAGGATATTCTGGACTTGTTCGGCCTGAGCGAAGAGCTAAAGGCGGATAAGAAGACCCTCAAAAAGGCCGTTGGTCGCAAGCTAGCCGCTCGGGTGCTCCGCACTTGGACGGAAGACTTTGTGGACGAGGACACCGGTGAGGTAGTTTCTATCGACCGTAACGAGGTGTTGCTGGAGCGTGATTCGATTATCGAGGAAAGCGACATTGATACCATCGTGGACGCAGGTGCCAAGTCGGTTATTCTGCACAAGGAGAATGTAAATATTGCGGATTTCGCAATCATTTACAACACTTTGCAGAAGGACAATTCTAATTCGGAGAAAGAAGCCGTTGAGCAGATTTACCGTCAGCTTCGTAACACGGAAGCTCCTGACGAAGAGACTGCACGTGACATCATCCAGAAGTTGTTTTTCTCGGACAAGCGCTACGACCTCGGGGAAGTGGGCCGCTACCGGATTAATAAGAAGCTCCAGATTGACATGAGTCAGGAGTCGCGGGTATTGACCAATCAGGACATCGTGCTGATTGTGAAGTACCTGATTGGCTTGATTAACTCGAAGGCCATTGTCGATGACATTGACCACTTGAGCAATCGCCGTGTGCGCACGGTAGGCGAGCAGCTTTACGCTCAGTTTGGCGTGGGTCTGGCCCGCATGGCGCGTACTATCAAGGAGCGCATGAATGTGCGCGACAACGAGGATTTCAAGCCGGTTGACCTGATTAATGCCCGCACGCTTTCGAGCGTAATTAATTCGTTCTTTGGCACCAACCAGCTGTCGCAGTTCATGGACCAGACCAATCCGCTGGCCGAGGTGACGCACAAGCGTCGCGTATCGGCGCTCGGGCCGGGAGGTCTGTCGCGTGAGCGCGCTGGCTTTGAGGTACGTGACGTACACTACACGCACTATGGCCGTCTTTGCACCATCGAAACGCCGGAAGGCCCGAACATTGGTCTAATTTCGTCGCTTTGCGTGCACGCTCGGGTTAACTCGATGGGCTTCATCGAGACACCTTACCGCACGGTGAAATCAGGTACGGTAGACATGACCGAGAACGTGAAATTCCTGACCGCTGAGGAGGAAGACACGCATCACATTGCGCAGGCCAACTCGCTGCTGAGCAACGAAGGCCAGATGACGCAGCAATTGATAAAAGGCCGTTTTGAAGGTGACTTCCCGGTCGTTGGGCCGGAAGAGTACACTTATATGGATGTGGCCCCGAACCAGATTGTCTCGGTAGCTGCTTCGCTGATTCCGTTCTTGGAGCACGATGACGCAAACCGTGCGCTCATGGGCTCGAACATGCAACGCCAGGCAGTGCCGCTGCTCCGCCCTGAGGCCCCAATTGTAGGTACGGGCCTGGAAGGCCGCACGGCTATCGACTCGCGTTCGCTCATCATTGCCGAAGGCGATGGCATGGTAGACTCGGTAGATGCCAACCGCATCATCATCAAGTACGATCTGAACGACGACGAGCTGTCGGTAAGCTTCGACGCTGACCGCAAGACATACAGCCTCATTAAGTTCCGCCGTACTAACCAAGACACTTGCCTCAACCTCACGCCGCTGGTGAAAAACGGCGAGCGCGTGACCAAAGGCCAGGTGCTTTGCGAAGGCTACGGCACTAACCGCGGGGAGCTGGCCCTAGGTCGCAATATGCAGGTGGCGTTTATGCCGTGGCAGGGCTACAACTTCGAGGATGCTATCGTCATCTCGGAGCGCGTAGTTCGCGACGATATCTTCACTTCGATTCACATCGAGGAGTTTGAGCTGGAAGTGCGCGAGACCAAGCGTGGCGAAGAAGAGCTGACCTCGGAGATTCCGAACGTGAGCGAAGAAGCTGTGCGTAATCTCGACGACAACGGCATCATCCGCCTCGGGGCGGAGGTGAAGGAAGGCGATATCCTCATCGGTAAGATTACGCCCAAGGGCGAAACCGACCCGACCCCGGAAGAGAAGCTGCTCCGCGCCATCTTCGGTGACAAAGCTGGCGACGTGAAGGACGCTTCGCTCAAGGCACCGCCCTCCCTGAACGGGGTGGTTATCGGTACCAAGCTTTTCTCGCGGCCCAAGAAGGACAAGAACCTCCGCGCCAAGTCGAAGAAAGAAGTGGAAGACTTGAAAGAAGGCTACGCCCGCGAATTGCGCGGTGTGAAAGCCATCATGATTGATAAGCTGGTAGGCTTGCTGGAAGGCAAAACCTCGCAGGGCATCAAGCACCGCTTCGGCGATGAGGTCTTGGCGAAAGGCGTGAAATTTGGCCGGAAGAACATCAGCGAAGCGCTGTTCCCCGACAAAAACGCCTACCGCGACGAAAGCAACTACGCCGTGCCGGAAGAGGTGAACCTCTTCAAGGACTTGCAACTTGACCACTGGACTGCCGACAACCGCGTGAACGAGATGCTGCAACAGCTCATCAAGAATTACGCGAAGCGCCGCAACACCATCACGGCCCGTTTCAAGCGCGACCGCTTCACGCTAGAGGTTGGCGACGAACTGCCCGCCGGAATCGTGCAGCTAGCCAAAGTCTACATCGCCAAAAAGCGTAAGCTGAAGGTGGGTGACAAGATGGCCGGCCGCCACGGTAACAAAGGGGTAGTAGCCCGCATTGTGCGCGATGAGGACATGCCCTTCCTGCCTGACGGCACTCCGATGGACATCGTGCTGAACCCGCTAGGGGTACCTAGCCGCATGAACATCGGTCAGATTTACGAGACTGTACTTGGTTGGGCAGGCTTGAAAATGGGCCGCACCTATGCTACCCCGATTTTCGACGGTGCTACCGAGGACGAAGTTGCCAAGGAATTGACCGCAGCCGGCTTGCCGGATTGGGGTCGTGCGTACCTCTATGATGGCCTGAGTGGTGACCGCTTCGACCAACCGGTGACCGTGGGCGTGATTTATATGCTCAAACTCGGTCACTTGGTTGACGATAAGATGCACGCTCGCTCCATCGGGCCGTACTCGCTCATCACGCAGCAGCCGCTGGGTGGTAAGGCGCAGTTCGGTGGCCAGCGCTTCGGCGAGATGGAGGTATGGGCGCTGGAGGCCTTCGGTGCTTCCAACGTGCTCCAGGAAATCCTGACTATTAAGTCGGATGACGTGGTAGGCCGTGCTAAAGCATACGAAGCCATTGTGAAAGGCGACATTTTGCCTAAGCCGAATATCCCCGAGTCGTTCAACGTACTTATCCACGAGCTCCGTGGCTTGGCGTTGGAGATTTCGCTCGACTAAGTAAGGTACCGGAGTTGGCCGCCTAGATAGCCAACTCCGGTAAACCTACTAGTCGGGGCATAAACTAGATATAAAGAGTAGCTAACGAGCGGCCGGTACGAAACAGCTATCCCGAGACAGGTCAGGGTAGCCACAGGAATCGGCCACTTATAAATAGTGAGTATTTAAGGCCTGACGGAAATCTACTATGCGGCGTACCTGTCCGACCTGTAGAGCACTTTTCGTAGCGTCGACCTGTTAGAAGATACTCTAACAGCTAAAAGCCAAACAGCTAACAGCTAATAAATCAACCTAATGGCTTTCGCAAAAAACAAGAAGTTAGTACAGGACTTCTCGAAGGTTACTATCTCGCTGGCCTCTCCCGAAGGAATTCTGGAGCGGAGCACAGGCGAAGTAGTAAAGCCGGAAACGATTAACTACCGCACCTACAAGCCCGAGATGGGTGGCTTATTCTGCGAGCGGATTTTCGGCCCGGTAAAGGACTGGGAATGCCATTGTGGCAAATACAAGCGCATTCGTTACAAGGGCATCATCTGCGACCGTTGCGGCGTGGAAGTGACCGAGAAGAAAGTGCGCCGCGAGCGCATGGGCCACATCGAACTGGTGGTGCCCGTAGCGCACATCTGGTACTTTAAGAGCCTGCCGAACAAAATCGGCTACCTGCTGGGCCTGCCCACCAAGAAGCTCGACCAGATTATCTACTATGAGCGCTACGTAGTAGTGCAGCCTGGTGTGCAAGCTGAAGAAGGTGTGCAGCAGCTCGACTTCCTCACGGAAGATGAGTACTTGGACATTATCGATAAGCTGCCCCGCGAGAACCAGCTGTTGCCCAACGAGGACCCGCAGAAGTTTATCGCCAAGATGGGTGCCGACGCGCTGCAAATGCTGCTCGAGCGCATCAACCTCGACGAGCTGAGCTACTCGCTCCGTGACTCGGCTGCGCACGAAACCTCGCAGCAGCGTAAGGCTGAGGCCTTGAAGCGTCTGCGCGTAGTGGAAGCTTTCCGCGATGCTGCTACCCGCGTAGAGAACCGCCCCGAGTGGATGGTAATCCGCATGGTGCCAGTTATTCCGCCTGAATTGCGCCCGCTGGTGCCATTGGATGGTGGCCGTTTTGCTACTTCCGACTTGAACGACTTGTACCGTCGCGTTATCATCCGCAACAACCGCCTCAAGCGCCTGATTGAAATCAAGGCACCGGAAGTGATTCTGCGGAACGAGAAGCGGATGCTGCAAGAGGCCGTCGACTCGCTCTTCGACAACTCGCGCAAAGTGAACGCCGTGCGCGCCGAAGGCAACCGAGCCCTGAAGTCGCTGTCCGATATGCTAAAAGGCAAGCAGGGCCGCTTCCGTCAGAACCTGCTTGGCAAGCGCGTTGACTACTCGGGTCGTTCGGTAATCGTCGTAGGTCCGGAGCTGAAGCTGCACGAGTGCGGCCTGCCCAAGAATATGGCCGCCGAGCTGTTCAAGCCGTTCATCATCCGTAAGCTCATCGAGCGCGGCATTGTGAAGACGGTGAAGTCGGCTAAGAAAATCGTGGACCGCAAGGATGCCGTGGTTTGGGATATTCTGGAAAATGTGTTAAAAGGCCATCCAGTGCTTCTCAACCGTGCCCCCACGCTGCACCGTTTGGGTATTCAGGCGTTCCAGCCGCGCCTCATTGAGGGTAAGGCTATCCAGTTGCACCCGCTCGTTTGTACAGCTTTTAACGCTGACTTTGACGGTGACCAGATGGCTGTGCACGTGCCCCTAGGCCCGGCTGCTATACTGGAAGCCTCGATGCTCATGCTAGCGTCGCACAACATCCTAAACCCTGCCAACGGCGCGCCCATCGCGGTACCGTCGCAGGACATGGTTCTGGGCTTGTACTATGTAACCAAGGGCAAGCGCTCAACGGAAGACGAGAAAATTCAAGGCGAAGGCCGCATTTTCTACTCTGATGAAGAGGTAGTTATTGCCCTAAACGAGAAGCAGCTCTCGAAGCACGCGTATATCAAGGTGAAAACCATGGTGCGCGACGAGAACGACGACCTCGTACCCCGCATCATCGAAACTGTAGCCGGCCGCGTGCTCTTCAACCAGCTCGTGCCCGCTGAGGTGGGTTTCGTAGATGAGCTACTGACCAAGAAGAAGTTACAACAGATTATCTCGATGGTATTCAAGCGCACGGGTATGGCCCGCACCGCCCAATTCCTTGATGATATCAAGACCCTAGGCTTCCAGTCAGCTTACAAAGGCGGCTTGAGCATGGGTCTGGGCGACATCCAGATTCCGAAGGAGAAAGACATCCTCATCAAGCAGGCCCAAGCCGACGTAGCTGCCGTAACGCAGAACTACCAGATGGGTCTGATTACGAACAACGAGCGTTACAACCAGGTAATTGATGTCTGGACGCGTATCAACTCGCAGATTACGGAGACGCTGATGGGTCGCCTCGAAAAGGAGAACCAGGGCTTCAACTCCATCTACATGATGATGCACTCGGGCGCGCGTGGCTCGCGCGAGCAGATTCGTCAGCTCGGCGGGATGCGTGGTCTGATGGCCAAGCCTCAGAAGTCGCTCCAGGGCTCGGTGGGTGAGATTATCGAGAACCCGATTCTGTCGAACTTCAAAGAAGGCCTCGACGTAATCGAGTATTTCATCTCAACCCACGGTGCCCGTAAAGGTCTGGCTGACACGGCTATGAAGACGGCTGACGCTGGCTACCTGACCCGTCGTCTGGTAGACGTTTCGCAGGACGTTATTGTGAACGAGCCGGATTGCGGCACGCTGCGCGGTACCGAAACCTTCGCGTTAAAAGATAACGAGGACATCGTGGAGCCGCTCTCTGAGCGTATCCTAGGCCGTACCAACGTCCACGACATTATCGACCCGCTGACCGATGAGGTTATCCTAGTGGCTGGCTCGCAGATTACTGAAGAGATTACCCGCCGCATCGACGCTACCAGCATTGAGTCGGTAGAAATTCGCTCGGTACTGACTTGCGAAAGCAAGCGCGGTATCTGCGCCAAGTGCTACGGCCGTAACCTGGCTACGGGCCGCATGGTGCAGAAGGGTGAAGCAGTAGGTGTTATCGCCGCACAGTCGATTGGGGAGCCCGGCACGCAACTGACGCTTCGTACCTTCCACGTAGGTGGTACGGCTTCGAACATCGCGGTAGAAGCTAACATTCGCGCTAAGTTTAGTGGTGTGATTGAGTTTGAAGATATCCGCGCGGTAGGCGGTACTAATTCTGAGGGAGGGGCTACCAATGTAGTAATGGGTCGCTCAGGCGAAATCCGCATTGTGGACAAAGCCACTAGCAAAGTATTCATCTCCAACCATGTGCCGTACGGCTCATTCTTGCTGGTGAAAGAAGGTCAGGAGGTAGAGAAAGGCCAGGAGTTGGTAAATTGGGACCCCTACAACGCCGTTATTTTGGCCGAGTTCGACGGTACCATCCAATACGATGCTATCACCGAAGGTATTACTTACCGTGAGGAGGCCGACGAACAGACGGGCTTCCGTGAGAAGGTAGTTACTGAATCAAAGGATAAAGCGCAGAACCCTTCGGTTATCCTATTGCCTGCCAAGGGGGCCGACGCCGACTCGAACAAGTCGTACTCGATGCCAGTAGGTGCTCACTTGAATGTTGAGAATGGCAAGAAGGTGAAAGCTGGCCACATCTTGGCCAAGATTCCCCGTGCCGTGGGCAAAACCCGTGATATCACCGGTGGTCTACCACGCGTAGTGGAACTGTTTGAAGCCCGTAACCCGTCGAACCCGGCGGTAGTATCGGAAATCGATGGCGTAATCACCTACGGCTCGGTGAAGCGTGGTAATCGTGAAATCTTCGTGGAGTCGAAAGACGGTGTGAAGCGGAAGTATATGGTGCCGCTGTCGAAATTCATCCTTGTGCAGGACAACGACTTTGTACGGGCTGGTGCTCCGCTCTCCGACGGTGCTATTACCCCGACCGATATCCTGAATATTCAGGGCCCGGGCGCAGTACAAGAATATCTCGTAAACGAGATTCAGGAAGTATACCGCTTGCAGGGCGTGAAAATCAACGACAAGCACATTGAAGTAATCGTCCGCCAGATGATGCAGAAAGTGCTTGTAATGGATGCTGGCGACACTAGCTTCCTCGAAAACCAGTTGGTTGACAAGGGCTCACTGATGGAAGAAAATGACACTATCATAGATATGAAGGTGGTAATGGATGCCGGTGACTCGAGTGAACTGCGTCCTGGTCAGATTGTGAGCACCCGCAAGCTCCGCGACGAGAATTCATCGCTACGCCGCCGCGACCTTCAATTGGTAGAAGTGCGTGATGCCCAACCGGCAGTATCGAAGCCCACCTTGCAAGGCATCACACAGGCTTCGCTGGGTACCGCTTCATTCATCTCAGCTGCTTCATTTCAGGAGACAACCAAGGTGTTGAGCGAAGCTGCTATCCGTGGTAAGGCTGACGAACTGTTGGGCCTGAAGGAGAACGTAATCGTCGGCCACCTCATCCCGGCCGGTACTGGCTTGCGTGAATACCAAGGCATTGAGGTCACTTCGAAGGATGACCTTGTTGCTCGCCAAAGTGCTATTGCTGCCGAACCGGTTGCCCCGGCTAAACGTCCCTCGCGTGCCAAGCGTGAGACGACTACCGTGCAGGATTAACGAGTGACGTAGGTTTGTAGTATAGAACCCCCGGTTGGCTTAGGCTGGCTGGGGGTTTTAGTTTTTTGCCTATGTGAAATGGCTATGACAATCACAAAATTAGGTGGAGGCACTATATGTGAAAGCGGCATAACATAATAGGCTTCGTACTAACAGTGCTCTCCTTACTCCTTAAATAAGTCATAGTAGCCAAAGCCATTGGCATATAATGGCAGCAACTTAAAAAATTGGAATCGATGCGACAAACAACGTCTTATTTCAAAAGATGATAGCTTAACTGATGTTACGCAGTCGGTAGGCCTCTTTCGCCGTTCAACATAGTGATGATGACTTGCACGCTGGACCTATACACCGATTATTTGGTAAGTTCCACAGGCCCAACGACAGCTACGGGCTTGTCGCGGCTGCTGGATGGGGCGCTCAGCCACGACCATATCACCCGCTGGTTGAGTAACACGGTCTTGGGCTCGCCGGCCTTATGGCGGGCGGCCAAGCCGATGATTCACCAGGCTGAATCGCAACGTAAAGTCGAG
>JBPBPH010000087.1:0-61694 GCA_050954355.1 Janthinobacterium lividum
GGCTTGCCCCGCCGGGTCGTAATGATAATCACGCCATTGGCCCCGCGTGAGCCATAAATCGACGTGGAGGAAGCATCCTTGAGCACCGTCAGCGAGGCGATGTCAGCTGGGTTTAGGTCCCGGATGACATCCGTCCACAGCCCGTCGACCACGTACAGCGGCGCGCTACCGCCGTTGATGCTGCCTAGGCCCCGAATGTTGATGCTGGGATTCTGACCTGGGTTGCCGCTATTGTTGATTTGCACGCCCGTTACGCGGCCCTGAATGGCTTCGGTAATGGTGGCAGCGGGGGCTTTTTTGGCTTCCGACAGGTTGGCGCTGCTCACGGCGCTGCTCAGGTTTTGGCGGTCCTGGGTGGTGTAGCCCAGCACCACTACCTCGTCGAGCTGCTTGTTGTCTTGCTGCAGCGTAATGGCCAGCGGCCGGCCATCGGCCGGGGCTGGCACCTGCTGCGTCACAAAGCCGATGGACGACAGCACCAGGGTAGCGCCGGCGGGCGCATCGAGCGAAAAGCTACCGTTGATGTCGGTGGTAGTGCCCGTGTTGGTGCCTTGCACCAGCACCGTCACGCCCGGAATGCCCTCGCCCTTGGCGTCGGTTATGCGGCCGGTAATGGGAGCAGTAGGCTGGGTTGCGTTGCAAACCACTAGGGTAGGGGCCGCTACTACGGGCGTAGCGGCGGCCACGGCCAGCGGCAAGCCGCAGGCTAATACGGGAATCAGCAAACGCCCAGAAGGGGGTAGCAGCTTTTTCATACGGGTGGGATTAAATGAAAACAGACTGGGCGCAACCGCAGAGCGGTGCTAAGATTTGTGCAAACGATTGCACGAGAAGCAAAAGCGGTGCTAAGCGGGCAAGCGTAATGGAGAAGCGGAGGTGAGAGCCAGTAGCCGACTTGGCACAGGTAGGAGGTTTGCTCGCAGCAAAGCCTCACCGGCCGTAGCTTATTGGTGGTGTAAAAGTAGCGTTGTTTAGCAATAAAGCAAACGTTTGACAAGTAAAATTGCGAGTTCGGCGATTTTCACAAGAATTTTCATGAGTGCTATACGTAGTAGGCTCAGCAGCTGAAAAAGATAAAGCCGCCGGACTTAAGTACTAAAACACTCAGAACAGGCTTGCACTAGCAGCTAGCCCTAGGGACTTACCATAAGCCGAATAGCGTTAGTTTTGCAAGGCCAAGCGCCTGTCTTTATTAGCAGCTTATTACTATTTATTGCGCCTTTATTTTATTAATAAGTAAATAACTAACAGATATTTACCCTGTAGGCTTACATCAATTTGAAGTAGGCAGAAGGCAATTCCAATAAAAATATTAGATGCAAACGTTTGCACATGAGCTTAATCGGTTTAGTTAACTACCTGCGTAACCGAGGCTTGATGCTCCTGGGTTGAGCTGTTTTGCCCTTGCTAGCGCCCTAGCAGGCGCCTGCGTTGCGCTGACTTACTTCCAAAAACGCATTATTTTACCTGCTTCCTAGCTTGCCACTCATGCCCACCCGCCGTCACTTTCTTACGGGCTCCTTGTCGGGGCTGGCTCTACTTGCTATGCGCCCTGCTGCCGCCGCGGCCCGCACCTACCGCAACCCGGTGGTGGCCCGCAACTTCCCCGACCCGTTTGTGCTGCGCCACGAGGGGCACTACTACGCCTTTGGTACTACCGGGCGGGGGCGCACTCCCGACGGCCGCGTATTTTCACTGCTCGCGTCGAACGACCTAGTGGACTGGCGACCCCTAGGCGGGGCGCTTACGCCGCCGGTTGGCAGCGACGAGTTTGACTTTTGGGCGCCCGAGGTGGTGCTGCACCAAGGCACGTTCTACATGTACTACTCGCGCGGGGGCGGCGCCATCGGGGCCACGGTGGGCCACCAGCTGCGCGTGGCTACCAGCCCGCGGCCCGAGGGGCCTTACACCGAAGTGGCCGCCCTACCGGTGGCCGATAGCCAGTTTACCATCGACGCCCACGCATTTCAGGATGTGGATGGGCAGTGGTACCTCTTTTACGCCCGCGACTTTACGGACAGCGACGACGGCTACTACCCCGGCACCGGGCTAGTGGTTGACCGCCTGACCAGCATGACGCAGCTCGCCGGCCAGCCCCGCACGGTGCTGCGCGCCCGCCACGCCTGGACGCTTTTCGAGGCCAACCGCACCATGCCACTTTATGATAACCGCACTTTTGCCCAGTGGCACACCCTAGAGGGGCCCTTCGTGCGGCGCCACGCTGGCAAGTACTACTGCTTTTTTAGCGGCGCCAACTTTCTCACCGACCGCTATGGCGTCGATTACTGCGCCGCCGACCACGTGCTGGGACCCTACCAAGATTCGGGTTCCGACGCCGGGGCTCGGGTGCTGCACTCGGTGCCGGGCCACGTGCGCGGCCCCGGCCACCACTGCCACGTGCTGAGCCCCGACGGCCGCACCGAATACCTGGTGTACCACGCCTGGAACGAGGCCATGAGCGAGCGCCAAATGTGCATCGACCCTCTGGCCTGGACGGCGCAGGGCCCGCGCTGCCTGGGGCCTACTTACACCGCCCAGAAGCTGCGCTAGGGCAGTAATTGGGAATAAAGCGCCTGAGGAACCCTAGGGGCCTGGCTGCCCGCAAGAGCCGGTAGCCAGACCCAGGCGGCGACGACACTAAATTATTTTGGCGCGCTGGCTGTAGTAAGCAAGCGGCCTGCTTCCGTATGGTAAAGAGGGCCGGGCGGCAGCTAGCCAGCCGGGCGTTAATTTCACCGCCCCGGCCCCTAGGCTCTCCTTGTTTTTATGAAAGTCGTTGTTGAAAAGCATCCGCTCGCCATTCGCTGGTTTCACTGGCTAAACTTCCCGGTGCTGAGCCTCATGATTTGGAGCGGCCTCTGGATATATTGGGCCAACGACGTATACCGCCTGGGCTGGGGCAATACCACCTTGGTTAAGTTCTTCCCGCAGTCGTTTTACCAGGTTTTCCACCTCGACCACAAGCTGGCCCAGGGCATGGCCTGGCACTTCGTGCTGATGTGGGCGTTCTTCCTCAACGGGCTACTCTACGTGCTCTACACCGCCTTCTCGGGCGAGTGGCGCCACCTGCTGCCCAACCGCCAGTCCTTTAAAGAAGCCCTGCAGGTAACGCGCTACGACCTGGGCCTGAGCAAGACGCCGCCGCCCGTGCAGAAGTACAACGGCGCCCAAAAAATTGCCTACACCGCCGTCATCCTCATGGGCCTGGGCTCGCTGCTCACGGGGCTGGCCATTTATAAGCCCGTGCAGTTTGGCTGGCTCACGCAGCTGCTGGGCGGCTACGAAACCGCCCGCTTCATCCACTTCGTGCTCACGCTGGGCTACGTGGTGTTTTTTGTTATTCACATCGCTCAGGTGGCGCGGGCCGGCTGGAACAACTTCCGGGCAATAGTGGCCGGCTTTGAGGTAGAGGAAGTGAACCCCGCTACCCACGCCGTAGTGGCCGGCCCCACGGCCCTGCCGGCCGCCTCGCCCTCGCTGGCCCCCACCGCGCCCCGCGCCTAACGCTTGCCTAGCCCCACCGCTCGCCATGACCGACGACCCGCACCAGCCCACCAACAACCCCGCCGAAGCAGCCCAAACGGCCGCCGCCGTAGCCCCCCTGACGCCCGCCCAGGCCCAGTCCGAGCGGGCGGCCCTAGGGGCCGCCGCTACCCGCTCGCGCCGCGCCTTTTTGGGCCTGGGGCTGGCGGGACTGGCTGGCACGCTGGGCTGGCGCTACCTGCTGCGCAGCCCCGACGACGAAGGCATTCCGCGCGACTTGCGCAAGGTGCTGGATTTCAACGGCCAGCTAACTAAAGACTACTTTGCCCACACCCGGCTGGCGCCCGAGTTTGCGCGCTCGCGGGCCCGCAAGCTGCGCCTGAACGGCGACGTAGGCCTAGGCCAGGACTTCGACCCCACCACTTGGAAGCTCACCGTGCAGGGCTACGCGCCGGCCGGCACCCCGGCCCGCCGCCAAGAGTTTACCCTGGCGCAAATAAAGGCTCTGCCGCGCACCGAAATGACCACCCAGCTCAAGTGCATTGAGGGCTGGAGCGTGATTGTGCACTGGGCCGGCGTGCGGCTCAGCGACTTCTTGGCCCAGTACCCGCTGGCCACCCGCTCGGGCCAGCCCATTGCTGACCTGCGCCAGCCGCCCGTCGGCACTGCCCGGTTTGCGGGACTAGTAACGCCCGACGAGCAGTATTACGTGGGCCTGGAAATGTACGCCGCCCTGCACCCCCAAACGCTGCTGGCCTACGAGCTAAACGGCCAGCCCCTGACCCTGGCCCACGGCGCGCCCCTGCGCCTAGTGTCGCCCCTCAAGTACGGCGTGAAGCACCTCAAGCGCATCGGCACCATCGCCTTCACCGACGAGCGCCCCGCCGACTACTGGGCCGAGCAGGGCTACGACTGGAGCGGCGGTCACTAGGCAGCCGCTTTTTAGTAACCCGGCCAGCTACTAGGCCCTAGGGCGCCCGCTACCTATCTGGTTGCTGTTTTTTACACCCTCTTAACTAGCAGTATATGAATGGCATACTGGCAACTGCGTGGGTGCTGCTGGCGGGCGGAGCGGGCACTGCCGCCGCGCTGCTGGGGGCTCCCGCCGCTGCCCCCGTGGCCCTCACGCCTGAGCTGGCCCGGGTGCCGGTAGTAGTCGAGTTGTTTACTTCCGAAGGCTGCTCCTCGTGCCCCGCGGCCGACGCCGTGCTGCGCGAACTGGAAAGCACCCAGCCCGTGCCCGGCGTAGAAATAATTGCCCTGGGCGAGCACGTCGATTATTGGAACCGCCTGGGCTGGGCCGACCCCTTCTCCCAGGCGCAGTTTACCGGGCGCCAGCAGGCCTACGCGGCGGGGTTTGCCGAGGGCAATTACACGCCGCAGGCAGTGGTAAACGGCTGCGCCGAGCTGGTGGGCAGCCGCCGCCCGCAGCTGCTGCAAGCCGTGGCCGAAGCAGCCCGCGCGCCGCGCGCTACCGTGCAGCTCGCCCGCGCCAGCGCGGGCAGCATCAGGTTGCAGGTGAGCAACTTGCCCGCCCGCACCACCGCCGCCACCGTGCTGCTGGCCCTCACCGAAACGGGCTTGGCCACCCAGGTGGGCCGGGGCGAGAATGCGGGCCGCCTGCTGCGCCACGCCGCCGTGGTGCGCAGCCTGCGCGCCCTAGGCCCGCTAACAGCCGATGGCACCTTTACCGCCACCATCCCCCTAGGCCTCGACCCCCGCTGGCAAGCCGCCAACCTGCGCGCCGTGGCCCTGGTGCAGGAAGCCAGCTCGCACCGCCTAGTGGGCGCGGCTAGCTTACCACTGCTGGCTTCCCCTACCAACTAGCGGCAGGCAAGTGCCAACCTGTAGCGTAGTCAGAGCTGGCTACGGTCGTCATGGCGAGCCGACGAGGCAATTATAGTGGAACGAAATCAGGCAGGGTACCGTGCCAGTGCGACTGCTTTGCTACGCTCGTTTGGCACCGTGCCTATGTGCCTAAGATGCCCTAGGCCCTAAAAGCAGTCGTTTTCACTGCTTGTTAGTCCCGCTTACCAAAACGCTAAGGCTACTTTGGGCAAGCGGGTAAGGACGGTAAGGAGGAGGTAAAAGTGGTTAGTCAAAAGTTGATAACTTTTTTTAGAAAAAAAGTTATTTTACGAAGTCTGACTGCTTAGCTACTCCGTAGGTAGGTAGCAGTAAGTGACCGATTACTCCATGCGGAATAGCTGCATGCCTAGCTAGTTAGGCGCTTGCCACCCGATATCCTGATGTTCCTTTTCCATGCGGCACCCAGTTGGCTTGGGGCTGCTTATACCTGGCTAGTAGTTGCCGCCGTGGCTTGGCCATAGCGAGTAGGGGCACTCATAAGCAATCGCTGGCGAACGCGATTTAACAATTGCGTTCGCCAGTTTGACTAGGTTAGTGTCCGTGATAAGTTATTGTTTGTCAAGTGCTTAAATTGGTTTTTTTAATTACCAGGTTTTCACCTTTCACTTCTGTTTCTCTATGAAAAGATTTACCAAACCTCTCCAATGGGTAGGTGGGGCTTGCGCGGTAGCGGTGCTCGCTGCGGGCGGCGCGCTGCTGCGGCCAGCCAGCCTAGAGGCTAGTAGCCACCGCGAGGCACCGCTGATTGCCGACGACCCAGTGGCTGACAACACGGATGTGTACGCCTTCGTGTCGCCCAACGACCCTAACCGGGTAATACTGATTGCGGACTATATTCCGTTTCAGCTACCGCAGGGTGGGCCCAGCTACTACACCTTTGGCGAGAATGTGCACTATGAGGTGCACGTGAAAAATAACGGCGCCACGCCCGGCGACGACATCACGTACCGCTTCACCTTTCAGCGAGCCAACCAAGACCCGACCACGTTCTTCAACATTCGGCTGGGCAAGCAAAACCTGAAAACCACCTACACCTGCGAGAAAAGCACGGATGGGGGCAAGTCGTTCACGGCCATTGTGGCCAACGGCGTGGTGCCCGCCTACAACATTGGGCCGCGCTCCATCACCTCGCCGGTGGGCCTAGGCCAGCCCTCCTACACTACCCTGCGCCAAGGTGCCGTGACCACGGCCAGCGGCGACGGCGGCGAGCAAGTATTCTGCGGGTCGTCGGACGACCCGTTTTTTGTGGACTTAGGGGCAGTATTTGACTTGGCGGGTTTGCGCGCCGGCCACGGCAGCCGCGACGGCCTAGCTAAGTATAACATCAATTCAATTGCGCTCAGCATCCCCATCAAGAGCCTGCAAAAAGACCACCAGGACCTGTCGGGAGCCAAAAATATTCTGGACGCCAACTATGTGATTGGGGTGTGGGCTTCGGCCAGCCGCCCCTCGCTGCGCACGCTTAGCCCGGCCGGCACCACGCCCGCGCCCAGCGGCGACTACGTGCAGGTATCGCGCCTAGGCATGCCGCTCTTCAACGAGGCCATTAACCCCATTGGCAGCAAGGATGCCTGGAACCGGGCTACGCCTTATACCGAAGCCGCTATTACCGACGACTACCTCTCGAACCCTGAGCTGGCGCTGTACATGGATGACTCGCAGTTTGGCGGAGCGGTGCCGGCACTGTCGGCCTTGCGCATCCAAGCCAAGTCGCTGGCCGGCCAGCCGCTGCTGGGCGGCGCTTCCTTTGCGGGCTTCGACTTCCGCAACACCAAGCCCGGCTTGTATCCGCTGAAGGGCGCCAAGGCTCTTGATAACACGGCCCTGGCCGACGCCGCCTTTGGCAACTACCTGCTGGTGGCCGGCAAGCCGCGCTCGGTCGACATCAAGCCCATCTTCCACACCGGCGTGCCTAATCTGCCGCCCTACCAGCTGGCCACCGGCAAAAACGGCAACCCGCTGGCGGTTGGTAAGCCATTCGTTAACAACTTTTTGCCCCTAGGAGCGAATGCCAGCGGCAACCCCGGCGGCGACATGCTGCGCCTAAACATGGCCGTGCCCGCCACCCCGCGCACTTCGCCCGACTTCAGCAACGAGGGGCTATTTGCGGCCGCGGTGCTGGGCCTCACGGACCCGCGCTACAACAAATCCACCGACATCCAGAACATTCCCAATATGGACGGCTTCCCCAACGGGCGCCGCCTGGAGGATGAGATTGTGAAGATTGAGCTGCAGGCCGTGGGCGGCGCAGCCCTGGCGGCCATTGGCCTCTGGTACGACGACTACACGCCGGGCAGCACCTCGCCGGTGACGCCCCAGCTGCGCGGAGTGCTCAACTTCACCACGGGCGTGGAGCGCAACGATACGACTTTCCGCGCCGAATTCCCCTACGTGCAGACGCCATGGCAGGGCTTTCGCGTGCGCCGCTAAGTCATTTTCACTACGTTGATTTATTCGAAGCTCATGAACGCTAAACTTTTACCTAAGCTGCTCTTGCTGCCCGCCAGTCTGACGGCCGTGCTAGGGCTCTCGCTGTGGCACAACGTGCGCCACACGCCGCTGGAGGCCAGTAGCCACCGCGAGGCGCCGCTGATTGCCGACGACCCGGTGGCCGATAATACCGACCTCTACGCCTTCCGCGACCCCAACCACGCCGACCGCATCGTGGTGATTGCCAACTATATCCCGTTTGAGCTGCCGCACGGTGGGCCCAACTACTCCACCTTTGGCGAAAACGTGCGCTACGAGGTGCACGTGAAAAACGACGGCAGCAAAGACGGCGACGACATCACGTACCGCTTCACGTTTAAGCGCGTGAACGAGGACCCGAGCACGTTCTTCAACATCCGCCTAGGCAAGCAAAACCTCAAAACGACCTACACCTGCGAGAAAAGCACGGATGGCGGCAAGTCGTTTTCAACCATCGTAACCGACGGCGTGGTGGCGCCCAACAACGTGGGGCCGCGCTCCATCAACTCGGCGGTGGGCCTCAACCAGCCTTCGTACACCGACCTGCGCCTCAAGACGATAACGGCCGCCAGCGGCGGGGGCAACGAGCAAGTATTCTGCGGCCCGTCGGACGACCCGTTTTTTGCCGACCTCGGGGCCATTTTTGACTTGGCCAACCTGCGGCCCACGAATGCTACCGACGGACTGTCGCGCAAGAATTGCCACAGCATCGCGCTCAGCATTCCGATTACTACCCTGCAGAAGAACCACCAGGATGTGACCGCCGCCAAAAACTTCCTTGATTCGGACTTCGTGATTGGGGTGTGGGCCTCGGCTAGCCGCCCGGCCATGCAAACCTTCAGCACCGCCACGGGCGCCGGCACCAGCGGCGAATACGTGCAGGTATCGCGCCTAGGGATGCCGCTCACCAACGAGGTAATTAACCCCATTGGCAGCAAGGACCGCTGGAACGCGCGGACGCCCTATACCGAGGATGCCCAAACCGACGACTACCTCTCGAACCCCGAGCTGGGCTTGTACGTGGATAACCGCCTCTTTGGCGGGGCCGTGCCGCAACTCATGCCCCTGGCTATCCAAACCAAGTCGCTGGCCGGCTTCCCCGGTTTGCCCGCCAATGGCTTCGACTTTGGCAATACGCAGCCGGGCCTGTACCCGCTGAAGGGCGCCAAGGCTCTTGATAACACGGCTCTGGCCGACGCCGCCTTTGGCAACTACCTGCTGGTGGCCGGCAAGCCGCGCTCGGTCGACATCAAGCCCATCTTCCACACCGGCGTACCCAACCTGGCGCCTTACCAGCTAGCTACCGGCAAGCCCAAGGGCAACCCGCTGGCGCCCGGCAAGCCGTTTGTCAACAACTTTTTGCCTCTAGGGGCCAATGCCAGCGGCAACCCCGGCGGCGACATGCTGCGCCTGAACATGGCCGTGCCCGCCACCCCACGCACGCTGGCCAACGGCCAGGCCAACCCCGAGTTCAGCAACCAGGGCCTCTTGCAAGCGGCGGTGCTGGGCCTCACGGATAGCCGCTATAACACGACCACCGACATTCAGAATATTCCCAATATGGACGGCTTCCCCAACGGGCGCCGCCTGGAGGATGCCGTGGACCAGATTGAGCTGAAGGCCGTGGGTGGCCTAGTGCTGGCGGCCATTGGCCTCTGGTACGACGACTACACGCCCGCCAGCACCTCGCCCCTCACGCCGCGCCTACTGGGGGAAGTGACTTTCACGACCGGCGTGGAAAAGAACGATACCACCATTCGCGCCGACTTCCCCTTCGTGCAAACGCCGTGGGTTGGCACTGGCTCGGCCAGTGGCCCCACCAATACCGTGGTGGTGCCCGACATGATGATAAGCAACGCTACGACGGTGGATGCCGGCACGTATAACAACGTCACCATCATGCAGGGTGGCGTAGGCACGTTCAACGGCCCCATTGTGGTGAACGGTACCCTGACCGTGCAGGACGGCGGCGTGCTGAGCACCCGCGGCGTGCTGGCCACTAGCTGCCAGGCCATTACCGGCACGGGCAGCTTTGTGCTGCAAGCTGGCGGTACGCTACGGGTGTGCGACCCGGCTGGCCTAACCACCACGGGCAGCACCGGCGCCATCCAATTGAGCGGCTCGCGCACGTTCTCGCCCGATGCCAACTACGAGTACAACGGTACCGAAGCCCAGTTGAGTGGCCCCGGCCTGCCCAGCCAGGTGCGCAGCCTGACGGTCAGCAACGGCGCGACCCTGACCCTGAATAATGGCGGCGTAAGCATTATGCAAACCCTGGCCCTGACCAGCGGCAACCTGAACACCAGCTCCAGCCAGCCCCTGACGCTGCTCTCGACCCCTAGGGCCGGTACGGCGCTGGTAGTGAACACCAACGGCGTGGTGAACGGCCCGGCTACCATGCAGCGCGCCATCAACCCGGCCTTCAACGACGGCCCCGGCTACCGCCACTACAGCTCGCCGGTGAGCAATACCACCCTGGCCGACCTGACGAACACGCCGGGCTTTACGCCCATCTTCAACACGGCCTACAACACGGCTGGCGCCAACAGCGGCAGTGTGACGCCTTACCCCAACGTGTTTGCCTACGACCAAGCCCGCGTGACGGACCCTAGCAACTCGGTAGCGGCCTTCGACCAGGGCTTCTTCGTGCCGCAGCCCAGCGATGCGATGGCCGTGCTGACGGGCTACGACCTCAACATCAGCCCCAACGCGCTGGTAGATTTGACGGGCACACTTAATAACGGCGCCGTGAGCCGCAGCGTCAGCAGTGGCACGCTAACCCAGAGCGGCTGGCAGTTCCTGGGCAACCCCTACCCGTCGCCCATCGACTTCAGCCAGACGGCCGGCGTGACGCGCACCAACGTGGACGACGCGGTGTACGTGTACCAAAGCACCGGCCAGTACGTGGGTCAGTACCGCAGCTACGTCAACGGCATGGGCAACCCGCTGGTGGCGGCCATGCAGGGCTTCTTCTCGAAGGTGAGCACCGGCCAAACCACCGGCAGCTTTGCCCTCAACAACGCCATTCGCGTCACCAGCTTCGCGGCTGAGCCCAGCTTCTACCGCACCGCCGAAACCCGGCCGCTGGTGCAGTTGCAGCTGCAAGGCGCCCAACTGCCGCTGGCCGACGAAGCCTACGTGTACTTCGAGCAAGGCGCGGGCGCGGGCTACGACGCCAAGTTCGACGCCTACAAGCTGCCCAGCTCGTCGGGCCTGAGCGTGAGCAGCCTCATCCAGGGCGGCGAATTGTCTATCAACGGCTTAGCGCCGTTCAGTGGCCTAGGGGCCAGCCTCACGGTGCCGCTCAACGTGTCGGTGCCCGCCGCCGGTACTTACTCGTTCAACGCCGCCAGCATCCTCAACTTTACGGCGGGCACGCGGGTGTACTTGCTTGATACCGAAACCGGCACTCGCACCGACTTGCTTGCCACGCCCACCTACAGCTTCACGGCGGCGGCCAAAGCCCTGCCCGGCCGCTTCAGCTTGTACTTCGGCCCGGCCACGGCCCTGGCTATCAATAATGCCGCGCTGGCGCAGCAAGTGCAGCTCTTCCCCAACCCCACCCGCGGCAGCTTCACGCTGGTGGTGCCGGCCGGCCTAGGGGCCTCGTCGGCCACGGCCACGCTCTACAACCAGCTCGGGCAGCTGGTGTCGCAACGCACGCTGCCCCTCACGGCGGCCGGCGCCACGGCGCAGTTCGACGTGTCGCTGCTCACGCCGGGCGTGTATACGCTGCAGCTGGCGGGCAGCACCGCGCAAGTAGTGAAGCGCGTAGTAGTGCAATAGTAACGGGGCCAGCTTGTTTTGGAGTTGGCCCCACGAGTAGCTTTGCTTTTAGTAGTTCAACTTTTTCATCTCTTCATCCCATGAAAAAATCGATTATAGTGCGCGTTGCCGGCATTGCGGCCCTAGGCATTGTGCTTAGCACGGCCGTGGCCCTGGCGCAGCCCGGCTCGGGCGGCCCCACGCCCAGCGGCGGTGCCACCACGGTGCCCATCGACGGCGGTGCCTCGCTGCTGCTAGCTAGCGGCGTAGCCATAAGCCTAAAGAAGCTGCGCGACCGTAAAAAGCAGCGCGCTAGCCGCCCCCGCTAAGCCTGTCGGGGCTGCCTAGCCTCTTGCCCAACCAGCCAAGTAGTACCTCGCCAGCCCGCCTGCGCAGGGTACTGCTTGGTTGGTTGCGTAAGGAGCGGGTAGGATGCGTAAAATTTTGTATTTCTGGTACTTGCCTACTTTCTGTTTATGAATGCTGTACGTGCGTTTGTGCAGGCCCATCCCCAAGCGCGTTTCTGGGGCATTGCCTTGGCGCTGTATGCGTTGTGGTGGCTGGGCTACGAGCAGGTGCTGCGCCCCGACGGTCGCCTCGACGCGGCTTTGTCGGCCCAGGTAGCTTGGGCGGCGGCCTGGGGGCTGCGGGTGTTTGGCTTCATGGCCGCCGTGGCTCCTAGCAGTCCCACCCTGGTAACTATGGCCGGCGACCCAGCCGTGCTCGTAGGAGGACCTTGCAACGGGCTGGTGCTGTACGCGTTGTTTGCCGGCTTCGTGCTGGCCCAGCCTGATAACGGCCGGCGCAAGGGCCGTTTCATCGTCATCGGCATTGCCACGCTCTACCTCGTCAATGTGCTGCGCGTGGCGGCGCTGGCCCTCAACCATACCTACTGGTACCATACCGTCGATTTCAACCACCACTACACGTTCACTTTCGTGGCTTATGCCGTTATTCTGGGTCTCTGGGGGTGGTGGGCGCAGCAGCAGCCCGCCGCCCGCTCCCCTGAGCCCGCTGCCTAAGTCCCTGGGGCTCCTAGGCTCCTGGCCACGCTGGTTGGGGCTGGCCTTCTTCGGGGCGGTGCTGGTGCTGTTGGGGCAGTTTCAGGAGTTAGTATTTGCGGGGCTGGCGCGCGTGGGGCAGGCCTTGGGGCAATCGGTGGCCCTAGGCGGCACGGGCGGCCTCAGCCAGCATAGCCTACTTAGCTCGGTGGTGTACCACTTGCTATACGCGGGCGCTAGCATTGGGGCGCTGCACTTGCTGCTGCGCGGGCGGAGCACCCGGCGGGTAGTGGCCGGCTTCGCGGCGGCGCTGTTAGTGGGCACGGGCTTAGTGGCCGCCGGCCGCTTAGCCGCCTGGTCTAACCTGGCTACGCAGGGACATTTGCTGCTCGATTTTGCCTCCTCGCCGTTGGCGTTGCTAGCCGGGTATGCTTTGGCCTCGTTTGGCCGCCCCCAGCCCAAGCCAAACGAGCCAGCGTGAAGCTAGCTGGCTTCGCAGCCTGCCGCATAAGAAAAGCTCTTTCCGGCACGAGAGGGCTTTTTCAGTGGAGCTTAGTGGGCTTCCGTAGCAGCTAGGTTGGTTGCGGCTGCGATAATAATTCCTTGGTTCAGGGTGACCGCGCTAAAGCGCGGGCAGCAGCACGTCGTCGGCGTAGTCTAGCAGGGGTTGGCTAGTTGTGTGCGTCCGCACCCACCGAATGGGGCAGCCCGGTGCATCGGCGCAGGCTACCTCAATAAACAGCTCGTGGCCCTTCGTTAGCAAGTGGTACAGATTGACGCTGCCTCCGGGCTGCCAGCGGCGGGCCAGAAAAGTACTGGCTCTGAACGCCACCCGTAGCTGCTCGGTTCGCGAGAGTTGCTGGAAGATATCCGCCGTCATATAACTGGAAGTATGGCTAAAGTAAGGCTTCTACTATCCGCCAGGGACGGCAAGCTAGAATTTATGAGATGAGTACGCAGGAGTAAGCAGCCTGAGTTACAATTTTTTACCTTAATGATTATATAAGCTCGGCAGTACGGGGGTAAGCGCTTTGGGACCAAGCCGGTGGCCGGGCCGCTTTTTTGGGGCCGGCGCTACTCGTCTAAGTACTGGTGTACAAACTTGATGGCCATGCTGCCCTCGCCCACGGCCGAGGCCACGCGGGCCATGGCGCCCGCCCGCCCGTCGCCGGCCGCAAACAGGCCGGGCACGCAGGTTTCGAGCAGGTAGGGCTCGCGGGTTTTCTTCCACGACGCGGCGTAGCGCGGGTCGGCCACCAGGTCGCGGCCCGTGAGCAGGTAGCCCTTGGCGTCGCACAGGGCCAGTTGGCAAATCCACCCGGTGCTGGGCTTGGCGCCGATGAAGATAAACAGCGCCCGCGCCGGGTGCGGGGCGGGCACCTCGCCGTCGCGCTGCAGCACCACTGTTTCTAGGGTGTGCTCGCCGCCGGCCTCGCGCAGCTGCGTGTAAGGCAAAATCTCGATGTTGGGCGTTTGGCCGATTTGCTCGATGAGGTAGGCCGACATGCTGGCTGCCAGGCTAGCCCCCCGAATGACGATGAACACCCGTGAGGCGTAGGTAGCCAGGTACATGGCCGCTTGCCCCGCCGAGTTGCCCCCGCCCACAATGTACACCGGCTGGCCCTGGCAGCTGCGGGCCTCGGTGCGGGCGGCGCCGTAGTACACGCCGGCCCCGCTGAGGCGCGCCAAACCCGGCACCTCCAGCGTGCGGTAGCTTACGCCGGTGGTCAGCACCACGGCCTTGGCTTTTATTTCCTGGTTATCGCTCAACGTCAGCACCTTATAGCCATCTTGCACGCACAGGTTCACTACCTCGCGCGGGCCCATAAACTCGGCCCCCAGGCGGGTGGCCTGGGCCCAGGCGCGGTGGGCCAGCTCGGCCCCGCTCAGGCCGGTGGGGAAGCCCAGGTAGTTTTCGATGCGCGACGACGAGCCAGCCTGCCCGCCGGGCGTTTGCCGCTCAATGAGCAGGGTAGTAAGGCCCTCCGACGCGCCGTATACGGCCGCCGCTAGCCCCGCCGGCCCCGCCCCAATTATCACCACGTCGTAGAGCGCCTGCTTGGCATCGGTGGGCAGCCCTAGGTGCTGGGCCAGGTCGAGCTTGCTGGGCCGGGCCGCCATGTGCCCGTCGGCGTAGATGACGGCCGGTAGGTCGTCGGGCCCTAGGCCGGTGCTGGCCAGCAAGGCGGCGGCTTCGGCATCCTTCTCAAAATCAAGCCATTGGTAACCAATTAGGTAGCCGCTGAGAAAATCTTTCAGCTCGTGCGAGAGCGGCGACCACTGAAACCCGATGAGGCGCAGCCCCGCAAAGGCCGGGCGGTAGGTAGCCTGCCAGGCAGTCAGCAAGTCGTGCAGGGTGGGGTAAAGCAGCTGCTCGGGCGGGTCCCAGGGCTTCAATAAATAATAGTCGAGCTGCGCCGAGTTAATGGCCTGGATGGCGGCCGTGGTATCGGCGTAGGCCGTGAGCAACACGCGTTTAGCCTCTGGAAATAGCTCGCGGGCGCGGGTCAGCACCGCCACGCCTTCTACTTCGGGCATGCGCTGGTCGGCCAGCACCAGGGCCAGCGGCTCGGCGCGGGTGCGCAGCTCGGCCAGCGTAGTGAGCGCTTCAGGCCCCGAGTTCACGCTCAGAATGCGGTAGCCGGCGCGAAACTCCTGACGCAAGTCGCGGGTGATGGCGGCCAGCACCTGCGGGTCGTCGTCCACGGTCAGAATAATGGGCTTTTTCATAAGTTATAGTTGGTAATTACCAAATGGCCAGCTGACTGGCTAAAAGTTATTGGCACTTAGAAAACCCGTTTGTCACTGCGAGCAACGCAAAGCAATCGCAACTTGGACGACCCTAGGGTGCATTGTTCTGGTTCGATTGCTCCGCTCTGCTCGCAATGACAAACGGGTTTTATTAGCTGTGAACAGCTTTTGCACAATTCCCATTTGGCCTACTTATACCCTAGGGCCGGGCCGGTAGCCAGACGGTAAACACCGTGCGGCCGGGTGCCGAGGCTACTTCCAGTTGCCCGCCGTGCTCCTGCACAATGCGGTAGGCAATTTCGAGGCCCTGGCCGGTACCCTCGCCGGCTGGCTTGGTAGTGTAAAAGGGCTCGAAAATATGCGGCAGCACCGCAGCGGCAATGCCCACGCCATTGTCGGCTACCTGCACCCGCACTTGGCCACCCTGCTCGTCGGCGCTTACTGCCAGTTGGCCACCCCGGGCTGGCAGCGCATCCAAGGCATTGTCAATTAGGTTAGTCCACACCTGGTTGAGGCTGCCGGCCTGGCCCAGCACCCGCGGCAGGCCGGGGGCATACTGGCGGCTGAGGCGCACTTGCTGCTGGCGCAGGGCGTAGGCAAAAATGTTGAGGGTGCTGTCGAGGCCGGCCGTCACGGACAGCAATTCGCGGCCGCCGGCGCGGTCCATGTGGGTGTAGGTTTTCACGTCGCTCACCAGCTGGCTGATGCGCTGGCTGGCGTCGCGGATGTCGCGGGCCAGGCACAGGGCGGCCAGCTGCCCGGCCAGCCAGGCTAGGGCCGGCGGCCGGGCCGGGGCCGGCAGCTGGGCGGCCACCGGGCCTAGCTCGGCGGGTCCTAGGTTGGCTTCGCGCAGGGTGGGAGCCAGGGCGTAACCGTCGGGGCAGCCCTGGGTTTCGAGCCAGTCGGCCAGCTCGTCCTCGCGGTCGGCATACTCTAAGGCCGACAGGGCCGGCGCGCCCGGCGGCGCCTCAATTGGGCGCGCGGCCAGGGCCACCAGCGCCGCCACGGCCGCGGCCGGCGGGCAGGTAGCCAGCAGGGCTTGCAACAGCGGGGGCTTGGCGGCCAGCGCCCCGGCCAGCCCGGCGGCGGCCCGGCCAATGGCGGCGGCCGGGTTGTTAAGCTCATGCGAGAGGCCCGCTGAGAGCTTACCCAACGCCCGCAGCTTATCGTCGCGCTCCTGGCCGCGCACCTCGTCGCGGGCCCGGTCGCTCATGATGCTCACCAGGCGCTGCACCAGCTCGGGGCTCAGCTGCTCGAGGGCTGCAAACTGACTGCGGGGAAGCGTAAACAGCACCGTGTCGCCCGTGGCCACGCCCCGGCCCTTGAACACCTGCAGGCGCGAGTAGGGCAGCACCCCGCTCACGCTGCCCGCCGCAGTTCGAAACACCGCCTCGCCGCCCTCGGACCGGTAGTATTGCATGCCGCCGGCCACTACGGCCAGCAGGCGGTCGGCGGCCTCGCCGGGGCTCACCACGGTTTCGCCCGTGGTGTAGCGTTGCAGCGTGCCCGTTTCGCTAAGCCAACCAAGCACGGCGGGCGGCAGGTTTTGGAAGGCGGTGATGCTGCCGAGGGCAGCCGGGTCGGGAGGCAGGAGCTGGGGCATGGCCCCGGCAAGCTACGCTGCAAACCACCGCGTTGCTTAAGCACCTTGGCCGGGCAGCTGGCCCTAGGGGCTGCCGCCCGGCCAAGGTGCCCGCTGGCGAGCAGGCCGCCGGCTTTGGGGCGCTGCGTTGAACAGTTTCGAAATAAAGTTGGTTTTTAGGCGGTTACGCTATTTTTTGCATTATTTTCACCGCCGCCCTACCTTGATAGTCCAACTCGCTGGCCGGTACTAATTTAGTAAGCCAAGGCTTTTGCTTACGAGCGGGCCTAGGCGCGGGCCAGCCAGCCGCCGAGCCCCGCGCCTAGGCCTAGCTAGGGCGCCCAAGGCGTTATTTGTATTCTAATGCATCATATCATCTACGGCAGCCGCGCCGTTACGCCTTTTTCCGATGGCGACTTGCTGACGCTCCTGCTGCAAGCCCGCAGCCACAACCAGCTGCACGACATCAGCGGGGCGCTGGTGTACAGCAAAGGGCAGTTTATGCAAGTGATTGAGGGCGAAGAGGAAGCGCTGGCCGTCCTCTACGAGCGCCTGCTACGCGACCCGCGCCACGCCCAGTTGGTGAAATACGCAGAAAAGGCCATTGCCGAGCGCAGCTTCGGTGAGTGGTCGATGGCATTTCAGCCCGTGTCAGAAACGCAGTTTGCGGGGCTAATTGGCTACGTGCCCGCCGGCAGCTTTGCCAGCACTGCCCCCGACCTGGGCCGGGCCGACGGCCTGCTGCTGGGTTTGATGAAGGAGCTGGTAGCCCCGCCGCTAGCCTAGCGCCAGGGTAGGCTGGCCAGGTAAGTTTCGGCCTGGCTTTGCTCGGTAAACGAGCGGTAAACCATCGTAGCGGAGTGGGCCTCGTTCAGCATCTGGTTGATGGAGAGGCGCGCTACCACCTCGGTGGGCAGCACCACGGCGCCGTAGAGCGGCGCCGGGCGCGGTATCTTGCGGCTCAGCCACTGGCTGACAAACCACGTTTTTTCGGCCTCGCTCAACGGGGGCATCAGGCGGTTATCGGCCAGGAAGCGGTGCCAGCCGCCCCGCAGCAGCAGCTGGCCTAGCGCCGTCAGCAAGTGGGCCAGGTCGGTAGGTTGGCGCCGATTGGGCAGGTAGCGCAGGATGGCATAGCCGTTGGGGTGCGAAAGCACTTGGCCAGCGGTGTTCTCAAAGTGGATAAACGGCGTGCTAAGGGCCATTGGGACGAGTGCGGGGCGGCAAAACTAGGGCTAAAGCGCGACAGTATGGCATTTCTACCCCAGAAACATAACATCTCGGCCACTTCCAGAGCCTACCCGGGCGGCGTACTTTGCACCCATGAAACACGTCGCTTTCGCCCTAGGGCTCTGGCTGAGCGCAACGGCCCCGGCCGCCGCCCAGCGGGCGGCCCCGGCCGGGCAGCTGCCCACCAACAACCCTCAGGCGGCCAAGGTGCTGCTGCCCAACGGCTGGAGCCTCACGCCCGCCGGCACGGCCAGCCTGCCCCTCGGCGACTTGCCCCTGAACATGCAGCTGGCGCCCGACGGCCGCCTGCTGGCCGTGACCAACAACGGCCAAAGCCGCCAAACCATCCAGCTCATCAATCCCCTTACCCAACGAGTGCTTGATGAGCAAACGATTGGTAAGTCGTGGTATGGGCTGGGCTGGGGCCCTAGGGGCGACCATTTGTACGCCGCGGGCGGCAACGACAATATCATCCTGGACTACCCCACCGCCGGGCGCAAGCTGGGCCGGCCCGATACCCTGCGCCTGGGCAAGCCCTGGCCTGTGAAAATTGGCCCCGCTGGCCTGGCCGTCGATGCCGCCGGGCAGCGCCTGTATGTAGTCACTAAGGAAGATAACTCCTTGTACGTGATGGACTTGAAAACCCGGCAGGTGCGCGCGCGCCTGGCCCTGGGGCACGAGGCCTACGCCTGCCTGCTGGCCCGCGGCGGGCGCACGCTCTACATCAGCCTCTGGGGCGGCAACCAGCTGCTGGCCTACGACACGCAAACGGGAAAAATCCGGGCCGCGCTGGCCACCCAAAGCCACCCCAACGAGCTGATTCAGCGCCGCGACGGGCGCTATTTGTTCGTGGCCAACGCCAACGATAATTCGGTATCGGTGGTGGATGCGCGCAGCTGGCGGGTGCTCGAAACCATCTCGACGGCGCTCTACCCCACGCGCCTCACCGGCTCGACGCCCAACGGCCTGGCCCTGAGTTCCGACGAAAAGACGCTCTACATCGCCAACGCCGACAACAACTGCCTGGCCGTGTTCGACGTGGCGCGGCCCGGCCGCAGCGTTTCCAAGGGGTTTATTCCGACGGGCTGGTACCCCACCTGCGTGCGCACTATGCCGGGCAAGGTGCTGGTAGCCAACGGTAAAGGCTTCTCGTCGCTGGCTAACCCCAACGGGCCGCAGCCGGTGAAGAAAAGCGATAGCAGCGGCCACCACACCGGCACCAGCGCCGCCGACGGGCCGGTGCAGTACATCGGGGGCTTGTTCAAGGGCACGCTCTCGTTCATCGCCCCGCCCACCGTGGCCCAGCTGCAAGCCTATACGCGGCAGGTATACGCCAACACGCCCTACACGCCGGCCCTGGAAAAACAGGCCCTAGGGACCGCCGGCAACCCCGTGCCGCGCCGCGCGGGCGAGAAGTCGCCCATCAAGCATATCTTCTACATTATCAAGGAGAACCGCACTTACGACCAAATGCTGGGCGACATGCCTGAGGGCAACGGCGACTCGACGCTGTGCTTGTTTCCCGAGCGCGTGACACCTAATCACCACGCCCTGGCCCGCCAGTTTGTGCTGCTCGACAATTTCTACGTGAACGCCGAGGTGAGCGCCGACGGCCACAATTGGAGTACCGCCGCCTACGCCACCGACTTCGTAGAAAAAACCTGGCCCACTAGCTACGGCGGCCGCGGCGGCACCTACGACTTCGAGGGCACCCGCCTGGCGGCTTACCCGCGCGATGGCTTCATCTGGGACTACTGCCAGCGGGCGGGCCTGAGCTACCGCAGCTACGGCGAATTTGCCGAAAACGGCAAAACGCCTCTCAAGGCCCTGCGCGGCCACATTTGCCCCCGCTCGCCGGGCTTCGACATGGACGTGCGCGACACCGAGCGCGTGCGCATCTGGGCCCAGGACTTTGACTCGCTGCTGGCCCTAGGGCGGGTGCCGCAGTTCAGCACCATTCGCCTTAGCAACGACCACACCAGCGGCCAGCGGCTGGGCAAGCCCACGCCCCGCGCCGCCGTGGCCGACAACGACCTGGCTCTGGGGCAGCTGGTAGAGTACCTGGCCGCCAGTAAGTTGTGGGCCGAGTCGGCCATTTTTGTGGTGGAGGACGACGCCCAAAACGGGCCCGACCACGTGGACGCGCACCGCTCGCCGGCCTTCGTCATCAGCCCCTACGTGCAGCCCGGCAGCGTCGACCACACGTTGTATACCACGGCCGGCATCTTGCGCACGATGGAGCTGCTGCTGGGTTTGCCGCCCATGAGCCAGTACGATGCGGCGGCCCGGCCGCTGTTTAATTGCTTCCAGGCTGCGCCTACCCTAGGGCCCTACCGCGCCCGCCCGGCCCAACTCAACCTCGACCAGCGCAACACCGCCCACAACCGCAGCGCCGAGCGCTCGGCCCACTTCAACCTAGCTCGCGAAGACGCCGCGCCCGACCTCGACCTGAGCGAGGTGGTGTGGAAAGCCATTAAGGGCGAAAACTCGCCCATGCCGGCGCCGCGCCGGGGCGCCTTTTTGCGCAGTGCGCCGGTGGGCGGCGACGATGACGACTAAGCACCTCGCTTGAGGCCTAGGGCCGCTGGGTTAACTGCGCGGCCAGCGGAGCCAGCAGGTCAGGCAAGAAATCGCGTTGCAGGGCGACGGCTTCGCTGGTGCCGGCTGGCTGAAAAACGCCTTCTATATTGGAGAAGCGCAGCTCGCCCTGCCCGAACATTCGCTCCTCGAAGGGCGGGTTTGAGCGCATCGACACAAAGTCGAGCGGCGTGAGCTGGTTGCTGGCCGGCACGTAGTGCAGCCACTGGTAAAGCTCGCCTTTGGGAGTCGTGGTAGGTAAACCGAGGCGCTGAATCTCAACTATATGCAGGCGCTCGTTGCGTAGTAGATAAAGGACGCGGTAAGTCATAATGATAGTAGCTAATGGACTAGCTCCGAACGAAACCAGCCTGCCTGGTAGCTACTACGTATTTAACCCCCTAGGGATAAGTATTTCTACAGATAGGTGGTAGCTACCGAGTGGCCCTAGGCCCACGCTATAGGCCCACCAGCTTGCGCAGCGTCCAGAGGCTCCAGAAAATAACCATCAGGCCTACGCCGATAAACATCCAGCGGGTGGGGATGCGGCCGGCCAGGCGCGCGGCAATGGGCGCGGCCGTAACGCCGCCCACAATGAGGCCCAGCACGATGTCCCAGTGCTTGAGGCCCAGCACGGAAAAGAAGGTAATGGCGCTGGCCAGCGTCACGAAAAACTCGACCAAGCTGACCGTGCCGATAACGTAGTTGGGCGTGCGGCCGTTGGCAATGAGCGTGCTCGTGACCAGCGGCCCCCAGCCGCCGCCGCCAAACGAGTCGAGAAAGCCGCCGGCGCCGGCCAGCCAGCCCGCGTTCTTTACTTTCTTGCGCTGCTGAGTTTGCTTTTTTACCGCCTTGCTGATGATGCGCACCCCTAGAACCAGCAAGTACACCGCCAACACCGGCTTGAGGTACGTCACGTGCTGCTCGCCGAGGCGCGTGAGCAGCAGCGCCCCCGCGATGGAGCCCGCCACGCCCGGCAGCAGCAACACCTTGAACAAGCGCTTGTTAACGTTGCCGAAGCGGTAGTGATTGTAGCCCGAAGCGCCGCTGGCAAACATCTCGGCGGTGTGGATACTGGCGCTCACGGCGGCCGGGTTCAGCCCCAGGGTCATGAGGCTAATGGCCGACACGATGCCGTAGCCCATGCCCAGCATGCCGTCAATCATTTGGGCCACGAAGCCCACGGCCACGAACGTGTAGAACGTGCCCGAGCTGCTGGCCACCGCCCAGGCCTGCTGCCAGGTGAAGTAGTACGAGAGGATGGTGAGCACCAAAAAGCCAGCGAAGGCCAGCAGCGCCCAGGTGGCTACCCGCCGCCAGTAGGCAATGGCGGCGGCCTCGTCAGTGGGCCCTAGGGCCGCTACGGCGTGCAGGCGGCGGGCGGCGGCGCCGGCCCGCACCTCGCCCAGCAGCTCGGCATCGGGGGTGGCTACCAGCACCAGGTCGTGCCCCGCCAGGTCGGCCACGCCGAAGCGGCGGGCGTGCAGCGCCACCTGCGAGTAGCGGGCAGCAATGGTTTCAAAATCGGGCAGGAAGCGCGGGGCCACCACCGTGAGCTGGGCCGTGGGATGCTCGGCCAGCACGGCCCGCAGCTGCCCTAGGGCCTCGGGGCCGCCGCCCACCAGCAGCACCCGGCGCTGGTCGAGGTCCAAAAAAACCGGCACGGCCGCGCCCGGCGGGTGCAGCGCCTCCGAGAGCAAGGCCGGCGAAAGCAAGTCGGTGGACATGAGAAGTAAGTAGCAATTAGCAATGAACACTAAAGAACGTCATTCCGAACCCCGCGAGGAATCTCGCCCGCGCCGTTGAACGACACCTCAGCGATTCATAAGCGGCGCGAGCAAGATTACTCGCGGGGCTTGGAATGACGTTCTTTAGCGGCAACTGTCTGGCAACTAAGCTCAAGCGTGAAAATCCAGTCCCTGCAAGGTAGCTTTCACCACGCCAGTGCGCACTACAAAGTCGCCAAATGCCTCGCCTGGCGTGCGGCCAGCGGCGTAGGCGGCCAGCAGCGGCGACAGCTCGGCGAGGATGCCGTCCTCGTCCAGCAGCTCGCGGTAGAGCTTGTTGAGACGGTCGCCTTGGTGGCTGGCGCCCAGGTAAAGGTTGTAGCGGCCGGGCGCCTTGCCCACCAGCCCAATCTCGCCCAGGTAGGGCCGGGCGCAGCCGTTGGGGCAGCCCGTCATTCGAATCAGGATGCTGTCGTCGGCCAGCCCGTGGGCCCGGATGATGGTGTCGAGCTTGTCGAGCAGGCTGGGCAGGTAGCGCTCGGCCTCGGCAAAGGCCTGCGAGCAGGTATTGAGGGCCACGCAGGCCAGCGCGTCGCGCCGCACGGCCGTGAGCTGCTCGGCCCGGGGGCCCGCCCCGTGGCGTTCCAGCACTTCCTGCATACGGGCGCGATGGGCGGGGTCAATCTTACCCAGCACCAGGTTTTGGTTGCCGGTCAGCCGAAACTCGCCGGTGTGGAACTCCGCAATTTCGGCCAATGCGGCTTTTAGCCCGTAGCCCGGCCGGTCGAGGATGCGCCCGCCCTCCACGAATAGCGTGAGGTGCAGCAGCCCGTCGGGGCTGCTGGCCCAGCCGAAGGCATCGGTCGAGCTGCGGAACTGGAAGGGGCGGGTTTCGGCCAGCGCATACCCTAGGCGCTGGTGCAGCTCGGCCACCACGGCGGGCAGGCCCACTTTGTCGATGGTGTACTTGAAGCGCGAGAGCTTGCGGTTTTCGCGGTTGCCCCAGTCGCGCTGAATCGTGACGAGCTTCTCGCACACGTCCACCACGTCGGCCAGCGCCGCGAAGCCAATCACGTCGGCCAGGCGCGGGTAGGTTTCGTTCAGCCCAAACGTCATCCCTAGGCCGCCGCCGATGGCCACATTGAAGCCCAGCAGCTGGCCGTTTTCCTCGATGCCAATCAGGCCGATGTCGTTGGCGTAGATGTCGGTATCGTTGTAGGGCGGCAGGGCCAGCGCAATCTTGAACTTGCGCGGCAGGTAGGTGTGGCCGTAAATCGGCTCGTCGTCCACGGCCTCGGTCACTTCCACTTCCTGGCCTTCCCACCAGATTTCGCGGTAGGCCGTGGTGCGCGGCGTCAGGTGCCGGCTCAGCTCCTGGGCCACGGCCACCACCTGCTCGTGCACCGGGCTCTCGTGCGGGTTAGTGTTGCACATCACGTTGCGGTTCACGTCGCCGCAGCCCGCAATGCTATCCAGCAGCACCTCGTTAAAGCCCTGAATAGTAGACGATAAGTTGCGCTTGAGCACGCCGTGTAGCTGAAAGGCCTGGCGCGTGGTCAGCTTCATAGTGCCGTTGCCGTACTGGTCGCTCAGCGCGTTCATGCGCGCCCACTGCGCCGCCGAGCACACGCCGCCCGGCACCCGCACGCGCATCATAAACGAGTAGAGCGGCTCTACTTTCTGGCGCTTGCGCTCACTCTCCAGGTCGCGGTCGGTTTGCTGGTACGAGCCGTGAAACTTGATGAGGTGCGTATCGTCGGGGTTGAGCGCGCCGGTGAGCTTATTGCGCAAACTCTCGGCCAAGGTGCCCCGCAGGTAGCGGCTGGCAATCTTGACATGCTCAACCTCGGAGTGGGTGGTGGGGATAAGGGACATTTTATGATTTGTAAGCTGAAGCATGTCATGGCGAGCCTGCGAAGCAATCACACCAGAACGTTTAGCGTGCGGGCGACCCCTAGGCCAGTTGCGCCAGTGCGATGGCTTCGCAGGCTCGCCATGACATGCTGATTATTTTTTGTCAATGCAATACCGTATTGTCGAACGTCAGCGCCACGTAATACAATCCCCCGATGGTGGGCCCCGCAGCGTATTGAAAGTAGCGGTTATCGGTTAAGTTGGTGGCGCCCAGCTTGATGGTGGTTTTCAGGTTGGGCACGCGCAAATTCACTTGCGCATCGAGCGTGCGGTAGGCGGGCACGGTGCCGTTGGCCAGCGGGCTTTCCCAGTAGAAGCTGGTTTGCCAGTGGTACACCACGTTGAAGCCCAGGTTGCGCACGATTTCACGGTTGCCAAACGAGGCGCTGCCAGCCCAACGCGGCGTGTTGAAGCCGGTCACGAACACGTCGGCCTGGTCGTTTTGCGAGAGGGCGTTGTAGTTGACGTTGCCCCCTAGGGTGAATTTTTGGAAGAAGTTATAGGTGACACCCAGCGTGGAGCCGTAGCTGCGGTAGTTCTGGCGCGAGTTGGTGTACACGCGGTAGCGGTCCTGGCGGGCGGCGCGGTAGTCAAGCAGGGCGGCCAGCGCGGCGGCGTCGGTGCCTACGGCCACTTGGTTGCCGCTGGCATCTTTGGGCACGCTCACTTCCACCTGCCCCAGGAAACCAGAATAGACGTTGTAGTACGCGTCCGCATCGATGGATAGCCGGTTGTCGAGCAAGACGCTGCGGTAGCCTACCTCAAAAGCGTTGATTTCTTCCGGCTTCTCCACGGGCAGGTCGGCTACCTGCAAAATGCCTTTAATCTCGGGCCGGACCGCCGCCAGGCTGGCCGCCTGAATAGTGGTAAGGCCCGGCGTGGGGTTGGCGGCCACGTACGCATTAACGGCCGTGTTGAAGCGGTCGATGGAGGTGCGGGTGTACGAGTTTTGCAGGTAGTTCAGGCCCTCGTTCACGCGGGCCAGGCCGCCCACGCGGCGCACGTTGCCGTTGTTTACAAACGAGAGCGCCTCAAACAGCGAGGGAAAGCGCCAGCCGTTCTGGTACGAGGCGCGGAAATTGTGCTTCTCGGCCAGGGTGTACACGGCCGCCAGGCGCGGGTTTACCTTGGCCGTAAACTCGGGGTTGTAGTCCACGCGCACCGAGGCCGTTAGCTTCAGCTTATCGGCCAGCAACAGCTTGGTGCCCTGCGCGAAAGCGCCCACCTTTTTGTAGTACACGTAGTCGCCGCCCGGCTGATTGCGCTCGGCCAGCGGCCGGCTGAAATCCACGAAGTTGTTGCCATCGGGAATAATCTGGTACACCCGCGCATCGGCCCCGACCAGCACGTTCAGGAACTTGATGCGGTCGCCCAGGTTCCAGACGGCATCGGTGTGGTAGGTGCGGCTGTGCTGCGAGAGGGCCGCCCCGCCCGGAATGGGCGCCCCCGGCACGGTACGCCCGCTGTCCCAGTTGTTGGTGCTGATAATCTTGGCTTTCAGGTCGTTGAAGGCCTGGGTGCCCGGCTCGGCCCGGCCGGCATCGGCCGCAGTGCGGGCGGCCTGCATGGCTGGGCCAAGGGCGGTGCCGGCGTTGAGCTGGCTTTGCAGCGCGGCCCCGAAGCGGTTGCCCCACACGGTGTTGGTGGCGTTTTCGAGGTCCAGGTTCAGGGCCAGCGGGTTGAGGTTGTACGAGCTGCCGGTGTTTTCCAGCAGCGTGTAGGCCCGCACAGTAAAGTCCTTGCCCTTCAGCTCCAGCTTGTGGTTTTGCACCGTCACGCCGGTGAGCTGAATCTTGTTGCCGCGCTGAAACACCCCGTCCATCAGCCCGAAGCGGTAGCCGTAACTCAGCTCCAGGTCGTCGGTGAGCTTGTAGTGCAGGCTGCCATCAGCCTTGATGTTGCGCACGGTGGGGTTCACCAAGTCCTTTTCGTAGTAGCCCGTGCGGGTCACCACGAAGCGCTGGCTTTTACCCTGGTACTGCGCCGTCACGTTCAGGGCCGAGTTGCCGTCGTCGCCGTAGCGGTTCCAGAGGTCAGCGGCCGGGTTGTAGGCGCCCGCCAGCTCGGGGAAGGCCGGGTTGGCGTTCTGGTTCTGGTCAATCTGGGTGTTGGCCAGCCAGTCGGTGCCGCGCAGGTAGTCCAGGTTCACCTTGTAGGCCCAGCGGCTGTCGGGCCCTAGGGTTTGGGCCCAGCGAATGGCCGTTTCGGTGAGCGCGCTGGGCCGGCGGTCGATGCCATCGATGTGGTTGACGCCCACTTTCTGGTACACGCTCAGGCCCTGGAAGGTAAAGGCGCTTTTGGTGCTGAGGTTGGCCAGGCCGTTGATGGCGTTCATGCCGTAGAGGGCCGAGGCCGCGCCGGGCGTAATCTCCACGCTGGCAATGTCGAGCTCGGTGGGCCCAATGGCGTTGCCCAGCGGCACGCCGAGGGTAGCGGCCTGCATGTCCACGCCATCCACGAGCTGCATAAAGCGGAAGTTGTTGGGCACGTTAAACCCTCTGGTATTCGGCACCTTAAACGTGAGGCTGCTGGTGAGCATTTGCACGCCCTTCACGCTTTCGAGCGCGTCGTAGAAGCTCGGCGCAGGCGTTTCCTTAATGGCCCGGATGTCGAGCTTCTCGATGGCCACCGGCGACTTCAGCCGGCTTTCCTCCACCCGCGAGGCCGACACCACCACCTCGCTGGTGAGGATATCCTTGGCCTCGAGCGCCACGGTAATGGGCTGGCTGGCGCTCCCGATGGTCACTTCCTGCACGTCGTGGCCGATGGCGTTGAACACCAGCACGAACGGGTAGCGCAGCTTGGCCTTGAGGGCAAACTTGCCGTTGCCGTCGCTTTGGGTGCCCACGCTGGCGCCCCGCACGCTCACGCTCACGCCGGGCAGGGCCTCGCCGGTACCTTTTTCGCGCACTTCGCCACTAATGGCAATTAATTCGGTTTGGGCAAAAGCGGGGCTGATGCTGGCGACTAAAGCCACCAGGGGCAGCCAAGCTGTAGAATACGTAACCTTCATGTCAAAAAGTAACTTACCGATAATGAGTTGATTAACCTAGGGATGCGCAAGCCGCAAAGGCCGCGCCGACGGCATCAACAACAGCGCCCGAGCGGGCAGAGGCAGGTAAGGTTTTTTGGGAAGAAGGCGGTAAGCATTGTGGACAGGCGGCGTGGCCGCTTAAAGCAAATTGGTTTTGATGAAAAATTTATCAGGCAGTCATGCTGAGCTTGTCGAAGCATCTCTACCGCTTCGTCTGAGCCGTCAAACGAAGCGGTAGAGATGCTTCGACAAGCTCAGCATGACGACCTTGTAGGTAGTTTAGTACACATCCTCCAGGTAGCGGCGCTGCTTGCGCAGGGCCTTTACATACTCGGTAGCAGCTTCTTCGGTGGCGCCGGCTTCCTTGCGCACCACGGCGGCCAGGGCCTGCTGCACGGCTTGGCCGAGGCGGGTTTTGTCGCCGCACACGTAAAAGCTGGCGCCGCCTTCCAGCCACTCATACACCTGGCGGCTGCGCTCGAGCAGGCGGTCCTGCACGTAGATTTTCTGCGCTTGGTCGCGCGAAAACGCCACGTCGAGCTGCGCGAGCTGGCCCTTCTTGAGGTAGTTGAGCCATTCACTCTGGTAGAGAAAGTCGGTAGTGAAGTGCGGGTTGCCAAACAGCAGCCAGTTGCGGCCGGCCGCGCCCAGCTCGGTGCGCTCCTCCACAAAGGCGCGGAACGGCGCTACGCCGGTGCCCGCACCTAGCATAATAATGTCGGTGTCGGGGCTAGCGGGCAGGCGGAAAAACTCGTTTTCCTGCACGTACACCCGCACGTCGTCGCCTAGGGTTACCCGGTCGGCCAAAAACGACGAGCACACGCCCTGTTTATCGCGCCCGAAGGCGGCGTAGCGCACGGCGCCCACCGTGAGGTGCACCTCGTCGGGGTGCGCCAGCAGGCTGCTGGCAATGGAGTAGGCCCGGCTGGGCAGCGGGCGCAGGGTGTCGGCCAGGGTTTGGGCCGTCAGCTGCTCGCTCGGAAACTCGGTGAGCAAGTCGGCCACGTCGCGGCCGTAGAGGTAGGGCTGCAGGCGGCTGGGGTCGGCCAGCAGGTGCTGTAGGTCGGCGTGGGGGGCTAGGGCGGCGTAGCGCTCCAGCACATCGCGGGTGAGCACCGTGAGCTCGCGGCGGGTGGCCAGCGCGGCGGCCAGCGGCAGGTTTTCGCCCTCCACCTGCACGGCGGTGGTATCGCTCAGGCGCGCGGCGCGCAGCACCTCCTCCACCAGCGGCGCGTGGTTGCGGGGCACCACGGCCAGGGCGTCGCCCGGCGCGTAGCGCAGCCCCGAGCCAACTAAATCCAGCTCCATATGGTAGGTTTCCTTGTCTGAGCCGCGCCCGTTCAACTGGATGCTTTCCAGCACCTTGGCCGCCCACGGATTCTCGGCCGAGTACTCCACGGCGGGTGCCGCCTCGGCCGTTACAACTGCATTTGATGCGGTGGCCGGCGCGGCTACCTCGGCCGTGAGCTGGGCCAGCACGTCCTCCACCCACTGCGCGGCGGGCGCTTTAAAGGCCACGTCCACGTCGCGGCGCTCGAGCAGGCGGGTACCCCCTAGGGCCGCTAGGCGCTCATCAAAGTCTTTGCCGGTCTGGCAGTAATGCAGGTAGCTTTTGTCGCCCAGCGCCAGCACCGCGTAGTGCAGCTGGGGCAGCTTGGGGGCCCTAGGGCCGGCTAAGAAAGCGTGCAGCTCCTCGGCCGCGATGGGTGGCTCGCCCTCGCCGTGGGTACTCACGACTACCAGCAGGTTGGTTTCCTGCGCCAGCCGCCGGGTGGGGTAGTCGTTCATGTCGAACACCTCAGGCGCGAGGCCGCGCGCCGTAGCCGCGCCCGCCGCCTGCTGGGCTATTTTCTTGCCGTTGCCAGTGTGCGAGCCGTACAGGATGGTGAGCTTCTGGGGCGCCTGGGCAGCTGGCGCGGGGGCCGCTACAGAGGCGGCGCTACCGGCCCCGGCCGCCGTGGCCTGGCCGTAGAAGTAGCCGCTCAGCCAGGTGAGCTGCTGGCTCGAAAGGCCCGCCGTGAGTTGGCGCAGGGCCGCTTCATCGAAGCCGGCTGGTAGGGTAGGAAGCATGGAAAAAGCGCAAGACAACTGCACAGAAATAAAAAAACGTCGGCCGGAGTACGGCCTAAATCGAGAACACGGCCTCCACGGGTACTTCTTGAGTGAAGTACTCGGGGTCGGTGGCTTGCACCAGGCCAGCGGCCAGGGTGCTGCCGGTTTGCTCGTCCACCAGAATAAAGGCCCCGGTGGCGCGGTTGGCGCGGTAGGCATCGGCCACCAGCGGCTGGGCCGTGCGCAGGCGCACCCGCACGATGTCGTTGAGCTGGGCTTCTTCGGTGCCCACGCTGGCGAAGGTTGCGATGTTGGTTTTTTGCAAAATGGCCGTCACCGAAGCCTTTACCAGGGCGGCGTGGTGCTGCACCAGCAGCTTACGGCCGGCGCGCAGGGGGCGCTCATCCATCCAGCACAGGGTAGCTTCCAGCTCGCGCACTACGGCCGGGTGAGCGCCCACGGGCACAATGGCGTCGCCGCGGCTCACGTCTACGTCGTCGCGCAAGCGTAGCACCACGGCCTGCGGGGCCTCGGCGCTGGGCACCGGGCGCTGGTTGACCTCAATGGCTTCGAGCACCGTTTCGACGCCCGAGGGCTGGATGCGCACCCGGTCGCCCACGCGGTACACACCGCTCTGGATGCTGCCGGCGTAGCCGCGGTAGTCGGGCAGCGCCTCGGTTTGGGGCCGAATGACGTACTGCACCTGAAATCGCGCCTCGCGGGGGTTGGCGTCGGCGGCTACCGGCACGCTTTCCAAGTGCTGGAGCAGGCTAGGGCCGCCGTACCAGGGCAAGTGCTTCGAGGGCCGCACCACGTTGTCGCCATTCAGGGCGCTGAGCGGAATGGCCAGTACGTGCGGCAGGCGCAGCTGCTCGGCCACCAGCTGGTAGTCGGCCTTTATCTGCTCAAACACGGCCTCGTCGTTGCCCACCAGGTCCATCTTGTTCACGGCCAGCACAAAGTACTTGATGCCCAGCAGCGAAGCCAGCAGCGTGTGCCGCCGCGTCTGCTCAATCACGCCCTGGCGGGCATCTACCAGCACAATGGCCAGGTCGGCGTTGCTGGCGCCCGTCACCATGTTGCGGGTGTACTGCACGTGCCCAGGCGCGTCGGTGATGATGAACTTGCGGCGCGGCGTGGTGAAGTACTTGTGCGCCACGTCGATGGTGATGCCCTGCTCACGCTCAGCCTTGAGCCCGTCGGTGAGCAGCGCTAAATCTACGCCGCTGCCGTTGCTGCTGCCGCGCTTCTCCAGCGTCGCCAGCACGTCCAGGCTCACCGAATCCGAGTCGTAGAGCAGCCGTCCAATGAGCGTGCTCTTGCCGTCATCGACGCTGCCGCAGGTGATAAATCGAAGAAGGTCCATGGTTTTAATGTGCGGATGTGGAAAATGCGGAAATGTGAAAGTTGGTGGATTAGATGTGCTGCTACGGGCGCCTAGGGTAGGAATAGAAGCGGAAGCATTTTTGGTGCTCGGTTTCAATCCTCACATTTCCACATTCAGCCCATTTTCCACATTCTTTAAAAATACCCGTTCCTTTTCCGGTCCTCCATGCCGGTTTCCGACAGCTGGTCGTCGAGGCGGGTGGCGCCGCGCTCACTCACTTTAGCTACTAGGATATCCTGAATGATATCGTCCAGGGTAGCTGCGTCGCTCGGCACGGCGGCGGTGCAAGTCGAGTCGCCCACGGTGCGGAAGCGGACGTTGCGGGTCACTATTTCGTCGGTTTCTTCGACCGTGATGTGCTCGCTGAGGCCCAGGAGCTGGCCGCTGGGCAGCACCACGCACTGGCGCTCGTGGGCGAAGTAGATGCTGGGCAGCTCGATGTTTTCGCGCTGGATGTAGTTCCACACGTCGAGCTCGGTCCAGTTCGAGATGGGGAACACGCGCACGTTTTCGCCTTTCTGAATGCGGCCGTTGTAGATGTTCCACAGCTCGGGGCGCTGGCGCTTGGGGTCCCACTGCCCAAAGTCGTCGCGCACCGAGAAGATGCGCTCCTTGGCGCGGGCTTTCTCCTCATCGCGCCGCGCGCCGCCAATGCAGGCGTCAAACTCAAACTCCTCAATTACATCAAGCAAGGTGTAAGTCTGCAAGGGGTTTCGGCTCGGATACTTGCCGCCCGGCTCCTGCAGTCCACGCTCCCGAATAGTATCCTCGACTTTGCGCACAATGAGCTTTTCGCCCAGGCTAGCCACCAGCTTATCGCGAAAGTCTAGTACCTCCGGAAAGTTGTGGCCAGTATCGACGTGCACCAGCGGAAACGGAAACTTGCCCGGCCGGAAGGCCTTTTCGGCCAGCCGCGTGAGCGCAATCGAGTCTTTGCCGCCCGAAAATAGTAGCGCCGGCCGCTGAAACTGACCCGCCACCTCGCGCAGAATATGAATGGCTTCGGCTTCTAATTTATCTAGATAATCCACGGAAGGAAGTATGAATTAAAGTGTTTAAAAAGAACGTCATGCTGAGCCTGTCGAAGCATCTCTACTGCTTCGTTGACCGACCCGTTGATGGCGCGGTAGAGATGCTTCGACAAGCTCAGCATGACCGCCTTTTACAACTAATTATCATGGCCCCGGCACCTGCTCCACTACCGGGTCGAGGCCTTGATGGGTGGCGTGCAGGCCGCACTCCTTAGCGGCCGCGTCTTCCCACCACCAGCGGCCGGCGCGGAAGTCCTCGCCGGGGCCAATGGCGCGGGTGCAGGGTGCGCAGCCAATGCTCACAAAACCCTTGGCGTGCAGCGGGTTGATGGGTACGCCGTTTGCTTGCGCGAAAGCCAGGCACTGGTCCCAGGTCCAGTCGAAAAGGGGGTGCACTTTCACCAGCTGGTGGCCGCCATCCCACTCGGCGCGGTGCATGTGCTGGCGATTGGCCGACTGCTCGGCCCGGATGCCGGTGAGCCAAATGTGCTGCCCGGCTAGGGCACGCCCTAGGGGCTCAATCTTGCGGATGTGGCAGCACTCCTGGCGGTTGGCGATGCTCTCGTAGAAGCTATTAGGCCCCTTGGCGCGCATCAATTGCTCTACGCTTTCGCGCTGCGGAAATACCACCTCAATGGGCTGGCCATAGCGCAGCAGCGTCTTGTTCCAGGTAGAGTAGGTTTCCTGAAAATTGCGGCCCGTATCGAGGGTAAAGACCTTGATGGGCAGCTGGTTTTCGAAGATGAAGTGACTGAGTACCTGGTCCTCCAGCCCAAACGAGGTGGAAAACGCTACCCGGCCGGGAAACTGCTCGGCCAGCCGGGTCAGCACCGTTGGAATAGCGTGCTGGGGCAAATAAGCGCGCAGGTCGTCGACCAGCTGGTTGGGGGTAAATTCCATAAAATAAGGGAGTAAAGGGCGGCCGGGGTAGCCGGCGGCCACCAAGTGGCGCGCCCAAACGCTAGGCGCCCCTAGGGTGGGCGGCGGCTAAAACGCTTTCTTACCAGAAACTAAGAAACGTGCTTCAACACCCTGCCACAGCCTTGGGCATACAGCAGCCCATACAACAACAAGCCTGGCGCGCGGCGACAGGGGATGGAGCAGTAGGGCAGCGGTTAAACGGGGTACGCACGGCGGTATCTGTTTTTATATGGTCAGGAATTAGCTTCGCTGACCTTTCGGTTGGCACCGTTCCAATGGCTTGGGGGTTGCCGGCGGTTCGTCGAGCCTGTCTCTCCGCGCCTCTGTATAAAAACAATCCTATGGTGGGATGAAGGAATTGTTAGCGCAAAGGTAGCAGCCAAACGCGGAAGCGACCCAAATGTTTGCCTGATGAACACTTGGTCTTGGCCGCCAGGCGGGGCCTAGGGACCGCTGGCGCCGGGCCCCGGGCTGCTAAGTGCGGGCCAGCGGGTTTCGGCCACGCCAGTCGTTCTCGCGTAAGCAGAGCCTTGGCGGGCCCTAGGGACGGTCGCGCTCAACTTCTACTCTGCATGGAAATCTTTTCTACTTCGCCGGCCGCTACCACTGCCCAAGCTACCTACGTATGGCGCGTAGCGGTGGCCGTGGGGCTTGTGCTGCTGGCCCTTGGGCTGGTGGGGCTGCTAGGCATGGCCTTTAGTGTGTGGCTGCGGGTGCTGGCGGCGCTGCTCATTGCCCTGCCGTTGCGGGCGGGCGGCGACTGGCTACACCGCCGCACCGGCCTGCCGGCCGGGCTGGGGCTGCTACTCGTAACGCTGGTGGTAGCTGGCATCCTGGGGGGCATGGTGTGGCTATTTTCGGCCCGTATCAGCGCACAAATCAGCGACTTGCAGCAGCAGCTGCCCCGGGCTATTCAGAGTGTGCAGGCACGCGTGCAGGGCACCGAGTGGGGTAAGTCGCTGATGGGCGGCGACTTCGACTTCACCAAAATAACGGGCGGTACTTCGGAGTGGCTAGGCCGGGCTACGGGCATCTTTTCCTCCACCATCAGCGTGCTGGCCGATGGCTACGTCATTATTTTTCTGGCCATCTTTCTGGCGCTGCAGCCCAAAATATACCGCGCCGGGCTGGTGATGCTGGTGCCCAAGCCCGGCCGGGCGCGGGCCAACGAGGTGTTCGACTGCATCAGCAGCACCCTGGTAAAATGGGTGTTGGGCCGGCTGGTATCGATGACGTTTGTAGGGGTGCTTACCTGGGGCGGCCTCACGTGGCTGGGTATGCCGCAGGGCGCGGTGCTGGGGTTGTTTGCGGGCCTCATCACCTTTATTCCCAATATCGGGCCCATTATTTCGATGGTGCCGGCGGTGCTGCTAGCCTTTTTCAACGGCGGCCCGCACATGGCGCTTTACGTGGTCGTTCTTTACCTGGTAGTACAAACGCTGGAAAGCTCGGCCATTTCGCCGGTGGTGCAACAGCGGCTCATTTCGCTGCCGCCGGCGCTGGTGCTCATCGGGCAGCTCATTATCGGGGCCTTCACCGGGCTGCTGGGCCTCACGCTGGCCACGCCCATTATCGCCATCCTGGTGGTGCTCACCAAGATGCTGTACGTGCAGGATACCCTCAAGGACGAGGAGGTGAAAGTATAGCCGCCGGTGGGGGAGGGGTAGAAAATCGCTTTTTTAGTGTTTCTTTGTAAAAACTAACACTTGTTAGTTTTTGTTGTAGCCGAATGGAAACGCCTACCCTCACCCCCGACGAGCAGTTTCAGGCCCGCATCGACGCCGATGTGCGTATCGAGCCCAAAGACTGGATGCCCGATGCCTACCGCAAGACGCTCATCCGGCAGATTTCGCAGCACGCGCACTCCGAAATTGTGGGCATGCTGCCCGAAGGCAACTGGATAACGCGCGCCCCCAGCCTCAAGCGCAAGGCCATTTTGCTGGCTAAGGTGCAGGACGAGGCCGGCCACGGCCTCTACCTCTACAGCGCTGCCGAGACCCTAGGGGTGAGCCGCGACCAGCTGCTGGCCGACCTGCACAGCGGCAAAGCCAAGTACAGCAGCATCTTCAACTACCCCACCCTAAGCTGGGCCGATATGGGCTGCGTGGGCTGGCTGGTCGATGGCGCGGCCATCCTCAACCAGGTACCGCTGTGCCGCACCAGCTACGGGCCCTACGCCCGCGCCATGGTGCGGGTATGCAAGGAAGAGAGCTTCCACCAGCGCCAGGGCTTCGAGGTGATGCAGGTGCTGAGCGAGGGCTCGGCCGAGCAAAAAGCCATGGCCCAGGAGTCGCTCAACCGCTGGTGGTGGCCCACGCTCATGATGTTTGGCCCTCGGGATGCCGAGTCGCCCAACACCGAGCAGAGTATGAAGTGGCGCATCAAGCGCTTCACCAACGACGAGCTGCGCCAGAAATTTGTGGATATGATGGTGCCCCAGGCCGAATTTTTGGGTCTCACCGTGCCCGACGAGCAAGTGAAGTGGAACGAAGCGCGCCAGGCCTACGACTTCGGCGAGGTCGATTGGGATGAGTTTTGGCAAGTAGTAAAAGGCAACGGCCTCTGCAACCACGACCGCCTGCAGGCCCGCGTGCAAGCCCACGAGGAGGGCGCCTGGGTGCGCGAAGCGGCCATAGCCCACGCTGCCAAGCGCCAGGAGCGCGAAGCCGTGGTGGCCTAGGGATAGCTAAGTAAAAGATGTCTGTCATTGCGAACGCAGCGAAGCAATCGCAAACCGGACGATACCCAAACGACTCGTTCTGATGCGATTGCTTCGCTGCACTCGCAATGACAATTTTAGTAAGTATGACCCACGCCGAATGGCCTCTCTGGGAGGTATTTATCCGCAGCAAGCAGGGCCTCGACCATAAGCACGTGGGCAGCCTGCACGCGGCCGACGCCGCCATGGCCTTGCAAAACGCCCGCGACGTATACACGCGCCGCCTGGAGGGCGTCAGCATCTGGGTGGTCGAGTCGCGCCACATCCACGCCTCCAACCCCGACGACGCGGCCGAGCTTTTTGATCCCGCCGCCGATAAGGTGTATCGGCACCCCACGTTTTTTCCAGTGCCCGATTCCATTAAGCACATGTAGCGCCGCCCGCGCCCCGCACCGGCTGCGAAAACACTGCGTCTTCTGCGGGAAACCTACCCGCGCCGTTTATGGCCCCTCCACAATCCCACCCGCTTTTCGACTACCTGCTGCAAGCCGCCGACACCAGCTTGGTGCTGGGCCACCGCCTCAGCGAATGGTGCGGCCACGGCCCCGTGCTGGAGCAGGATTTGGCCCTGGCCAACATCGCCCTCGACCTGCTGGGCGAGGCTCGCAGCTACTACCAGTACGCCGCCGAGCTGGAGGGCCTAGGCCGCACCGAAGATGACCTGGCCTACCTGCGCAGCGCCGTGGAGTACCGCAACCCGCTGCTGGTAGAGCAGCCTAACAACGACTTTGCCCACACCGTGGTGCGTCAGTTTCTGTTTGATAACTACCACTACCATTTGCTAAAAGCGCTGCAAACATCGCCCGACGCGGCGCTGGCCGCCATTGCCGAAAAGGCAGTGAAGGAAGCTGCCTACCACCTCAAGTGGAGCTCGGAGTGGATAATCCGCCTAGGGGATGGCACCGCCGAAAGCCGCCGCCGCCTCGACAAGGCCATCGCCACCCTTTGGCGCTACCAGGATGAGCTACTGACGCCCACGCCTGCCGAAGCCGCCCTGCAGGCCCTAGGGTTGCTACCCAGCTACCAGGACCTGGCGCCCGCCCTGCAGGCCCACGCTGCCCACGTGCTGGCCGAGGCTACCGTGCCCGCCCCTATCGGCCCCGGCTACCGGGGTGCCGGCGGCAAGCTGGGCCGCCACTCCGAGCACCTGGGCTACCTGCTGGCCGAGCTGCAATACTTGCAGCGCACGTACCCCGGCTTGCAATGGTAGCGCCCGCGCCCACCGAGGCCCGCATTTGGCAGCTGTTGGAGGAAGTGCTGGACCCCGAAGTGCCCGTGCTCAGTATTCTGGACCTGGGCATCGTGCGCGACGTGCAGGTGGCGGGCGAGCAGCTTACGGTCACCATCACGCCCACTTACTCGGGCTGCCCGGCTATGAGCGCCATTGCCACCGACATCCGGCTGCGGCTGCTGGCCGAAGGCTACCTCAAGCTGACCATCAAGAACCAGCTAAGCCCCGCCTGGACCACCGACTGGCTGACCGAAAACGGCCGCCGCAAGCTGCAGGAATACGGCATTGCCGCGCCGGTACCCGGCACCGCTACTGGCCACGTGCTCAACCTGTTTGGTAAGGACACGGCCGTGCGCTGCCCGCTCTGCCAGTCAGAGCGCACCAAGCTCATCAACCAGTTTGGCTCGACGGCCTGCAAGGCGCTTTACCAGTGCCAGGACTGCCGCGAGCCGTTCGACTATTTTAAGTGCCACTAGCAATATGTCCCTCGACTATTCCCTCAAAAACGGCGTGGCCACGCTGCGCCTCAACCGGCCGCAGGTGTTCAATAGCATCAACCGCGAACTGGCCCTGGCCCTGCAAGCCCGCCTGCGCGAGTGCCAGGCCAGTGCCAGCGTGCGAGTTGTGGTGCTTACGGGTACCGGCAAGGCCTTTTGCGCTGGGCAGGACCTAGGGGAGATAACCGGCCCCAACCGGCCCGAAGTAGCCGACATCGTGGAGGAGCTGTATAACCCCATTGTGCTGCTGCTGCGCGAGCTGGATAAGCCCGTGCTAGCGGCCGTGAACGGCGTGGCGGCCGGCGCCGGCGCCAACCTGGCCCTGGCCTGCGACGTGGTGGTGGCGCGCGCGTCGGCCTCTTTCGTGCAGGCCTTCAGCAAGATTGGGCTGGTGCCCGACAGCGGCGGCACTTACTTCCTGCCTAGGCTGGTGGGCTTGCAAAAGGCCGCCGCCCTCATGCTGCTCGGCGACAAGGTGCCCGCTGCCGAAGCCGAGCGCATGGGCATGATTTACCAGGTGTTTAGCGACGAAGCATTTGACCAAGAAGTGGCCGCGCTAACCCAGAAGCTGGCCGCTTTGCCCACCAAAGCGCTGGCCTACACCAAGCAGCTGCTCAATGGCACGTTTGGCAACGACTTGGCGCACCAGCTGCGCGCCGAGGGCGACTACCAGTTGCGTGCCAGCGCCACCGCCGACTACCGCGAGGGTGTCAGCGCGTTCGTAGAGAAGCGCCAACCCACCTTCACTGGCCAATGAGCATGACCATCGGCATTGTGGGCAGCGGGGCGATGGGCGCGGGCATTGCGCAGGTGGTGGCCCAGGCCGGCCACCCGGTGCGCCTCTTCGACCAAGACACTGCGGCCCTCACCCGCGCCGTGGCCGGCCTGGGGGCCAGCCTGCGCAAGCTCACCGAAAAAGGTAAGCTGACGGCCGAAGCCGCCGCCGCCGCCGCCGCCCGCATCAGCCTCGCTACCAGCCTGGCCGAGCTAGCCGGCTGCCACCTGGTGCTAGAGGCGATAGTGGAAAAGCTGGAAGTGAAGCAACAGCTTTTTCGCGAGCTAGAAGAGGTAGTGGGTGCAGAATGCCTGCTGGCCACCAATACCTCGTCGCTATCGGTGACGGCCATTGCGGCGGCCTGCCAGCACCCGGCGCGCTGCGTGGGCATCCACTTTTTCAACCCCGCGCCGGTGCTGCCGCTGGTCGAGGTGGTGGCCGCCGCCCAAACCCGCCCCGGCCTGGCCGAGGAGGTGCGCGCCCTGGTGCAGAGCTGGGGCAAGCGCCCGGTGCTAACCCAGGATACGCCGGGCTTCATCGTCAACCGCGTGGCTAGGCCGTTCTACGGCGAGGCGCTGCGCATCTTGGAAGAAGGCTTGGCCGACATGGCCACCATCGACTGGGCGCTCACCGAGCTGGGCGGCTTTCGCATGGGGCCGTTTGCGCTCATGGATTTTATTGGCCACGACGTCAACTACCGCGTGACGGAGGCCGTGTTTGCGGCCTTCTTCTTCGACCCGCGCTACCGCCCCTCCTTCCGCCAGAAGCAGTTACTGGAGGCCGGCTACCTAGGGCGCAAAACCGGGCGCGGCTTCTACAACTACGCGCCCGGCGCCGAGCCGCCTGCCCCCACCCGCGACGCGGCCCTAGGCCAGCGCATTGTGCAGCGGGTGCTGGCCATGCTCATCAACGAAGCCGCCGACGCGCTGTACCTGGGCGTGGCGGCCGCCCCCGACCTGGAAACGGCCATGACGGCCGGCGTCAATTACCCCCAAGGCCTGCTGGCCTGGGCCAACGAGCTGGGCCCGGCGCAAGTGCTCGCTACCCTCGACGACCTGTTTGCCGAATACCACGACCCGCGCTACCGCGCCAGCCCGTTGCTGCGCCGGCTAGCCAGCAACCACCAGCTTTTCGAGCTAGCCTAGCGGCGAGCCCATTTCGGCTATTACGCGCCCTTCCTGATACGGGTGCGAGGCAGCGCCTTGCCCTAGGGCCCACTAGCCGCTGCAGCCCGGAGTAAAGCTAAAACCAGCGGGGTAAATCCTGGCGGCTTAATAACCTGGTACTGCACTAGCGAAGAGGTGCCAGCAGGAACCATCCCTGGATGAATGGTAAAATATTTTTTATAAGAAAAGTGCAAAATATTGACTTTTCCTGCTTCCGTTCGGCCGCATGACTTTGACACACAAAAATTTATTTTTTGTGAGATATTATTCTAATATTCAGCATATTAATCATCATACGAGTTGTATTATGGAAGTAAGATTTAGTAATGTATGAAGGGGGTATAATTTAGCTGTAAAGTTTGTTTTATATTTCGAATGTGTTGTAAGTCATACTGCTAAGAGCTTGTTGCTTAGCGTTGGTGAACCAAGGATATTAATGTAGTTTTTTTAAAAACGATTCTTGAATAAGAACAACCAGCTTAGCTAAGCGTACTAAAACATAGCCGGGCTTGATTATTAAAATAGATTCCCATTCTCAGCTAACTTCCCCACCCTCCTCATGCTACACAAACTGAATTATCCCCTGCTGGCCCTGATGGTGCAAGCAGTTGCGGGGCCTCTGCTGGTGCTGCTCAAGTTTCTAGATATCGTGATTTGGAGTTGGGTGGCAGTTATTTTCGTGCCCATCTCCCTGGCTGTAAGCTTCGTGCTGCTGGGCTTAGCCGAGCACCTCTATGCCCAAGCGGCCCTTACCTTCACCATGGAGCGGAAGCGGCCGCCGCGCCACATCCTATAAATAGTTATTAGTTAACAAATTAACGCATAAAAAAGCCCGCTTCACCAGCTAATGGTGAGGCGGGCTTTCGTGCCTTGTAAGGGCCTAGTCGCGCACCTGCTCTAGGCTGCTGCCGCTGCTCAGGTTTTGCTCAATGTGCGGGTCGCCAGCGTATTTCATCTGGCTGCCGCTGCTCAGGTCTACGTCGAGGGTTTCGGTGGCGCGCACGCTGGCTTGCGAAGCTTCGTGCAGGTTGGCTTTTACTTGGTTGGCGCTCAGTCCTAGGGCCTCTACCTGGCTGGCACCGTGGCCTTCGAGGTCGAGGCGCTGGGCGCGGCCGGTGAGGTCGGCGCGGCTGGCGCCGCGCAGTTCCAGGGTCAGGGTGGCCACTTCGGCGGCCAAGCGCACCGCCGAGGCGCCGCGGGCCTCCAGGCGCAGGTCTTCGGTCTGGTTAAAGCCTGCCACGTCGGCCTGGCAGGCGCCGTTCAGTGTCAGCTCGCGCAGGCGGGGCAGGGTCACGGTCACCAGCACGTCGTGGGTGGTGTGGTCGCCGAGCGAGAAAAGGTCGAAGTCGCCCTGGCCCAGCACTACGCGGTTGCCGTCGCGGCGCAGGCGCAGGGCGCGCAAGTCCTCGGGCCGGCCGGCGGCCTCTACCTTATATTCGCTGCCAGCGCGCACCACCACGTGCAGGGCGCCGTTGGCTTCTACTTCCGAAAATTCGCCGGGGTCGCTCAGGGTTTTGCGGTCGCTGCCGTAGTGGCCGGGCTCGGTGCTGAAGCTGGCCGCGTCGGTTTCCACGCTCACGCGGGGCTGGTCGCCGTCGGTGTTCACGCGCACCCGCATCCGGTTGCCGTTCACGTCAAATTTTACCACCTCGTCGCCGTTATCATCTTCGTTGTCGCCGTCGTTGCGCAGGGCTGCGCCGTTGCCGTCGCTGGCGCACCCTAGGCACGTAAAGCGGCCCTGGCGGGTGAGGCGGGCGCGGTAGGGCCGGTCGCGCGCATCCCCGCCGGTGTCGGGCCGGTGGCGGTCGGTAAAATCTTGGTCATCGAGCAGCTCCAGAAAGGCCGGCGTCAGGGTGTACACCTTGCCCAGGGGCAGGTGCAGCGTCAAGGTCAGCCGCTGGTTGCGAAAGGGCATGTTCTCCTTCAGCTCAATGCCCCGGTCAAAGGTTAGCGTCGAATCCTGCTGGCTATAGTTGTAGCTGATGGAGTTCTGGGCCGTGAGGCGGGCGGCGCTTTGGCTGCGGCCGCGGGCCGAGAATTCCTGCTCCACGCTGCCTAGGGCGTTGCTATCGGCCGGGGCCAGGCGCAGGCGTATCTGGTTCAGGTACTCGCTATGGTCGCGCGCATCTAGCACCAGGCCAGGGCTGGGCACGTAGTCCAGCTCGTGGGTGCTGGTGTAGGTGGCGTGGGTGCGGTATTCACGAGCGTACTGGCTGGCGGCGGCGGCACTGCCCACCACGCCCAGCAACCACAAACCCAGCAGCAGCAGGCCCCCGCTCGGCGTCAGAACCGAGCGGCGCAGCAGCAGCCGCAAGCCCAGGAGCACCAGGGCCAGCACCGGAATGGCCGCGGTCAAGAAGAGCGCTATTTTGCTCCAGTCGGGCACGTCGTGCAGCAGCAGGTACTTGGTGCCGGCGTCGCCCAGCTCCACGGTATCGTGCGGAAAAATTCCCAGCGCGGTGCCCAGCGCAGCGGCCAGCGATAGCAGAATGATGCCCGCGATGATGAGCAAAAAACCACCCACCACTACCCGCAGCGCCCGGCCCACGAAGCCCAGGGCCGGGCGGGCCTCGCGGGCGGCGTTCTCAAAAAAAGTGCCTACCGGGCGGTTAAAGCCCGCCGGGCCGTCGGCTTCGGCGCTGCGCAGGTTGCTGTCGATGCCCGACAGGGTGACGGCGTCGCCGCGCATCTGCATCTTTTCTGACACGGTGCGGGCCTCGGGCACCACTACCCACAGAATGACGTAAACGATGAGCCCCGAGCCGCCCACCAGCGAGGTGGCCAGGAAAACGACTCGGATGAGCGTCACGTCTACGTTGAAGTAGGCTGCCAAGCCGGCCGATACGCCGCCTACTTTGCCCTCGTTGGTGTCGCGGTAAAGCTTGCGCCCCGCTAGCGGCCCGGTATTGCTCAGGGTATCAATGGGTTCGGGAGCGTCGTAGCGCTTGGGTAGGGCTATCCACAGCACCACGTAGGCCAGGAAGGCAAACTGCCCTAGGCCCAGATTGTGGCGCCAAGGTCCCTCGAAGCGGCCGATGGTGAAGAAGAAGTTGGGCAGCAGCAGCAGAGCCAGGAAGCCTAGCCGCAGCCAAAGCGGATTGACCATAAAATACTGGGCCAGGCCGGCGCACACGCCCGCAATTTTGCGGTGGGCCAGGTCGCGGTACAGGCGGCGCGGTTGGCCGTCGGCGTCGGTAGCAAAATCGCTGCCGAAAGGACCCTTGGGCCCGAAGGGGCCGTCGGTGCCGAAGGTGCCCCTAGGGCCAAAGGGGCCATTAGAGCCGCCCCCGGTGCCCGCGCCCGCAGCGGCGGGCTCGTCCTCATCCTCATCGGGCGAGGTGTTGAAGTCGCTCACGCGGCCCATTTTGGCGGTCATCTCCTGCACGTCGGCCAGGGTGATGACCTGCTTGGCAACCGAGATGCGCGCCGCAAACAGCTCGGCGATGCGCCCCTCGATGTCGGCCACAATCTCCTCGTGGCCCTGGTAGCTGGCAAAGTGCGCTTTTACCTCCTGGAGGTAGCGGCTAAGCGCTTCATAGCCATCGTCTTCTACGTGGAAGATGATACCCTGCAAGTTGATGCTGATGTTCTTTTTCATGAGAAAGGCCGCAGGCGCGAGCGCGGCAGTTTAAGCTGAGAAAGGCGGGTTGGCGGATAGGGGCGAGGAACCTAAGGCGTGCGCGGCGGCTGCCGGATGATGCCCACCGAGAGCGCCATTTCCTCCCAGGTTTGGCGCAGCTCCTCCAAAAACTGGCGGCCCGCGCTGGTGAGGGTGTAGTATTTGCGCGGCGGCCCAGAGGTCGATTCCTTCCAGGTGTAGTCGAGCAAAGCCGCGTTTTTGAGGCGCGTGAGCAAGGGGTAGAGGGTGCCCTCCACCACTATCATGCGGGCTTGCGTGAGCTCCTCCAGCATGTCGGAGGCGTAGGCCTCGCCCCGGCCAATTATCTCCAGAATGCAGAATTCGAGAATGCCTTTGCGCATCTGCACCTGGGTGTTCTCCAGTTTCATAGGCGTTGCGGGGGTGTAGTGGGTGTGAAACAGTACAAATGTAATACAGGTACTTTGTATTACATAATACTTGGCGTAAAAGCTTTTGTTTTTTCCCGCCAGCTATTTTTTACTCCAGGGCCTAGCGAGCAACGCAACCCTTTGAAAATGAACGCGGCCCCGGCCGAAGCAACGCGCTTCGGCCGGGGCCGCCCTAGGGTGCACCCGCTGGCTAAGGCCCAGATGAGCCCACTGGCTACTCGACCTTCAGCAGGCGCAGGTGCTGGCGCGTGGCACCTTCTAGCGTCAGCACGTAGCTGCCGGCCGGTAGCAGCTGGGTGCTAATTACCAACTCGTTGGGGCCTGCTTGCTCGCGCAGAGCGCCGGTGCGCACCACCTGGCCGGTGGCGTTGGTGAGCAGCCAGCGCCCGCTGCCGGCCGCTGCCGCCGGCCACTGCACCGTAACCGCGCCGATGGTCGGGTTGGGGTAGAGGCTAGCTCCGGCCAGGGCCGTGGCAGCCGGCGCGGTGCCTAGGGCGGCAGCGGGCCCAAAGGTCTCTACCTCATACAGCGAGTAGCCGTAGGCGGTGCCGCGCTGGGTGGCGTAGATGCGCAGGTAGCGGGCGCGGGCCTGCAGGCCGGGCAGGTCGTCGAGGCCGCCGTCGCCGTCGGTCACGGTTTGAATAGTAGTCCAGGTGGTACCGTCGAGGGAGGTTTGCAACTGGTACTGCTGGGCGTAGGCGGCCTCCCAGCTTAATTGCACCCGCCCTAGGGCCTGGGGCGCGCCAAAGTCGAGCTGCACGTACTGCGGGCCGGCCCCCAAGGCGCTGGCCCAGCGCGAATTGATGTCGCGGTCGGCCGCGTTAGCAGGGCCGGTAGCGGCGCTTTCCTGCGACGAGGCCGTGACGGCCACCGGCACCAGCCGGCCCGCCTCCCAGCCGGCGGGGCGCCCCACGTAGAGCTGCCCGAGGGCCGTGAGCTGCCCGTCGCTGCCGAGCAGGTTGATGCCCGGAATCTCGTTGTTGCGGCCCGAAAACCAGGCGTAGCGAAATACCGCCGGCTCTTTTTCGAGGTAGTTCACGGCGTCGAGCAGGTATTTCTGCTGCACGGCGGCGGTAATCTGGCCGGCGGGCATATCGCCGCAGGCAAACTCGGTGACCCAAATGGGCTTGTTGTATTTCTTGAGCTCGGCCACCTTCTGGCGCAAATACTGCTCCTGGCACACGTAGGTATGCACCGCAATGTAATCGACCTGGCAAGTGGGGCAGGCCGCAAAAAACGCGTCCAGGTACTGCGTGGGCGTGTAGTAAGTAACGCCGTTCTCGCTTACGCAGTCGCCGCAGTAGTTTACCGAGGGGGCCACCAGCTTCAGGCCCCGGCGGCGGGCCACCTCCTGCAGCACCGGCCACACGGCCGCGGCCTGGCTGGGCGTCAGGTTGGCCTGGCTCCGAAAATTGGGCTCGTTGAAGCCCAGCAGGTATTGGGTGCCGGCCGGGATTTTGGCCGCCAGGTTATCGGCCGTCACGGGGCTGCCGTCGAGGCTGCCGTTCCACTGGGTGGGCACGTACTCTACCCCTAGGGCCTGGTACGCGGTGGCCGCGCCGGCGGCGTCGGGGGTGGGGGCCCAGTTGTACCACCAGGCCACGCCGGGGGCCAGCGCCCGCAGGTCGGCCGCCGAGTTGTAGCCGTAGGCTTCGCCCCGCTTGGTGCCGCGAATAATCTGGGCCTGAGCGGCTTGCAGGGTTAGGCCAGCTAGCAGCCCTAGGGCCAGCAACCGGTGATAGCTTACTATAATCTGGGTAAAAAGAGGCATGCGGCGACGGGGTGGGAAAGGAAGTAGCCCCCTAAGATAGATGGTTTAACTTAGTCGCTTAGAGCCAGCTATGCTGCTGACCGGCCGGCGAAAAACCAGGGCGCGGTGGTTTTCATGGAACGACGTACTTTCTGGCCGTAACTTGCGTTGCCGCTCCGATTATCTTCTATTATTAAAAGAGATTTATGCCGTATTTATCTACTGCCAAACGAGTAGGCATTGCGCTGGGAATAAGCACATTGGTGCTGAGTATAATCCCCAAGGCCCGCGCCCAGTCCAACACGCCGAAGTACAGCAACGAGTTTATGAATCTGGGCGCCGGCGCCCGCTCGCTGGGCATGGGCAAGGTGCAGGTGAGCCTGGCCAACGACGCCACCGCCGGCTACTGGAACCCCGCCGCCCTCACCAGCGTGGCCAATAAGTACGACGGGGTGCTGATGCACGCCGAGCTGTTTTCGGGCATCGTGAAGTACGACTACGCGGCCTTTGCCCTGCCGCTCGACGAAAAAAGCGCCCTAGGGGTGACGCTGCTGCGCTCGGGCGTGGACAACATTGCCGACACGCGGGCCCTGGTGAACGAGTACGGCTACATCGACTACAGCAAGATTACCTACTTCTCGGTGGCCAACTACGGGCTGCTGCTGAGCTACGCCCGCAAGCTGGGGCCCGAGGGCCTGAGCGTGGGCGCCAACGGCAAGATTATTTACCAGAACGTGGGCAACTTTGCCAACGCCTACGGCTTTGGGGTGGATGTAGGCGTGCAGTACAACCACGGCGGCTGGCGCCTGGGGCTGATGGCCCGCGACATCACCACCACCTACAACGCCTGGAGCATCAACGCCGACCAGTTCCGGGCCAACGCGGTGCCCGGCGAAACCATCCCCACCAACTCGACCGAGATAACCCTGCCGCGGCTGGTGCTGGGCGCGGGCCGGCAGTTTACCTTGCCCGGCCAATTTACGGCCCTGGTAGCCGCCGACTTCGAGGCCACCACCGACGGGCAGCGCAACGCCCTGGTATCGGCCAAGCCGGTGAGCGTGGACCCGCGCGTGGGCGTAGAAATCGGCTACCGCAAGCTGGCTTTTTTGCGCGGCGGCCTGGGCAACTACCAGCGCATCACCAACTTCGACCAGCAGCAGACCTGGAAGGGCCAGTACAGCCTGGGGGCAGGCGTGGCCATCAGCGGCCTGCGCATCGACCTGGCCCTCTCGCGCCTCGACTTGGATGCCAACGGCGGCACGGCGGCCCAAACCAACTCGCTCATCGTGAGCCTGGGCTACGGCCTGGGCAGCCGCGCGGCGGGCCTGGGCGGCTTGCCCAGCGGCCGCTAGGTAGCTACTAACGTCTTAATAGCAAAATACTTATACTTATTTGAAACATCTATAACTGTATAATACCCATGCGTTACGTTTATCAGGCAGTTGCCGGCGGCTGGCGCCGCAGTTGGCGGCAAGCCCTGCTACTGGCCTTGCTGCTGGGCAGCACCCTAGGCGGTTGGGCGCAGTCGGGCCCCTACGGCAACGAGTGGCTGGTGCCGGGCCAGCCTTACTATAAGGTGAAGGTGTGGCGCAACGGCCTCTACCGCCTCGACTTTGCCTACCTCAGCAAGTTGGGGGCGGGGGCCACGGCGCCCGCGCAGCTGCAGCTCTGGCGGCGCGGCCGGGAGGTGGCCGTGTACCAGGGCGGCAACTCGGCCGCCCTCGACGCCAGTACCTTTCTGGAGTTTTACGGGCAGCGCAACGACGGCGCGCTCGACCGGGACTACTACAAGGACAGCCGCGACCAGGCCAACCCGCACTTTAGCTTCTTCACCGACACGGCGGCCTACTTCATTACCTGGGGCAGCCGGCCCGGCAAGCGCATGGCCCAGCCCGCGGCGGCCGGCGGCACGCCCCACGCCTGGCGCCTGCAAACCGCCCTCAAGCTGCACGTCGATGGCTACCTCGACGCGCCCAGCATCACCGGCGTGCCCAACTCCACCTTTATGCCCTGGCTGGAAGCCGGTGAAGGCTTCTTTTCGGGGCTGGTGTACCAGCGCGCTTATTCCACCATCAACGACTCGGTGCTGCGGGCGGTGGCTACCACGGCCACTACCCTGCCGCGGGCCGAGGTGGTTATCTCGGGCTCCAGCAACCCCATCAACGGCCACCACGTGGTGGTGCGCGTGGTGCCGCCCAGTGGCACGCAGCGGGCGCTGGGCCAGCTCAACTTCCCGGATTTTACCGCTGCCCGCGGCAAGTACGCGCTGCAGTTTAGCGACATCCGGCCCGATGGCCTGGTAGAGCTGAATTCGGAAGTGTACCAAAACCCGCCGTCGGGCGTGGGCGACGGCTGGCGCTACGCCTACTCGCGCCTAGTGGTGCCGCAGCAGGTGGTGTGGTTTAGCAACCGGGCCAGCGTGGCCTTCCAAAACGACTCGCTGCTGGCTGGCCCCGCCACCTATGAGGTAGACGGGGTGCCCACCGCCGTGGCGGGCTTCGACGTGCACGACCCCTGGAACGTGCAGCGCGTGGCCCCGGCCGCCGCCCAAACCCTAGGGGCCACCGCCCGCCGCTACGTGTTTCCGAGCGCCACCGAGCAGCAGACGCGCCGCCTGCTGCTGGCCGACGAGAGCCGCCCGCTGACGCCCGCCCCAGCCCAGCGCATCACGTTCCGCACCATCGACCCGGCCAAACCTAACTTCATCATCATCACCCACCCGGCGCTGCAAAAAGCCAGTGGCGCGGCCCCCAACGCCGCCAAGGCCTACGCCGCCTACCGGGCCTCGGCGGCCGGCGGGCGCTACGATACGCTGATGGTGACGGCCCCGCTGCTCTACGACCAGTTTCACTACGGCGAGCGGTCGGTGCTGGCCTTGCGCCACTTCGCGCTGTGGATGGGCGATAAGTCGCCGGCTACCCAGGCGAAGTACTTGCTGCTGCTGGGCAAGGGTATTTCGCCGGGCGCCCCCCTAGGCACCGACGACTACGGCCTGGGCTACTTCGGGGTGCCCGCGGGCAATACCACCCGCTTCCAGGGCGAAGCCGGCCTCGACCTGGTGCCGACTACCACGCGCACGCCGTCCGACCTGTTTCTGTCGAACGACTGGCCGCACGACAACTACACGCCGCGCCTGATAACGGGCCGCCTGGTGGCGCAAACGCCCGCCGAGGTGATGGCCTACCTGGGCAAGATGCAGGAGTACGAGCTCAGCCTGGCCAACAACCTGGATGCGTGGCACAAGAACGTGGTGCAACTGGTAGGCGGCCACTCGGCCGCCGACTTTGCGGAGTTTGGCGGCTACATGGACTACTACAAGAAGCAGATTTCGAGCCCCTTATTTGGGGGCAACGTGACTACCTACCGGCGCACTGCTACCGACGTGGGCACCGTGCCCTTTCCCATCCCCACGCAGGTGAATGCGGGCTTGCAGCTCATCAGCTACTTCGGCCACGGCTCGCCTAACTACGCCGAGCTGCAAATCGGTGATATTAAGGATGTGACCATTGGCTACAACAACGCCGGCCGCTACCCCATCATGCTATACAGCGGCTGCGGCGCGGGCGCGTGCTTCTTCCCCACGCCCACCTTCGGCTCCGACTGGGTGCTGGCCGCCAGCAAGGGCGCCATCGGCATGCTGGCCGAAACGGGCTTCTCTTACGCCTACCTCATTCACCCCATGGAGCAGCTCTCCAACCAGCTGCTCTTCAACGATGCCACCTGGTTTGGGCGGCCCCTGGCCGAGGTGCAGCACGAAGTCATCCGCCGGCTGCCCACCCTTGCCCCAACGGCAAATTTTAATAACTCCTTCTACGCCAACAACAGCCCCGAGGCGGTGCAGCAGCTGCAAACCCAGCTCTGGCAGGGCGACCCGGCCCTGCGCCTGTTTGCCCCCCCTAGGCCCGACCTGATTGCCAGCAACGCCACGCTCTCGATTGCGCCGGTGGCGGGCCAGCCCAGCGTAATGGCCACCTCCACCAGCTTCGTGCTGAACGTGGGCGTAAGCAACCCGGCGCGCATCACGCGCGACTCGGTGGAGATTCGCGTCACGCGCCGCTACCCCGACAATACCACGGCCACCTACCTTTTCAACGGGCTGACCCCTAGCACTCGGGCGTTTCCGCAGGCTTTTGGCCGCGATACGGTGTACGCCATCACGCTGCCCAACGCGGGCAACGTGTTCGGCGACAACGTGTTTACGGTAGACCTGGATTATCGCAACAAGATTGCCGAGCTAAGCGAAACCAACAACACGGCCACGCTGCACTTCGCCTTCCTGCAAAGCGGCATCACGCTGCTGGCCCCCGCCGAGTTTGGCGTGGTGAACAGCTCCCAGCCCCGGCTAGTAGCCCAGAGCAACAACCTGAACGAGGTGCTGCGGGGCTACGACGTGCAGGTAGACTCAGTGGCCACCTTCGACAGCCGGGCGCTGAAGTCGGGCACCGTGACGGCCAACACGGTCGTGAGCTACGTGCCACCGGCCCTGCTCAGCGCCCGCGACTCTACGGTGTGGTACTGGCGGGTGCGCTTCAGCGCGCCCTCGGCCACCGAAGATAAGAGCTGGGTAAGCAGCTCGTTCCGGGTGATTGGCGGCGCCGTGGCGGGCGGCTGGTCGCAGAGCCACAACGGGCAGTTTCGGCGCGACCAGCTACAGGGCGTGGCCGTGGCGGCGCCCACCAACCGCTGGAGCTTCCAGGGCCAGCCGACGCCGATGCAGCTGCGCACGGCGGGCGGCGGCCTGCCGGGCAGCAGCCCCACCTTCCTCACGGCGGGCGGCACCATTTTCACCGATATTTCGCGGCCCCCCTACGTGAGCGACTGCGGGGTGGATGTGCCCAACCTACTGGCCGTGGTGCTCGACCATAATACCCTGCAGCGCATTACCGTGCCCGGCACCGGCTACTCCACCTGCGGCCAAGGTGCGCAAACATTCTACCACTTCGCCGCCGGGGGCGACACGCTCCGTAACCTCAACAGCAACCAGGCGTACCGCGATTTGCTGAGCCGGTTTATGGCCAGCGTGCCCGATGGCGCCTACGTGCTGCTGGTGAGCGAGAACCGCCTGCGCTTTGCCGACCCTGCCCTGGCCGGCGTGCGCCAACTGCTGGCTACCACCCTAGGAAGCAAGCTCATCGGCCAGCTCAAAAACGGTGAGCCCTGGGCCATCGTGGCCGAGAAGCAAGCCAGCGGCGGCCGGCTGCTGCGCGAACTGGGCCCCGACGCCAGCCTGGGCACGCCCACCTACAGCCAACAAATTAGCCTGACGGATACCCTGCGCACGGTGGGCACCTCGGGGCAGGTGCTGAGCACCATCATTGGCCCGGCCCGGCAGTGGCAGTCGCTGTTCACCCAAATAAAGCGCGAGTCGAGCACCTCGGCCTACACCCTGAGTTTGGTAGGCATTGACGCGGCCAACAACGAAACGGTGCTCAACGCCGACATCAAAGCGAAGCGCCTCGACCTAAGTGGCTTTTCGGCCACCACCTACCCTAGGATGCGCCTGAAGCTGACCCTGCGCGACTCGGTGAACCGGGTGCCGCCGCAGCTGCGGCAGTGGCTGCTCAGCTACCGCGGCCTGCCCGAAGGCATCGTGCGCCGCGACCTAGTGGCGGCCGCGGCCTACGACGCCGCCACCCTCACCAAGCAGGCCGTGAACGATGGCTACCTGCACTTCCCGGTCAAGTTCGACAACGTGGCGCCCGACCCCTTTGCCCAGCGCCTGCAGCTGCAAGTATCGCTCTACGACGCCAATAACAAGCTCCTAACCTACCCCGGCACCACCACACCGGTGCAAACCCTCCTCACGGCCCCGCGCGACCTAGGAGCCGGCGACAGCGTGCTAACCTTCCCGGCCGCGCTGGTTAGGCTTAAAGTAATTGGGGTGTTTGGTACCTTCACGCCGGTGGCCGTGGTCAACCCGCAGCTGCAGCCCGAGCAGAACTACTTCAACAACGAGCTGCGCCTGCCGCCCATCACGGTGGCCGATACCAACGTGCCACCCACGCTCGACGTGGCCGTGGATGGCCGCCACATCCTCAACGGCGAGCTGGTGTCGCCCACGCCCATTATTGCCATTCAGCTCAAGGATGAGGACCGGCTGCGCGCCATCAAGGATGCCTCGTACTTCACGGTGTATTTGCAGCGCGATGGCCAGGTCGCCACGCGCGTAACCGATGCTAGCCTGCTGCATTTTACCGTTGACTCTACCTCGCAAAAGGGTAGCGTGGCCAAGCTGGAGTACTACCCCGGCAAAACCGGCGCTTTGCCCGATGGCGTGTACACGCTGCGGGTGCAGGGCCGCGACCCCTCGGGCGCCAGCTCGGGCACCCAGGATTACCAAGTGAAGTTTGAGGTGGTGCAAGCGTCGTCGATTACCAACGTCTTTCCCTACCCGAACCCCATCACCAGCAAGGCGAAATTTGTGTTTACCGTGACGGGCGACGAGCTGCCGCGCAACATGAAAATTCAGATTATGACGCTCACCGGCAAGGTGGTGCGCGAGATTTTCATGGCCGAGCTGGGGCCGCTGCACATCGGCAACAACCTGACCGATTACGCCTGGGACGGCACCGACCAGTACGGCGACCGCCTGGCTAACGGCACCTACCTCTACCGCGTATTGCTCGACGACCCCGGCAGCAAGTTCACCCAGCGCGCCACGGCCGGCGATAAAAGCTTCAAGAACGACTGGGGCAAGCTGGTGCTGCTGCGCTAGGTGAGCTAGCGCCGCCGTAGCGTCACGAAGCTGTAGGCGTGAAGGTTTTGGTCGTCGGCCTTGTGGCGCTCGCGGGTTTCCTCGCGCCATTGGGTGGGGGCTAGGACCGGGAAAAATGTGTCGCCCGCGAAAGTGCCGTGTACCTCGGTCAGGTACACTAGGTCGGCCGTGGGAAGTGCCTCGCGGTAAATTTCGCCGCCCCCAATAATGCACACCAGACCCTCGATGCCCGCTAGCTCGTGGGCGCGGGCCAGGGCCGCCGCCACCGTAGGGTGGGCTTCGGCGCCGGCCGCTGCCCAGGTGGGTTGGCGCGTAATTACTAGGTTGGGGCGGCCAGGCAGGGCGCGCCCGATGCTGTCGAAGGTCTTGCGGCCCATCACTACTGGGTGCCCTAGGGTCAGTTTTTTAAAGTGCCGCAAGTCGGCGGGCAGGCGGCCCCAAGGCAGCTCGCCTGCCTGGCCGATTACGTTGTTGCCGTCGGCCACGGCTACTACTAGAGCTATCATAGGTTGACTAATTGTTTGTTATGCTGAGTCCCGCGAAGCATCACGGCCGCTGTATCGAACGACCCCCTAATGTACCCTAGGCGGCGTGGGGGCTCAGCAGGACGTTCTTTTGATTTATGAGATTAAGCTATTGCTTACTTTGCAAAATCTAGCTTGTTGCCGCGCAGCAACTCCTCCGCGCTCATTCGCTTCTTGCCCTCCAGCTGCACTTCCTGCAAATCGAGCCAGTCGCTGGGCGTGGCCACGCGCAGGTAGCGGCGGCCGTCGGTAGCCCAGGTGCCGGGCGCGGGCAAGTCGTTGGTGGACGCTGGGTCAAGCCCTAGGGCCTGGGCGCGCAGCACTTTCAGGCTGCGGCCATCGGGCAGGGTGGTGTAGGCGGCAGGGGCGGGCGCCAGGCCGCGCACTTGGTTGACGAGGTCGGGGGCAGGGCGCTCGAAGTCGAGCCGGCCGGTTTCCTTGGTGAGCTTGGGAGCGGCGCGCAAATTGGGCGGGTTGGTTTGGGGCGTGCTCGGGGCCTGCCCGGCTGCCAGGGCCAGCACCGTGCGCCGTGCCAGGTCGGCCCCCAGGTGCTTGAGTTTGTCGTAGAGCGAGCCGAAGTCGTCGGTGGGCGCGATGGCCAGTTTTGCTTGCAGCAGCAAGTCGCCGGTGTCAATCTCGTGGCGCAGCAAGAAGCTGCTGACGCCTGTTTCCTGGTCGCCGTGCATGAGGGCCCAGTTGATGGGGGCCGCCCCGCGGTACTGCGGCAGCAGCGAGGCGTGGATGTTTACCGACCCGAGGCGGGGCATGTTCCACACCGCCTCGGGCAGCATCCGGAAGGCCACCACTACTTGCAAATCGGCCAGGTAGCCGCGCAACTCGTCCTGAAACTCGGGCGACTTGAGGTTGGTAGGCTGCAGCACCGGCAGGCCGTGCGCCAGGGCCGCCTGCTTCACGGCCGAGGCTTGCAGCTGGCGCCCGCGCCCGGCGGGCCGGTCGGGGCCGGTAATGACGGCCACCACCTCGGCTTCGGGCAGGGCAATCAGGGCTTCGAGGGTGGGCACGGCAAAATCGGGCGTGCCCATGAAAACGATACGGAGAGGAGCGGGCATGACAACGGCGAATTAGCCGCGAAAGTAAGCCGCCTAGGGCCTGCGGTTGCGGCAAGCCCTAGGCACGTAGCCTGCGTAGGCCCAACCGTAGTCGGTGCGGGTAGCAAGCTTAGTGCGGCCACGCTACCCTAGGGCTAAAGTCAGAAATAAACGCTTTGGCTGCCGAAATGAAGCCAGTTTACGGCTGGTACCAGCCGTAAACTGGCCGTAAGCTAAAGTCAGTTTCGCCCGACTGTTAGGTTGGTTTGCCGCGGTCGCGAGCCTACGTTTACTACGGTTTTCTTGCCGACCGCTCTACGGCCTCGCTACCTTATCCCTTACTTCTTACTCCGTGAAATACTTGCACTTATCGTCGCTTTTAGTAGCCGCCTCATTAAGCTTGAGTGGGTGCAGAAAGAATGACCCCGACCCGCTGAGCCAACTGCCGCCCGCCACCCAGCACGGGGCCGGCACCTTCGGCTGCCTGCTCAATGGCCAACCCTGGACCCCCGCCGGCTATGATGGCCGCCCCAACTTCATCCTCACCTATGATACTGGGTATGCGGGTGGGGCCTTACAAGTTAAGTGCTACCGCTATACCAGTAGCAGCACTTTTCAAAGCAGCACCTTTGGCGTGGCTAATGTTAAGCAAGCCGGAACATACTTATTCTCCAGTACTGGTCCCAATGGGCTCAATCTATTTCAATACCAGCCTAAAGTCGCCTTGTAACATAGTAAGGAGCAGTGATACTGGAGCCTGTCAAGTGGGCAATCTAACGCTTACGCGCTTTGACCGAGCACAAGGTATTGTTTCCGGTACCTTCACTTTCACGCTACACAGACCGGGCTGCGATACCTTAAAGATTACGCAAGGCCGGTTTGATTACACCCTATAAGCAAGTAAACTCACCGCTCCGGGTACAGCAAGTACTTTTTCCTAATGGCCCGGTAGTGCCCTAGGGCCGGCTCCCAGCTGGCGCGGATGCTGGCCTCGGAGCGGCCCGCGATTACCTGCGCCCGCAGCGAGTCGGTGCCGGCCAATTGCTCGAAGTACTTGGTGAAGAAGTGAGGTTTGTCGGTGCTCTGCTGGTAAAAATCAAGCAGATACTTCAGCGTGAAGAACTCGGCGGGCTGGCCAGATGTGGGCTGGCGCAAGTCGACGCCGTGGCAGAGGCGGCCGTTTTGGGGCGGGCTGGTGGAGCCCGCATTGGGGCCAGGGGTGAACTGGTAGGGGCGGCTAGCCGGCTGGCTAGGGGACCCAGCTACCTCAAAGGGGCTAGGGGTGCCGCGGCCCACGCTCACGTCGGTGCCCTCCAAGAGGCACAGGCTGGGGTAGAGGGCCACCGCCCGCGCCGTGGGCAGGTTGGGCGAGGGGGGCACGGGCAGGGCGTAGGGCAGGGCGTGGGTGTAGCCGCCCGCCATGGGCACCACCTGCAGGCGCGCCCGTGCGCCGCCGGCCAGCCAGTGCTCGCCATTCAGCATTTTGGCCAGCTCGCCCACCGTCAGGCCGTGGCAGATGGGCAGCGGGTCGAGGCCCACGAACGAGCGGTGCCGGGGGTCGAGCACCGGGCCATCTACCACGGCGCCGTTGGGGTTGGGCCGGTCGAGCACCACTACTTGCTTGCCCTGCTCGGCGGCGGCCTCCATAATGTAGTGCAGGGTGCTGATGAAGGTGTAGAAGCGCGTGCCCACGTCCTGAATGTCAAACACCAGCACGTCCACGTCGGCCAGCATAGCGGGGGTGGGCTTTTTGGTAGCGCCGTACACGCTGCGCACCGGCGCGCCCGTGCGGGCGTCGCGCCCGTCGGCAATGGTGGCGCCGTCGGCCGCCTCGCCCCGAAAGCCGTGCTCGGGCGCGAAGATGGCCGTCAGGTGCACCCCTAGGGCTTTGAGCGTATCGGCTAGGTGGGTACGCCCCACCAGCGAAGTTTGGTTGACTACCAAGCCCACCCGCTGGCCGCGCAGCAGCGGCAGGTACTGGGGCAGCCGCGCCGCGCCCACTTGCAGGGCGGCGGCCGGGCGGGCCGGGGGCGCATGGGGAGGGGCAGGCTCACAGGCCCCGGCCTGGGCCAGCAGCAAGCCGGCCGCCAAATACATCCGCGTCATCATGCCCCAAAAGTAGGCCTGGGCCGCCGCGCCGGGCCCTAGGGGGCGGTGCGGCTGCAAACCCGCCGTAGCTTTACGCCAGCCTTGAATATAGCCCGCTACATATCGAGCCGCATGGACGGCGCCGACACCGGCTCGTTTACCCACTCCGTTACGCGCATTGCCACCGTCAGCATTGCTTTGGGCATTGCCGTCATGGTGGTGTCGTTTGCTATTCTGCACGGCTTTCGCGAGCAGATTCAAAATAAAATCTTCTCCTTCGGGGCCCACATCCAGCTCTCGCGCTACGATACCAGCAACTCGCTGGAGGTGGCCCCCATCTCCGAGCCCGAGCTGCGGCGGCAGCTGGCCCGCTACCCGCAAGTGGCTTCGGTGCAGTCGTTTGCGCGCAAAACGGCCATCATCAAAACCACCGACGAGGTGCTGGGCGTGGTGCTCAAGGGCGTGTCGGAAAAGTACGGCCCCAGCGCCATGCGCCAGAACCTGGTGGCCGGCAAGTTCCCGGCTTTTACCGATTCGGCGGCCAGCAACGACATCGTGATTTCGCGCAAAATTGCCGATAAGCTGCGCCTGGGGGTCGATAGCTCGGCGCTGTTTTACTTTATTCAGCAGCCGCCGCGCATCCGCAAGTTTCGGGTGGCGGGCATTTACCAAACCGGGCTCGATGAGTTCGACGAGGTGTACGTGCTCGGCGACCTGCGCCAGATTCAGGAATTGAACGCCTGGCCCGATTCGCTGGTGGGCGGGCTGGAGGTGCGCCTGCGCGATTTTCAGCAGCTCGGCCCCACCTTCGACAGCTTCTACCAGCAGCTGCCCTACGAGATTCGGGTGGAGAAAATAACCGACCAGTACGCGCAGCTTTTCGACTGGCTACAACTGCTGAATCGTAATGTCATTATCTTTCTGATACTCATCATCTTCGTGGCCACGTTTAACATGGTGTCCACCATCTTCATCATGATTTTGGAGCGCACCAAGATGATTGGCATCTTGAAGTCGATAGGCGCCACCGACAACCAGATTCGCCGGATGTTTTTCTTCCGCGGGCTGGGCATCACGCTGCGCGGGTTGGTCATTGGCAATGTCATTGCCCTAGGGTTCAGCGCCTTGCAATACTACTTTAAACTCATTCCGCTCGACCCCGAAAATTATTACATGGACCGCGTGCCCATTGCTTGGAGCCCCAGCGTGTTTGCCCTGCTCAATGGGGCCACGCTGGCGGCCGGGTTGCTGGCGGTGCTGTTGCCCACCATTCTCATTGCCCGCATCAAGCCCATGGTGGCCATTCGCTTCGACTGACCGCAGATTTTGCGGATACGCCCGCTGTGGGGGCTGACGACGCGGGTAGGAGAGAAAGCAAAGGCAGAGAAAATAGGTGTGCCGACCTTTTTTCGTGCTGAATAATAGTCAAAAAATGCTGGTAGCGTGCACCAGATGCCGCCCATTAGCGTTGGTACGGCCAACCTATGCAGCAAGCGTTTCTGCGAAATCCGTTAAATCCACTCAATCTGCGATTACTTTTGTGGAGCCAAACATGGCCCTTGCGCATTGCAGCGCCACTGCTGCGATGCAACCACTTGTCGAGTGGTTGGCTCTGAGTGGTAGTTCAATTTTACTTTTTTTCATGAAAAACCTCGTTCAGCGAGCTAGCCGGTTATTGCTGGCACTAGTCCTACTGGGCAGCTTTGGCCTCAGCAGCTGCCACAAAGACGATACTACCACCGTTTACGGGAACTGGACCAAAGGCAGTAGCTTTCCGGCTGCCGCCCGCCGGGGAGCCGTGAGCTTCGTCATCAACAACACCGCCTACGTGGGTACGGGCATTGACGTGAACGGTACCAAGTACAACGACTTTTACTCGTATAACCCCACCAACGGCAGCTACACGACGCTCACCTCACTCCCCGCCGTGGCCCGCTACTACGCCGTGGCCTTCACGGTGGGCAACTATGGCTACGTGGGCACTGGTTACGATGGTACCAACTACCTAGGTGACTTCTGGCGGTTCGACCCTTCGACCAACACCCAAACCACGCTAGCCAACGGCACCTCGCTGACGACGGTGGGCAAGTGGACGCAAATGGCCAGCCTAACCAGCGCGCTGGGTGGCACCGCCCGCTACGGCGCGGTGGCGGGCAGCGTGGGCAACTACGGCTACGTAGGCTGCGGCTTCGACCTTAACTACAAGAAGGACTTCTACCGCTACGACCCCAGCTCCAACACCTGGAGCACTTTCGCGGGCTTCCCCGGCGACAAGCGCATGGGGGCCGTCGCTTTCACCATCAACAACCAGCTGTACGTGGGTACAGGCATCAACAACGGAGCTGTCAACACCGATTTCTGGTCGTATAACCCCACTGGCGACACCTGGACGCAGAAGCGTAATACCGTAAACCAGACCACCGGCTCGGACATTTATGACTACAGCGCCGTGGCTCGCAACAATGGCGTGGCCTTTACGGTAGGCAACTACGGCTACGTTGCTACGGGCAGCAACGGCGCCGTACGCACCGACTGTTACCAGTACGACCCCACCATGGATACCTGGACGAAGATGAATCCCTTCCTAGGCACGGCGCGCAGCTACGGCGTGGGTTTTGGCATCGGCACCTATGGCTACGTGGGCCTAGGGGCTAGCGGCAGCCAGCCCTTCGATGACTTTTGGCGGATTGACCCCAGTGCAGAGCAGCAATAAACTGACTTTAGCTTGGCGCAACCTGCTGGGGCTGCTAGGCCTGGTATTGTTGGTGGGGGCCTGCTCCACCGACATTACCGGCATTGGTGTGGGCTTGCCCGACGCCAATGCCAACACGGGGGCTTACTTAGTTGATACCATCACGGTGCGCGCCTCTACGGTGCTGCGCGACTCGGTACCCACGTCCTCATCGAGCTATCTACTAGCCGGGCGCTACACCGACCCGCTGCTGGGCACCCTCGAAGCCCGCAGCTTCTTTCGGGTGGGCCTGGGCACCACTTTTACCCCCGATGCCACCTACCTGCTCGACTCGGTGGTGCTGGTGCTGAAGCCCGACACCTACCGTTACGGCGACACCACTAAAACGCAGACGCTGTTTTCAATCTACCAGATGAAAACACCCGTATCAAACACGCAGGTATCGTATGCCTCGCCGAAGTACACCAAGGCTGATTTTGATTCAACCACTCTGCTAAACGAGCAGGCTGCGCCCGTGCGCCGGGCCCGCCCCAACCTGACGACGCTGCGCATTCGCCTGAAAAAAACCTTTGGGCAGCAGCTACTCGACGCCGGACAGTCGGGCAGCATTGCTACGCAAGATGAGTTTCAGGCTTTCCTCCCAGGGCTAGCTGTGTTGCCGGGTGCCACCGACGATGCTGCCTTGGTGCGCATGAGCGCCACCAGCACCGACGCAGGGTTATTTCTGTATTACCACACCGCCACCGACGCGGGCACGGAGCAAAACGTGTCGTTTTTGATATCTAACGGTGGCGGCCACTACTTCCAGGTGCGGGCCAACCGCAAAACCGGCTCGTTGGGCACGGCCTTACCCGCGCAGCCTCTGCAAAAAGTGAGTGCCGCGCTCACCGGCGAGCAAACGTTTGTAGAAGGAGCCCTAGGCCTGCAAACCAAGCTGGAGTTCCCATACCTGTCTACAATTCAGCAGTTTGGCCAGAATTTGACCATCACGAGCGCGCAGCTAACGATGCAGGTGCCAGCTACCTCGCTCACGCCCTACCTGCCCACGCCACCCGCGCTCACGGTCTACCTCTCCAATATTAACAACCAGCCCGTCAGCACTGCAGCCTACGCCACGGCCGCTTACGCGCCGGGTTTGTCTACCCTCACCGGGCTCGACCAGGGCACGTATAGCTGGACGGTAACCAGCTACGTGCAGGCCGTGCTGGCCAATACGACGCCCAACAATGGCATGCTACTGGCCTCGAGTACGCCGGAGCTGCCCACGCGGGTGGCCCTAGGCAGCCAGCGCAGCGTACTCAATAAGTTGCAGCTGCGCCTTTACCTCATCAGCTTAAATTAAGCGACGAGCCAGTGATAAAAAGCCCCGGTGCCCCGCGCCGGGGCTTTTTATGTTTTAGCTCGGCCGATTGTGCGCCGCAGGCGGATACTTTTTTCGCTGAATGCAGTTATACTAGCCGTGCCTGACTCTGTTATTCCCCGCCCCGACCTGCTGCGCGTATCTTACGACGACTACCGCGCCCTGCCCGCCATCGCCAACTCCGATTTGTCGCGGCTACGCGATGCCCTCGATGGCCGGCTGCCCCGCCGCGACTCGGGCTCGGGTGCGCTCAGCTTTGGCACCGCTTTCCACACCGCTCTGCTTGAGCCCGACGAGTACGTAGCCGGCCAGCCGGGCCTGAACGATACGCTCATCTGGTGGCTGGTAGAAGGGGTGAAGCTGAACACCGAGCTGAGCCGCCTGCTGGCGGGCGGCCTCACCGAGCGCAGCGCCGTTTTCACCGAGCCCATCACCAACACCCTCAGCAAGCTGCGCGCCGACCTGGTAGTGGACTTGCCCGGCGAGCCTTACACAGTCGTCGATTTTAAAACCACCCTGGCCCGCGACGCCGACCACTTCCGCTGGCAGTGCGCGGCGTATGACTACGACCGGCAAGCCGCTTTCTACACCGATGCGCTGCAAGCCGACCGGTTCTTGCTGGTGGGCGTGCAGAAAGTGGAGCCTTTCGGCGTGTTCCCGCTCGAGGTGCCGGCCGACATGCTCGCCGAGGGCCGCCGCAAGTATATGCACCTGCTGCGCCTGCTGCAGGCGCCCGCCACTGCGCCTGCCTTTCGCGCCGAGGCGGTGCGCGCCGCCGTCGAGCGCCTAAGCTCGGGCGAGTAGCACCCCTAAGGAGCGAGTGAGCGCCAATAAGTGCTCGAAGCCCTATGCCCACTGGGCGCCTTGCTACATCCCTAGGGCTCGGTGGGCGCTACACCCCCGTTTGGGCTAACTCGCGCAGGGCTAGGCGCAGCGTGGCCGGCTCGGTTAGCTGCCGCCGCAAGAAATCCAGGTAGTCAATTTCGGCCCGCAGGCTGCGCTTTACTTCGCGCAGGCGGGTGCGCTGCTGCTTGGGCGTGCCGCTCCAGGGCGCGTCGGCGCTGGGCGCCTGCGCCTCGGCCAGCTGCTTGGCTAGCTGGGTTTGCTGCTGGGCTAGCGCCCTGGTGTAGCGGGCTAATAATTCCTCGCTGGCTTCGCTGGTGGTTTCCTCGGCCAGCAAAGTAAGCAGGGCCGCTAGGTCGCCCGCCGCATAGGCTGCCGTAATGCGCTGCATAAGAGAAGTTTGGATTTGCTGCGCTTCGGCGCTGGCCTGGGCAGCCCGGTCGGGGTGGTGCTGGCGAGCCAGCTCGCGGTAGGCTGCCTTGGTGCTGCCGAGCAGAGCATCGTCGGCGGCGCGGGCGGTTTGGGCGGCGGCCTGCAGCCGCTGCTGGCGCCGCGCCCGGCTGGTAGTGGGCTGCTCAGGGAGCGCAGGCGCGGTTGGTTCGGGCGGCGTGGTTTCCTCTTCGGGCGGTGGGGTAGCCGGGGCGTAGCGGGCCAGCAGCGCCGATTCGTCTTCGCCAAAGCGCGCTTCTAGGTCGCGCGCGATGGCTACCAGCAGCTCAACTACCTGCCGCTCCTCGGCGCGGGTAAGGTAGCCGTCCGGCAAGGCCGCTTCGAGCGGCTCGTACAGGGCCCGGCGCGCGGCCACCGTAACCGCGGCCAGCGGGCCCACCTGCCGCCAGTAGGTGAGGCGCGCCTGCGTTTGGGTATCGCGCAGCGCCTGCAGCTGGGTGCGCAGCGCGGCCACCTCGCCTAGGGCTTGGCGAAAAGCCTGTTGCGTAGGGCTAGCCAAAGCCGGCTTGGCCAGGCTAAGCACCGGCAAGAACTGGCGCAGGGGTAGAGTAGGAGCCACGGTCAGCAAAATTACCAGCTACTCGCGACTTTGGGACATGCTCGCCAAAACGGATAACTTTATGTAAATCACATAACGCAAACCTTTCTGTTGAATTAATTAGATTTTACTTATTACATTTTAAAATAGCTAATGAATGTTGTTGTAAATAAAGTGGACAAAATAGGATTTGATAATTTAAAAAATATTTTAATTTTTTTATAAAATAGCTGCATCAATAAAAAACCTGCTTCACCTTTGTCATACTAAACCGCTAAAATCATGTATCACTTCCCAACAAGCCTCCGCAATTCGGATAAGACGCAGCCAGAAGGACTGCCTCGGCTCGGTGAGTGTGCCTAGTTTTAACTGATGAACTTACAGCGGTTTCGTGAACCGTTTACCCTTTCAGGTGGCGGTCTGCACATGATACCCACAATGGTCAAACCAGTGCTGGGCATCGGCGCTGCTAATC
>JBPBPH010000094.1:0-61342 GCA_050954355.1 Janthinobacterium lividum
TGGAACTTACCAAATAATCGGTGTATAGGTCCAGCGTGCAAGTCATCATCACTATGTTGAACGGCGAAAGAGGCCTACCGACTGCGTAACATCAGTTAGTCAGTAGCCCAGCCAGAGCCGGTTAGTTAGGTGCTTCATAGAAGCAAGTTACACCTCCACCACTTCGCCCGCGCCGAAGTAGTAAATAACGCCGCGCACCTGCCCGTAGCCCAGCTCGCGAAACAGCCGGCCGTAGTTACGCAGGTTGGTCTTGTCGGCATCCCGCGGGGGCGGCAGCTTGAAGTCGAGCATCGTCACGGTTTGCGCGGCGCGGCTGGCAGCCAGGCTGAACACGATGCGGTCGGGCTTGTAGGCGCGGTGCGTGTGGCCGCCTACCAATATTTCGCGCTCGGTTTCCACGGCCAGGTTATCGGCGAAGTAGGGGGCTAGGCGCGGGTCTTGGAGAATGGCTTGCAGGCGGGTTTCCAGCTCAGGCCGCTCTTTTTGGTTGAGCACGCCTTCGGCCACTAGCTGGCGCAGGGCGCGGCCCAGGTCGCGGGCGCTCAGCAGGCGGCGCAGGGCGTAGTGCAGCTTGCGGTTGAGTTCGCCCAGGCGCTCCTGCTCGTCGAAGTCGAACACCGTAGTAGCGTGGCGGCGCAGCCGCAGCCGCTCGTGCCAGTCGCTAGTAGCTAGGTTGGTAAGGGGGAAGTAGTGGGTGGTGGGTGGGGAATGGTAGGTTTTCTCCCGCTGCTTGCCCTCACTCAGCACGAAGCTCGTTTGGCCGTCGCGCCACTGCCCTAGGGTGCGCAAGTAGCCGCTAAGCAGGGTGGCCACGTCGCGGGCCTCACCCTGCGCGGCGGGCAGTTCGGGCGCGGCCGCCAACGGCAAGTCGGCGGCTTTCGGCGCCTCTGCCGGCACCTTGCTGATGACGTACAGCCGGTGCCGGGGCCGCGTAAAAGCCACGTACAGCGTGTTCAGCCCGTCGAGCAGCGTTTTCTCCACTTCCTCTTCGCGCTGGCTAGCCAGGGGCGTGTAGCCCAGAGTTTTGTTGAGGCGAACTACGGCCACGTCGGGCAGGCCGGCCAGGGGCTTGTCGGCGCCGTCGAGGCGGCCCCAGAGTCGCGCGTCGGTGCGCGGCACCAGGTCCCAGTCGGCAAAGGGCACCAGTACGATGCCGTAGGCCAGCCCCTTGGCTTTGTGCACCGTGGTGATGGTAATAGCATTGGTGCCGCCCGGCGCGTTGATGCTCAGCTTGCCCTTGCGCTCGTTCCAGTGCGTGAGGAAGTTACCCAAATTATTGCCGTACTTCAAGCTGAATTCCAGCGTCAAATCCAGGAAGCGAAACAGGTAGTCGCTTTCCGCATTGGTTTCCAGCAGCCCAAAAATGCCGATGAGCCGCTCGGTCAACTCATACAGCCCTAGGTTGCCGGTTTGGTGCTCGTGTAGGTCGAAGCCTAGGGTCCGCAGCTCGTTGAAGAAGGGCGCGCTGGTTTCCGTGTCATTGGCCACGGCGGCCAGGTGCCGCGCCCGGGCCGGGGTAGGGGGCAGCCGGCGCACCACCTTGTCCACGAGCAGCAGTGCCTCGGCCCGCGCCAGCGTGTCGGCGCCCTGGTGCAGCACCCGCATCAGGGCCACCAGCAGGTTTACGGCCTCCGCAAATTGCAGTGATAAGGAATCGGCCGAGATAATAGGGAAGCCTCTTTCCTTCAGAAACTTAGCCAGTAGCCGGCTCTGGCCCCGCGTGCGGCACAGCACCGCCACGTCGGCTAGCTGGTAGCCATCGGCCAAGGCCTGCTCCACCAGCGCCAGGCTCAGGTAGCAGGTGCTTTCGTTGTAGTCGAGGGCGGCCCCGTCGCGGTAGCCGGGCAGCGTGGCGCCGTACTCGCCGGTGGCGGGGTGGTAGCGCCGGGCGGGCGCGTCGCGGTGGGTAAAGAGCAGCTCGACGTGGCCCTGCGCGGGCGGGAGGGCCCTAGGGGCGGCGGCGGGTGCAGCGGGGCTCAAGTTGTCCGGCACGGCCTGCTCAAACCCCGGCGCGAAGATGCCGGCCACCAGCTCGCCGCTTGGGTTGCGCTCGCGCACGTAGCCAAAGAACTCATTAGTAAAGCCCACGATAGCGGGCTCACTGCGGTAGTTGATGGCCAGCGAGTGGGGCTCCAGGTTCTGCTGCAGCGTTTGGTAGCGGCCGGCCAGCAGCTGGCGCAGTTCGGGGTTGCGGGCGCGGGCGGCTAGCGCGCCGGTATCGCCCTGGTAGAGGCGCAGAATCTGCTCCAGCTCGCCACCGCGCCAGCGATAGATAGCCTGTTTGGCATCGCCCACGGCCAGCGAGAGGCCGCCGTTGCCCACCGCGTTCTCCACCAGCGGCAACAGGTTATTCCATTGTAAGACAGAAGTATCCTGAAACTCGTCAATCAGCAAGTGGCGGTACTTCTCGCCCAGCCGCTCGTAAATAAACGGCACCGGCTCGGTGAGCACGATGGCCGCAATGCGCCGATTAAACTCCGAAATCAGCACCACATTGCGCTCGCGGCTGATGTCTTCCACTAGCTTATTGAGCTCGCTCAGCAGCGAGGCGTGAAAGAGGAAGGGCTGAATAGCTTTGAGCAGCAAATAGCTGGGCAAGTGCGAGATGCGCAGCTCCAATAGCTCCCCGAACGCCGCCGCCAGCGCGGGCTGGGCGGCCTCTATGGCCGGCACCAGGCCGGCTTTCTTAGCCTTGTCGCTCCACCACTTGCCGCTTTCCACCACCTTGCGGGCCGTGGCGGTCGGAAACTCCGCCTTGGCATCGGGCGCCCCCAGCCAGCGCCCCCAGCTGCGGAAGTGCCCGTGAATGCCGTTGGCCCCGCCCGCCAGGTGCTCGGCCTCGATGCCCGCGCTGGCAAGCGTCGCCAGCGCCCGGTCGGCGGGCGCCTGCACGGCCGCTTCCACCTCGCGCAGTTGCTGCCGAAGCTGCTGGTCGAGCGCCCGAAAATCGGCCATCGTCTTCTGCCCCAGCTGCGCCACCGCCTCGTGCACGCTCTCGCTAAACAGCGCCTGGCCAAACTGCAGCAGCTCGTCGGGCAGGCGGTTCCAGCTGCGGCCTTCCTCGGCCTGCCCTAGGGCATAGTCGGCCAGCGTGTCGCTCAGCAGTTGGCTGCCGGGGTCGCGGTTCACCCTGTCCAGCAGCCCCGCCACTGCCGAGCGCAGCACGCTATCGGTGTCCAGCTCCACCTCAAACGACGCCGGCAGCCCCAGCTCGCGCGTAAACGCCGTCACGATGCGCTGCACAAACGAGTCGATTGTGCTCACCGCAAAGTCGGCGTAGTGGTACAGCACCAGCCGAAACGTAGCCGCCGCTCGCGCCCGCACCTCGTGCTGCCGCGCCTCGGCCGTGCCCAGCCGCGCCGGCAGTTGCCCCTCGGCCGCCAGCTCTTCGGCCACCGCGGCCAGCAGCGCATCGTTCTTCGGGTCGCCGCCCTGCGCAAAGCCCCGCAGCGCCCCCACAATGCGCTCCTTCATCTCGCCGGCCGCGTCGTTGGTGAAGGTGATGGCCAGAATATTCTTAAAATAGCTCGGGTTGTAGCTGCGCTCGCCGGTGGGGTCGGCCGGCTGCGGGTACCCTAGGGCCAGCTTCAGGTATTCCTTTGTTAATTGGTACGTCTTACCAGAGCCCGCCGAAGCGGAATAAATGCGAAAAGGGGCAGGCATTAAGCGGCTCAAAAATTAAGGTAGCAACAATTGCTTCCAACTAGGCAGTGCCGTTGCGGCTACTTAATTGCGGCTACTTACTAGTTGTTTGGTCGACGTGCCGAAGAGGATGGGCCTAACGAGCCCGCGCCAGCTTTACTTCCATTAAATTGGGAGTTTCGCGCACAATGCGTAAGGACGTGCCCCGCAAAGCCACGCGCAGGGCCTGCCGCCGCGTAAGCCGGCCGCGTACAGGCTGCACGGGTATGTTTACCAGCGACTTATCTGTATAGCGAATGAAGCATCCGGTGGCATGAGCTATAGCCTGCGCGGTTTCGTCGAAGCGCTGGGCGGGCAGGTTGTAGACCACCTGTTGGTCGCAGTTGCCCAGCTTAATGCGAACATTAGCTGGTAACTTCTTGGCCGGGTGCTGGATAGGAAAAAGCCGGGTAGGGGCCAAGGTGGCGACAGCCAGCGTAGGCACGAGAAGCAGCAAACAGGAGACAGCGCGGATAAAAAGCATATGCGAAAGTAGTTTTTAAGCGGGCATCAACCGTTTCTCCACCTCGCCCGGTACGCGCACCGGCCGGCCGCTACCTACATCCAGTAATACCCACTGCGTTTCAGCGGCGCACAGCAGCTCGCCACCGCGCTCGATACGAGTGACACGCTTGGAGCGGGCGCCGTTCACGTCGGCTACCCAAGTAAGGGCGCGCAGCTCGTCGCCGGCGAAGGCCGAGCGATGGTAGCGCACCAAGTGCTCCTGCACCACCCACACCTGCGGCGCGGGCACGGGGCTAGGGGGGTAGAGGTGGTGCCAGTGGGCGGCGGCCACGTCCTGCACCCAGCGCACGTAGGCCACGTTGTTGGCGTGGCCGAGCTGGTCGATGTCGCTCGCCTCCACCGTAAAGTGGTGAGAGAAAGCACGTGGCGGAACCGAAAGCGTATCCATGTAAATTTTAGGAGCAGATGGAATATAGGAATTTTGTTTATCTTTGACGCAACTTGAGACCCTGTACTACTGTTCCGGCTTGCACCGGTTTGGGACATTAAAGTCCCCCAGTTTTTGCTGGGCCCGACGATACACCACCTATTTCCTTTTTCTTATGCCGACCGGAACGGTAAAATTCTTCAATGAGACCAAAGGTTTTGGTTTCATCAAAAACGACGAAACGGGCCAAGACATTTTTGTGCACGTAACTGACCTCGTGGATGCTAAGTCGCTCCAAGAGCGCGACCAAGTTCAATACGAAGAAGCGCAAGGCCGTAAAGGCCCGAATGCCGTGAAAGTATCGGTGATTAGCTAATTAATCTTAACGATTTCGCGCTTATAAAAAGTGCGTTTCCATGATGGAAGCGCACTTTTTTGTTTTCTAATACCCTAGCGGCGCATTTTGCAGGGCTGGCGGGCATGGTAGCTAAGCGGCCACTGCCTATCTTTGGCGCAATTCAAGGGTCAGTAGTGCTTTTCCGGTCCGCTTCGGTGTGTTTGTTTACATCTTAGGTTCCTAGCTTTCACCGGGCTTTGAAGACACATAGTTTTCATTTTTTTATTATGCTGACCGGAACGGTAAAATTCTTCAATGAAACCAAAGGCTTTGGTTTCATCACCCCCGAAGGTGGGGGACAAGACATTTTTGTACACGTAACTGACCTTGTGGACGCCAAGACGCTCCGTGAGCGCGACCGCGTGCAGTACGAAGAAGCGCAAGGCCGCAAAGGCCCGAATGCTGTAAAAGTATCGGTGATTAGCTAGTTAGCTGCACCATTTGCTTTAATAAAAAAGCGCGTTTCCGTCCTGGGAACGCGCTTTTTTATTGACTATTGGTTGGTCCGAATGTAGGTTCCCTAGGCCTGCTTCGGTAGGTAAAGCGATGAGGCAGTTATAATAAATGGCTGGTGAATAGCTTTTGTAGCTTTAAATGCGTACCTTTGCACCCGCATTTGAGAACGGCCCCATTTTAGTGGCCGGGGTGGCCCAGAGTTAATAGATTGGCTGCCGAGTAGTTCCCGTTAGTACGGTCGTATTTTTTCCGCCTTCGTTAGTCAGGAAAGGTTAAGGGGGAAGAAGCGCCGCCGCTGTTGAGCCGGCTGTTTTCAGAGCGTAGTCTCCTTCCCCTAGCTACCCCGGTTTTGGAAAACCAGGTGGCTCATTACCCTATTCCGTTCCGACATGGAAACCGAAAAAGTAGAACAAGTGGCCGACAAGGCCAAAATCCGCTTCGACGAACTCAACCTCTCGCCCGAAGTGCAGCGTGCCATTACTGATATGGGGTACGAGGAAGCCTCGCCCATTCAATCGGCCGCGATTCCGGTGCTGCTCGCTGGCCGCGACGTGATTGGCCAGGCCCAGACGGGCACCGGCAAAACGGCCGCTTTCTCCATTCCCGCCATTGAGGGCGTAAATGGCGAGAGCCGTGATGTACAAGTAATTGTGCTCTGCCCCACCCGCGAACTGGCAGTGCAGGTATCGGGCGAAATCCAGAAGCTGGGTAAGTACAAGAAAGGCTTGGCCGTGGTGCCCATCTACGGTGGCAGCAGCTACGACCGGCAGTTCCGCGCCCTCGAGCGCGGCGTGCAAATCGTGATTGGCACGCCCGGCCGGGTGATGGACCACATCGAGCGCGGCACGCTGAAGCTCGACAAAGCCACCAAGATTATCCTCGATGAGGCTGACGAGATGCTCGATATGGGCTTTCGCGAAGACATCGAGTTTGTGCTCAGCAAGATGCCGGAGGAGCGCCAGACGGTGTTTTTCTCGGCTACGATGAGCAAGCCGATTATGGAAATGACCAAAAAATACCAGCGCGACCCGCAGGTAGTGAAGGTCAACCATAAGGAGATGACGGTTTCGAACATCGAGCAGAGCTACTTCGAGGTGCGTGGCCCGCAGAAAAAGGACGTGCTCACGCGCATCCTCGACATGTACAACCTCAAGTCGACCATCATCTTCGCTAACACCAAGCGGATGGTAGACGATATCGTGGCCGACCTACAAGCCAAGGGCTACTTCGCCGACGGCCTGCACGGCGACATGAGCCAGGCCCAGCGCCAGAACACGCTTGACAAATTCCGCAAGAATACCCTGGAGGTTTTGGTAGCTACCGACGTAGCGGCCCGCGGCATCGACGTAGACAATGTGGAGGCCGTGTTTAATTACGACCTGCCGGCCGACGAGGAGTACTACGTGCACCGCATTGGCCGCACGGGCCGCGCTGGCAAGAGTGGCCGCGCCTTCACCTTTGTGAGTGGCCGCGACATTTATAAGCTGCGCGATATTATGCGCTTCACCAAGGCTGATATCAAGCTGGAGCAGGTGCCGTCGTTCGCCGACGTGTCGGAAGTGAAAACCACGCTTTTCCTCAACCAGATTAAGGAAGTAGTGGACAAGGGTGGCCTAGACAAATACATCGGCCGCGTGCAGCGCCTACTTGACCAAAGTGAGGATATTACCTCGCTCGACATCGCCGCCGCGCTGCTTAAGATGACGATGAAGGAAGACAAGCGCAATGAGCAAAGCCTCGATGCTGGCCGCGAAAAAGGCGCTAGCCGCCCCGGCTACACGCGCCTCTTCATCAGCATGGGCAAGAAGGACCGCCTGCACCCGCGCGACGTGGTGGAGTTGATTTCGGAGAACACCGGGCTGCAGGGCAATAAGGTGGGCGACATTGCACTTTACGACAAGTTTAGCTTTGTGGAAGTGCCCGCCGAGTTTGCCGACGAGGTGGTGGGCCAGCTAGGCCGTAGCAGCATCCAGGGCCAGCCGGTTACGTTTAGCATCGCTACGCCGGTGCAAGACGCGGCCGCTAAGGAAGAAGGCCTGAACCGCCCCGAGCGCCGCGGTTTTGGCGACGGGGAGCGCCGCAGCTTCGGGGGCGGCGACCGCCGCGAAGGTGGCCGCCCACCCTTTGGCAACAAAGGTGGTAGCTACGGCGGCGACCGCCGCGAGGGCGGCAGCAGCTACGGTGGCGGCTATAAAGGCGGCCAGGGTGGCGGTAGCAGCTACGGCAACAAAGGTGGTAGCTACGGCGGCGACCGCCGCGAAGGCGGCAGCAGCTACGGCAACCGCGAGGGCGGCAGTGGCTACCAGCGTGGCGGCTACAAAGGCGGCCAGGGTGGCGGCAGCAGCTACGGCAACCGCGAGGGCGGCTACAAAGGCAAGCGCGAAAGCTTCGACGAATAAGACCGCTGATTCGGGCGGATTCACGGATTTTGTGAACGGCGCCTTTAATCCAGATGCTGGCAGCTAAGCCCTAGGGCACTGGCAAATCAGCAGACCACAAGAAAGGGCCACCCAGTAAATGGGTGGCCCTTTCTTGTAGTTAAGAGCTTCGTTCACAAAATCCGTGAAATCCGCTCGAATCCGCGCTAATCAGTGGTCCTATTTAGACGAGTCGCGGAGGTCGCGAATTTCGTTATGGGCGGCTAGTACGCCTTGGGCCTGCTTCTCGATAATCGACTTGAGGTCGCCGGGCAGGTCCTGCACTTTCTGGGCTTCTTCGTAAGCCTTCTTGGCTACGTCTTCGCCGCGCTCACACTCGGCCAGGATGGCATGGTTGTCGTGGCCAGTTACGGCGGCTTTCAAGTCAATCCAAGCGTGGTGAATAGCACCTACTACCGACGAGCCCTCGTTGGTATCGGGGTGTAGGTCAAGCTTGAACATCTGGTCTTCTAACTCAGTGATGTAGCTCGCACGCTGGGCCGCATACTTCTTAAATAAATCCTTCAGGTGTTGGTCCTTCACGTCGGTCATCGCGTCGGCGTAGCCTTTTTGGCCATCTTTGAGGACGGTGATGAGTTCGTTGAGGGCGGCTTGGGTGGCTTTGGCTTCCATGATTGGAAATAAAGAAATTAGTGGGGAAATGTATCCGGTTTACTAGCCAGAAGCCTGCAGGGTTGCGGCTCCACCCAAGAAAGTAGATTTTTGTTGGCCAGTGGAGCGCCCGCTTGGCCTAGGGCCGCGCCAAGGCCATGCCGCGCCCGGCCAGCCAGCCTGTCGTCCAGGCCGCCTGAAAGTTAAAGCCGCCCGTAATCCCATCGATATCAAGCACCTCGCCGGCAAAGTAGAGCCCCGGCATCCGGCGGCTTTCCATGGTTTGGAAGTTGATTTCGCTGAGCGGAATGCCACCGCACGTCACAAATTCGTCCTTGTGAGTGGTTTTGCCCTGCACTTGCAGCGGGGTGCGCAGCAGCAGTTCCAGCAGGCGGTTCTGGGCTTTGGCGGGCACCTCGCTCCAGCGCGCGTCGGGGCCTAGGCCCGCCTCGGCCGTTAGGGTGCGCCAGAGGCGGGTGGGCAGCCCAAACTGCGGGTGGGCTGCTACCTGCTTCCTGCCGTTTTCCTGCCTAAACTGCTGGGCCCAAGCCCGCAAGGTTTCGTCAGTGTGCGCGGGCACCCAGCTGATGAGCGCCGTGCCGTGGTAGCCTAGCTCGTGCAGGCGGCGGGCGCCCCAGGCCGATAGCTTGAGCACAGCCGGCCCGCTTACGCCCCAGTGCGTCACGAGCAGCGGGCCCTCGTACTGCAGCTTCTCGCCAGCCAGCACCACGCGGGCGTGGGGCACGCTCACGCCGGGCAGCTCGCGCAGGGGCGAGGCCGGCACGTTGAACGTAAACAGCGAGGGCACCGGCGCTGCCACGCTGTGCCCTAGGGCCCGCAGCCAGTCGTAGGCCTCTGTTTTGGCGCTGCCGCCGGTGGCTACCAGCAACTGGCCCACGCGCAGCGGCGAGCCCAGGCGGGCGGCGCCCTCACCGCTGAGCGCGAGCTCGAAGCCGCCTGCGGGCAGGGGAGTAATGCGCTCGACGGCGGCGCGGGTGACGACGCACACCCCGGCCTGGCGGGCGGCCCCTTCGAGGGCCTGAGCAATGGTTTCGCTGCTGTCGGTAGTCGGAAACATGCGCCCGTCGGCTTCCGTTTTGAGTTGCACGCCGCGCCGGGCAAACCAGGCTACCGTCTCGGCTACGCCAAACTGCTGGAAGGCCTCCTTCAAACCTCGGCTGCCGCGCGGATAGTGCTGCATGAGCTGCGCGGCCGACTCGCAGGCGTGCGTCACGTTGCAGCGCCCGCCGCCCGACACGCGCACCTTGCTCAGCAGCTTCGGGCTTTTTTCCAGCAGAAAAACCGGCTGAGTGGGGTTGGCTTCGGCGCAGGTAATGGCCCCGAAGAAGCCCGCCGCTCCGCCCCCGAGCACCGCTACGGGCAGCGCGGCAACAGCGGGCGCAGCAGCGGCGGGCACGGAGGAGGGAGCGGACATAACGCAAAATTACGCCCTAGGGCCCACCTTAGCAGAAAGGCAGGGCCGCCAACACGTCGTCGTGCACGAAGGTATAGGGCACTAGCTGCCGTACTTGGCTGCCGTCGATAAGCTTACCGCCCCCTTCATCGGGCTGAAAGGTAGGGGGCTCTAAGTCAATAAAACGGGCGGCGACTGGGTAGAAATCGCGCCGCGCTGGGTGCTCCGCGGCGCACACGTTCAGCGTGTGGCCCCAAATGCCTTGGGTGATAATGGTGCGCAGCACGCCCACCGCATCGGTGAGGTGCAGTAGGTTGGTGGGGGAGCTGCCGTGGGGCAAGTGGCGGCGGCCAGCCAGAAAGCGGCCGGGGGCGCGGCCGGGCCCAAAGAGACCCCCTAGGCGCACGACGGTGCTGTGCCACTGCCCGTAGCGCGGCACAAAGTGCCCCTCGGTGCGCAGCACGTCCGACGAAGCATCGCGGGTGCTGAGGGCATTGGTTTCGCGCATGGAGCGGGGCTCATCGGGGTATACGCCCACCGTGGACACGAACAGCACGGCCTTGGTGCGGGCCGCTGCCACGGCCCGGTGCACCGGGCGCAGCAGCTGCGGGTAGCCTCCGGCCACGGCGGCGCGGGGCGGCACGTTCAGCACCAGCACGTCGGCCTGGGCTAGCCAAGTGGTCAGCTGCTGCTCGGCGGCGGCCGAAAAGTCGGGGCCGAGTTGTAGAAGTGTGGGCTCGACGCCAGCCGCGGCCAGCACAGGTAGTTGCTCGGGGGTGGTAGTGGTGCCCAGCACCCGGTGGCCCTGCGCCAGTAGCTCTTTGGCCAACGGAAAACCTAACCAGCCGCACCCTAGCACCGCCACGGTGAGGCGGCCAGCAGCTAGGTTTTGGACGGGAACAACAGGCATAATAAAAGGTGAATTGGAAGCTAAGGAAGCCGGAGAGCGAGTCACGAGCGTACCCTGGGCGTGGGCATGGTTAAGCGCCAGAGCAGTGTTAGGTAAGCCTAATAAGAGAGTGTACTAGTAGTATCTTCGGGCGTTGCCACGGCCGGGGTTACGCCCGGTCATTTCGCCCGTCGCCCGTCTATGTCAGTTTTTACCCAGCCCATGCTCCGCGATAATGCCCTCGCGGGCAAAACCATTATGGTAACGGGTGGGGGCACGGGCCTCGGCCGCGCCATGAGTACGTATTTTCTGCAATTAGGGGCGAATGTTGTCATCACCAGCCGTAAACTCGCCGTATTAGAGCAAACTGCGGCTGAATTGCGCCAACTAACAGGCGGACGCGTGCTAGCCCTGGCCTGCGACGTGCGCCGCTACGACGAGGTAGAGGCGGTGCTAGCCCGTGCTTACCAGGAGTTTGGCGGTGTAAATGTACTGCTTAACAACGCGGCCGGCAACTTTATCAGCCCCACCGAACGCCTGAGCCACAAGGCTTTCGACGTTATTGTGGACATCGTGCTCAAGGGTACTTATAACTGCACGCTGGCCCTAGGCAAGCGCTGGATTGCCGACCAGCAGCCCGGCACCATCCTCAACATCGTGACTACCTACGCCTCGGTGGGCTCGGCCTACGTGGTGCCCTCGGCGGCGGCCAAGGCAGGCGTGCTGGCCCTCACGCGCTCCTTGGCCGTGGAATGGGCTAAGTATGGCATTCGCTCCAATGCCATTGCGCCCGGCCCGTTTCCGACCGAAGGCGCCTGGAGCCGTTTATTTCCCGAGCCGCTGGCCAGCCAGCTTGACCCGGCCGCCAGCGTGCCGCTGGGGCGCGTGGGCGAGCACCAGGAGCTAGCCAACCTAGCCGCCTACCTGGTGTCGGATTTCTCGGCCTACATCAATGGCGAGGTCGTGACCATCGACGGGGGCGAGTGGCTCAACGGCGCGGGCGAGTTCAACAAGCTGGGGGTGCTCACGCCCGCCATGTGGGACCACATCGAGAAAACCATGCGCCGCTAGGGCCACCGCTGGCCTGCTGGCCAAGCTAGCGGATGAGCAAAAAACCAGTTGAACCTAGCTTATGGCTAGCTCACCCAGGTAGCTCGCCGCGCGTTGCAGCCGGCTGCCGTACCAGCTAAACAGCTCGCCATCGACCACCTGCACCCGCGCAGCGGGGCAAATGGCTTGGAACTCGACCCGGTGCTTTTCGCCAAACGGATAAGGCTCGGATGATAAAAAAATGCGCGCCGGCGCGGCTGCCCGTAGCTGCTCGGGGGCGACCTCGGGGTAGCGCCCTAGGGCTCCAAACACATTGGTAAAGCCTGCCCGGCGCAGCATATCGTTGATGAACGTGCCACCGGCCGCCACCATATAGGGCCGGCGCCAGATGAAGTAAGCGGCGGTGACGAGCGGGCGCCCTAGGGCCGGTAGCGCGGCAAACGAGGTGTCGATGCCTGCGGCCAATGGTTCGGCTACGCAGGACTGGCCTGTGATTGCGCCAATGCTTCGTATCATATGGAGAGCATCCGGCAAATCTGCCACGTTGCTCATCCAGACTGGGTAGTGCCTTTCTAATTTCGCAATGCCCTCCTGGTAATTCTCCTCCTTATTTCCAATAATCAAATCTGGTTGAGCGTCCCGGATTTTGGTGAAATCAAAGTTTTTCGTACCCCCAATTATGCGCCTATGGCGGGCATCGGGCGGATGTACGCAAAACTTAGTGACGCCCTCTAGTTGTTTGCGCAAGCCTAGGTCGAATAATAGCTCGGTTTGGGATGGTACCAGCGACACAATGCGCAGCGGAGGATAGTTAAACCGCACTTCCCGGCCCATCTGGTCCACCGCAACCATTGGTCGCTGGTGAGGGTTATACGCCATTACAGAGGAGTTTCGAGATGACAAAAAAAGCGACTGCGCTTTGCGTACAGCCGCTTTTTAGCAAGACAAGTAATTGCTACGAAAAGTAGCGGAAGTCCTGGCCGTCTTCGATGCGGAGCAGGGTTTCGTAAATCAGGTTGATGACGTTTTGCACGTCGTCCTGGTGCACGGTCTCCACAGTGGTGTGCATGTACTTGAGCGGCAGCGATATAAGGGCCGACGCCACGCCTGCGCCCGAGTAGGCGAAGGCATCGGTGTCGGTGCCGGTGGCGCGGGTGGCGGCGGCGCGCTGAAACGGAATATCAGCTTCCTTGGCGGCGTTGATGATGAGGTCGCGCAGGTTGTTTTGCACGGCCGGGCCGTAGGTAATCACTGGGCCTTTGCCGCAGCTAATGTCGCCGGCCGTCTTCTTTTCGTACATCGGCGACTGGCTGTCGTGCGTCACGTCGGTGATGATGGCCACGTCGGGGCTCAGGCGATGGGCCACCATCTCAGCCCCGCGCAGGCCAATTTCCTCCTGCACCGCGTTCACGATGTAGAGGCCGAAGGGCAACTGCTGGTGGTTTTCCTTCAGCATCCGGGCCACCTCGGCCACCATGAAGCCGCCGATGCGATTATCTAGGGCGCGGCCCACGTAGTACTTGTTGTTGAGCACCGTAAACTCATCCTCGAACGTGACGACCGAGCCCACGTGCACGCCCATTTCGGCCACTTCATCGGCGCTGCTGGCGCCGCAGTCCAGGAAAATGGTTTCGATGGTAGGCGCCTTGTCCTGGTCCACCTTGCGCACGTGGATGGCCGGCCAGCCAAACACCGCCTTCACGATGCCCTTCTCGCCGAAGATGTTGACGCGCTTGCTAGGGGCCACCAGGGCGTCGGAGCCGCCGTTGCGGCGCAAATAGAGGTAGCCCTCCTTGGTGATGTAGTTGACGAAGTAGCTGATTTCGTCGGCGTGCGCCTCAATGACGACTTTGTACTTGGCCTCGGGATTCACCACGCCCACCACCGTGCCGTAGGTGTCCACGAAATAGCTGTCGATATAGGGCCGGATGTAGTCGAGCCACAATTTTTGCCCCTCTTTCTCAAAGCCGGTGGGCGAGGGGTTATTCAGGTAAGTGGTGAGAAACTCAAACGATTCGGGACGCATGGGAAAACAGAGGGAAAATCTGATTTAATAGTAGCGCGCCGCGCCGCGCCAAAGCGGTGGCGCAGAGCGAGGTAGCCGCTACCATCAAGAATATAAAAAACAGGAAAACGGTGCCAGCCAGTACCCCGCCGCCAATCAGGACGAGCCCCATTAGCAGCAGGCAGCTGCCCACCCATTTATTGAGGCCCGGTAGGTCGCGCGCTTTTTCGGGCTGGTAGCCCTTAATAGGAAAATCGCGCAATTTGTTTTGCCACACGCGCACCCCAAAATAAATGGGCACCAGCCCCAGCAAGCTCCAAAAGAAAAGGCCCGCGCCCAGCGCCAGCTGATGAGTGGTCATAAAGTAGGCGAAAAAGAACTTACAACGGAATGTTGCCGTGCTTCTTACGCGGCAAGGTAGCCACTTTGTTTTCCAGCATCTTAAAGGCGCGGATGAGCTTTTGGCGCGTTTGCGCGGGCATAATTACCTCATCGACGAAGCCGCGGTGGGCGGCGCGGTAAGGCGTGGCAAATTTCTGCTGGTAGTCGTCTACCTTTTCCTGCAGCTTGGCGGCGGGGTCCTCGGCCTGGGCAATTTCGCGCTTGAAGATGATTTCGGCCGCACCCTTGGCGCCCATCACCGCGATTTCGGCCGAGGGCCAGGCGTAGTTGAGGTCGGCGCCGATGTGCTTGCTGTTCATCACGTCGTAGGCGCCGCCGTAGGCCTTGCGGGTGATGACGGTGATGCGCGGCACGGTGGCTTCGCAGAAGGCGTAGAGCAGTTTGGCGCCGTTGGTGATGATGCCGCGCCACTCTTGGTCGGTGCCGGGCAAAAAGCCGGGCACGTCCTCTAGCACCAGCAGCGGAATATTGAACGAGTCGCAGAAGCGCACGAAGCGGGCAGCCTTGGTGCTGGCGTTGATGTCGAGCACGCCCGCGAGCACCGCCGGCTGGTTGCCCACAATGCCGAGGCTGCGCCCCCCTAGGCGCGCAAAGCCCACCACAATGTTCTCGGCAAATGCTTGGTGAACTTCCATAAACGAGCCCGCATCAATCAGCCCCTCAATCACTTCGCGCATGTCGTAGGGCTGGTTGGCGTTGTCGGGAATGAGCGTGTCGAGCGCGGGGCGGCTCTCATCCTGCCCGAGGGCGTAGGGCAGGCTCGGGGCCGTTTCCTCGCAGTTCTGCGGCAGGTAGCTGAGCAGTTGCTTGAGCTGCTGAAGGCACACCACCTCGTTGGCGGCCGTGAAGTGCGTAACGCCGCTCTTGGTGCTGTGGGTGCTGGCGCCGCCCAGCTCCTCGCTGGTTACGTTTTCGTGGGTCACGGTTTTCACCACGTTGGGGCCGGTCACGAACATGTAGCTCGTGTTTTCCACCATCAAAATGAAGTCGGTGATGGCCGGCGAGTACACCGCGCCGCCCGCGCAGGGCCCCATGATGGCCGAAAGCTGCGGCACCACGCCGCTGGCCAGCGTATTCTTATGAAAGATGTCGGCATAGCCCCCTAGGCTCACCACGCCCTCCTGAATGCGCGCCCCGCCCGAGTCGTTAAGGCCAAGCACGGGCGCCCCGTTTTGGAGGGCCAGGTCCATGATTTTGACGATTTTCTCGGCGTGGGTTTCGCTCAGCGAACCGCCAAACACCGTGAAATCCTGTGAGAACACGTACACCAGCCGGCCGGCGATGGTGCCGTAGCCCGTCACCACGCCATCGCCGAGGTAGTGCTCTTCGTGCAGGCCAAAGTCGGTGGCGCGGTGCATCACAAACTTGCCAATTTCCTCAAATGAGCCCGCGTCGAGCAGCAAGTCGAGGCGCTCGCGGGCGGTAAGCTTGCCCTTTTGGTGCTGGGCCGCCATGCGCTGCGCGCCGCCGCCCAGCAAAGCTTCCTGATTTTTGGCGGCCAGCAGGTCGGTTTTTGAAAGGGTGGGGTGGGCGGCTGCGTGAGGGTCGGCCATGGGGCAGAGTAAGTGGGTAGGAGGCCAAAAGTAACACCCGAGCGGGCGCGGGAGCCCTAGGCCGCCGGCGGCGCATCGAGCGAGCGCCACAGGTACTTGCAGGCCAGGGTGCGGTAGGGCCGCCAGGTTTCGGCAATGGCCAGCATCCGCTTTTGCAGGGCCCGGCCGGTTTCTTCCAGCCCGTAGTGCTTGCGCATGGCGTTCTGAATGCCCAGGTCGCCCTCGCTGAACACGTCGGGCTGGTCGAGGGCGAACATTTGTAGCATCTGGGCCGTCCAGCGCCCTACGCCCCGGATGGCGGTGAGGTGGGCGGTAAACGCCTCGGGGTCGAGCTGGCTCAGGTGCTCATAGTCGAGCAGGCCGCGCTCCTGGTAGTCGGCAATGGCCTTGAGGTAGCCAGCTTTCTGGCGCGAGAGGCCGGCCGCGCGCAGCTCGTCCTCGCTCAGGCGCAGCACCTCGCGGGGCTCGGGGTAGCCATCGGGCCGAAACAGGGCCGCGAAGCGCCGCCAGATGGCCGCCGCCGCCTTGGTCGAAATCTGCTGGCTGACGATGGCGCGCAGCAGCGCCAGGTACAGGTCTTCGTGGGCGGCTGGGCGCACCGGGCCGGGCACCAGGGCCATGGCGCGGGCCAGCACCGGGTCGGCCTGGCGCAAGTGGCCTAGGGCGGCGGCGTGCCAGTGGGGTTCGGAAGTGGGTTCCAAGGCTGAAGGAGAATACGAACGGGCAACAGCAATATTAGACGCAGAGTTTAGCTTGGCCGGTAGGAGGGGTAAATGTCCCGGCCATGCACGGGCACGACTACTGTCTCCGCAATCGCGCCGGTTTCGCTCAGGCGCAGGCCGGTGAGGCAGTGACCAAATACGGCGCCGGTATCAAGGTAGATGGCGTTGGCGGCCGCGTCGAAAAATGGCTGGCTGTCGTCGGTGGGCGTGTGGCCCACTACCTGCAGCTTGCCGTGGTTTTGCAGTGGGCCGCGCCGCCACAGCACGCCCTCTCCGTTGGTGGGGTCGGCGGGGGCGGGCACGTTGGCAAAGCCGGCGTGCGAGAACAGCAGATGGTCGGTTTCGTAAAACAGTGGGCGCTCCTTGAGCCAGGCGGCGTGGGCGGCCAGCAGCGCGGGGTGGCGCCGGTACTGCTGCAAGGTGGTGCGGCCGCCCCAGCCCAGCCAGGCGCGGTAGGGCCCGTCGGGGCCCACGTGCTCGGCCATGGCCCAGTCGTGGTTGCCCTGCAGAAATACGGTCTGCGTCGGAAAATCGTAGCTGAGCTGGCGGCACAGCTCCACGGTTTCGGGTGCGTAGTTGCCGCGGTCTACCAGGTCGCCGAGCTGCACCAGCACTTCCTCGGCCGGGCGCCAGTGCGTGAGCAGTTCGCGCAGGGTATGCAGGCAGCCGTGCACATCAGCGACAACGAAGTAGTTCATAAGCAAGCAAGTAGCAGTGGCCCTAGGGTTAGCTGGGTGGCCCTAGGGTGGCTGGCGCGGGTTCTTCGGCGCTACCCACGCCCAGCCAGCGCACCAGCGGCCCGATGGTGAGCCCCTGGCCGATAATGGAAAACACGACAATAACGTAAGTAATACCCACCAATAGCTCCCTAGGAGCGCCCGCCGGCAGCCCCAGGGCCAGCGCCACCGACAAGCCGCCGCGCAGCCCGCCCCAGGTAAGCACCAACACGCCGTGCGGCGCGGGCTGAAACAGCTTGCTGCCCTTAAGAATAGCCAACGACGACGACACGGCCACCAGCCGCGCCGCCAGCACCACCACCACGGCTGCCAGGCCCGCCCCCACGATGCGCGCCGTGATAGGCAGCACCAGCGCCTCTAGCCCCACCAGCCCAAACAGCACGGCGTTGAGCACCTCATCTACCAACTCCCAGAACGTAGCCACGTAGTTGCGCGGCTCGTGGGGAAGCACCGCGCCCAGGTGGCTGAAGTGGCCCACCAGCAGCCCGGCCATTACCATGGCAAGCGGCCCCGACGTGTGCAGGCGCTGGGCCAGGGCCGTGCCGCCGGCCACTAGGGCCAACGTCACCAGCACCTCCACCTGGTAGTTGGCTACCGAGCGCAGCAGCCAGGCCGTGCCCAGCCCCAGGGCCGCGCCCAGGGCCAGCCCCCCTAGGGCCTCCTGGGCAAATACGGCCAGCGCGTGGGTCAGCGTCACCTTGTGGGCCCCCAACTGCGCTACTTCCAGCAGCACCACGAACAGCACAACCCCCACGCCATCGTTGAAGAGCGACTCGCCCACAAGCTTGATTTCTAGGTTTTTGTTGAGGCGGGCCTTAGTTAGGATGCTGAGCACGGCCACGGGGTCAGTGGGCGAGATGAGGGCGCCGAATACCAGGCAGTAGCTCAGGGGCGTGGGCAGGCCCAGCCGCGGCAGCAGGTAGTACATGGCCCCGCCCACCAAAGCGGTGCTGAGGGGAGTGCCCACCAGCGCCAGCGTGCCCACCGGCCAGCGCAACTTGCCCAGCCGCCCCGTATCGACGTGGATGGAGCCGGCGAAGAGCAAAAAGCCCAGCATGACTTGCATTACCAGGGCGTTGAAATCAATTTGGTTCACCACCTGGGCCAGGTCGAGCACCGGCTGCACCCCCAGCCAAGCCAGGCCCATCAGGCTTAGTGAAGTCAGCAGCCCCAGCACCATCAGGCCGATGGCGGGCGGCATTTTCAGCCAGCGGTAATTGAAGTAAGCAAAAGTGGCGGCCAGCACCAGCAGCAGCGCCAGGGCATCGTATAGGGGCATTGGGTAGGGGAAGAATGCCAGAGGTCGTGGCCCGTCATACGCAGCCTAGGGCCGCCGCAGCCAAGAGGCGCCGCTACGGCAGGGCGGCAATCACCTGCGCCACCAGCGCGTCATCCACGTCGAGGTGCGTGACGAAGCGCACCCAGCTGCCCCCAAAGCCGCTCGCCTTAATGCCCGCCGCTTCTAGCCGGGCCAGGAAGTCGGTTACCGTCAGGCGGCTTTCATCGAGCCTGAAAATCAAGAGATTGGTTTGGGGCTCCAGGATTTCGGCTACGTAGGGCCGGGGCCGCAGGGCCTCGGCCAGGCGGGCGGCGCGGGCGTGGTCGTCGGCCAGGCGCGCCACGTTATGGTCGAGGGCGTAGAGGCCGGCCGCCGCCAGGTAGCCCGCCTGCCGCCAGCCGCCACCCATGAGCTTGCGCAGCCGCCGGCAGCCGCCAATAAACGCGGCTGAACCCAGCAGCACCGAGCCCACCGGCGCCCCCAGGCCCTTGCTGAGGCACACCGAGATGGAATCGAACAGCTGCCCGTAGTCTTCGCTGCGCTGCCCGGTGGCCACCAAGGCGTTGAAAATACGGGCCCCGTCGAGGTGCAGGGCCAGGCCTTGCTGCTTGGTGAGCGCGGCAATAGCCTGCAGGTCGGCCCACTCGTAGCAGCTGCCGCCGCCGCGGTTGTGGGTGTTTTCGAGGCATACCAGCCGGGTGGTGGGGTAGTGCACGTTGCCGACGGGCCGGATGGCGCCGGCTACTTGCGCGGCCGTGAGGCGGCCCCGCTCGCCGGGCAGCAGTGCCACCGAGGCGCGGGCGTGGTGCATAATGCCGCCCACCTCCCAGAGGTACACGTGGGCCGTAGCCTCGCAGATAACCTCCGACACCGGCGCGCAGTGCGCCATAATGGCGATTTGGTTGGTCATGGTGCCCGAGGGGCAAAACAGCCCCGCCTCGGTGCCGAAGCGGGCGGCCAGCGTAGCTTCGAGTTGGTGCACGGTGGGGTCTTCTTCGTACACATCGTCGCCTACCGGAGCGGCTTGCATAGCGGCCAGCATGGCCGGGGTCGGGCGCGTAACGGTGTCGGAGCGTAGGTCTATCATAAGGGCAAGCGGTTAGCTTTTGGCGGGTTGTGGCGCTAGCCAAAAGCTCGCCGCTGAAGGTAAGGTTTGGAAACTCAAAGGTAAAGCTGTATTTTTGCGCCTCATTTGCCAGAATCTCAACCGCCTCGGTACTCATGTCCGTAACCCGCCTCAAGCGTAAGCACCGCAAGAATATTGCCCGTGCTAACAACGAAACCAAGAAAATTAAAGACTTGCTGCGTACTCCCGTGCTGAAGAACGTGGATTTGGATGAGCTCAAGTCGCGCTTCGGCCAAGCTGCCCCCGAGGAAAAAAAGCCTGAGCCTAGCGTAGCGGCTCCCGCTGCAACTGAAAACCAGCAGCCCGAAGCTAAGCCAGCAGGCCTATTTGATAAAGTAGCCCACGCCGCCTCGGCCGCCGCCGCCGCCGTAAAGCACGCCGCCACCGACGCGGCCGATGCCGTGGCCCACAGCAGCGTAGTAGAAAAAGCCAAGGAAGTAGCTACCCAGGCCGTAGACGCTGTGACGCACAGCGCCGCCTTCGAAGCTGCCCAGCAGGCCGCCCACAACGTGGTAGAAGGTACCAAGCAGGTGCTTAGCAACAGCGAGCAGCCGGCTCCCGAAGCTGCTTCCACCGAGGAGCCCGCCAAAAACGATGAGGCTAAGGTCAATGAGACTGGCACTGAGGGCTTCGACGAGGCCGAGGCTGTAACTAAGCCCGTGACGGAGGACGGCCAGCCCGGCGAGCACCCCAAGCCGGAAATCGAGCTGTAAAAATTGCTGAATAACCCATAAAAAAGCCTTCCGCTGCCGCAGCGGAAGGCTTTTTTATGAGAGGTGGGCCTAGGGCTAGGCACCCACGTCGAGGGCCGTGGTGCGGGGGCCCAGCTCCACCACCTGCATGTCTACCACCTTGCCCCGGTCGATGCCGAAGCGCAGCAGGGTGCGCATTTTGTGAAAGCCGTGGCGCCCGGCCGCGCCGGGATTGAGTACCAGCAAGTTGCGCTTGGTATCGGGCATAACGCGCAGGATGTGCGAGTGCCCGCACACGAAGAGGCCCGGTTTGGTTTGGGCCAGCAGCTGCTGGGCGGCGGGGGCGTAGTGGCCGGGGTAACCGCCAATGTGGGTCATCACCACGTGCAGCCCCTCCACGGTAAAGTCCTGTATCTGAGGCTCGGTGCAGCGAATGTCGCCCCCGTCAATATTACCATATACCCCCCGAAAAGTGGGCGACAGCGCCACCAAATCCAGAATCATCTCATTGGAGCCAAAATCACCCGCGTGCCAGATTTCGTCTAGCCCGCGCAGGTGGTGCGCCACGCGCTGGTCGAAGTAACCGTGGGTATCCGAAAGCAAGCCGATGCGCGTCATAGCGCCGCAAAGATGCAACCCTGGCCGCAACTCAGCCAAAAAGTTGGCCGCCCCGTATCTTGCGGCGCGGCCCGCCCTCGGCGCGGGCCGCCCAGCAGTAGCGCGGCGGCAGTTACGACCTTTCACCCGAGAACCTTCCCGATGAACGTATTCATCAACGATATTCCGCTGGTTATCAAGAAAACCAGCGATAAGGTATACAAGCACAAGTATGACTTGGTGCTGGCGGCCGAGGCCGAGTTTACCAGCAAAGACCTGGTGGGCGACGTGCTGGTGCGCGATGCCACGCCGGCTTTTCTGGACCGCTTGCTGCGCTTGATGGAAGTGAAAAAGCTGAAGAAGCTCGATTCGCTCACGCTGCTGGCCAAGAAAAAGAAGTACCTTATCCTGCACCTCAAAGACCAGTTTAAGATTGCCAAAGCGGCGGGCGGCCTGGTAGTGAAAAACGGGCAAGTACTGATGATTTACCGCCTAGGCAAGTGGGACTTGCCCAAGGGTAAGCTCGAGCGTAACGAGAAAGTAACCCTAGGAGCAGTGCGCGAGGTGGAGGAGGAGTGCAATATTAAAGTAGAGCTAGGCGAAAAGCTGCCAAGCACTTGGCATTCTTATGCTTATAAAGGAAATAAGATGCTGAAGAAAACCAGCTGGTACGTGATGCGCTGCCTCGACGACTCGGTGATGCGCCCACAAACTGAGGAGTACATTGAGGAAGTGCGCTGGATGTCGCCGCAGGAAGCCCTCACCCACATCGAAGATTCCTACGCCTCCATTGCCTTGGTGGTGCGCCATCACCTGCGCAGTATGGTGAGCCAGCCCACCAAAGCCACCTCGCCCGACTAATCGCCATGGTTGCTTCGTCCTTGGTTTGCAGCGCGCGCGGCTGGCTGCTGGCGGCGAGCCTAGCCGGGGCTAGCTGGCTGGTAGGTAGCTGCTCGGGTGCCCACGAGCCGGTGCAGCGCGGGCCCGAAACAACTCGCCTGCGCCCCGAAATAAAGCCGACGGCTAACGTGCCGGCCCTGCTGGGTAAGTCGATTGAGGAGCTGCGGCGGCGCCTAGGGGCAGCTCAGCCGCTACCCCTCATTTTCACCGACCTGACTTTGTACGACAACCTAGCGCCGCAGCCCACCGACTCCGTGCTGGTATTTCGGACTGGAGGCCTACTGCTGGCGGCCAGCTATAACACCCGCAGTCGCCGCGTAAACGACTTGCTGCTGTTGGGTCGCCACGAAGATAGCCTCATGCACCGGGCCACTCTGCGCGCAGATGCCCCAGGCTATCTCATCCTGCCCCTCTTCTACCCCAAGCGGCCCGGAGCCCTGTTGGGCCTGCGCGTTATTCCGGCCGAGCGCCAGTAGCGAGAGGTGGCTGATTGCCAAGTGCAACTGCTGCATCTAGTAGTTTCGGCCCTAGGGTATAAATAGTTGCTTATTAAGCGTAAAGCTATAGAAGACGCCTTCTTGCCTATAAGGAGCCTAGGCTACCAGCCTCGTAGGTGCTGGTGTGGGCAGAAGTAGCCGGTAGGTGTGGGGGCGCGTGGTAGTATGAATGGGGCAGGTGACCCTAGGGCGGCCCGTTCGCCATTCCCCCAAACCATGCTTAGCTTTACCCGTCCCCCTTTGCGGGCGAGGCACCCATTAATCCTTCTTCCCTCCCGTTTATTTGCCCATGCACCCCACCCCCCTCGACATTCACGACCTGCCGCCTCCCCAACTCGAAACTGCCTCCGCAAGCCATCCTAAGGGCCTATACCTGCTGTTTGCCACCGAGATGTGGGAGCGCTTCAGCTACTACGGCATGCGCGCCGTGCTGGTGCTTTTTCTCATCGACGCCATGCGAATGGACAAAGCCTTCGCGTCGAAGTTCTATGGGGGCTACACCAGCCTAATTTACCTCACGCCCCTCATTGGGGCTTATATCTCTGACCGGTACTGGGGCAACCGGCGCTCTATCCTCACGGGCGGGCTGCTGATGGCACTGGGTCAGTTCACCCTGTTCTTCTCGGCTAGCAACTACGGCGGCATTCAGGACCACCCCCTTAGCCACTGGCTGCTCTACCTGGGCCTTGGGACCATGATTATAGGCAACGGCTTCTTCAAGCCCAACATTTCCAGCATGGTGGGTACCCTCTACCGGCCCGACGACAAGCGCAAGGATGCTGCCTATACCATCTTCTACTTAGGCATTAATCTGGGCTCGCTCATCGGCAATACCATCACGAGCACCGTGGGCGACACCGGCCATCCTAGCGACTTCCGCTGGGCCTTCCTGGCTTGCGGCATTGCCATGACCCTAGGCACCCTCATCTTTAATTGGGGCAAGGAAAAATACCTCTATACCCCCGACGGTAATCCCGTGGGCAATACACCGGCTGGCTCTACGCTAATAAAAGGCCTGTTCGTGCTGCTGCCGGTGCTGCTGGTGCTGGTGCTGGGCATCCTCTACCTCGATTCCACCAGCTTGCCAATTATTGCGCCGCTGCTGGGCCTGGCTGTGGTAGGCATCGCTCTGCTGATTTTCACTGATAAATCGCTTACTAAGTCTGATTTGCAGGGTGTGCTAGTCATTTTTGTGGTGTCGTTTTTCGTGGTGTTTTTCTGGGCGGCTTTCGAGCAGGCCCCGGCCTCTCTCACGTTCTTCGCCAAAGACAGTATGGACCGCACCCTATTTGGCCACGAGCTGCCCCCCAGCATTTTTCAGAACCTCAACGCCTTCTTCGTGGTGACGGGCGCCCCCCTGATGGCGCTGGTGTGGACGGCCCTGGGTAAGCGCGGTATCGAGCCGCCTTCACCCGTCAAAATGGCCCTAGGCCTGGGCCTGCTGGCGGTGGGTTACTTGTTTATGTGCTTCGGGGTGAAGGCCTTACAGCCCGGCGTAAAAGTGAGCATGTTTTTTTTAGTGGCCATGTACTTTTTCCACTCCTACGGCGAGTTGTTCCTTTCGCCCATTGGTCTGTCGCTAGTCAATAAGCTGGCTCCTGTCAAGTTTGCCTCGCTGCTAATGGGCGTGTGGTTTTTGGCCAACGCGGGCGCAAACTACTTGGCTGGCTACATGAGTAGCCTCTACCCCGACCTCAAATCCACTGCCCCCAAGCCCGTGCTCTTGGGCTTTCATATCGACAATCTTTATGACTTCTTTCTAATTTTTGTAGTATCTGCCGCCATTGCTGCCGCTATTTTGCTGGTTATCAGTCCCAAGCTAGTAAACATTATGAAAGCGCGGGAAGCTGAAGCTGCCTAATCGCAGCTTGGACGGATTTAATGGATTGCACAGATACGCCGCTCGCGTGGCTGACTACGCGGAGGTTATGTTCGTTGGCAAGTAAAAAGCCCCGCTGCACGATGTGCAGCGGGGCTTTTTACTTAGTATTTGCGCAAATATATATTCCTCTGTGCCAGTGCGATGTCTGTATTTCACTTGCTAAGCCAGACGGGCCCAGACCATCTTCAGCAAGCGCTAAATAAAAAGCTCCGCCGCACAATATGCAACGGAGCTTTTTTTATTTTGAATGAACCTAACTTTTCACATAGTCAGCTTGCGTAATAAGCGTACTCGTGCAATCCGTTAAATCCGTTCAAGCTGCGGTCTACATCATGCCGCCCATGCCGCCCATGCCACCATCACCGTGGCCAGCGCTAGCGGCTTCCTTCTCCGGCTCATCCGAGATGACGGCTTCGGTCGTCAGCAGCAGGCCAGCGATAGAAGCGGCATTCTCCAGGGCCAAGCGAGTTACCTTGGTCGGGTCGATGATGCCAGCGGCCGTCAGGTTCTCGTACTTGTCTTCGCGGGCATTGTAGCCGTAGTCACCTTTACCTTCGCGCACCTTCTGCACCACTACCGAGCCTTCGCCGCCAGCGTTGGCCACGATGGTACGCAGGGGAGCCTCTAGGGCCGTGCGGATAATTTGCACGCCGGTTTTCTCGTCGCTGTTCAGCGTCTGCACCGCGTCGAGCGCGTCGAGCGCACGCACTAGCGCCACGCCGCCGCCGGGTACCACGCCTTCCTCAACGGCGGCGCGGGTGGCGTGCAGGGCATCGTCCACGCGGTCTTTCTTCTCCTTCATTTCCACCTCGGTGCTAGCGCCGATGTAGAGGATGGCTACGCCACCGCTCAGCTTGGCTAGGCGTTCCTGCAGCTTCTCCTTGTCGTAGTCCGACGTGGTAGTTTCCATCTGGGCCTTAATCTGATTGATGCGGCTCGTGATGTCTTCCTTTTGGCCTTTCCCGTTGACAATCGTCGTGTTGTCTTTGTCCACGATGATTTTCTCGGCCTGGCCCAGGTACTCCAGGGTAGCGTTCTCTAGCTTGTAGCCGCGCTCTTCCGAAATAACCGTACCGCCCGTGAGGGTAGCAATGTCTTCGAGCATAGCCTTGCGGCGGTCACCGAAGCCAGGAGCTTTCACCGCCGCAATTTTCAACGAGCCGCGCAGCTTGTTCACCACCAGGGTAGCTAGGGCCTCACCGTCCACATCTTCCGAAATGATGAGCAGGGGCTTGCCGGTCTGGAGCACTTGCTCGAGCACGGGCAGCAACTCCTTCATGGTGCTCACTTTCTTGTCGTAAATGAGGATGAAAGGGTTTTCAAACTCCGTCTCCATCTTCTCGGCGTTAGTCACGAAGTAGGGCGATAGGTAGCCGCGGTCGAACTGCATGCCTTCCACCGTTTTTACTTCGGTTTCGGTGCCGCGCGCTTCCTCCACGGTAATAACGCCTTCTTTGCCCACCTTATCCATGGCGTCGGCAATCATCTGGCCGATTTCAGCGTCGTTATTGGCCGAGATAGTACCCACCTGGGCAATTTCAGCGCTGCTGCCAATCGGCTTCGACTGCTGCTTCAGGTTGGCTACTACAGCCAATACAGCCTTGTCAATGCCACGCTTTAGGTCCATCGGGTTAGCACCAGCGGCCACGTTCTTCGAGCCCGCGGTGTAGATGGCCTGGGCCAGTACGGTGGCGGTGGTGGTGCCGTCGCCGGCCTGGTCGGCCGTCTTCGAGGCTACCTCTTTCACCAGTTGGGCGCCCATGTTTTCGATGGGGTCACGCAGCTCAATTTCCTTGGCTACCGTTACGCCATCCTTGGTGATGCTCGGAGCCCCGAACTTCTTGTCAATGATAACGTTGCGGCCTTTCGGACCGAGGGTTACTTTAACGGCGTTGGCCAGCTTATCTACGCCACGCTTCAAACGGTCGCGGCCGTCGGTGTCAAATTGAATGTTCTTAGCCATTTGGGTGGTTAAGTGAGAGTGTTAAAATGGATGAGTAAGGGACTGGCTTAGAGGACTGCAAAGATGTCCTTTTCCTGCATGATGAGGTAGTCCTCGCCGTCAATGGTGATTTCCGTGCCGGTCCACTTGCCGTATAGCACTTGGTCGCCCACTTGCACTTCGGGCTTGATGGCAGTGCCATTATCGGCCGTTTTGCCGGCGCCTACGGCTACCACTTCGCCGCGCTGGGGTTTCTCCTTGGCGGTGTCGGGGATGATGATGCCGGACTTGGTGGTCGATTCGGCGGCGGCGGCTTTCACGACTACGCGGTCGGCCAGCGGTTTAATGCTCAGTGCCATTGCTTGAAAAATTGTGGAAATGATGTTTTGGGGTAAACGAAAAAACTGCAACCAGCAGTGCTGCCAGCAGCGGGTGACACGAAATGTGCCAAGGCGCCAAACTCTGCCACAATAGGCGGCGTTCGGGCCGCTTTGGCAGGCTCGGCCGCCCAATTGGCGGGCAAAGGTAACAAGTTGTGGGTTGCTATGTCACCTTGCCCGTAAAGCAAGCGGCCCCCGCTCCAAAAGGAACGGGGGCCGTCGTACTCTCACTAAGCAAAAAATGAAACTTATTTAGCTGGAGTAAGCGGGGCGCTGCCAGCCGGAGTGGTAGTAGTTGGGGCGGTAGGCGGTGCTGGCATAGGTGCCACCGAACGGGTTTGCTGGGCGCGCTGCTGATTTATGCTGCGCACGGCCTCGCCGCTGCTCTGGCCTAACATGTGGGTGGCCAGCGAAAGCACCATCAGGGCAATGGCAAAACCCCAGGTTAGCTTTTCGAGCAGGTCACCGGTACGCTTCACGCCCATCAGGTTGGCCGCGCCGCCCGCGCCAAACTGACTGCTGATGCCGCCGCCCTTAGGGTTTTGGGCCAGTACTACCAGCGCCAGCAAGAAGCTCACCAGCAGCATCAGAATAATCAAGAACGTGAACATGAGTCGTAAAAAAAGCTGAGCCTAGGGGCGTAGTAAGTCAATTTGGGCTGCAAAGTACGCTATTTTCTCCGGGCTTTTCACCATTAAGCGCTCATAAATTGCGATGGCCTGTTCTATTTTGCCCTGCTGCGTCAGAATTTTAGCCAGGCTTTCGGACGCTAAATCGGGGGCGGCGCGGGTACTGCGCACCGAGAGGTCGGCCTGCTCGCTAGTTTTGGCTGGTGGCTGGGCACGGCGGCGCGGCTGGCTGGGCTTGCGCTGTAAAAAACTATTAATGAGCTCGGTAGTGCTGCTGGCAATGGGCGCCGGCTGCGTAGCAATGTGCATTAGCACCAGCGCATCGGGCGCAAAAAACTCGCCGGCCAGGGGTAGGGAGGCCGCCGGCATTAGCGGCGCTGGGGCCTCACCAGCCAGGCCTAGGGTAGTAGGCACCAGGCAATAGCCCAGGCGGCTGCCCTCGCTCGGCGCGTAGGCCACCTCTGCTACGCCGCCGAAAGGAGGCAGGCGCGGAGTGGCGTTGGCCAAGCTAAGGGGTATCGTGATGGCTAGCGCTAACTCGGGCAGCTGGTAAGCCGTGATTTCGGCCGGTTCGGCGGGGCTAAGGCCATACTCATAGTGCGCCGCCTCGGCCTCGGCCGGTGGCCGAATGGGAGGCGCCTGGGGTAGCAACTCGTCCCCTAGGGCCGGTACAACGGGCTCACTGACGCCTGAGTTATGAGCATCAACAGGAACCTCAGCTAAGGCTGCCGCGCTGGGCAAAGTTGGGTTGGCCACTTCGGCGCTGCCCGGCAAGTCAAGCTCGGCGGCCATACCTAGCGGCTCGGGGGCCGAGGCAGCGGCGAGTGGTTCAGGGGCTGGCGCTGGGTAGGCAGTTTCCGCCGCGGCCGGCATAGTCGTTGCACTATCGGCCGCCGCTAGGGTAGCGGCTTCGGGGCTGGTGCTGAGGGGCGTAATCGCCGTGGTAGCTGGCTCCTGGGTTGCTGCTGGGTTTCCTAGGGGGAGCGGCTCGGCTAAGGCGGAGGCTGGTTCAGTTGCAAGCAACGCAACCGGTTCAACCAAAGTAGCTGCTACTAACGACGCGGCCGGCGCGGCTAACTCGGTAGCGGCCTCCTTGGCCGCGTAGGGGCTAGGGGCGGGGCTAATTTCCTGGGCCGGCTTGTCTTCCAGCAGCAGGGGGGCGGGTGTAGGTGCCTCGGCGGGCGGCGGCGCGGACTGCACCGCTTCGGGTGCAACCGCCTTATAAGTAGAGTTTTGCCCACCAGCGTATTCGGCAGCGCTGGCCGTGGCCGAAATGGTATCGGCTAGTTCTTCAATCGGGGCCGCCTCGATGAGCTGGCGCAGCAAGGCGCGGTCGGCCGCGTAGGTGGCGGCCTGGCGTAGGCGCTGGCCCGCCAGCATCGAGCCTTGGTCGTGGGCGGCCTTGGCTAGCAGCAGGTGGGCCGTTTGGCAGTACGGAAAAGCCTCGGCTAGCTCTTCCAGCGCGCGCACATCGGCCCCGTTAAGGGCGGTAGAGTGGGCGAGCAGGCGCAGCAGCGTAGCGCGGGTCATGGGGAGGAGCAAGCAGGGGGCACCGGGTGGGCGCAGAAACCTATTTAACCGGCAAGGATACGGCGCAGGCGGCAAACCTGCCACCCACCTAGGCCCGCCGGTCCGCCGGCAGTGGCCCCGGCCGTTGGTGCGCTTGGCTGGCCTTTGGGTGGCGCGTAGGGCCTAGGGCCCCGCCGGCGGGCGGCGCTGACTAAGTCTACCAGTTGGCTACCGACTTGTTGAACATGTCGGTAATGATATTGCGCGTTACTTCCCGCAGTGAGGTTTGGTCGTTGTTTACCGAGGCCAAATCCTGAGTCGAGGGAAAGTCTTTTTGGCTTTGGAAAGTTTGCTCAAAATCCTGCTTGTTATCCTTGGTATTGGTAAACCGCAGCTGCACCTGAATAACCAGGCGGTTGACGCCGGCGCTGGGCAGGCCGCTCGCCTGGCCACTCTGCTGGATGGCGGCCGGCGAGAAGTCGTAGGCCGCGATGGTACCGTCGAACTGCAGGTCTCCGTCGCGCGGCACCAGCTTCAGCGTGGTGTTGCGCTGGAAGTAGTCCTTAATGTCCTCCGTGAAGCGCTGCGACAGCGCCGCCGGTGCATTAGGCGCGTTGTTTTGGAAGGTCTGAATAGAAATGGTTTTCACCGACGGGTCGATGCTGGTGCCATTAAAAGAATACACACCGCACCCTCCTAGCAAAAGCAAGGGCAAAACCAGTAGCCAGACTAGCAGCGCATTAGGCCGATTCCAAATCATATTGCTTGAGCTTGCGGTACAGGGTGCGCTCCGAAATGCCCAGGTCCTGGGCCGCATACTTGCGCTTGTTGTGGTGCTTCTTAAGCGCCTTGAGAATCATCTCCTTCTCGATGGCGTCCAGCGATAACGTTTCTTCCTCAGTTTCGTGCGTGATGTCCTCAGTAGGTACCGCGTCGTCATCGTCGGCGTAATTACCGGCCGATACCTCCACGCGTAGCGGGGCGGGGGGCGGCAGGTAGTAGCCGCTGCCTTCGGCGGGCCCGTCGGGACTAGGGTAGGGCGACGCCTCACCCAAGTTATTGAACAAGTGGCTGTTCTGGCGCAGCAGCTCCTGGGCGTCGGCGCTGGCGGTGCGGCTGCCGGTAGCCAGCTCCAGCACCACCTTCTTGAGGTCGGTCATGTCGCGGCGCATGTCGAAGAGCAGCCGGTATAAAATGTCGCGCTCCGAGTATGAGCCGAAGCTGCCGGCCCCGTTGCCCTCGCCGCCCTGGCCGTGGCCGGGCAGCAGCGCCGGCAGCTGCGAGGTGTGGGCGGCGGGCAGGTAATGGGCCAGGCGGGCGGCATCGACCTCGCGCTCCAACTCTAGCACCGAAATCTGCTCGGCGATATTCTTGAGCTGCCGGATGTTGCCCGGAAACCGAAACCGGGTGAGCAGCCGCACCGCATCGGGCGTGAGGCTGATGGGCTTGACGCGGTGCTTTTCCGAAAAATCGGCTGTGAACTTGCGAAACAGCAAATAGATGTCGTCGCCGCGGTCGCGCAGGGGCGGCACCGTAATGGGCACCGTATTGAGGCGGTAGTAGAGGTCCTCGCGGAACTTGCCGGCCTGCACCCGGTCCAGCAGGTTCACGTTGGTGGCGGCCACCACGCGCACATCGGTTTTCTGCACCTTGCTGCTGCCCACCCGAATAAACTCGCCGTTTTCGAGCACCCGCAGCAGGCGTGCCTGGGTGCCTAGGGGCATCTCGGCGATTTCGTCGAGGAAGATGGTGCCGCCGTCCGTCACCTCAAAGTAGCCCTTGCGCGCGTCGTTGGCGCCCGTGAAGGCACCCTTCTCGTGGCCAAACAGCTCCGAGTCGATGGTGCCCTCCGGGATGGCGCCGCAGTTGATGGCGATGAACTGCCCATGCTTGCGCGGCGAAAGGGCGTGGATAATCTTGGAAAACGATTCCTTGCCCGACCCGCTTTCGCCGGTGATAAGCACGGTCATATCGGTGGGCGCCACTTGGGCGGCCACCTGAATGGCGTAGTTCAGCGCCGGCGCCGAGCCGATGATGCCGAAGCGCTGCTTAATGGATTGTATTTCTTGATTTGTCATTGGCTAGGCCAAGCCTAACCGGCTCAGCCCAATGAAGTTATTTGTTAGGAAAGTTTGCGCGCCATAGCAGGCGAATAACCAAGCAGGCATTAAATCTGCCGTCAAACAGCGCAACCAACTGCCATACAACCAATTCAGTTGCTAGGTGCCTAGGGCTACGTTGCTCAACGTGGTTTGTTAAACGGCCTCGCCCAGCAGCGCGCCGCCGGTAGTGCTCGTCACGAATACATTCACGTAATCGCCTTTGACGAAGTTTTGCCTAGGGAAGATGACAACCTGGTTTTGGCTGTTGCGGCCGCTGAGGTGCTCGGTCGAGCGCTTGGAAGTGTTCTCTACCAACACCTTGTGCACGCGGCCCACCATGCGGGCGTAGCGGGCGCGGGCGTGCAGCTGCTGGCGGTCGATGATTTCCTGCAAGCGGCGTTTCTTGGTTTCCAGCGGCACGTCGTCGGCCAGCTTGCGGGCGGCCAGGGTGCCGGGGCGCTCCGAGTAAAAGAAGTTGTAGCCCATATCGTATTGAGCGAAGTCAATAAGGGTCAGCGTGTCCTGGTGCTCGGTTTCAGTTTCCGAGCAGAAACCGGCAATCATATCGGTCGAGATGGCGCAGTCGTCGCCCAAAATGCGCCGGATGGCCTGCACGCGCTCCTCATACCAGGGCCGGTCGTAGGTGCGGTTCATCAAGTCCAGCACCCGCGAGTTGCCGCTTTGGGCGGGCAGGTGGATGTACTTGCAGATGTTCTCGTGGCGCGCCATGGTGTGCAGCACCTCGTCGGTAATATCCTTGGGGTGCGAGGTAGAAAAGCGCACCCGCAGCTCAGCGCTTACCAGGGCCACGCGCTCGAGCAGTTGGGCAAAGTTGACGCGCTCCTGGCTGTCCTCACTCGCCCATTTGTACGAGTCCACGTTCTGCCCTAGGAGGGTAACTTCCTTGTAGCCAGCGGCGAATAGCTCACTGGCCTCGCGCACGATGCTGTGGGCATCGCGGCTGCGCTCGCGCCCGCGGGTGAAGGGCACCACGCAAAACGAGCACATATTGTCGCAGCCGCGCATGATGCTGATGAAGGCCGTCACGCCGTTTGAGTTGAGGCGCACGGGCGTGATGTCGGCGTAGGTTTCCTCGCGGCTCAGCAGCACGTTCACCGCCTTCTGGCCGCCATCCACGCGGCCAATGAGCTGGGGCAGGTCGCGGTAGGCGTCGGGGCCCACCACGAGGTCCACAATTTTTTCTTCCTCCAGAAATTGGCTTTTCAGGCGCTCAGCCATGCAGCCCAGCACGCCCACCAGCATGTCGGGCTTGCGCTTTTTGTGCGAGTTGATTTGCTTGAGGCGCATGCGCACCGTTTGCTCGGCCTTCTCGCGGATGGAGCAGGTGTTAAGCAGCACCAGGTCAGCGCCCGCTAAATCGTCGGTCGTATCGAATCCCTCGGCGGCCAGGATGCTGGACACAATCTCAGAATCCGAAAAATTCATCTGGCAGCCGTAGCTCTCGATGTAAAGCTTGCGTCCGCCGCCGGTGCGAGTGGGCGGGCTCACGCGCACATCGGCCGGCAGGACCTCGGCGGCGGGCGCTTTATCTAAAAAATCTAACGTAATCAGGGGCTGGGACATAGCAACAAAACCCCGCCGCGCTAAGCTGGGGGAATAACAAAGATACAAAACCCGTGACAGAATGGCAGGTAGTAGCGCTTGCTTAGTGAGTAGTGCTTAATAAGTAGGTTGGTTGAAGGGCTCGCAGTATACGCCCTGCGCACGAGCGGCCGCCCACCGCCGGGCGCGAGCCCAGCAGGCAAGTGGTAAGTTGAAAAACGTAGTAGCGAGCCCCAGTGCGCGCGCTTCAATAACCTGGGTTGCCATTACCGCGAGCGATGCCCTAGGCAGCCGCCAAGCCCAAACGGCCAAGCTGGCCTCGGCGGCTGGCGCGGCCCTACAGCTGCCGCAAAGCCAGCTTGGCTTTCTGGTCGGTGCTGTTCTTGTACTCGTGCCTCGGGTAGGCCATGGCCTGCTCGAAATACGCGCGGGCAGTGATTTTTTGGCCGGCGGCCTGGGCAAGGTAGCCGAGCTGCAGAGCGGCCTGGGGCGCGAAGTAGTACGGCGGCTCGCCTAGGGCCGCTGCCCAGCGCAGGGTGCGCTGGTAGTCGGCCTGGGCCGAGTCGGGGCGGCCTAGACCCTGCCACACGCGGGCCCGGCGGTAAGGCGCCTCCAGGCGGTCGCGCGCGGGCGTAGCAGCGGTTAACCTGAATTGCTGCAAGATACTTAGGGCCAATGGGTAGTAACCGCCATCCGTGAGCAGGCGCGCGCGCGTCAGCAGCGGGTTGAGGGCCTGGGCATCGTGGTAAAAGCGCTGGGCGTAGATGTCCTCCTCCACCACCAGCGGCCCGGCTTGGTTGATTTGCTGGCGGTAGCGGTCGAGGGTGGCCAGCGGCTCGGCGCCCAGCCAGGCAGCCAAATAAAGCTTAAAAGCCGCGTCTTTGCGGTAGTGCTGGCCGCGGTACTCGCGCAAAAACTGCTCGTTCTCGGCCTGCGAGGCGGCGTAGTCGCCGCGGTACAGCAGCAGGTCGCCGGCCAGGTGGTGCAGGTAGGCCAGGGGTAGGTAGCCGGGGCCAGCGGGGCGGGCGCGGTAGGCCGCCAGGGCCGCGTCGCCGTGGTGCTGGCGCTTGTTTAGGGTCACTATTAAGTAGCTGAACAGCAGGTTGTCGGGCTGCTCGGCTCGCAGGCGCTCGGCCAGGGCCAGGGCCTCGGGGCCGCGCTTGTAGTAGGCCTCGCCCACCAGCGCCTGCAAAATCTGGCTTTCGGTTTGGAAATCGTTGGGCTGGGTGGCGGCCAGGCGCAGGTGGCGCAGGCCCTCCTCCACGCTGCCCCCTAGGCCCAGCAGGCGCAAAAACCAGTGGTAGCCGCTGGGCAGCGAGCCAATGCCGAACTCACACAATCCCAGTGTTTTGCGGGCGGGCAAAAACGTTGGGTACCGCGCTACTACGGCCGCCAGGCGCCCCACCGCCTGGCGCAGGCTCCAGGCGCCGCGCACCTCGTGGCCGAAGGTGAGCTGCGCCACCGCTTCGTGCACTTGAATTTCGGCCTGGACGTAGTCGCGCAGCGGGCCCGGCGGCGCGCGGCTCAGGGCCGCCAGGCGGGCTTCTTGATTTCCTAGGGTGGCTTCGTAGCGGGTAGCGTCCTGCGTCACGAGCAGCTCCACGAAGTCGGCGCAGTCGGCCACCAGCAGGGTGCCGGGCGCGGTGGGCGGCTCGGCGGCCAGCAGCTGGCGCGCCGGGCCGGGGCGCAGCTTTAGCACCTCAGCGTAGGCGCGGCGCTGGCCGGGCGAGAGCGCGCTGGCCGCCGTTTCGGTGGGCGGGGTTGCTGACCGGGCGGGGCCTGGGGCTGCGCCGAAGCCCGCACCCGTAGCGCTCAGCCACACGGCCGCGCGCAGCGTACCACTGCGAAAACCTCGGCGCACCTGAGCGGAAAATTTCACTTGCGTAGCGTTACAAAAAAAAGGAACGACCCTAGGGCCGTTCCTTTTGCTGGGCAAAGATAAGCGCCACTTTACGCCACCACCTGCTTGCCATCCACATCGGCCAAAATGCGGCCGCAGTGCTCGCACACGATAATTTTTTTGTGCGAGATGATGTCGGCCTGGCGCTGGGGCGGCACCGTGTTGAAGCAGCCGCCGCAGGCATCGCGGCGCACCAGCACCACGGCCAGGCCGTTGCGCATGTTGCCCCGAATGCGGTTGTAGGCCGTCAGTAGACGGTTTTCGACCTGCGGCGTGGCGGTTTCGCGCTCGGCCGAGAGGGTTTTCTCCTCGTTCTCGTTTTCGGCCACAATGCCGTCGAGCTCGCTCTTCTTGGTTTCCAGGTCCTTGCGGCGCTCGTCGAGGCGCTGGCGGGTGCCGCCGGCCTCGGTGTTCTTCTGGTCAATCTGGTACTGAGACTCGCGGATTTTCTTGTCCGAAATCTGAATTTCGAGGCGCTGTAGCTCCACTTCCTTGGCAATGGCCTCGTACTCGCGGTTGTTGCGCACGTTGGTTTGCTGGTCTTCGTAGCGCTTGATGAGGCCCTCGGCCTCTTTGGTAGCGGCTTTGCGCTGCTTAATCTGGTCGTTGAGGCTGGCAATTTCGTCGTCGAAGCGCTTCACGCGGGCTTCGTAGCCGGCAATCTCGTCCTCGAGGTCGCGCACTTCCTCGGGCAGGTCGCCGCGCACGCGCCGAATTTCGTCGAGCTGCGAGTCGATGCGTTGCAGGTTGAGCAGGGCTTCGAGCTTAGTAGCTACGGGCACGTCGGCCGGGTTGGCAATGGCAGCGTTATTAGCAGTCATAAAAGACGGGATTCGTGGGGGTTTCAGCGAATAAGACCGCAAAAGTACGACCGAACGTTCCCAGCAGCAAATCGCGGAAGATTTCGCCCGTAAACTGCTCGCTCTCAAAGTGCCCTACGTCGCAGAGCAGCAGCCGGCCTTCGGGGGCAAAAAACTCGTGGTATTTCACGTCGGCCGTCACGTAGGCGTCGGCCCCGGCCCCTAGGGCCGCCCCGGTCAAAAAGCTGCCCGCCCCGCCGCACAGCGCCACTTTTTTTATTTCCCGCTCAAACGCCGTGTGCCGCACCACCGGCACGCGCAGCGCTGCCTTGAGCAGGCTGCGAAACTCGGCGGGCCCCAGGGGCGCGGGCAGCTCGCCCACCAGGCCGGCGCCCACGTCCTGGTGCTGGTTTTCGAGCTTTATTAGTTCGTAGGCCACCTCCTCGTAGGGATGGGCCTGGCGCAGGGCGGCCAGCACGGCCGCCTGCCGGTGCAGGGGCAGCAGCACTTCGAGCTTGGTTTCGGCCACGCGCGCGGCCTGGCCCACGGCCCCTAGGGAGGGCTGCGCGCCCGCGCCCGGCGTGAAGGTGCCCAGCCCGGTGGTTTGGAAGCTGCAGGCGCGGTAGTTGCCCACCTGGCCCGCCCCGGCGGCATACAGTGCCTGCAACACGCGGTCGGCCAGGCTAGTGTCGCCGGCGGGCCCTAGGGGCACGTAGGTGCTGAGGCGGGCCAAGGTGCCGGTTTGCGGGGCCAGGATGCGCGTGTTTACCAGGTTTAGCTTTTCGGCCAGCTTGGCATTGACACCCTGGCGCACGTTGTCAAGGTTGGTGTGGGCGGCGTAAATGGCCACGTCGGCCCGCAGCGCGGCCATGATGGTTTGCTCGACCAAACCCTGGCCGGTGAGGCGCTTAAGGGGCCGAAAAATAACCGGGTGGTGGCACAGCACCACGTTGCAGCCCCGGCGCGCAGCCTCGGCCACCACGGCCGGGGTGCAGTCGAGGGCGATGAGCACGCCGGTAATTTCGGCCGCGGGGTCGCCGCACTGCAAGCCGGCGTTGTCGTAGCTTTCCTGGTAGGCGAGGGGCGCGGCAGCTTCCAGGGTGCGGGCCAGGTCTTTAACAGTCATCAGTTAGCAATTATCAGTCATCAAAGAACGTCATGCTGAGCCTGCGAAGCGTCTCTATTGAACGAACCCCTAGGTGACGCGATAGAGATGCTTCGCAGGCTCAGCATGACGTTCTTTGATGACTGATAATTGCTAACTGATGACTGTTAAAGGAGTTCGCCCAACGTTTGCACGTAATGTTGCACGTTGTCGGCCAACGCTTTGCGGCGGTACTGCATCAGGAAGCGCGGGTGGTCGAGGGCGATGACGCGCTCGAAGAGGCCCAGCTCATCGCTCAGCTTTTGCAGAAACTCGCCGTTGCGGCGGCCCAGGCTCACGGCTACGTCGCGGCGCAAACCCAGCTGCTCGGTTTGCTGCTGCATAGCGCGGCGCAGGTCGGGCCACAAGGCCTTGGTTACGGCGCCGTTATCGTAGTAGTTGTAGTTGGTGCCGCCGCGGGTTAGCTCTAGGGGGTAGAGCGAGCTGAGGAAAAAATGCTGGTAGAACTCGGCCGGGCCGCCCAGCTCGGCAATAAACTTATACACGAACTCGCTCGACAGCTCGCGCCGCCGGCCAGTAAGCGCGTGGGCAATGCCGCAGATTTCGGCCAGGGCCACCGGGTCGGTGAAGGCCACGCCGGTGCGCCCGCCCCCGAAGCGGCCGGGGTTGATGCCAAAAATGCCTACCCTAGGCACGTCGGCGGCGTAAAACTTGCGGGTGAATTCCGTGAAAATGGTCGTCACGGCCGGGTCGTGGTAGGCGTTGCGCGCCTGCACCTCGTGCGGCAGCGGGGCGGCGGGCAGCGGAAACGTGCGCAGTAGGTGCAGCAAGCGGGCAGGGAAATCGGGGGCGGAAGTCATGGGGCGAAAAACTTGGCGTGCTTGCGGAAGGCGTTTGCGCGCTTGCTAGCCCTAGGGCGGTAATAAAAGAGCGCCCCCGGCTTAAGCTGAAGTAAAAGTAGACTGCCCGCCGGCCCGACCTTTGCCCGAATGCTTCCAGGCTCCTCGCTCCCCGCCCCGCGCCCCACCCAGTTGCTGCTGCCCCTGGCTGGGCTGTACGCGGCGGTGGCGGCGGGCCGCAACTGGCTCTACGACCGCGGCTGGAAAACCTCGGCGCCCGGCTGGGTACCGCTCATCGGGGTGGGCAACCTGCGGGTGGGCGGCACCGGCAAAACGCCCCACGTGGCCTGGCTGGTGGAAGAATTGCTGCGCCAGGGTGAGCGCCCGGCCATCCTGAGCCGGGGCTACGGCCGCCGCACTCAGGGCCCGCGCCTGGCTGGCCCCGCCGACTCGGCCGCCACCGTGGGCGACGAGCCTTGGCAGTACTACGGCTGGTTTGCCGGGCGCGGCGTGGCCGTGGCGGTAGCCGAAAACCGCCAGCTGGGCCTAGGCCTCCTGCGCCAGCAAAGGCCTGATACCACGGTAGTCGTGCTCGACGACGCCTACCAGCACCGCCGGGTGCAGCCCACGCTCAACATCCTGCTCACGGAGTGGGCTAGGCCCTTTTACCACGACCAGGTGCTGCCCGCCGGCCACCTGCGCGAAAGCCGGGCCGGGGCCAGCCGCGCCGATGTGGTCATTATTACCAAGTGCCCGGCCGAGGTGCCGGCGGCCGCGCAGGCCGCCGCCGTGGCGGCGGTGCGGCGCTACGCCCGGCCCGCCGCGCCGGTGCTTTTCTCGCGCTACGCCTACGCCGCGCCCCAGCCCCTGACCGCGGCGGCGGTAGCGGCCGGCCTGCCCGCGCCACCCGGCCCGGTAGGCTTGCTCACGGGCATTGCCCAGCCGGGGCCGCTGCGCGAACATCTGCAAGAGGCTGGCTACCAATTGCTAGAGAGTTTCGAGTTTGCCGACCACCACGCTTTTATGCCGGCCGAGCTGGCGGCGGTGGCGGCGCGCCTGCCGGCGGGCCTAGGGCTGCTTACCACCGAGAAGGATGCCGCCCGGCTGGCGGCCCCCGCCCTGCAAGCGGCACTGGCCGGCCGGGCCGTATACACGATTCCGGTGCGGGTGGCGTTGCTGGGCGCGGGGGCCGCCGAGCTGGCCCAACTGGTGGCGGCCGCGGCCGGGCCGCCCGCCTAGGGTATTTTTGTGGCTTGATGCAACGGCCGCCCCGCGCCGGGGCCCTATTATTCGGAGTGTACGCAACTTATTCTTTCTGTTGGAGCCCCGCCGCCCGGCGCTGGCTGCTGGTGCTGCTGGGGTTGCTGCTGGGCAGCGGCGCGGCGCGGGCCCAAATTGTGGACGATTCCACTAAAACCGTGTATGGGCCCAAAACCACCCACGTCATTTACGAGCGCGAGGTGCGGCGCGATTCGGTAGGCGGCACTCCCATCGACACCACGCTCACCCGGTTTCCGCAGGAACGGTTTTGGGCGCACGACACCACGTTTCAGCAAAACCTGGGTGCCCTGGCTACCGCCTCGCGGCCGCTGCTCTACCAACCCAACCTGGCCCTAGGCACCCGCTTCGGGCGCAACGCCTTCGATCGCAACACCCTGGCGGGCAGTGAGGTGCCGTACTACGACAGCCGCTCGCCGTACTCGTTTTTTCGCTTCATCCAGGGTTCGCAGGGCGAGCAGGTGTTTGAGATTAGCTACTCGCGCTCGTTCAAGAAAAACTTCAGCGTGGGCATTGACTACGAGCGCATTGCCTCGAACCAAGTGCTGGGCACCTCGGGCAACCAGTGGCTGGCCGAGCATAACAACGTGACGTTTTTTACCCGCTTCCAAACCGAGGACGGGCGCTATCACTTATTGTTCAACTACACCGCCAGCCGCCAGCGCACCCGCGAGCAGGGCGGCATCTGGCCCACCGACGCCGAAACGGCCCTCATTAAAGGCAACGGCGGCAATCTGGGCAACATCCTGTTCAACTACGCCAACGAGCGCACCTACCTCACGCCGGGCATCAACATCGACGACCGCGACCAGGTGCACTTGTTTCAGTCGTACCGGCTGGCGCGGCGCGGCTTCACGGCCTACCACGTGCTGGATGCGGGCCGGCAGTATAATGGCTACAACGACGACGCCCTGCCGCGGGCGCCCAATGATTCGCTGCTGTTTTATCCCAACCCGCCGGGCCTGCTCAACGGCCGCCAGCGCGGCGTGTACCGCAATGCCACCGCCACCAACGACCGCGCCACGTACCGCCAGGTAGAGAACACGTTTGGCCTGCTGGGCCGCACCGACCGAATAGAGTACAACCTCTATGGCCGGGCGCGCAACGCCTCGCTGCTGGAGCTAAGCACGCCCGCGCCCAGCCGCACGGCCACCAGCACCACGCCCGTATTGCGCTCGGGCGTGGGGCTGCCGCTGAAACCGGTTTATCAGAAGAATTATTTCGATGGGTTTGTGGGGGGCTCGGCGGCCTTTAACTACCGCACCATCTACGCCGTGGAGGTGGCCGGCGAGTACAAATTCTTCAACGAGTACTGGCTGCGCGGCAGCATCCGCACCGGGCCGCTCTCGGCCGAGCTTATTACGGCCTCGTACTCGCCCACGCTCACGCAGCAGAAGTTTGTGGGCAACCACTACCAGTGGCCCGACTCGTCGCACAGCAGCGTCAACTCGTTCAGCAACACCCTGGCCAACCAATTCTCGGTGCGCCTGCAGCAGCGCCTGCCGCTGCTGGCCGGCCACTCTATCGATACCCGCGTATCGGTGGTCAATCTGACCAACTATATTTACTATAATACCCTAGGCCGCCCCGCGCAGGACAACGTCAACCGGACGCTGGTGGTGGTATTTGCCCGGCACCGCTTCGCGCTGGGCAAGTTTCACTTTGATAACCAGGTTACTTACACCCGCGGGGCCGATAAGGATAACGCCGCCCTGCGCATCCCGGCGCTCGTGACCGAGTCGCGGGTGTACTACCAAACCAGCGTGTTTAAGAGCGCGCTTTTCGGGCAGGTCGGGGCCGAGTACACGTACCAGTCGGGCTGGTACGGCTACAACTACGCGCCCAGCACCCAGCAGTTTTACGTGCAGGATAACTTCCTGCTGCCTGCCTACGGCGTAGCCAACGTGTACGTGGCCGCCGACATCAAGTCCGCGTCCATCTTCATCAAGGGTGCTTACGTCAACCAGGGCCTAGGGCCCAACGGCTACTTCACGGCCCCGTACTACAGCGGCTACCCGCGCCGCCTGCAGTTTGGCGTGCGCTGGCGCTTCTTCAACTAAAAATCAGAATGAATAAGCTAGCTAATAAGGCTTTATGAAAGAGAAAACCATTCTGAAGCTCAAGCTCAATACCGACCCGCGCTGGGTAGATATTGCCAGCAAAAACCTGGAGGAAATCTTGGTGGACCACGCCTACTGCGAGCAGAAGGCGGCCAGCACCGGCATTTCGCTCATCGTGCACTACCCCGAAAAGGCGCGCTTGGTGGACGAGCTAACCGCCCTGGTGGCCGAGGAGTGGGAGCACTTCGAGCGGGTGGTGAAGGAGCTGCGCAAGCGAGACCTGCCCCTAGGCCGCCCCCGGCGCGACGAATACGTGGTGCAGCTGCTGGCCCACGTGCGCAAGGGCGGCCCCCGCGAGCGCCAACTGCTGGACCAGCTCTTGGTATCGGCGCTTATTGAGGCACGCTCGTGCGAGCGCTTCAAGCTGCTGTGGCTGCATTTGCAAGACCGCGACCCCGAGCTCAGCCAGTTTTACTACGAGCTGATGGCCAGCGAGGCGGGCCACTTCGTGAGCTACGTAGACTTGGCCAAGGAGTACTGCGACCCCACCGAGGTAGACGCCCGCCTGCAGGAGCTGCTGAAGGTGGAAGGCGAAATAATTGTGAGCCTGCCCGTGCGCAACGACCGGATGCACTAGGAGCCTACGAGTGCCTCCTGGCCGTCATGCTGGGCCTGCGAAGCATTTCGTATACAAGAAGCATTCTTAACTAGTTAGAGCAGTTTCACAAGCAGTATATAGGTAGTACAGACGCTTGTCCTTGCGAGCCTGCGCAGCAAGCGCACCCGAACGACTCGTTCAAGAGCGATTGCTGCGCAGGCTCGCAAGGACAAGCGTACACTGACCCTAAAGCCGCTCTAAAATGGGTTATGTAGGCGAGATGCTCTGCAAGCTCCGCATGAAGCTCTATTAAATTTGCTAGGCTACTATAGCTATATTAATGGAAATTTCTATTCCAACCCTGGCCGCGCTGCCGGCCGCCGCCCAGCAGCTAGCGGCGGCCATGGCCGCGAGCGGGCAGTCGGTGGTGGCGTTTGAGGGCGAGATGGGGGCGGGCAAAACTACGCTCATTCGGGCGCTGTGCGCTACCCTAGGGGTGCTGGACGACGTAAGCAGCCCCACCTTCGCGCTGGTAAACGAGTACCGCGACGGGCCGGGCCGCCCGGTGTACCACTTCGACTGCTACCGCCTCGACTCGGCCGAGGAAGCTGCGCGGCTGGGCCTGGCCGAATACTTCGATTCGGGGTATCTTTGCCTGGTGGAGTGGCCCGCCCGCGTGGCAGCATTATTGCCGCCCCAACGACTACTCGTGGCGCTGACCGTGACCGGGTTGGAATCAAGACGACTTTCAATTACCAATTATCAATGAGCAATTATCACTAGGCACCAAGCTCTTATTGGCGCGGGAAAGCAGGTAGCCGCCGGCTGCTGGGTAGGTAGGAAAGCTGATAATTGATGACTGCCAACTGATAATTGAATACCTTATGGCCGAACAGCTACCCACCGGCTTCGGTGCCTTGGCCACGGGCCGCGCCTACATCACCCAAGAGTCGATGCTGGCGGTGGAAACCCGTAAGCGCCGCCTCTTCATCGGGCTGCCCAAAGAATCGTCGCTGCAAGAAAACCGCCTGGGCCTGACGCCCGAAGCCGTGCAGCACCTGGTGGGCGAGGGCCACGAGGTAGTGCTGGAAAGCGGGGCCGGCGAGCCCAGCAAGTACTCCGACCACGCTTACTCCGAGGCCGGCGCCGGCATCGTCTACTCGGCCGAGGAAGTGTACAAGGCCGACGTCATCCTAAAGGTGGCGCCGCCCATGCTCGATGAAATCGAGCTGATGCACCCCAATCAAACCCTGATTTCGGCCCTGCAAATGGGCACGCTCACGCCCGAGTTCATTGCCGCGCTGGCCCGCAAAAAGGTGAACGCCATTGGCTTTGAGTTGATAAAGGACCCGAGCGGCGCCCGCCCGGTGGTGCGCGCCATGAGCGAAATTGCCGGCTCGACGGTAATGCTGGTGGCGGCCGAGTACCTGGCCCGCTCCAACGAAGGCAAGGGCATTATTTTGGGCGGCATTACGGGCGTGCCGCCTTCGCAGGTAGTCATTCTGGGGGCCGGTACGGTGGCCGAGTACGCTGCCCGCGCCGCCCTAGGCCTCGGGGCCGAGGTAAGGGTGTTCGACAACCACCTCTATAAGCTGCGCCGCCTCAAGCACAACCTGGGGGCCCAGATTTATACCAGCACCCTCGACACCTTCGCCCTGGGCCAGCAAATCCGGCGCGCCGACGTAGTCATCGGCGCCTTGGCCGTAGAGGAAGGCCGCATTCCGTTTATGGTGCCCGAAGACATGATTTCGACCATGTCGGCCGGCTCCATCATCATCGACGTGAGCATCGACCAGGGCGGCTGCTTCGAAACCAGCGAGCTTACCAGCCACAACCGGCCCATCTTCCGCAAGTACGACGTGGTGCACTATTGCGTGCCCAACATCGCCTCGCGGGTGCCGCGCACCGCCACCAACGCCCTGAGCAATATCTTCACGCCCATTCTGCAGGAAATCAGCCAGCAGGGCGGCATCAACGAAACGCTCTTCACCAACGAGCATTTCCGCGCGGGCGTCTACATCTACAAAGGCTCGCTCACCAACGCCGCCATCGCCAAGAAATTCAACTTGCGCTACAAAGAGCTGGGCTTGCTGATTGCGGTGCGAAACTAGGTGTTCGGCCTAGGGTATATATTTAGGCATAGGTGCTAAAAAAGGGCGCTGAAAGCATTCTTGCTTTCAGCGCCCTTTTTACCATAGCATGGCCCTAGGCTGCAGTTGGTGCTATGAGCAGCACCCGCCACGCTTCCTGCACGCGGCCTTCGCCCAGCCATTGCCGGGCTAGCCAAGTTAGTCGCTGCTGCTGCTCAGCGGCATCTTCCTGATACTTAATAAGCAGGTAAGCCACCATCGGCTCGGCCTTGATTTCTTCGACTTGGGCGGGCGTGGGTAGCGCCTCCGCCTCCACATTGGCGAGCTTGGCTAGGTCGTTGCCGGTCAGTAGGTTGCTTTCACGAATATGAGTTGGGAGCGCGTCGAACCCCATGCCGAGGCGGCGGTTGGGGCGGCTCACGGTAAACAGGCTTTCGGGGCGCAGGCGGCTGTACCAATCGCCCCCTAGGCGCGCCACGGCATCGAACCGGTGCGGGTCGATGCCGGGCCGGTCGGTCAGCAAAATATCTTCGCGGAAGTGCCCGCGCAGCACCCGGCACACCACTAGGTTGCCGTGGCCAGGCGCCTGGCCGAGGGCGATAACCTGCTCGACGGCGCACTCGAAGGCCACTGGGCATTCGGCCACCCTAGGGGGGCGCACCTCGGCCGACGCGGCGGCGGTGAGGCCGGCCTTGCCGAACTCGCTGACGTCCCTCGGGTACTCGGCGCTGGCCAGCGACAACTGCTCGACCAGCGAGTAGTCGCAGATATTAACGACTACCTCGGGCACGGCGCGCACGTTGAGCAGCGTGTCCTTTTCGGAGTTGTCGCGGCCCCGGCTGGTGGGCGAAAACACCAGGATAGGCGGGCTCTGGCTGAAGACGTTGAAGAAGCTGTAGGGGCTCAGGTTTACTTGCCCCTCGGCCGAGATGGTGCTGACGAACGCGATGGGCCTAGGGGCCACCGCGCCCACCAGGTACTGATAAAAATCGAGGGCGGACAAGTCGGCGGGGGCAACGGTGCGGAAGGTAGGCGTGGGCATGGGGCAGTAGGCGGGGTTGGCGGGGCAAAGCTACCCTAGGCCGCGGCGGGCCGGCCCAGTTGCCGCGCCTACCCCAAGGCGCCCGGCTTGCCGCAGGTCTGCGGAAGTAAATCATTGCTAAAGTATTATAGGTTTGCTGAAAAACTATAGCTTTACGGCATTGCCCCTACCTACCCCTTGCCATGACCAGCGCTGCTTGCCCCAAATGCAACTCGAAAGAGGCCACCAAGAGCGGAGTTATCAATGACCGCCAACGTTTTAAATGCCGGCAGTGCGGCTATCACTACACGGTAGCCAAGGTGGGCCGCGAAGTAAACCCCTACTACGTGGTGAAGGCGCTGCAGCTTTACATTGAGGGCGTGAGCTACCGCGAAATAGAGCGCCTACTGGGCGTGAGCCATGTGAGCGTGATGAACTGGGTGAAAAAGTACGGCATGAAGGCGCCGCGCCAGACCGACTACCACCCAACCTATAAAATACTTAATCAAAAAGAGTTAGCGGAATATTTTCAGAAGCCTGACAACTTGAAGGGTGCCGGGCTGGTAGTGACGGAGCTGGGTGATAAGTACATGATGATACGCTGGGAGCGGTTTCGGGAAGGGTAGAGGCTAGGAAGCTATAGCTGGCTGGCTATAACTATAGCGGGTGGGTAGCGGAAACCAAAAAAAGATGCTACTTAGCTGCGCCAAGGCGCCTGAGTGGGAGCCGGTTGCCTAGCAAGTTCATCATTTCATCATGGCAGTGGGTATGCTTTGTTGAAACTACTTCACCCTTTTCCTTACACAACACTTATGCGAAATATTCGCTACGCATTGGCCATAGGAAGCCTGCTACTGGCTGGCAACGCCCTAGGCCAGGTTACCCCCCCAGCTACCGGTAGTGCTCCCCCGCCCGCCGCGCCGGCCGCGCCGCCCGCGGTGCCCACCCCCACCAAGCCAGTGCCCTACGGGGCCGGCATGAAAGTAAATCTGTCGCCCGACGGTACGAAATACCTCCGCTTTATCGGCTGGACGCAGTTTTGGGCGCAGTACAACGAGAACAACTCCAACACCCTGCGCGATGGGCTGCCCAAGTCGGACCAGGTGGCGTTTGGCTTGCGCCGCACCCGCCTCATTACCCTGGCGCAGCTCAACCCGCGCTTCTTGTTCCTGCTCGATTTGGGCATGGAAAACCAGACGACCATCAGCGGCGGGACGCCCAACGACCCCAATGGGCCGGGCAAGCGCGCGCCGTTTTACGTGCACAATGCCACGGGCGAGTTCAAGATAAACAAGTACCTGAGCCTGGGGGCGGGCCTCAACTACCAGGTGGGTATTTCGCGCATGACGCAGGCGAGCACGCTCAACATCATGACCTACGACCTGCCCATCGTCAACTTCCCCACCCTGGACCAGACCGACCAGTTTGGTTTCTTCCTGGGGGCCTACGCCAAGGGCCGCATCGGGGGCTTAGACTATCGCTTTGCCATCGACGACCCCTTCGTGAGCAACCTGGCGGCCACCACGGCCACGCCGGCCGGCTTGCGCACCAACGTGGCGGCCTTCAACCCCCGCAACACCAATAAGATATACCAAGGCTACGTCGACTACGAGTTTCTGGATAAGGAAGCCAACCTGCTGCCTTACCAGACCGGTACCTACCTAGGCACCAAGCGGGTGCTCAACATCGGCGCGGGCTTTCACTACAATCCGAAAGGGGCGTATTCGCGCCCACAGGCGTACCCAACCACGGCCCCGGCCGACCCCTTCTCGACCACTACCACCCACGACGTGCGCCTCTACGGGGTCGACGTGTTTTATGACGCGCCGGTTGATACGGCTACTAACACGGCCGTCACCTTCTACGGGGTGTACTACAACTACAACTTCGGGCCTAATTACGTGCGCAACGTGGGCGTGCTGAACCCCGGCAACGGCTTGGCCACGGGTGCCACCACGTCGGCTGGCCTGATTGGTAATGCCATCCCGCTCATTGGCACGGGCCAGAGCTACTACGCGCAGCTAGGCGTGCTGCTGCCCAAAAACCTGCTTGGGCCCAAAGTAAAGCTGCAGCCCTACGTAGCCTACCTGCACAATAGCCTCAATGGCCTGCTCGACACCGATGGCAGCATCAAGGGGGTGAACGTGTATGACGCGGGCCTCAACTTCTACCTCGACGGGCACAACGCCAAGATTACCATCAACTACCGCGCCCGCCCTGACTTCAGCGACCAGACTTTTTTGCCCGCCAACAACGGCGCGGCCACGGTTAATAGCCTGCGCTACCGCCCCGAGGTGACGCTGCAAACGCAGGTGTACCTGTAGCCCAGGTCCCGACCCGGCTTCGCATCCATTCCCATTTCCCACCCACTTCCTATGGAACAGAGTCTTAACCCCGCCGCCTACCGCACCGACCCCGACGCGCCGGCCGCGCACGACAACAACCAAGTTGATTCCAAGACCATCTGGCAGGTGATAACGGCCTCGTCGGTGGGCACGGTCATCGAGTGGTACGACTTCTACATCTTCGGCTCGCTGGCGGCCATCATCGGGCCGGTATTGTTCGGGCAGTCGGGCGACCTGACCAAGTCGCTGCTGGGGGCGCTAGCCATTTTTGGGGCGGGCTTCGTGGTGCGGCCGTTCGGGGCCTTATTTTTCGGCCGCATCGGCGACATGATTGGCCGCAAGTACACGTTTTTGGTGACGCTGCTCATTATGGGCGGCGCCACGTTCGTGACGGGCCTCATCCCGAGCTACGATTCCATCGGCCTGGCGGCGCCCCTCATCGTGGTAGTGCTGCGCTTGCTGCAGGGCCTGGCCCTAGGGGGCGAGTACGGCGGTGCCGCCACCTACGTGGCCGAATACGCCCCCGACGCCAAGCGCGGCTACTACACGAGCTTCATCCAGATTACGGCTACCGGGGGGCTCATCCTCAGTATCTTGGTGATTGTCATCACCCGCAAGACGATGGGCGAGCCCGCCTTTAAGGAGTGGGGCTGGCGCATTCCGTTCCTGCTCTCGGGCTTCCTGGTTATTGCTTCTTACTTCATTCGCAAGCGCCTGCACGAGTCGCCGCTGTTTGCCAAGGCCAAGGCCACCGGCACCACCAGCAAGAGCCCGCTGCGCGACTCGTTTGTGAACCCTGTCAACCGCCGCCTGGTGCTCATCGCCCTGTTTGGCGTCACCATGGGCCAGGGCGTTATCTTCTACACCAGTCAGTTTCAGGCCTACACCTTCATGAACGCCGTGCTCAAGCTTGATATCGTCGATTCGAGCACTGTGCTGGTGGTGGCCATGTTGCTGGCCACGCCGCTGTTCGTGTACTTCGGCTCGCTTTCCGACCGCATCGGGCGCAAGCGCATCATCATGACGGGCATGATTTGCGGGGCCCTGTTCACCATTCCGCTCTTCTACGGCCTCAAGGCCTACGCCGGGCCGCTCACCGAGATTACGCCCGCCACCGTGGACGCCGCCGGCAAGGTCGTGCCCGCCGTGATGAAAGCCTTGACGCCCAACGTGTTCATGATGACGGTGCTCACTTTCTGCCTCGTGCTGTTCGTCACGATGGTGTACGGCCCCATTGCCGCCTACCTCGTCGAGCTGTTCCCAACCAGCGTGCGCTACACCTCGCTCTCGGTGCCTTACCACATTGGCAATGGCGTGTTCGGGGGCTTCGTGCCGCTCATTGCCACCTCCATCGGCGTGTGGGCGGCAGCGCAGCCCGCCGGCACGTTTGCGAAAGACCACAGCAGCTTGGTAGGGCTCATTTATCCGGTGGTGGTCGCGCTCATCTGCTTCTTCGTCGGCATGGCCCTCATGAAAGACACGCGCAATGTGAAGCTGATGGACCAATAAAGCGGGCTACTCCTAAAGCTAAAAACCCGCCGAACGCGTCGTTCGGCGGGTTTTTGTTGAAAAAGCCCGACCTTTCTGTATGCCTACCTCGTCATCTGCCTCAACTGGCCCCGGCGGCCAGCGGCGCGGCCCGCGACTATTGTTTGTGGCCGCGCTGTTTACGGTGCTGCTCAATTTTCCACTGCTCGGCGCCTTCGACCACGGCGGGCGCCTAGGGGGCGTGCCGGTGCTTTACCTCTACGTGCTGCTGCTGTGGGTAGCCCTCATTGGGGCCACGTGGTGGCTGGCGCGGTAGCGCAGGTGGCGCCCCGGCCCTAGGCTTCTGCGCAAAGCAAAAGGCCGCGCGAAGGTGCCGCACAATTCCTCGTGTTTTCAACCAATTATCTTGAATAAGCTCCTCGTCATCGCGTGCTCGGTGGGCTACCTGCTGCTGCTGTTTGGCGTGGCCTACGCGGCCGAGCGGCGCTCGGTGGCGCGCAAAAGCCTGGTGGCCAACCCCTACGTGTATGCCCTGAGCATGGCCGTGTACTGCACCGCCTGGGCCTACTACGGCTCGGTGGGGCGGGCGGCGCACCAAGGGCTCAGCTACGTGGTCATTTACCTGGGGCCGGGGCTGCTGGCGCCGGGGTGGTGGCTGCTGCTGCGCAAGATTATCCGCGTCAGCCGCCAGCAGCGCCTCACTTCCATTGCCGATTTCCTCTCGGCCCGCTACGGCAAGAGCGCGGGCCTAGGGGCCCTGGTGACGGGCGTGTGCGTGCTGGGCGTGGTGCCCTACATTGCCTTGCAAATCAAGGCCGTGGCCAGCTCGTTTGTGGTGCTGACGGGCGGCGGGCCCAGCGGCAGCGTGAGCGCCCGCGCGGCGGCCCTGGTCACGGCGGCGGTGCTGGCGGTGTTCACCATCCTGTTTGGGGTGCGCTCGGTCGAGGCCACCGAGCGCCACGAGGGCATCGTGCTGGCCGTGGCCCTCGAAAGCCTGGTCAAGCTGCTGGCCTTTCTGCTGGTGGGGCTGTTCGTGGTGTTCGGCTTGTTCGGGGGCTTCGCCGACTTGTTTGGCCAGGCGGCGGCGGTGCCGGCCTTGCGGCAGCTCTTCACCCTAGGGGGCAGCCACACGGGCGGAGCCGAGTGGCTCACGCTGCTGCTGCTCAGCATGTCGGCGGTGCTGCTGCTGCCGCGCCAGTTTCAGGTGGCGGTGGTCGAAAACGTGAGCGAGGACCACCTGCGGCAGGCTATGTGGCTGTTTCCGCTCTACATGCTCGTCATCAATCTGTTTGTGCTGCCGGTGGCCTTCGGCGGGGTGCTGCGCCTAGGCGGGCGCGGCTTCGACGCCGACACGTTTGTGCTGGCTTTGCCGCTGGCGGCGGGCCACGCGGGGCTGGCGCTGTTCACCTACCTGGGGGGGCTGTCGGCGGCCAGCAGCATGATTATCGTCGAAACCATTGCCCTGAGCGTGATGATGAGCAACCACCTGCTGATGCCGCTGCTGGTGCAGGTGCCCGCCGCCCGGCCCGAGGGGCAGCGCCGCTGGTTTGCCTACCTCAGCCGGGTAGCGCTGCAAAGCCGCCGCCTGGCCGTGGTGGTGGTGCTGGCCCTGGCCTACGGCTACTACGGGGTGGTGGGCCGCACGCTGCCGCTCGTCAATACCGGGCTGGTGTCGTTTGCGGCGGTGGCGCAGTTCGTGCCCGCCGTGCTGGGCGGCCTCTACTGGAAGGGCGGCACCCGGCGCGGCGCCACCCTCGGGCTGCTGGCGGGCTTCGGGGTGTGGTTCTTCACCCTGGTGCTGCCCACGCTGGTGGGGCCGGGCTTGCTCAGCCCCGAGGTGCTAACCCACGGGGTGGGGGGCCTAGGGTGGCTGCGGCCGGGCGCGCTGCTGGGCCTTACGGGGCTCGACTACCTCTCGCACGGCTTGTTTTGGAGCTGGTTTTTCAACGCGGGGCTCTACGTGGGCGTGTCGCTGGCCTGGCCGCCCTCGGCCCTGGAGCTGCGCCAGGCCGACGTGTTCGTGGATGTGTTTGAGCGCCGCAGCCTGGCCGAGGAAATCGCGGGCTGGCAGGGCCGCACTCCGCTGCCCGCCGTGCGCGCGCTGCTGGTGGGCTTCCTGGGCAAGAAGCGCACCAGCCAGGCCCTGCGCGCCTTCGCCGAGCATTTTCCCGACGCCCTGCCGCCCGCCGCGGTAGCGGCCCCCAACCCGGTGCGCGAAAAGCTCGACCAGCTGCTGGGCCAGCCCGTGGTGGCCGACCCGCGCCTGCTTACCTACGCCGAGAAGCTGCTGGCCGGCACCGTGGGGCCCGCCTCGGCCCGGCTGCTGCTGGCCGGCGTGGCCGGCGAAGAGCAAATCAGCTACGGCCAGGTGGTGGGCATTCTCAAGGAAAGCCAGCAGCTGCTCGAAGCCAACCGCCAGCTGCACAAGCAAAGCCGCCAGCTGCAGCGCCTCACCGACGAGCTGCGCCAGGCCTACGAGCAGCTGCAGGCCCTAGGCCAGCAGAAAGACGAGTTTCTGTACACCGTGACCCACGAGCTGCGCACGCCGCTTACCAGCATCCGGGCGCTGGCCGAAATCTTGGCCGACAACCCTGACTTGGAAGCCGACGAGCGCCTGCGCTTTCAGCTCACCATCGGCCGCGAAGCCGAGCGCCTCACCCGCCTCATCTCGCTGGTGCTCGACCTGGAGCAGTACGAGCGCGGCCAGGCCCGCCTGGCTTGCGCGCCCCTGGCCCTGGCCGAGGTGGCGCAGGAGGCCCTGGAGGCCGTGGGCCAGCTGGCCCGCGCGCGCCACTGCGCCTTGCGCCTGGAAGTGCCCGCCACCCTGCCGCCCGTGCTCGCCGACCGCGACCGCCTCATGCAGGTGCTCATCAACCTGCTCTCCAACGCCATCAAGGCCTGCCCGCCCGGCCCGCCCGGCCGCATTGTGGTGCAGGCCGCGCGGGCCGCCGGGGCCGTGCGCCTGTGCGTGGCCGACAACGGCAAGGGCATTGCCGCCGCCGAGCAAGCCCAGATTTTCGACAAGTTTTACCAGGCCCGCCACCAAACCATGCGCAAGCCTGAGGGCTCGGGCCTAGGCCTGGCCATCAGCAAGAAGATAGTGGAGCTGCACCAGGGCCGCATCTGGGTGGAGAGTGCGCCGGGGCAGGGGGCCCGTTTTTTTGTCGAGCTGCCGCTGGTGGGGCCGGCCAGCGAGTTGCCCGCTCCGCCGCCCGCCGGGGCTAGCCCCGCCCAGCCTTTGCCCACCGCCCAGCCCCTAGGGTCCAGCCGGCCCGCCCACTAAGTGCCGCCGTCCTGCGTTGTTTACCATCCATTCGAAGTAGCTGCCATGCCTACGCCCCAGATTTTATTGGTTGATGATGAGCCGAATATTGTGATGTCGCTGGAGTTTTTGATGCGCAAAAACGGCTACCAGGTGGGCATCGCCCGCAACGGCGCCGAGGCCCTGGCGGCCCTGGCCCACACGCCCTACGACCTGGTGCTGCTCGACGTGATGATGCCCGACGTGGACGGCTACCAGGTGTGCCGCCAGCTGCGCCAGCGCCCCGAAAGCGCCGCCACCAAGGTCATCTTCCTCTCGGCCAAGAGCCAGCCCGCCGACGTGGCCCAGGGCTACGCCGCCGGCGCCGACCTCTACGTGCCCAAGCCCTTCAGCACCCGCCAGCTTATGCAGCAGGTGCGCCAGCTGCTGGGCGCCGCCCCCTAGGGCCCGGCCCCGGCCTAAACCAGCGTTTAGCAGGCCTGCAACGACGCGTTGCAAACCTGCAACGGCGCGTTGCAAACCTGCAACGGTGCTTTGTAGACTTGCAACGGTGCTTTGTAGACTTGCAACGGCGCTTTGCAAGTCTACAAGACGCCGTTGCAAGTCTGCAACGACGTCTTGTAGACTTGCAACGGCGTCTTACAGACCTGCAACGGCGTTTTGTAGACTTGCAACGGCGCTTTGCAAGTCTACAACGACGCGTTCCAGGTTTCGAAAGCGCCCGCCAAGACCTTGAAAACGCTGGCCTAAGCCGGGGCCGGGCCGGGTTAAACCGGGCTTGCCGCCGCCCCTAGGGCCGGCCGGGCGCCCAACGCATCGTAACCTTACTTTCTTACCCCCCCATTCCCCATCCGTATGTCCGCCGTTCGCACCCGCACCCTGGCCGAATACCACGCCGACTACCAGCAGTCGGTAGAAGACCCCGACGCCTTTTGGGCCGCCGCCGCCGCGCCCTTCACCTGGTATAAAAAGTGGGACACCGTGCGCGGGGGCGACTTCTCGCCCGGCGGCGCCAGCACCTGGTTTGCCGGCGCCACCCTCAACCTCACCGAGAATTGCCTGGACCGCCACCTGGCGCAGCGCGCCAACAAGCTGGCCATCATCTACGAGCCCAACGACCCCAGAACGCGCGCCCAGCGCCTCACCTACCGCGAGCTGTACGAGCAGGTGTGCCAGTTTGCCAACGTGCTGAAGCAGAACGGCGTGCAGAAGGGCGACCGCGTGGCCCTCTACGTGCCCATGATACCGGCGCTGGCCGTGGCCGTGCTGGCCTGCGCCCGCATCGGGGCGGTGCACTCGGTGGTGTTTGCGGGCTTCTCGGCCTCGGCCATCGCCGACCGCATCAACGATGCCCAGGCCGGGTGCGTCATCACGGCCGACGGCCTGAACCGCGGCGCCAAGCAAATCCCCGTCAAGAGCGTGGTAGACGAGGCCCTGGCCAGCTGCCCCAGCGTGCAGCGCGTCATCGTGGTGGAGCACACCGGCTGGCCGGTCGATATGCAGGAAGGGCGCGACGTGTGGTACCACGAGGCGTCGGCGGGCGTAGACAAAGCCTGCGCGCCCGAGCCCATGGCCGCCGAAGACCCGCTGTTCATCCTCTACACCAGCGGCAGCACCGGCAAGCCCAAGGGCGTGGTGCACACCCAGGCCGGCTACATGGTGTGGGCCGACTACACCTTCCGCAACGTATTTCAGGTGGAGGAAAACGACGTGCACTGGTGCACCGCTGATATTGGCTGGGTAACCGGGCACACCTACGGCGTGTACGGCCCGCTGCTGGCCGGCACCACCACGCTCCTGTTCGAGGGCGTGCCCACCTACCCCTCGCCGGGTCGGTTCTGGGAGGTCATCGACAAGCACCACGTCACCATCTTTTACACCGCGCCCACGGCCATCCGCTCGCTCATGGCCCACGCCGTCGACCACGTGCTGGCCTATTCGCTCAGCAGCCTGCGGGTGCTGGGGAGCGTGGGCGAGCCCATCAACGAGGAAGCCTGGCACTGGTACGACCAGCACGTGGGCAAGGGCCGCTGCCCCATCGTAGACACCTGGTGGCAGACCGAAACCGGCGGCATCATGATTTCGGCCCTGGCCGGCATTACGCCCAGCGTGCCCGCCCGCGCCGGCCTGCCGCTGCCCGGCGTGCAGCCCGTGCTGCTAGCCCAGGACGGCACCGAAATCGAGGGCAACGACCAGGAAGGCTACCTGGCCCTAAAAGCCAGCTGGCCGGGCGTGCTGCGCACCACCTGGGGCGACCACGAGCGCGCCCGCCAAACGTACTTCACGCCCTACCCCGGCTACTACTTCACCGGCGACGGCGCCCGGCGCGACGAGCAAGGCCTCTACCGCATCATCGGCCGCGTCGATGACGTGATAAACGTGAGCGGCCACCGCTTCGGCACCGCCGAAATCGAGAACGCCATCAACCAGAGCGACTACGTAGTGGAAAGCGCCGTGGTGGGCTACCCGCACGAGGTGAAGGGCCAGGGCATCTACGCCTACGTCATCTGCAAGAGCGGCCTGCCCAGCACCGACCTCGACCACCAGCGCACCGAAGCCAGTATCATCGAGGCCGTGGTGGCCGCCATTGGCCGCATCGCCAAGCCCGACAAAATCCAGCTGGTGAGCGGCCTGCCCAAAACCCGCTCGGGCAAAATCATGCGCCGCATTCTGCGCAAGGTGGCCGAGGGCGAAACCCAGGCCCTGGGCGACACCACCACCCTGCTCGACCCCGCCGTGGTAGACGAGATTGTGGCCGGCCGCAAGTAGCTGCCTGCCGCTAAAGGGCTAGCACCCAACTGCCCTAGGGGTAGGCCAGACGAAAAGGGTGCCCGGCCACCTTTTCGTCTGGCCTACCCCTAGGGGGCTGGGGCCGCCCCGCGCCCTTGCGCCAGCGTCGGCGGCAGCAGCTGCGCCACCTCCCGAATATCGTTGAGGTGGCGGGTAGTGTGGTGCAGTAGGTAATACAGCCAATCGGTGCTGGTCATTTCGCCCAGGTAAGCGTGCCTGTAAGCCCGGTTAGAGATAACCAGCTGGCCGCTGGCCAGCTGCGTGCTCAGTTGCTGCCGCTGGGCCAGGAAACACCGCTCGAAGGCTGCGTGGGTGGCCAGGCCTTTCAGCTCGGCCGTTTCGGACTCCGTGAGCCTAGGCTTCTCCTTAAAATCAACGAGAATCTTGCGCAGGTTTTTGTCGCCGTATACCTCGCTTATCGGGGCTACCAGGCCCGAACTGCAACCTAGCAGGCGCAGCGTGCGGTCGTCTGACAGGCAGATGTGCTCCAACAAATCGGCAATGCTGCAATCGCCGACGGGCCGAAAAGCCAATTCCGCCGGCGAGTACTGGCGAGCTAAAGTTAAGGCTGTTTGGGTATTAGCAGCTAGCGCTGCCAAATACTGCGGAACGGTCATATAAGGATAGTACAGGGCTGTAAGGCGGCAGGAAGAGCAGGCAATAGCAAGCAGCGTAGCATAAGTAAGCAAATTACTGCGCGAGCGGTTATAAATCAATACCTTGCCAGCGGCTTGCTGTCAAGGCTATTTTTTCATTAGGGCGCGGTTTCATCATTCTTTCGCACCCAGCTTACCGGCCAGGTAGCGGGAAACCCATCGCGTTACTTAAAAGTGCCGGCTGGCCTTATTGCTTTGTGGCCGCTTCTGCTACCGGGCGCCGCCGGCCCAGGGCTCTAGGGCCGGCCGCTGCTTAAAGGCCCGGCTGGCACCGGCTAGCTGGCCGCCGGCAGCACCGTGCCGCGCACCTCGCCCAGCCCAATGCGCAGGTTTTCGCGCGCCGCGTAGCCGCGCATGATGACGGTATCACCATCTTCGAGCCAGGCGCGGGTGCTGCCGTCGGGCAGGGCAAGGGGCTGCTGGCCGCGCCGGGTTAGCTCCAGCAGGCAGCCCAGCGCGTTGGGCGCGGCGCCGCTAATGGTGCCCGAGGCGCAGAGGTCGCCTACTTCGAGGTTGCAGCCGTTGCTGGCGTGGTGGGTTAGCTGCTGGGCCATGCTCCAGTACAGGTGCTGCGCGTTGGTGCGGCAAATGAGCGTGGGCTCGGCGGCCTCGGCGGGTTGCAGCAGCACTTCCAGGGTAATGTCGAAGTGGTGCGCGCCGCTGGCTTGCAGGTAGGGCAGGGGCGCGGGCTCTTGCACCGGGCCACTCACCCGGAAGGGCTCCAGCGCATCGAGCATCACCACCCAGCCCGACACGCTGCTGGCGAAGCTTTTGCCCAGAAACGGCCCTAGGGGCTGGTACTCCCAGCTTTGGAGGTCGCGGGCGCTCCAGTCGTTGAACAGCAGCAGGCCAAAGATGTGGCTTTCGGCCTGCCCTAGGGGCACGGTGTCGCCCAAGGCCGTGCCTTGGCTAACCACGAAGGCCGTTTCCAGCTCAAAATCCAGCATTTGGGTGGGGCCAAAGGTGGGCGCCGCGGCGCCGATGGGCAGGTACTGGCCCTGGGGCCGGCGCACGGGCGTGCCGCTGGCTACCACGCTGCTGGCTCGGCCGTGGTAGGCTACGGGCAGGTGCCGCCAGTTGGGCAGCAGCGGGTTATCGGGCCGAAACAAGCTGCCCGCGTTGGTGGCGTGCTCCAGGCTGCTATAAAAATCGGTGTAGTTGGCGGGCTTGATGGGGCGCAGCAGTTCCACTTCGCTGCGGCGCAGCAGGCAGGCGCGCACGGCCAGCTCGTTGTCGCGCAGGCCGGGGTTGTCGTAGCGCAGCAGCTCGGCGCAGCGCTCGCGCACGGCCAGCCACACCGGCCGCCCCAGCTTGAGCAGGGCCTTGAGCGAGCGGCGCCGAAACACCTGCGGCAGCGCCGCGCCCAGCGCCGGCAGGTCGTCGGCCAGCGCGTCGAAGTAGCCCAGCTGCGCGCAGGCGTACAAATCGAGGGCGTAGCCGCCAATGGCCACCACCACCCTAGGCCCGGTATCCGGCGTCGAGATTATTCCGAAAGGCAGGTTTTGAATCGGGAAATCGTCGGCGGGCTTGATGTCAATCCAGGAGCGGAGCGCGGGGTCGATGGGCATGAAAGTAGTGACTGGGGGTAGCTTAAACTAAGACCGTCAGGCTCAGTTGGCGTCCGCTTGTCAACGCATTTCTACCAAACGATACCCTAGGGCCGCGGTAAGGATGCTTCGGCAAGCGGACGCCAACTGAGCCTGACGGTCTGCTGAGCCCAAATGGGGAGACTTATCTAGCCTCGACGGCGGTAATCTCGGGCACGGCCCGGCGCACGGTGTCTTCGAGGCCAGCGCGGGTCATGGGCGACATGGGGCAGGCCCCGCAGGCGCCTTCCCATTCCAGCTTTAGCACGCCCTCGGGCGTGATTTCGGCCACGCGCACGTTGCCGCCGTCGGTAGCCAGGTACGGGCGCAGCCCATCCAAGGCCTGCTCCACACGGTCGAGAACGGTATTCATATAGTTCAGAGTGGGAAATGTAGGAGGAGAAAAAGAAACGTGAGCCCGGCAGCCCGCAGGCGGGCTTTGCCCGCCACCGGGGGCTAGCGCAAGCGCCGCCGGCTTAGCTCTTCATTTCAACGACTTGAGTTTTGGGCGCTACGTTGTTGCGAATGCTAACCTGGCGAGCCAGGCTTTCGGCCAGGGCGCGGAAGGTAGCCGCCTCGGGCGAAGTTACGTCGGCCAGCACGGCGGGGCGGCCCTGGTCGCCAGCCTCGCGCACGGCCTGCACCAGCGGCAGCTGCCCAAGCAGCGGCACCTCGTGCTTGTCGGCCAGGCGCTGGCCACCGCCCTCACCAAAGATATAGTACTTACTGTCAGGGAGTTCGGCGGGCGTAAACCAGGCCATGTTCTCCACGATGCCCAGCACCGGCACATTTATTTGGGGCTGGCGAAACATCTGCAGGCCCTTCTGCGCATCCAGCAGCGCCACCGGTTGCGGCGTGGTCACGATGATGGCGCCCGTCACGGGCACCGTTTGCACTAGCGTGAGGTGAATGTCGGAGGTGCCAGGCGGCAGGTCGAGCAGCAGATAGTCCAGCTCGCCCCAATCTACCTCGGTAATGAATTGCTTGAGCGCCGACGAGGCCATCGGCCCGCGCCACACAATGGCGTTTTCGGCGGGCGCCAGAAAACCAATACTCATTAGCTTCACCCCGTACTTGACGATGGGCTGAATCAGATTCTTCCCATTTGGCCCCTGAAACACGTGTGGCCGCGCATCTTCCACCCCAAACATGGTGGGCATACTGGGGCCCGAAATGTCGGCATCCACGAGGCCCACCCGGGCGCCACTGCCCGCCAGCGCCACCGCCAGGTTGGCCGTGACGGTGCTCTTGCCCACGCCGCCCTTACCCGACGCCACGGCGATGATGTTCTTCACCCCCGGCAGTATCGTGTTGTTGCTGCGCATGGTCGTCACGCGCGAGGTCATCTGAATCACCACGTTGGCATCTTTATCTACCAGCGTGTGCACGGCCCGCTCGCAGGCATCGTGAATGAGCTGTTTGAGCGGGCAGGCGGGGGTAGTGAGCACCACGGTAAAGGACACGGTACGGTCCTCTATCACAATGTCTTCCACCATGTTGAGCGTAATCAAGTCCTGGCCCAAATCGGGCTCTTCCACGAAGCTCAGCGCGTGGCGGACGGCATCTATTGTTATCTCGGGCATACTCGGCAAGCAGGCCCCTAGGGCCTAGCTGCAAAGATAACCCGCGCCAAGGGGCGGGGGTTTCACAAGGTGGGGAGGAGGTAGTACTAAGTAGTTTTTTAGACTTAACAAAAAGCCCCGGCAACTGCCGAGGCTTTTTGTTATAAATTAAGTTTACGCTACTCCTGGCGTGAATTGAGCAGCCCGGTCGGCACCTCCAGCTTGCCGTTGTGGAAGCCGATAAGGCCGTTGCGCTCGTCCTCGATGTTGGTGGCCTGGGTATACACGTCGCCGGCGATGGGGCGGGCGCGCAGCTCGCGCTTAAAGTCGCGGATGCTGTTGGTGCGGGCCTCGGCATCTTGGGGGCCGCCGTAATCTGAAAAGCCGAAGCCGCCCCATTCGCTCACCAGCAGTGGGCGCTGGCCGCGGTAGAAGTAGGGGTCGCCCACCACCAGCGGGAAGGCGGCCGTGCCCTCCAGCTCGCCGCGCACGAGGCGGTCGAGCAGCTCGCGCCAGCGGCTCAGGTCGGGCGTGTAGAGGTGGGCCGTGAGCAGGTCGCTCTTCAGCTGGCCGTGGTACGAAATGTGGTGCCAGCCGTCGTTGTCAATCACCAGAAACTGGGGGTGCGCCAGCTGCATGTAATTGTAGGTGTTGGTGATGTAGCGCTGGGTGGCTGGGTTGGTGGCAATATCCTGGGCGCCCCAGTCCTCGTTGTAGAGGCTCCAGATGACGATGCTCGGGTGCGTTTCCATCAAACTGAGCATGCGTTTGAGCTCGGCGTAGTGGTTTTCGCGGCTCCTAGGGGTACTGGCGTGGGGGCTGGGCACCTCCACCCACAGCAGCAGCCCCAGCTCGTCGGCCAGGTTATAAATGCGCGGGTCAATGCCGGCGATGTGCACCCGCACCAGGTTGCAGCCCAGCTCCTTCATGGCGTACATGTGGCGCTGCATCTCGGCGAAGGTGGCCGTACCGGGCTGGTACAGAATACCGTCGAGGTAAATGGCCTCGTTGTTGAGGTACACCTTGCGGCCGCGGGCTTCAATCTTGCGCAGGCCGAAGCGGGCCTCAATCTGGGCCGCGTAGCCGGTTTGGTCAATCAATTGGGCCACCAGGCGGTAGCGGTGCGGAGCCTCGGGGCGCCACAGTTCGGCGGCTGGCACCTCCAGTACCAGGCGCTGCTCGTGCTGGCCGGAGGTGAGGTGCAGCGAGAAATCAGATTCGGCCAGCGGGGCGGCGCTAGGGGCGGCATCTAACTCAAACACGCGCAGGCGCACCGTGTAGTCGGCCGCGTCGTGGATGCGCAAGGTCAGGTTGAAGCGCACCAGCTTGTCTTCAATCACGCTGTCCACGCCCACCCGTGAGCGCAGGCGGTTGCGCTCCACGCTCTCGAGCCACACCGAGCGCACGGCCCCCGTAAAGGTTTGGTACCAGATGCCGCCGCGCTTGTACACGTGCGATTCCTGCTTGCCGCGGGTGGTTTCGGCGTCCATCGTATCGGCAATGCGCACGGTGAGGCGGTTTGCCGAACGGAGGTCTTCCTCGGGTAGCTCGTAGGTGAAGGACGTGTACTCGCCGTAGTGAATGCTCTCGCCCTCAATGGTTTCGAGCAGCTGGCCATTTAGCCACACCCGCGTTTCGTAGCCGCAGGCCCCGAAGGTGAGCTGGATGAGCGAGCGCGACTGGTCGCCCACCACTTCGGGCCGCGTAAAGTCGCGCTCGTACCAAGCCACTACCTTGTCCTGCCAGCCGGCGCTGGTGGTGGCGTGGGCGGCGGCAATGTGCTCCTCAATCGAGCCCGGCCACTGGGCCGAGTAGCGGTAGTCGCGGCCCTCAAACCACTCCTCGCTCAAACCCAGGTCGTCGGGGTCAAGGGCAAATTTCCAGGTGCCATCGAGCAGAAAGTGCGTGCCCTGGCGCAGCACGGCGCGAGGCAGCGAGTTGTCAATTTCAGCGGTGGGATTTTCTTCTGGGGCGGCCGAAAGGCCATAGTTGGCGGCAGAGAGCTCTTCTAACATAAATAATACCAGCGAAACAGCGGCTAGAAATAAAGGATGGATTAAAAAATGATAAGCGGCCGGCGCTGAAACAACGCTGGCCTACTACTAAAAATTAAGTTGCTAGGTAATAAAACTTCACAAATGATAGACTGCTGGTGCGGCGGGTACTAACGGGTAAGCTAGCACCCTGGGAAGGTACTTTAAAAGGAAGTAGGCGGCGCTGACTGCCCAGGCGAAGGAGCTGGTCAAAACGGACTGACTACAATTCAAAACGGACTGATTACAATTGCAACTGCGATTTTACGCATAAAAATGTGGGCAGCCTATAAATTATCCAGATTTTTGTTCGGCTGCCGCTTTTTGTAGCTAGGCCGGGCCGGCCGGGCCGGCCGCTACCTTTGCCGCCGCCATGCCTAGCTCCCTTGCCTCCTGCGAAGCCCCGCCCGCGTTCGACGTGGCCATTGTGGGGGCGGGGCCGGCGGGGGCGGCCTGCGCGCTGGCTTTGCGCGGCAGCGGCCTGCGCGTGGCGCTGCTCGACAAGGCCCGCTTCCCGCGCGATAAGGTGTGCGGCGACGCCGTGCCGGAGGCGGCCCTGGCGGCGCTGGCGGGCCTCGACCCGGCCTACCGCGCGGCCCTAGGGGCCCTGCGTCCGCAAAGCCCTGCCCGCCACAGCCGCTTGGTGGCGCCCAGCGGCCAAAGCCTGTGGCTGCACTGGAAAAACCCCAGCTTCAGCAGCCCCCGGCTGGCATTTGATAATGCCTTGCTAGAGCTGGTGCGCCAGCATACCGACACCGAAATATGGGAGGAGGCAACGCCGCAGGCGCTCGGCGGCGAGGCCGGCGCCTGGCAGCTGGCCACCACCCGAGGGCCCCTGCGCGCCCGCCTGCTGGTGGGCTGCGACGGGGCGCAGTCGTGGGTGCGGCGCCGGCTGCTGCCGGCCCCCGCTCGCCCCCACGCCGGGGTGGCCGTGCGGGCGTATTTCGAAAATGTGGCGGGTTGCCAGGATGATACTACGGAATTTTTTTTCAGCCGCGACTACCTGGCGGGCTACTTCTGGCTGTTTCCGGTGGGGGCGGGGCGCTATAATGTGGGCCTGGGCATGCTCAGCGCGCTGGTGAGCCGGCACCGGCTGGACCTGAAAAAGCTGCTGCACGAGTGGGTGACGGCGCACCCTGCTCTAGGTCCCCGCTTTGCTCAAGCGCGGCAGCTGGGCCCCACGCGCGGCTTTGGGCTGCCGCTGGGCGGCGCGCCCGGCCCGGCGGCGCCCATCAGCGGCGCGGGCTTTTTGCTGTGCGGCGACGCGGCCGCCCTCATCGACCCGCTGCAGGGCCACGGCATTGATACGGGCGTGCGCAGCGGTATTCTGGCGGCCCAGCAGGTGCGGCAGGCCTGCGCGGCGGGCGCGTTTGGCGCGGCGGCGCTGGCGGGCTACGACCACGCGGTGCGCCAGCAACTAGGGCCCCAGCTGGCGCACAGCCACCGCCTGCTGCGGCTGCTGGGCACCCGGCCCTGGCTGGTGAACGCGGGCGTGCGCCTGGCGCAGCTGCCCGGCATGCGTGGCCTGGTGCAGCGGCTAGTAGGGTAGTTGAGTAGGTGGGTGGGCAGGCGGGTAAGTAGTGAGAAAGGCGGTCATGCTAAGC
>JBPBPH010000095.1:0-59927 GCA_050954355.1 Janthinobacterium lividum
TTCACGCAGTTTCTGATTGCTAAGCTGTAGGGGTTTTGAGTTGGTCGTCTTGAGCGTCAGTCAGCAGCTAAGAAGGCGGTCGTACTGAGCGCAGCCAAAGCATCTCTACCGAACGATACGGCGCGGTAGAGATGCTTCGGCTGCGCTCAGTACGACCGCCTCTGTTTGCACGGTGCTCCCCTCCGTTTTGTGGCTGTAGTACCCTAGGGCCTGGCTGGTGCGTATTTTTACCCTTCTAAAAAAGCTAACAGCCAATGGCTAACAGCTAGCAGCTTAAAATAATGACCCGACTTCTGACTACCTGCGGGCTGGCCGCCGCGCTGCTGCTGGCCGGCTGCAACCGCGACAAAGCCGCCGAGGCAGGCACCCAGGGCATGAACGCCGCTGCCGACGAGGCCGCCGCCGATGCCAAGGCTAACCCCACCATCGACAACCCCAACGTGGCCAGCGACACCGAGGCGGCTAACCCCAACGCGCCGGTGCTCACCTTCGCCGAAACTCAGTACGACTTCGGCGACATCCGGCCCGACTCGGTGGTGCGCCACACCTTCAACTTCACCAACACCGGCAAAACGCCCCTGCTCATTGCCGACGCCACCGCCTCGTGCGGCTGCACCACCCCCAGCTGGACCAAAGAAGCCATCGCGCCCGGCGCCAAGGGCCAGCTGCAGGTGCAGTTTGACAGCCGCGGCAAGCAGGGCCTCATCAGCAAGCAAGTGAGCGTGCGGGCCAATACCCAGCCGGCCATCACCACCATTTATATCAAAGGCAATGTATTGACTGATAGCCAGTAGCCGCGAGCGCCGCGACCGCTGGTCGGCCCTAGGCCTTTGGCGCCGGGGTAGGGCCTAGGCGAGCGGGGTACCTGCCCGCGCTTGCCGCGTACTTTTGCAGCTCTATTTTCTTCCCCATGACTTTCTTAACTCTTCTGCTGCAAGCTGCGCCGGGCGGCGGCCTCACGTCGCTGCTGTTTCCCATCCTGATTGGGGCGGTGCTGTATTTCTTCATGATTCGGCCCCAGCAGCGCAAAACGGCCGATGCCAAGTCCTTCCGCGAGTCGCTGGTGAAGGGCTCGCGGGTAGTCACCATTGGCGGTATGCACGGCACGCTGGTAGAAGTGGGCCCCGAAACGGTACTGCTGGAGGTAGAGCGCGGCCAGCGCCTGCGCTTCGACCGTAGCGCCATTGCGCGCCTGGCCGGCAGCCCCGCCACCGACGCCACCACTACCGCTACCTCCGCCTAAATTATGCTCACCCCCGCGCCGCGTCCGGCCTCGGCGCGGCTGGTGCTGCGCCGGCTGCTGCGCCCCCTGGCCGCGCGCGAATCGAGCTTTTACCGGGTCGTGCTCGTCTGCTTCGTCATTGCCAGCACCCTCTGGATGCTGCGGGCCCTGGGGCGCAGCTACACCGCACCGCTCGACTATCCCATTAGCTGGCGCTACGATGCCAGCCGCTACCACCCGGCCCGCTTGCTGCCTGCCGCCGTGCCCGTAGAAGTGCGCGGTACCGGCTGGCGCCTGCTCACGCGCTCGCTGGGCCTGCACCTGGCGCCCGCCGATGTGCGCTTGCGCCTGATAGGCACGCCGCCCATCAACCGCTCGCCCATGCGCCCGCCGCTGCGCCGGGCCCTCGGCACCGTGCGCCTCGTAAGCCTGCCGCCCGACTCAGCCACCTACTACCTGCTGCCGGGTGGGCAGCCAGCGCAGCCGTAACGCGCTGTTAACTTCGCTATTTCAGTAGCTTATCTTATGCGGCGCATTGGCATCACCGGCGGAATTGGCTCGGGCAAGAGCGTGGTGGCGCGGCTATTCGTGGCGCTCGGCGTGCCGGTCTACGATTCCGACTCGCGGGCTAAGTGGGTGATGGCCCACGACCTGGGGCTGCGTGCGCAGTTGCTAGCTGCCTTTGGCGCCGAAACCTACGACGCCGCCGGCCAGCTCAACCGGCCCTACCTGGCCCGCGTGGCCTTTGCCGACCCCGCCCGCCTGGCCCAACTCAATGGCTTGGTGCACCCTAGGGTGGGCGCCGACTTCGCTACCTGGGCGGCGCAGCAAGCGGCGGCCGGGCACGCCTACGTCCTCAAGGAGGCCGCGCTGCTCTTCGAGTCGGGCGCCTACCAAGGGCTAGATAAAATTATCACCGTCTTTGCCCCGCCCGAAGTGCGCCAAGCCCGCGTGTTGCAGCGCGATGCGCACCGCACCGCCGCCGACGTGGCGCGCATTATCGCCCAGCAGCTACCCGAGGCAGAGCGCCTCGGCCGCGCCGATTATGTGGTGTACAACGACGACTCGCAGTTGGTGATACCCCAGGTGCTGGCGCTGCACCAGCAATGGGTAAGTAAGTAGATGAGCATGACGGGCTTTCCTGCTTGTTTGCTTCTTCATCATTTCACCAACTCACCATTCACCGAATAATGGGGTAGCGCTCAAAGGGCCGGTCGATGAACAGCTTGCGGTAGGTGGCGTGGGTTTTGATGACCTTGGCCCCGATGGCGCGAATAGTGACCATCATACGCGGGTTGAAGTCGCCAATCCAGTTCATTTCGGTGGTGAGGTAGCCGGCCACGGGCACCGGGTCTTGCGTAGAGGCAATGAGGGCCATGTCGAGCCCTTTGTTTTGGTGCTCAGGTACTACGCCGTAAATAATGCCGAGCATTTTCTTGTTGGGGCGGCGCATGTAGCGCCAGCGCTCATATAAAAAGCGTAGCTTGCCCACTAGGTCGAGGCGGTGGCCCACGTGCTTGAAAATCTGGTTTAGCTCGGGCAAGTTGACGTAGAATGCCACCGGCTCGTCGTGGTAGTAGGCGAAGAACACGATTTTATCGTCGAGCACCGGCTTCAACTCCTGCACCAGGTTGCGGGCCTGCTCGCTGGTCATTTCCTGCACGCCCGCGTGCTTGCCCCAGGCCAGGTTGTACACGTGCAGAAAATCCTGGGCCAGCTTTTCGGGCTGGCGCTTGTCGGCGTGCTCGAAGCGGTAGCCGGTCACCAACGCCTCGTCGTAGAGCTTCCAGAATCGCGGATGCAGCGGCAGGTCGTTGCGGTGGGTGAGGCGGGCGCTGGTATACTGCTTGAAATACAGCTGAAACCCGTAGCCTTCGAGCAGCGCCCGGTAGTAGGCCGGGTGCCAGAACATGCCGTAGTTGGGCTCGTGCTCGAAGCCATCAATCAGCACGCCCCAAAACTTGTCGCGGTCGCCGAAGTTGATGGGCCCGTCCACGGCCTCCATGCCCTTGCTCTTCAGCCAGTCGCAGGCCGCGTCGAGCAGCAGGGTAGCCGCGGCCGGGTCGTTTACGCACTCGAAGAACCCTAGGCCCCCCACCGCCAGGGTAGGGTCGAGGCGCGCGGTGCCGGGGTTGACGAACGCCCCCACGCGGCCAATAACCTGCTGCTGGCCGTCGAGCAGCAGCCAGCGCCGAGCCTCGCCGCCGCCGGCGAAGAGTTTATTTTTTTGCGAGTTGAATACGTCATCTACCTCATTGTCAAGCACTCCGATATAGGCAGGCTCGTGGCGGTGCAGGCGGTGCGGCAGCGCGTCGAACTGCCGCTCGTGCCGCCGGGTGGTTACTTCCTGAATAGTCATCGGGGCAAAAGTAGCCTTTTAACACAACTAGCGGGCCTAGGGCGCGGCCCCAAAACATTCGCCTGGCCAAACTCGTTGTAGCGGCGCACCTCAGCCGACGCCTCCCATGCAACCCGCGCCTCCCGCCCAGCACCGCCGGCTCGCCCGCCTCAATGCCTTCATTGCGCGGCAGGACCGCATTATTTACACCTTACTCATCGTCACGGCCGCCATTGGCCTGAGCTGGGTTATCTGGCGGCATCAGTACCTGATTTACCGCGACCAGCACCCAACCAGCGTGGCAAAGCCGCTGCCACTGCCACAGGCGCCCAAGTAGGCGCCGCACCACGCTCAACCTGACGGGCTTAGGGTGATTAATTTCCGCAGCGGCTTTCGAAACAACCGCCCGGCGCCACCTGACGTACCTTTGTGCGTACCGGCCAACCCGTTGGCCAGCCCGGTGGCGCTGGCTGCCGCTCTACCTTGCCCGCTCCAATGATAGTTGAACCCGGCCCGCTTCTGGCGGCGATAGCCTCGCCCGACGACCTTAAAAAGCTTGCTCCCGAGCAGTTGGTGCAGGTCAGCGCCGAGCTTCGCGAATTCATTATTGACACGGTAAGCATCTACGGCGGGCACTTCGGCGCCTCCCTAGGGGTAGTAGAGCTGACGGTGGCGCTGCACTACGTATTCAACACGCCCCACGACCAACTGGTGTGGGATGTGGGCCACCAGGCTTACGGCCACAAGATTCTGACTGGGCGCCGCGACCGTTTTCCTACCAACCGGCGCTACGGCGGCATGTCGGGCTTTCCGAAGCGTAGCGAGAGCGCGTACGACGCCTTTGGAGTGGGCCACAGCAGCACCAGCATCGGGGCGGCCCTCGGCATGGCCGTGGCCTCCGACTATAAGAAAGAGTTTAACCGCCAGCACATTGCCGTAATCGGCGATGGGGCCATGACGGCGGGCATGAGCTTTGAGGCGCTCAACCACGCGGGCGACATTCGCAACAACATGATTGTCGTGCTCAACGACAACTGCATGAGCATCGACCCCAACGTGGGCGCGCTCAAGGAATACCTGACCGACATCACCACCTCGCGTACCTACAACAAAGTGCGCGACGAGCTGTGGAACGTGCTCGGCAAGCTGAGCAAATTTGGCCCTAACCCCCAGCAGATTGCCCGCAAGGTAGAGGCCGCCATGAAGGCTACCTTGCTGAAGCAGAGTAACTTGTTTGAGGCGCTGAACTTCCGCTACTTCGGCCCCGTGGATGGGCACGACGTGCAGCATCTGGTGGCCGTGCTCAACGACCTCAAGCGCATTCCGGGCCCCAAGCTGCTGCACTGCGTGACGGTGAAGGGCAAGGGCTACGCGCTGGCCGAAAAAGACCAGACGCTGTGGCACGCGCCGGGGCTGTTCGACAAGATTACCGGCGAGATTTTCACCAAAATCCCCACCACGCCCCAGCCGCCGAAGTACCAGGACGTATTCGGGCACACGCTGCTGGAGCTGGCCCAGGCCAACGACAAAATTATGGGCGTGACGCCGGCCATGCCCAGCGGCTCGTCCTTGAACATTATGATGGCGGCCATGCCCGACCGCGCCTTCGACGTGGGCATTGCCGAGCAGCACGCCGTCACGTTTTCGGCGGGCCTGGCCACGCAGGGGCTGGTACCGTTCTGCAACATCTACTCGTCGTTTATGCAGCGCGGCTACGACCAGGTGGTGCACGACGTGGCCCTGCAAAACCTGCACGTGGTGCTGTGCCTTGACCGCGCCGGCTTTGCCGGGGCCGACGGCCCCACCCACCACGGCGCTTACGACCTGGCCTATATGCGCAGCATCCCCAACCTGGTAGTGTCGGCCCCGATGAACGAGCAGGAACTGCGCAACCTAATGTACACCGCCCAGCTGCCCGAAAACGCTGGCCCTTTCAGCATTCGCTACCCTAGGGGCGAGGGCGTGATGCCCAGCTGGCGCACGCCGTTACAGCGCATTGCCATCGGCACCGGCCGCGTGGTGCGCGAAGGTGAGGCGGGCGGCGTGGCCATCCTGAGCATTGGCCACATCGGCAACTACGCCACGAAGGCCACCGAGGCCCTAGGCGCCGAAGGCCTCAACGCGGGCCACTACGACATGCGCTTCTGCAAGCCGCTGGACGAGGAACTGCTGCTGGCCGTGGCCCGCCGCTACCGCGCCATCGTGACCGTGGAGGATGGCTGCCTAATGGGCGGCTTCGGCTCGGCGGTGCTGGAGTTTCTCAGCGAGCAGGGCCTAGGGCTACCCGTGCGCCGCCTCGGCATCCCCGACCGCGTGGTGGAGCACGGCACCCAGGATCAGCTCTATAAAGAGTGCGGCTTCGACGCCGACGGCATCGCCCGCGCCGTGCGCGAGATGAGCGCCAAAGTAGTGGAGATGGAGCGGGAAAAGCTGCTGGGATAGTGCCCTAGGGTGTTGTGGATTGAAGAGGCCCCGCGGTGCAAGTTGCGGGCTTTTTTGTTATAACGTAGCTTCGTTGGTGGCAAAAAGCGTCACTAAACTCTGCGTTTGGTCGTTGAGGAGCACTTCAAGGTTGGTCAGGGTGGTAGTAGGCGCCGGAATGATTGGCTGTTGGTAGCCAACGTGAGCGTAAGCCTCTACTTCCTCGGTGGTAATAAAACCTTGTTGTTCAAAAGAAAGAATGCTGGATAGCAACTGCTCCGCTGCTTCTTCCAGCCGCCGATGCGCCCGTGTATCCTGTTCGCGCCCACGGCTTGGGTCGCGTAGCTTAAATTCCACGAAAGCAATTTTTCCGGGCGTGTAGAAGGCACAATCGCATCGCTTGGTGCTGCTATTGCGCTGGCTAATCAGACATTTGTCGATAGCAACGAGCGTAACAGACTGTGGGTCGGCAGTATGAACCGTGAAATGCCTTTCTTCATCATACTGCTCAGTTGCCAGCCGTACGCACCCGTCGGGTGGGTCTTCGTAATGGCTACTACCTGCCGGGCAAGACTGGACGCAACCTTTCTCGCGGCAATGCTGGTAATGCCTCTCTATTGCGCTGCGCATTAGGCCGACGGTTGCTTCTGTTTTTGCAGCCGCAACAGCTTCCGAAAGCTATCTGCTATATCTCCCGATACAGCGTCTAATTCATTTGCGCCAATGAGATGCGTGCGGTCGTCGGTAATGGGTTTCACTGTGCCGTCTGCCACGTAATAAGCCGCAAACTCATCAGGGTTAATCCAGCACTCTTTAGGTACGATGACAGCGATATCTTCTGCTAGCTCCGGCCGCTGCTGCGCTACTTTATAGGCTTCCAATAGAAGGTTGCAACTTGAAAGAATGTATGGGCTGTGCGTGGTGATTGTTAGGTCGTTTTCGCCTTTCGTACATTTTTCCACTAACCAGTTTAAGAGGCCTTGTTGGGCGGTGGGGTATAGGTTTAGTTCGGGTTCTTCTATTATGAAGCTATGTGTGTCAATATACATTGATAAGTCTTCTACAACTAACATGAGTGGTAAAGTAGCTTGTATTCCGCTAGCTCCTTCATTTAGTTCAATACGTGTTTTCTTGCCAATGTCTAATATATTTTGACCATTATAATATCGGTAAGAAATACCGAAAATAGGCATGGAAAAATTATCATGGTTTTTTCTTGCCACTTCAAAAAGACCGATGAAATTTTCTAAAGAATAAGGAATAGCTGTTTTAGACCTTCGCAAGCTAAATCCAGCACCTTCTATCGATGAAGCAAAAACTCGTTCAGAGGGTATATATATCGGGTCAGTAAAGAACTTGCCCATTACTTTTGTAAAGTTTAAACTATTATTATTTGATTGAAAATCATTTGATTCATGAAATTCATGAATCAAATCTATTCTATCTAGCGGATTATAAACAATAGATTCGTCTAAAAAATACTTGGAAAAATTTTCCAGATGTTTAGTTAAACTGCTACTTAGCTTATTTCTTTTGCTAATATCTATTTTAAAGACTTTGTTTTTTACTGAATATAATACATTAAGCGAATCCCATACAAGTTCACTTTTGCTATTTCGGAACCTTAGTATTGAAAAATTGTCCAACAAAGATTCAAATAAAATGTATCGTGCTTTAGACTGTAAGCCAAATAAATAATCCTTATTCCTAAACACCGCCGCCAGCTTCGCCAGCGTACTCTTCCCTCCGCCCGTCGGCCCAATAAATACCGTCACGCGCTTAAAGTCCACGGTGGCATTTTCAATGGGCCCGAAGTTTTTGACTATTAATTGCTCGTTCATAGGAATAGGTAGTTGCTAGCTACTCAAAAGTAACTCTAGGGGTAGCTGTCTGGTGCGTACACCTGCACCGTGTCGTTGGTTACAGACCTAGGGCAAGTATAACGCAGGCCATGCGCTAAAGACTTCCTTAATCAGCCGGCGCAAACGCGAAGGTCAAGGCCGGGTAGGCGCCAGCCGCTTTAATTAGGGTGGCGGGCACGGCCACGTGCACCTGCTGGCCGGTGCTGGTCCATTTTACAATTTGGCCGGTTTGCAACAGCTTCATCGGGCTGCCGGGGCGGGGCACGTTGCCGGTCCAGGTGATGGTGGTGGGGGCGGCTTGGGTTTCGGGCAGGCAGGCGATGGCGTAGCGCCGGCCGGCCGGGCCCTGCGTGAAGAAGGTGCGCCCATCCTGAAAGTGCGCGGTGGCGCGGGTGTTGTAAATGGCCGCGCCGTTGGCAGCCAGCCACTTGCCGATGGCGGCGAGGCGCGTCACGGCCTCGGTGGGCAGGGTGCCGTCGGGCCTGGGGCCCACGCCCAGCAGTAGGCTGCCGCCTTTCGCCACCACCTCTACTAGGGTGTGAATGACGGTGGTGGGGCTCTTAAACTGGTCATTGGGCACATAGCCCCAGTTGTTGGCCAGCGGCAGGCAGCTTTCCCAGGGGTTGTCGAGCTTCTGGTCGGGCACGCGGCGCTCGGGCGTCTGGTAGTTTTCGTAGGGGCCCGGTACGGTGCGGTCTATCACTAGCAGGCCGGGCTGGGCCTGGCGCGCCATGGCAGCAATGCGCGGAATATCAATATCCTGGCTGAACTCGGGGATAGGGGCGCCCCAGGCGCGCACCTCGTCGTTTACCGTTGCGCGGGGCCGCACCCAGCCGCCATCCAGCCACAGGATGTCGAGGGCGCCGTAGTCGTGCATCAGCTCGCCTATCTGGTTGTAGGTGAACTCCTTGAACTTGCGCCAGCGCCACGGAAACTGGCGAATGTCGTAGTTCACGTTGCGGTCGGGCGTGGCGTAGCGGGGCCACCAGAAGTTCTCGGAGTGCCAGTCGGGCTTCGAGAAGTACGCCCCCACCATGAAGCCCTGCTGCCGAAACGCCCCAAACACGTACTTGGCCACGTTGGCCCTCGGGTTGCTGCCAAACGGGCCGTTGGTTATCTTAAAATCCGTTTGCTGGGTATCGAACATGTTGAAGCCGTCGTGGTGCTTGGTCGTGAAGATGACGTAGCGCATGCCGGCTTGCTTGGCCGCGCGGGCCCACTGCGCGGGGTCGAACTTGGTGGGGTTAAACACCTGGCTGTAGCCCCAGTAGCGCTTTTTGAAATCCTCGTAGGCCACGGTGCTGTCGCGCGCAATCCAGCTTTCCGAGCACAGCTCCCACGACTCGATGCTGCCCGGAACCGCGTACAGGCCCCAGTGAAGGAGCATCCCGAACTTCTGGTCTTGCCAGTGGGCCAGCTTTTGCCGCACCAGCGGGTCGGTGGGCGCCTCGTAGTGGGTTGACTGCGGGTGCACCCCTAGGGCTTCCTGCGCCTGGGACAAGACTGGCGCGGCCAGCAGGCTGAAAAGCAAGAAGATGCGGCGGTACTGCATGGGTGATAAAAGGCTAATGAGTGCTGGGGCGCGAAAGCGCTGCCTGCTTATAAACCCCCAGGGCGGCCAGCGTGGGGGTCAGCTGCGCCGCTTCGATGCGCAGGCGCAGGCGCCGGGTGGTGACGGGCGCAAATCTCAGCAGCCGCTTGTAGCCCACGGTGGTGCCCGCGGCGGCCGTGCGCCAGGCGCCCCCGGCCCCCTGGTACTCCAGTTGAAACTGCTCGATGCGCTGGCCCACGGCAATGTTTTCTTGCAGCAGCACGTCGAAGGTTTGGGGCGTGGCGAAGGTAAAATCCAGCGTGGCGGTGGTATCGCCCGCGGGCGCCGTCCAGTAGGTGGCGTAGTTGCCGCCGAGCAGGGCGCGCGCCTGGCCGGCGGTCAGGTGGCGGGCGGCGGCGTTGCGTAGTAGGTTATGGCCAAACGTGTTGGTTACCAGCGTGTGCCAGTCGTGCAGGCTTTGGCAGTCGGCGGGGGCTAGGCGGCCGACGGGGGTGGGCGGCAGGTTGAGCAGCAGCACCCCGTTCTTGCCCACCGAGTTGTAGTAGATGTCCAGCAGCTGGGCGGGGGGGCACCTGGGCGTCCTCGGCGGGGTGGTAAAACCAGCCCGGCCGGATGGACACGTCCACCTCGGCCGGGTACCATACCAAGCTGCGGGCCTGCTGCAATTGGGCGCGGCTGCCCAGGTCGGCGCCCAGCCGGTTGTGAGGCACGAAGCCGGCCGCCTGCTGCGAGCAGGCCGCCACCTGGCCGGGGCTTTGCGTTTCGAGCGGCACCACGCTCCACTCGGTGGCCCGGCCGTAGCCCAACTCGGTGCCCACCCAGCGCACGTCGGGGCCCATCACGGCGATAACGGCCCTAGGCTGCAAGCGCCGGATGAGGGCGTACCAGCGGGCGAAGTCGTACACCTGGTGGCGGCCGGTGGGGCCCTCGCCGTTGGCGCCGTCCAGCCACACCTCGGCAATGGGCCCGTAGTTGGTCAGCAGCTCCGTCAGCTGGTGCACGAAGTAGTCGTTGTAGCGGGCCGAATCGCCAAAAAATGCGCAGTTGCGGTCCCAGGGCGCCAGGTACACGCCGAAGCCCAGGCCCTGGGCGCGGCAGGCGGCGGCCACTTCCCGCACCACGTCGCCGCGGCCCCGGCGCCAGGGGCTGTGCTTCACCGAGTGCTCGGTGTAGCGCGAGGGCCGCAGGCAGAAGCCGTCGTGGTGCTTGGCCGTGAGGATAACCTGCTGGATGCCGCCCGCCCGGCAGGCCCGCACCCACTGCCCGGCGTCGAGGGCGGTGGGGTTGAACAGGGCGGGGCTTTCGCGGCCGTTGCCCCATTCCTGGTTGGTAAACGTGTTGATAACGAAGTGGATAAAGCCCATTACTTCCAGCTGCTGCCAGCGCAGCTGCCGCGCGCTGGGCACCACCTGCGCCGCCTGGCGCACCCTAGCCGCCGGCGAGTCGGCGGGGGCTAGCGCCACGTAGTTGCGGCCAGTAAATAGCTGCGCCCGGCTGCGGGCGGGCCACTGCCCACCCAGCGCCAGTAGCAGCCAGCCCATTGCGCGGGCTTTGCGGGCAAACCAGCGGTTGCGCATGGGGTTAGCAAAGAAGGGGCGGGTAGAGAGGCAGCGGGGGCCCTAAGCCCTGCCAGCCGGGCGAAGGTACGCGCCGGGGCTGGGGGCCAAAACAACGGCGGGGCGGTGCTTGTCTTTAACGACACCTTTCCCTCACCTTTTCCACTACCATGGCTACTACCACCGCATCTTACCCCGCCACCTTTGCCCTAGGGGGCGACCTGACCGTGAACCGCCTCGGCTACGGCGCCATGCGCATTACCGGCCCCGGTATTTGGGGCCCGCCCCAGGACCACGCCGAAAGCCTGCGGGTGCTGAAGCGCGCCGTGGAGCTGGGCGTCAATTTCATCGACACCGCCGACAGCTACGGCCCCCACGTGTCGGAGGAACTGATTGCCGAAGCCCTGGCGCCCTACCAGCCCGGCCTGGTGGTGGCTACCAAGGGCGGCCTGCTGCGCACCGGCCCTAACCAGTGGCCCGTCGATGCCAGCCCCCGCCACCTCGAAGAAGCCCTGCACGGCAGCCTCCAGCGCCTCAAAGTCAAGCAGGTTGACTTGTACCAGCTGCACCGCATCGACCCGAAAGTGCCCGCCGAAGACACGTTCAAGTTTTTGCAAAAAGCCCAGCAGGATGGTTTCATCAAGCACATTGGCTTGTCGGAAGTAGACGTCGACCAGATTAAGCAAGCCCAGGAATTCTTCCCCGTGGTATCGGTGCAGAACATGTACTCGGTAGACAACCGCAAGTGGGAGCCGGTACTCGACTACACCCGCGCGCAGGGCATGGCCTTTATTCCGTGGTACCCCCTAGCCGGCGGCAACGCCGAAGCCCTGGCTGCCCTCGCTGGCGTGGCCCGGCAGCACGGCGCCACCCCCCAGCAAATTGCCCTGGCCTGGCTGCTGCACCACTCGCCCAACATCCTGCTCATTCCGGGCACTTCGCAGGTGAAGCACCTGGACGAGAACATGAAAACGGCTGACATTCAGCTGAGCGCCGACGACATGGCGGCCCTCGACAAAATCAAGGGCGCATAGGTCATCGCCGCGCCGCTTACGTATGAAATAGCGGCTGGCCCCTAGGGCCGGCTGCCCGCGCCCGGCCCGCCCGGAGCAGGGTGCCGCCGGGCCGCCCCGCTCCGGGCAGTTTTGGTGTTTGCCGCCTCCTTTTCCACCCCTAGTCCTAGCGCCATGCTTACCTGCTTCTCCCGCTGCCTCGTGCTGCTAGCCTGCGGGCTGGGCCTAGGGGCCTGCTCGTCGACCGAAAACTACGCGCATACCGACAGCCGGCCGGGCCTCGACCTGAGTGGCTACCACACCTACAATTTTATGGATGCGGTGGCCCGCAACGACTCGGCGTTTCAAAACTCGGGCTCCAACATCTTCGATTTGAAGCGCTCGGTAACTCGCCAGCTGGAGGCTAGGGGCTTTCGGCAGGCGGCCAGTCCCGACTTGTGGGTGAATATTGGCATGACCAACGAGCGAAAAGTGCAAACGCGCGAAACCAACTTGGTGTCGGACCCGGCGCCGGCCTACATCGGCCAGCGGTACTACCACTGGCAGGCCCATGATGTGGCGGTGGGCAGCTACGAGCAGGGCACCGTCACCATCGAGCTGGTCGATGCCGCCCGCAAAGAGCTGCTGTGGCAGGGCGTCACCACCAGCATCTTATCCAGCAACCCCAGCCGCACGTCCAAGTCCATCGACCAGGGCGTGGCCGACGTGTTTGCCAAGCTGCCCGCTAGCGCCCCGGCGGGTGGTCGATGAGCTGTACCACGTCCTTGGTGGCAACAGCCTGGCCGGTGGCGGCGGCGCGGTAAATGGCTTCCAGCAGCTGCACGTCGCGCAGGCCCATTTCGCCGGGCACGCGGGTGGGCTGGTTGCGCAGCATGCACTGAGCAAAGTCGTCCATTTGGGCGGCTTGCTGGTTGACGTTGGGCAGGTCGAGCTTGCCATCGCCGGTGCTAGTGCGCCCGGCCAGCCCGCCGTAGCCAAAAGCCGGCGCCAGCTCAAACCAGCCGGTGGGCGTTTCGGCCCGCAGGCGGCCCGGCATATTTTCGGCGTAGCTGGTGCGGCAGTCGGCCACCGAGTTGTCGGCAAAGCGCATTTGCCAGCTCAGCGAGGCCTCTACATCCTTAAACAACTGCGGGTTAGGATTAGGCCCGAACTTGGCCGTTACTGAAATAGGCACCTGGCCCTTGGTATAGAGGCAGCCCTGCACGCAGTAAATGCCCATGTCCATGAGCGGGCCGCCGCCGCTCAGCGGCTTCTGCACGCGCCAGGGCGTGCCGTTGGCATCAAACTTAAAGCCGTTGTCGGCCGCTAGGTGCTGCACTGGCCCGTAAGCCTGCTGCTGGCCCAGGCGCATCATTTCCAGGTTGTGGGGCTCGAAGTGCAGCCGGTAGCCTATGCCGAGCTGCTTGCCCGCTTGTTTGCAGGCCGCAATCATGCGCCGGCAGTCGGCGGCCGAAGTAGCCATCGGCTTCTCGCAAATGACGTGCTTGCCGGCCTGAGCAGCGCGCACCACATACTCGGCGTGCAGGGCGTTGGGCAGCACCACGTACACGATGTCGATGTCGGGGTTGTCGGCCAGGCGGTCGAAGGTCTTGTAGTCGTAGCAGTTCTTGGCCGGCAAGCCATACTGCTGCTGCCACTGCTGAGCCTTGGCGGGCGAGCCCGTGACGATTCCCGCCAGGCGGCAGTGCTGGGTTTGCTGCAGGGCGGGGGCCAGCTGGCCGGTGCTGTAGTTGCCCAGGCCCACTAAGGCCACGCCCAGCTTGCGGTCGGCCAGCGGAGCGGCCCAGGCGGCCGGCGCCACCAGCGCCGCGCCCGCCCCTAGGGCCAGCTGGCGCGCAAAAGCCCGGCGGGAAGGCAGGAACGAGGAAGTTTTCATACGTGCAGGAAAAGGAAAATAGAAATTTGCCAGGAGTTTGCTTACGTAATGGGCCCCGGCACCGGCCGATAGTAGCCGGGCCACCGGGCCGCCTGCGCCGCGCCCCGGCCGGTGCCCAGGGCCGCCGCACCCGGCGCCCGCGCAAGCCAGCGAGCTGGCCAGCCCCGTTTCCCCAATTCGGCTGGTAGCCAATTTACTGCCCCTGGGGTATCTTTCAGCATGCCGCATCAAGAATTTGCCCCTCCAGAAGAGCTGCAGGATACCATCAAGTGCTTCTGGCACACTACCCTGGACTTCGGCGAGCTAGATTCGAGCTTTGAGGTAGTGCCCGATGGCTGCGCCGAAATCATTTTTTATTTCGGCAGTGCCTGTAGCGTGGCTACTAAGGAAGGCTGGCAGCTTTTGCCCTCCCCGTTTATGGTGGGGCTACTCAATCAGCCGGTGCTTTTCCGGGCGCAAAATCAGTTGGAAATCATGGGCATTCGGTGCTTTCCCTGGGCGGTGTTCGATTTGCTGGGCCTACCGGCCGGCCAAGACGGAGTGCGCGTATTAGTGCATCCCATTGCCCAGCTGCAAGCCCCGCTGGCGCAGTGCCTGCGGGCGGGTAGGCTAGCGGCGGCGCTGGCGGCGGTAGCGCAGTATTGCCGGCACGCGCAAGGGCAGCAGGCCAGCAGCAGTATGCTAGGCAAGGCGGGCGGCGCTATGCGGGCCGCCCACGGTACGCTGCCGGTAAGCCAGGTAGCGGCGGCGGCGCACGCCACAGTGCGCACCCTAGAGCGCAAATTCAAGCAATCGGCGGGCTATACAGTGAAGGATGTGTCGGGGCTGATGCGCTTCGAACAGGTGCGTAACCAGTTGTGGCAGCACCCGGCGGCCAATCTGGCCGGCTTGGCGCAAGAGCTGGGCTACGCCGACCAAGCCCACCTCAGCCGGGAGTTTAAGCGCTACAGCGGCACCACGCCCGCGGCCTTCGCCCGAAAAATAAAGGGCGCGCAACGGGCGGCGAGCGACGATTTTGTCGCGTTTATACAAGCCTAGGGTTGGCGCCTTTCGGAATTTTGGGTTGCAATTAGTGCCTAAAAAAGCAACCCGGCTAAGCATGGAACCCGCCCAAAACGCTACTGTTTACGATGTCATCATTGCCGGCGCTGGGCCGGTGGGGCTGCTGCTGGCCAGCGAGCTGGCTTTGGCCAACTGCTCGGTGCTAGTGCTGGAAAAGGCGGAAAACGCGCCCTCGCCCCTCAAGCAGCTGCCGTTTGGCCTGCGGGGGCTCAACGCGCTTTCGGTGGAAGCGCTAGACCGCCGGGGGTTGCTGCCCGAGCTGGAGCTGCACAAGCGCTTTAAAATCCCCCATGCTGCCGCCCCGGCCGCCCCGGCCGGGCAGGAAGCAAAGCCGGTAGGGGGCGGGCATTTTGCCGGCATTGCGTTCGCTGCCGCCGCGGTAGACTTCTCGCAGTGGCGGTATCACCTGCCTAGCTCAACCGCGCCCCAGTTGGTTACTGACCTGGCGGAAGTAGAAGTGGTGCTGGCCCGTCGCGCCGCCGCCCTAGGGGTAGTAATCCAGCACGGGCTGGCCATTACGGGCTTTCAGCAGGCCGCGGACGACGTGACGGTGCAGGCGGGAAACCAGTGCTTTACCGGCAAGTGGCTGGTGGGGTGCGATGGCAGCCGGAGCGTGGTGCGCAAAGTGGGCGGTTTTGAGTTCGCCGGTACCGAGCCGGAATTTACCGGCTACACCACCCAGGTTGACATCGCCGACCCGGAGCAGCTAAAGCCCGGCCGCAACCTGACTGCCACTGGCATGTACCTGCAGTCGCAGCCCGGCTACCTGATACTGCAGGACTATGACGGCGGGGCGTTTCACCAGGCCGGCCAGCCCGCCACGCGGGAGCGCGTGCAGGCGCTGCTACGCCGCATCTCGAACACCGACGTGACGATTAGCGCGCTGCACATCGCCACCACCTGGACGGACCGGGCCAGGCAGGCCACCGCTTACCGCCGCGGCCGGGTGCTGCTGGCCGGCGATGCCGCGCACATTCATTCGCCCTTGGGCGGCCAGGGGCTTAACCTCGGGCTGGGCGATGCGCTGAATCTGGGCTGGAAGCTCGCCGCTACCATCCACGCGCAAGCGCCCGAAGGCTTGCTGGATAGCTACTATACCGAGCGACACCCCGTTGGAGCGCAGGTCCTGGATTGGTCCCGCGCCCAGGTGGCCCTCATGAGCCCCGGCCCCGCCGCCCGCGCGCTGCACGCCATTATGCGCGACCTGCTGAACACGCGCGACGGGGCCACCTACATTGCCGGCCAGGCGTGGGGCCTGGCTACGCACTACGACCTAGGGGGCATCCACTCGCTGGTAGGCTACAGCGTGCCCAACTTTGAGCTGGAAGATGGAACAACGGTGGGCGAGTTGCTGCGCGCCGGCCACGGAATACTACTTGATTTCGAGGGGAATACCTCCCTCAGAAAATTGGCGAGTGCCTATGGCAAGTGCCTGCGGTACGTCGCGGGCCGGGCCAAAGACCAGCTGGGCTTGCGCGCCGTGCTGATACGCCCGGACGGGTGCGTTGCCTGGGCCACCGACCACGCACCCGCTAGCCGCGAGCTTCAACAAGCGGCCGCGCGCTGGTTTAGGAGCCAGCGTTGACAGCACGCTTGGGAATTAATTTTTCTCGTGCAGATGGGGAATGGGCGCTCATTGCCAGGTGCCCTACGCTATAAGCTAGGCATGTAGTGCAAGCAGCAAGCAGCTAGTAGAAGCTCCTGTCGGCCACCTCCTAGGCCTGCCAAAGCTGGGCTGGGCCAGCAGGGGCGCCTAGCTTCGCCACTTAATTTCTCGCTGCGACAAGAAGCGGTACCTTTTAGGCTTTAGGCTCACCAGCTTGAGTTCGGAAGCTCAGAAGCTAATGCTTCAGTAGCGCCGAGCCCATGCAAAGACCTATCATTACCCAGCCGCCGGGCCGGCCAAAGGAAGCAGCGAGGTAGTTAGGTTTTTGATACTAAAGCCAGTAACTTTCAGCCACACGCTTAGATGCCGGCTAGATGCCGGCCGTGGTAAAGCCTAGTATCGGAGCGGCTTCCCCCTCACCCAGCCGGAACTCGGGCTCGGCGGCGGCCATGTCGTAGCGCACTACCACGTCGGTTTCGAAGGCTACAAAGTACTCGCACAGCAAGGCGAGCGCCGTGGCGGGCCAGGCACCGGTGAGATGCGCCTCCAGCTCGGCCACGGTCAGGCGCTGCACCGTGACTTCGAGCGCGGGTAGCGTTTCCTGATAGTCGCCGCCCAGCACTAGGTCGCGCCCTAGGGCCAGGCTGCCTAGGGTGCCGCTGGCGGGCTGCGTACCGGCCGGTGCCGGCAGCGGATGCCGCTGCGGCGCCACTAGGCGCAGTTGTACTGCCTGGCCCAGCACGCTCTCGAAGCAGCGCTGGGTGCGGGGCAAATCGCCCACGATGTGGCAGGCCAGCGGCAGCAAATACAGCAGGTTGGTGAGCACCACGGGAGGTAGGCCGGCGTCGGCCAGACCCCAGAAGCGGGCCAGCGCCTCGTTGTACCAATTAGTGGCCAGGCTGTTAAAGTAGCGCCGCTCTTCCTGCTCGAGGCGCACGCGGTAGCGGAAGAACTCCTGCTCGAGAGGCAGAAAAAACTTGCGGGTGGCTTTTTCCTTGCGCCGTTGGGCCAGGCTGTCGGCTACCATTGCCCGCACATCGGGCGGGTGCCCGGCCGAGCTAGCACCGGGCTGGTGAAACACCTGTTGCGGCAGGGCATCGTAGAGGCCTTCGCGGTGCACCTCCACCACGGTGCGCACCACCTCGCGGTGGTGGCGCTCGAAGGGTTCCTCCGTCACGGCCCCTAGGTCGCGGCGGTAGCGGCGGGCAAATAAGCTCACCGGCCGCACCACAAAGTCGTCGAAGGCATAGCCGTAGGCCAGCAGCTCGGCTAGCAGCACCTCCAGGCGCACATCAAAGGGCTGGCGGCGCTGGCGCTCGAGGAGCTCGCGGGCGGAAGGATAATGCGACGGCATAACGCAATAATAAGGCTCAACGCCGGGCTACGCGGGCTTACGCGGGCCCGGCTAGCAGAGTTGGCCGCGCGGCGCGCGGGCTCTGCAGGTAGATTTCCCGTACCTTGGCAAGGTTAGCCGCCGAGCCGCAGCCGGCGCCATTCTGCCTTTCCATGCTTCCCAATCCCGCTTCTGAAGCTCGCTCAGCTGCCACGAGCACCGTTTCCAATCTCAGCTCCCGCGTGCGGGGCAGCAAAGTATTTGGTAGCGTGCTACTTTACGTGCTGGGTACGGTGCTCGGCGTGGGGCTGCTTGGGCTGGCGGCCGTGCGCAGCCCCTGGCCGTATCGGTTCACGTTTGGGCTGCTGCAGCTGGCATTGGTGCTGCTGGGCTGGCTTTATGCGGCCTGGCTGCCGCGCTGGCTGCCCTGGCTCGATGCCCACCGCCGCTGGCCGCAGGTGCTGGCATTGGTAGTCACGGCGGCCCTAGGGGGCGTCACTATCTGGGCGCTGCACTGGCTACCCTGGGCGCAGGGCTACCTGCCACCGGCCGGCTTTGTGATGGCGATAATTCCGTTTCTGCTGCCGTTTTTCTTCTGGCAGTCGTACCAAGCGTGGCGGGCCGTGCCGCCGCGCCACTACAAGCTTTGGCACTACAACCCGCTGGTGCCTGGCCCCGACCTGACGCGCATCGACTTGCAGCACTTCATGGTGGTGCACTTCTGGATGACGCGCCGCAACGGCGAAAGTCTCTACCACGATTTCTCCTCCAAGGCGCCTTACCAAATGCGGCTGAGCGACTTGTTTAGTGTTTTCCTGACCGACTACAACCAGCTCAAGCCCGACCAGGCCTTGCAATACGTTGATGGTCAGGGCCAGGCCTACGGGTGGCTGTTTTATGCCAAGCGGGCCTGGTGGCGCCGCCGCTACTACTACGACCCCGACCGCACGTTTCAGGACAACTTTTTGCGGCAGGGCAGCATCATCGTGGCGCAGCGGGTGCCCGTGGCTACCCCAGGCGCCTAGGGTGGCGCCCGCCGTTTCTTGCCTACTTTTCGCCTCCTTTTTGCGGCTATGCTTCCAGACCTCACGCACTACCCCGTGAACTGGGTGGACGGGATGAAAATCGCCCGCCGCCACTTCACCGAAACCGACCAGTTTGTTTTCGACCACCTGCGCGACGCCGTGGCCCTAGGGCTGCGCGCCGACCGCTACGGCCTGCTGCCCGCCGCCAACGAGCTGGGCAGCCCCGCCGCCTTCGAGCTGCTGCTGAGCGTAGACGCCCAAAATGAAGTACAAGCCCGCCTCACGCAGTGCCGGGCCGTCACGGCCGGCGGGGCCCGCATTGAGCTTACGGCGAGCAGCGCGCCCCTCACCATTCGCACCAGCCTAGGGCGGCTGCTGGCCGCGTTTGGCCTGGCGGCTACCGAGGGGCTGCGCTTCAGCGTGGTACTCACCGTCAATCCGTTTGAGCGGGTGCCCACCGGGCCGCCCGACCCGGCCGAGCTGCCACCCCGCCACCCCTACACCCGCCCCGACTACCAGCTGAGCGTGGTGCCCGCGGCGCAGCTGGGCAGCCAGGCCAGCGCGGCCTTTGCGCTGGTGGTGGGCGAGCTGCTGTACGCCGAGGGCGCGCTGCGGCCAGTGGCGCAGTACATTCCGCCCAGCCTGGCGCTGGCCAGCCACCCGGCGCTGCTGCAAGCGTTGCACCAACTCGATTTCCAGCTGACCGAGCTGGAAACGGACGCGTTCAAGATTATTCATAAAGTGAAGCTGCGCGCCGACAAGCGCAGCCCGCTGGCTGACCTGGTGCGCGAGCTGGCCGAGCGCACCGTGCTGGCCCTGGCTCAGCAGCTGACCACGCTGCGCCTGCTGGCCCCGCAGCAGCCCCCGAGCTACCTGCTCGATGCGCTGCTGCGGATAGCCAAGCAAATCAAAACCTCGCTCGACATGCTCACCGAGGCCGAGCGCGAGGAGCTGCTCAAGTACTGCGAGCAGTGGTCGGAGACGCCGCCCGCCACCTTGCTCGCCGCCCTGCAAGCGGCCGTGACCCTAGCCTACGACCACCACCGCGTGCACGAGCACTTGCAGCAGCAGCAGCAGCTGTGGCAGCTCCTAGGGCTGGTTTTTCGGCAGCTCAGCCAGCTAGAGTACATTGGCAAAAACCGCGAGGGCTGGCAGACCTTTATCAACGAAAACCCAGTGTATCACCGGGGGCCCATTATCACGCCGGTGCCCGAGTCGCCCACCACGGGCGGCGGCTTGCGCTGGAGCCCCATTTAATTGTGTTTGCCTCGCCGCTCGGCGCTAGCCTACTGCTCGCATGAAACCGCTTAACCAACCCGAACGACGCACCCGCCTTTGGCAATTTTCGCTGCTGTACCTGCTGGCGCTGGCCGTGCCCCTAGGGGCTTCGTATTACCTTTTTTCTAACAACAGCCTGGCCGATGAGAACGCCCGCCTGAAAAAAGAGCTTGACCGCACCCACCAGGAGCAGCAGCAGCTAGTAGTCCGCTTCGACACGCTGGCGCACCACCTGCAGCGCATCGACGTGGTAGACCAGCGCATGCGCGACGAGAAAAACGACCTTGTGCTAGGCCGCCTAGCTACCAGCAACCAGGATTACCTCAACGATATTGCCGTGGGCCTAAGCCAACTGCGCCTCGACTCGGCTCAGTTGCAGGTGCCGGCGCACCGCCAACTGGTGCGCGACGAGCTGCGCGCCTTCGACCTCTTCCGCTCGAACCGCAGCACCATTGATGCGCTGCGCGGGCAGCTGACCAGGAGCGGTGCCGACGCCCAAAACAGTGCCCACCTAGCCGAGGAGCTGGCTCAAGCCAAGCAGCAGGTTATTACGCTGCAAGCCGCTAGCATTAGCCGCCCGCCGCAGGTAGCCGCCGGTGGTGGGGGCGGTGGGCCTAGCCTGATACCCCCGCCCAGCGCCGGCCTCAAGCTCCAGGTCCGGCTGCTGCAAGACCAAGTGGCCTTCGCCAATGCTGACTGCCTGCGCCTGCGCGCGCTCGACCACAAGGTCCGCAGCAAGGAGCGCAAGCAGCTGCTGCAAGATTCGCGCACGGCGTTTATCAAAATTCTACAGAACCCCGCTACCGATGACCTCAAGCAGAGCATCGAGAAGACGCTGGAGCCCATCAACGTAGAATTGGGCAAGGAGCCGCACTTCTTCGGGTTGTTTTAGCGCTGGGGGTGGCCTAGGGTGCGCCCCCGCGCCTAGGCTGCCGCAAGCACTTTTTGCGTAACTTTCTGGTGCCAGCCATTGCCTGGCAGTCATTTTTAAAGCCCCCGCCCATGTCGTTTGAAGCCGCCTTTGTTGTGCAGGGTGAAACGTTTAACGTGCGTAGCTTCAACTGGAGCATCCATCAAAGCGCCGACACCCTCAACCGGGCCGATACACTGGTGCAGGGCGGGCAGCTGCATGTCGAGCTCGACTCGCAGCCCAGCGACCTGCTGCATTTCTGGGCTCTGGACAATACCAAGCGGCTCGCTGGCCAGATTCTGGTGTTTGAAGCCGACAGCCGCGCTGTGCGCAAAACCATTGAGTTTCAAGACGCCTACTGCGTGGGGCTAAATAAGCACTTCGACGGCACGGGCTCGACCAGCGGCATGGTCATGACCCTGACGCTGTCGGCCGGCAAGCTACAATGCGGCGAGGTGACGCTGGATAACAAGTGGGCGAGCTGACGCCTTAGCCGCCACTAGGGCAGCTAGGAGGACCTAGGGCAGGCGCTTAAACGAAAAGAAGCCGCCCTGCCCGTAGTTGGCCAGCCGCAGGGCAGTGGGCGTCAGCTGCTCCACGATGTAACAGGAGCAGTCGCCATCCTGCTGGTTGCGGGTGGTAAGCAGCGTCGGCGTTTTATAAACCAGCGGCTTTGCTTGGGCGCACCCGCACTTGGTGGCTAGCTGGTAGCTGGAAACGGCCACGGGTTTGCCCTGGTATTTCTCGGTGTAAAGCGTTGGCGTTATTTCCAGTTCGGATAGCGGGTCGGTGGTCGATTTCCAGCGGCCTAGCAGCCTGGGCGTCGCCTTGGTGGCGGGCACCGGGCGAAGAGCGGGCGACGTATGCGGCGCGGCCTGCCCGCACGCGGCCAGCAGCGCGCAAAAAAACAACGACCCGCTTAACCCAGCCGTTCTCAGGCGCTGCCCATGCGTTAGTGTGCTCATTTCAACCCGAATAGTTTTTTGGCGTTGGCGGTGTAGCGTATGCGGGCTGCGAGCCCATTGTGCCCCCCGTTTACGGCCCTAGTTACCGACTCTACGCTGTCGCGGTCAGCCCGGCCGTTCAGGTCCTTGGCTTTTTTGTAAATCAGCCAGAAGTAGCCGGCGGCATCGGCGGCCCAGGGCTCCTGCTCCACCAGCTTCATGTTGGTGCCCTGCGTAAGGTCGCGCCCGAGGTAACGGCCGTACTTGATGTACACATCGCGCCCGGTAATCTGAATCAGGCCCCGCCCGGCAAAGCGCACGCCGTCGCCGGTCTCCGTATTGCCTAAGTCAGCGCGGCCCTCGTACTCCTTGCCGCTCGCGTATTCGCGGGTGGCCCGAAAGTGGTCACTCTCTACCGATACCTGGGCCAGAAAGTGCGCCTGCCGCAAGCGCGTGTTAATCTGATACTTCTGCATGGCCGTATTGAGCGGCCCGATGTGCTTTTGAATATTGGTCAGGCTGGCCTCAGGGCAGATGGCCTTGAGCTGCGCCGCCGTCACTTCCAGCGGGTTGCCCGAGTCGAGCGCCAGCGGCTCCTGCCAGTAAGCAAAGCGGGTGCGGCGGTCGTAAACAAGGGTTCGCAGGTCAGGCAGGTGATAATAATCCAGCGTCAGGCTACCCTTGTTAGATACCTGGTACAGGCTATAGGTAGGGGTAGTGTGCACCGACACGTGCGAAAACGACCGCATCCGGTCCAGCAGTCTGATACTGTAGTGAGGGTCGAAGTCGCCCGATACGAAAGAACGATTGGCTAGCCAATTATCGGAGCCAAAAAACAGCCAGCCATTCCGCCCCGACAGCTGCTCAATGATATCGGGCGTAGCGAAAACATTGCGAATCAGAACGTCATATTCCATAGCTGTTTACACTGGCTACTGACTGCTGTCTGCCTGGCCACCAGGCACTTGCGTTAGCCCTAAGTTAAGATGCGGTAAGTCAAGATACGGTCGCTTCGGCAGCCGACCGGCAAGTTAAAGTACTTTACGGCCATCTTTGGTGCGCTGGCTGAACCGCTAGGCCTCCTTCTACAACTACGCAGCCCCTGCTAACAAGCGAATGCTGCCTTACTACGTGCATATATCCTACTTATTGATGCGGTGCCCTTTTCGCGTTCTATACCCCTAGGCTAGGTCGCCAGCCGCCTCGGCCGCTATCCTTCAACCATGAAAATGCCCACTTCTTGGTGGCCACGACTGGTACTGAGCGCAAGTCTTGCGTTCGTAGGCAGCCCAATTGCGCCGGCCCAGGCCCGGCCCAAGCAGCCCTGGGAGCACTACCCGGCGCTGCTGATTGGCCGGTGGCAGTCGCTGCAAGACCCGCGCTCGGTGCTGCTCATCACGCGCACCACGTACCAGGAAAAGTACCCGGGTTTTCCCGACAGCCAGCTAACGTATCGCATCACCAACGCGTGCCCCGACCCCGACGCGCCAGCCACCAAAAGCCAGGTCCGGGATGTGCTGGTGACCCGCGACGCCAGTACGGCTACCTCCTACTGCTACGGCATTAACGAGCTAACTGCTTCGCACTTAACGCTGCTGTATTTTGGTCGGGGCAACTCGCTGCGCTTTAAGCGCCTTGAGTGACGGGGGGCTAGCTGGGCCGGCTAGCCTAGGCGCTACCCAGGGCCCGCTACCGCGCCAACTGCCGGCTGGGTAGTATTTTCAGCCTTCCATCTGCCTTTTCCACCCCCAACCCCTCGCTACATGGCACGCCAGGTCACGTTGCACATCCAGCCCAAAGGCAGTTCCGCGCCGCTGGCCGAGTTCACCTACGTGCGAATTTACCAGGACTTGCACACCCACCACTCGTTCGAGATTGGGGTGCCGTTTGACTACCTGGAAGGCCGGCAGGCTAGCTTCATGCAGAAAGCGCACCGCGAGCTGGTGGGTCAGCCCATCACGTTCTCGCTCACCCCCGACGCCGAGGGCGTGGGCCAGCAGTTTGCCTTCACCGGGTTCGTCACCGACATCGTGGTGGCCAGTAGCAACGACTATACCGGCAGCTTCGTCATTCGGGGCTACGGCCCCAGCTGCCTGCTCACCGACGGCGTGCAGCAGCGCACCTTTGTGAAGCAGTCTTTGAGCAGCATCATCAACCAGGTATTGCAGCCCTACCGCGCCAATTTGCTGCCTAGGGCCCTGAACCTAACCAGCCAGGCCCCGCTGCCCTACGTGGTGCAGTACAACGAAAGCAATTTCGACTTCCTGAACCGGCTGCTGGCCGAGTGCCACGAGTGGTTTTACTACGACGGCACCACCCTGCACTTCGGGCTGGCTGCCGACGCGCCCACCGTGCCACTGGAGCTGCACAAGCAGTGGAGCAGCTTTCAGCTGGAAGCGGCCATTCGGCCCAGCCAGGTGGCGCTGCACGGCTACGACCCCACCCAGCACCAGCGCTGGGACGGCAGCAGCCCGGCCGCGCCGGCGGGCCTGAGCAGTAACCCCTTTGCCGAGTTTGCCCAGCAAACGGCCCAGGATGTTTTTACCCAGCCCCTGCACGCGCCCACGCCCCTACCCCCCCAGGCCCGCACCGATGTGCAGACGGCCGCCCAAGCGGCGGGCGCGGCCGTGGCGGCCGGGGCACTGCTGTTTCGGGGCCGCAGCGAAAGCCCCGACTTGCGCCTAGGCACCATCATCGACGCCTCAGCCGAGGCCCTAGGCAGCGATAACCTGAGCGTGAGCAGCCTGGGCAAGTACCGCGTGGTGCAGCTCACGCACGAACTGGACTATACCGGCGGTTATTCCAACACCTTCACGGCGGTGTTGCACGCCTTGCCCCAGCCGCCCGCCAACCCCTACGCCCGCCCGCAGCCCGGCGTGCCCGAGCTGGCCGAAGTCATCGACGTGGCCGACCCGCAGCGCCTGGGGCGCGTGCGGGTGCGCTACTACTGGCCCGTAGAGAAGCCTACCAGCGCCGAAACCGACTGGGTGCGCGTGCTCACGCCCTACGCCGGCGACGGCAAGGGCCAGCTTTTCACGCCCGAAATAGGCTCGCAGGTGCTGATGCACTACCAGCAGCAACGCCCCGAGCAGCCACTAGTGCTGGGCAACCTCTTCCACGCCCAAAACAAGCAGGGCGCCAAGTATACTAACCCGGACAATAATATGAAAGGCATGCAGACGGCGGGTGGCAACAAGTTTGTGATGAGCGATGTAGCCGGCCAGCAGCGCATTCATATCTCCAACTCCAACAAAAAGGGCACGGCTGTAGAAGTGAGCTTTGCGGGCGATGGCAGCATCACCATCAAGAGTAACGGGCCGGTGACGGTGCGTAGCCCCAATATTACCCTAGAGGCCGGCGACAAGGGCAGTATCACGCTGCACGCCAAAACCATCAGCATGACGGCCGAGGAAGAATTTACTGTGGCGTCCAAGTCGAAAAGCATTGCCCTCACGGCCAAGGAAAACATCTCGGCCGAGGCCACGCAGAACATGGCCCTCAAGGCTAAGGCCAAAACCATCACGACTACCGACGGCGTCACCATCAGCGGGGGTTCGCAGGTGGACATCAAGGCGGGCAAGGTGAAAGTAAACTCCTAGGGTAGCATGGTAGCCCCAACCAGCCCCTTGGCCAGCAGCACGTTGCAGGCGCCCGCGCAGCCCGCTGCCCAGCGCTATACCCTCACCACCCAGACGTTTCACCACCTAGGCAACCGCGCCTACGAAAACACCACCGAGACGCTGTTCGAAAAAATTCCGCTCGGCCCCGGCGCCCACGGCCCCGTGGTGCGGGTGCTACTGCGCGGCTTCACCGAAAGCAACCCGCGCGGCCTCAACCAGCTCGATGCGCTGCTGGCCGAGCTTAAGGAAGAGCTTGTTATCGAGACGAACGCCGCCGGGGGCCTAGGGCGCATCCTGAACAAAGAGCAGCTGGCGCAGAAATACCAAAAGCTACGCCCCGTCCTGCTGCGCCAGGCCGAAGGCTTGCCGCTACTGAAGCCGACGATTATCGCCAACATCGGGCTGCTTTTCGCCGGCGAAGGCTACCTGGAGGACGTGCTGCGCGCCTCACCCGAGTATGGGCTGCTGCTGCCGGGCCTCTACGGCTGCACCTACTCGGCCGAGCCGATGGCGCTGGGCACCCGGCTGCTGCCGCGCATCCTGGGCAATGTAGACTTGCCGCTGCAAGTAGCCGCTACCCGCACGCCCACCGTGCCACCCGACGTAGCCTACGGGGTATACGTGACGGGCCGGGTAGACGAGGAGCACTTTCGGGCCGGCGACTTGCAGCAAGCTTTGCGCACCATCACCGACCGCTTCGACCTGGACACCACCCTGCGCGCCCGGCACCAGGAAAGCTACGAGTTTGATGCCGCCGGCGAGCTACGCTACGCCGCTCGCCTCAGCGACTACGGCGTGGCGGGGGTTTTCAGTACCCAGCAGGTCTGCACCCTGCAACACACTATCTTTACCTCCACGCCCTAGCCGCTAGCGAGGGCTTTTCTACCCGCCCTTTTTCCACCCAGGTACTCCGCACATGGAAAAAAAATATGTCCCCGAGGGCGTTTTTCTGACTTGTGACAAGGGTACAATACCGTGTCAGCTCAGCGTTACTTTCAACGCGAACACGGTCATCTATGGCCAAAACCTAGCCACCGAAGCCGATAAGGTGACGGGTGTGCACGTGAAGCCCATGGGAGCCTGCGCCGCTACCCAGGGCCCGTGCGTGCCGGCGCCGCTAACCTGGAGCCCGCTGCAAAACGACGTACTGGTAGGCAGCAACCGCCTGCTGCTGGAGGATTCGAAGCTGCAGTGCAGCCAAAGCGGTCGCATCAGCATCTTCTTCTCGTTGGCGGCGGCCCAGGCGGCCTGTGCCACCGTGCCGCCCGAGAAAAGTCTGCTTGACCAGGCCGACGACTACCTGGCTACCCTAGGGCCGGCCGGCGACTACATGCGCTTCCAGATGGGCATGGCCGAGGGCTTGTTTGCGGGCGGCAAAAGCATGGCCGAAGGCCTCTGGGGTCTGGCTAAAGGCGGTTGGCACGCCGCCACTCACCCCATCGCCACGGCCCAGGCCGTGGGGGGCGCCGCCAGCAGCGCCTGGAACTGGGCCAGCCACGGCGACAACTGGAGCAATGCCGCCAGCGCCGCCGGCCAGGGCATCGGCCACGCCGCCGACTGGGCCAGCCACGGCGACAACTGGGGCAAGGCCTGGGACGGCGCCGCCGACTGGGCCAGTAAGCAATCGCCGCGCGACTGGGGCAAAATTGGAGGCCGCGCCACCTTCGAGGTAGCCATGGCCGTGGGCACGGGCGGCGCGGGCGAGGCAGTGAATATGGCCGGCAAGGCCGGGGAAGCGGCCAATCTACTCAGCAAAGCCGGCGAAGCCGCGAACCTGGCCGAGAAAGGCGGCGAAGCGCTCAACCTCACTGAGAAAGGCTTGGAGGCGGCTAACATCGCCGAAAAAGTGGGCGAGGCGGGCAATGCCGCCGGCAAGGCCGAGGTGGTGGGAATAGTAACCAACGGCGCCGAAGAGGCGGCTGATGCGGGCCGTATAGCTAGGGAAGCCGAGGAGGCGCGCGAAGCTAGTAAAGCGGGCGAAACGGTTGATGGGGCTTCTAATGAGGCTAAAACGTGTAAGAATGACCCGGTAGACGTTGCGACGGGTGCCATGCTCTTTGACGCAGTGGATATTACGCTGCCTGGTCCAATTCCTTTCGTGTGGGAGCGCATTTGGTATTCCAACTCTGTTCGTCGGGGGCCATTGGGCCACGGTTGGCACCACCGCTACGACCAAATATTATGGCAAAATAACCAGGGAAACTGGTTTATGCGCCTGGCCGATGGCCGCCTGGCCGCTTTTGGAGCCCTAACACCCGAAAATGATTTTCGCGTGTTTTTGCGGACTGAACAGCTAGAGTTGCGCCCGGCTCTAGCCCGGGGAAATGGTTATAGCGTTTTCAACCGGCGCGAGCAGCTCACGTATCAGTTTGAGCCGGCACCACTCGCTGGCGAAACAGCTATTAGCGGTCAATTTGTATTAACTGCCGTGACTAATAACCACGGCCATGCGGTGCGTTTTGTCTACGCTACCACCGGTTACCTGAGCGGCATTATTGATAGTGTGGGTCGCCGTATAGAGGTGCATACCGATGCGCAAGGCCGCATCCTGACCCTCGACTTACCACGTGCTGATGGCGCGAGCGGCACATTCGCTGCGGTGCGCTATGCCTACGATAAGCTAGGCAATATGATTGCGGTAACTGACGCGGAGGGTTATGCCGCTCATTTCGCTTATCAAACTCACCTGCTCACTACTAAGACGTTCCGAAATGGATTAACCGTTTATTTCGAGTATGATGCTTTAAAGCGATGCGTTCATACTTGGGGAGATGGCAACGTGTACAATGGTCGCTTTTTGTACGAAGAGGGCCATACTGTATTACTTAGCGAACAGCCTGCTGCCCGCCGGGAGTATTATCATGAAAATGGCCTAGTTACGCATTATATCAACCCTTTGGGGGCGCTATACGAGTGGAGATATAATAGCCACGGCGACCTGGAACTAACCCGTGACCCATTAGGCAACGCTACCCTTTATGATTATGACAGCCAGGGCAGCCAAGTTGGCATAACGTATGCGGACGGCACACGCGTTGAAACTTACTATAATGAGCAGGGCCAACCCGAACAGGTCCGCGATGCTATTGGCAATAAGTGGCGCTGGGTATATGATGAGTTGGGCCAATTGTGCGAGCGCATCACCCCGCTTGGTGCTATAACTACCTACCAATACAACGGGCAAGGCCAATTGACACGGCGCATTAATGCCCTAGGCCATGCTGTAGATTTAGGCTACGACGCGCAGCATAACCTGACTAGCTTGGTGACGGCCGACCAGCGGCGCCGGAGCTGTCAGTATGATGCCTTAGGCCGGCTTATTGTTTTAATAGATGCGGCTGGCCGCGTGCAGCGGCGCTATTATGACCAGCTAGGCCACTTAGTAGAGCTACGCGAGCCCAATGGCACTACCCGCCAGTTTGCCTATAACGGCAGCGGCAAGGTAGTGCGCACCACGGATGGTCACCACGAGGTAGAATTTAAGTACACACTCACTGGGCACTTGGCGCAACGTCGGCAAGGTGCCCGGCAGATGCAATTTGCCTACGACTGCGAAGGCCGACTGCTGGAAGTGGTTAATGAACAAGGAGAAACGTACCGCTTTGCGCTGGATGCCCTAGGGCAAGTAGTGGAAGAAACCGGTTTTGATGGAATAACTCGCTGGTACGAGTACGATGCTGCGGGCCGCATGACCTACCTACGGCGCCCGGCTGGCCGCAGCACCGCCTACACCTACGATGCTACCGGCCGCGTAACGGAAGTGGTGCACAACGCTAGTGAGCGCACAAATTATTCTTATCAAGCCAATGGCGAATTATTAACTGCCACTACTGACGAAACGCAGACGCAGTTTGAACACGACGCAGAAGGACGGGTAGTGCGCGAAATACAGAATGGCTACGAGGTGTGGCGCACGTATAATGCCATTGGCCAGCGGCTAAAAGTTGGTTCCTCACTAGGGGCAGCTATTAACCTCGACTACGACGTGATGGGCCAAGTACGCCAGGTGCAAGCCGGTGCTTGGCAAAGTATCATTGAGCGTGATGCTGAAGGACTGGAAGTGCAGCGTCAGCTTAGTGGGGGCGTACAAACAACCTGGCAGCGCGACGTGCTAGGCCGGCCGGTCACGCAGCATATTACACAGCGTAGTGAACTGCTGGTTCGTCGCCGTCATTATCAGTGGCAAGACGCCGACCAGATTACAGCGCTGGAGGATAGCTTAACCGGCTCTGCCGCGTTTGAATATGATACCTGGGGTAATCTCACTGCCACCCGCTACGCCGATGGCAGTGAAGAGCTACGCCAAACGGACAGTGTAGGCAATTTATTCCGCACGCCTGGGCACCAAGACCGGCAATATGGTAGAGGTGGGCAATTGCGCGAAGCGGATGGAACACGCTACTATTACGACGCGGAAGGAAATTTGACGAGCAAGGTACTGCTTGACGGAAGCACCTGGCACTATACTTGGAATGGAGCTGGCCAGCTTGCAGCCGTAAAACGTCCTGATAACTATAGCGTTGTATTCGCTTACGATGCATTAGGCCGGCGAGTAAGCAAGCGTTACCGGGGACAGATTACCAAATGGGTGTGGGATGGTGATAAACCCCTACACGAATGGACAGAAGTTGCAATAGGGCCTGAGCGAGACAGTGCAAGCACCCTGCTCACGTGGCTCTTCGAGGAGAACAACTTTGCGCCCACTGCCAAGCTTACCGCTCAAGCTGCCTATAGTATTGTGGTCGACCACCTAGGCACTCCCCTTGAGCTTTACGATGAGCGTGGTACCAAGACCTGGCAAGCTCGGTTGGATAGCTATGGCGCAGTACGAGAAGGGAAAGGAAAGCCCCAGGACTGTCCGTTTCGCTACCAGGGGCAGTATGAGGATGTGGAAACCGGCCTCTACTACAACCGTTTCCGCTACTTCGACCCCGAAGTCGGCCATTATATTTCGCAAGACCCCCTGAGCCTAGGCGGCGGTACTAAGCTCTACGCGTATTCTAAAGACCCCCTCCAGCTAATCGACCCTTTTGGATTAGCTGTCACGTATGGCCCTTTGGATTCCCTGGGGCGACCCACTGGCATATTTGCCGAGCTTACCAGCGCTGACTTGCGACCTACCGGTAGCTCACCGCCTACCCTTAACCCTCCCGGCTGGGAAGGAGGTGCCCATCCGTTTCATCAGCAAAGAAGCCATCTACTGGCCGATACCCTTGGTGGCAGCGGTAGCGATGGGCGCAACCTAGTAACCCTAACAGATGGGGCAAACCACCCAGGCATGAGTACTTCTGAGGGACAGGTAAGAAGATATCTTCGGAATAACCCTACTAGTAGCGTAACGCTAGAAGTTACCCCTCACTATACAGGCAATAACTTGGTGCCTGATAGAGTAACCATGTACGCCCTAGACCATAACGGCAACGTACTTGTTGACCGCACGGTGACAAATGGACTGCGGCAAAACACGGTTTGTCGCGGGCTAGGCTGTTAATCATTTTCGTGTTGTTATGGCTAATTTTCAGCATCTCCACCAGCAGCCAACCCTCATGGCAGCTGATACGTCGTATTTGCTAGCGCATACTTTTGCCGATGGCAAAGGCTTCCCTCCCTCTTACATCGATTTCGCCACGGAATTAGGGTGGGGTAGGCTATGTGGTTTATTTCTGATATACGTTCCCCTAAAACAGTATGCCGATTCTTGGCTAGTGCAAAGCCCTAGAATCAAGCAGTTTATGAACGAGTTTTATGCAGAAATGGAAGATGACCCTTTTTTGCTCGAGCCTGATGGCTACATGGGTATGAAGCAAGCACTTCTTCCTTTTGGCATGAGTGAAGACGGGCAGTATCTAGCCTGGGATACTAGCCGTCGCAGTGCCGCTGGCGAACTGCCCATTTATGTGCTTGCCGCTCGCTTTGGAGGTATTCGCTACGGAGCTAGTGATTTATATCAATTCATCAAAAAATGCACAGATGATATAGCAGTAAAATCAATGCTAGGCCCTGGTTATACCGCACTGCTGCGCACTTTTGAGCCCCTGTCATCAGTAGACTTATAGCTGACCGCAATGGAGTTAGGCTAGTAGTTAAAATGCGCAGCGCCGGGGCCCCTAGGCCACGGCTGGCACCACTGCTACGACCTGGGCCTGGTGCTGGAAGCCGATGGGCGCGTAGCGTTGCGCCTGGCCGATGGGCGCCTGGCCGTGTTTGCGCCCCCCGCGCCGGGCCGCAAAAGCTACTGCCGCCGCGAACAGCTGGAACTCGAACAGCTGCCCGACAGCAGCTACCGGGTCTGGCACGTGCGCGAGCGGGTGTGGTATATGTTTGCCGCCCACCCCGCCCGGCCCGAGCAGGTGCTCATGGCAATTGAAGATGCTAACGGCTTTGCCATTGGTCTTGCCTACACCGCCGCCGGCCACCTGCACACGCTGACCGATAGTGCTGCGCGCCGCCTCGACTGCACGACCGATGCCCTAGGGCGCATCCTGGCCATTAGCGGCCCCGACCCTGACCAAGCCGAGGCTCGCCTCCCCCTGGTGCAGTACGCCTACGAGGCGGCAGGCAACCTGGTGCAGGCCACCGATGCCCTAGGGCACGCCTGGCAGTTTGAGTACGCCCGGCACCTGCTGGTGCAGGAAACCAACCGGGTGGGGCTGCGCTTCTACTTCGAGTACGCGGGCCTTGACCACATAGCCCGCTGCCGGCGCACCTGGGGCGATGGCGGCATCTATGACACCAAACTCACGCAAACCACCCGGCCCGATGGAACCCGCACGCAACGCGTCTACAATGCCCAAAACCTGCTTGAACAAGCGCAGGATGCCATTGCCAGCACTTGGCAATGGCGCTACGATGCAGCGGGTAACCTACTCGAACGACAAGACCCGCTGGGGGCAGTCACGCAATACTGCTACGAGAATGGGCTGTTGATGGAAGTTATCGATGCCGTCGGTCATCGTACGCGCCTGGCATACGATGCGCAGTATAACCTGCGCCATATCGTAACCCCCGACGACAGCATCCGCACCCGGCACTACGACCAGCTTGGCCGCTTGGTGCAAGCAACCGATGCCACGGGTCGTGCAACGTCGTCGCTACGACCGCCTATGCCAGCTTATTGCCCTGCGCGAACCAGATGGAACCGAGCGCCACCTCCACTACGATGGCGAAGGCAACGTGGTGCAGGCTTACGATAAAACCCAGGAAGTTACTTTTGAATATACCGGTCAAGGGAAGCTGGCGCGTCGCCAGCAGGCCAGCACCGAAGTGCGCTTTCACTACGACTTAGAAGGCCGCCTGACGGGCCTCGATAATGAACACCACGAGCCTTGCCACTTTGAGCTAAACGCCCTAGGCCAGGTAGTAGCTGAGCAGGGCTTTGATGGGCTTACCCGTCGCTACCAACGCGACGCGGACGGACGGGTCACGGCTATCGAGCGCCCGGCCGGTCGCTCGACCAGCTACGCCCATGACCCGGCCGGTCGCCTGGCCGAAGTGGTGCACAACAACGAAGCTCATACCACCTACCGCTACTACCCCAGCGGTGCGCTGCGGGAAGTCTCTACTACAGACAGCACCGTGCTACTAGAGCGCGATGCCCTTGGCCAAGTAGTACGCGAAGTGCAAAACAACGTCGCCATCGGCAGCCAGTATAACTTACTCCAATAGCGCACCGCGCTACACTCTTCCCTCGGGGCGGCCCTTAGCCTGGAGTACGGCATAGCCGGGGGCGTGACCCTCATGCAGGCCGATGCCTGGTTTAGCCGCATCGAGCGCGACGCCCGGGGCCTGGAGCTGCAACGAACCCTTAGCGGGGGGGTGCAGGTGAGCTGGCAGCGCGATGCGCAGGGCCGACCCACCAGCCAGCGCATCGCCGCGGGTGGCCCCAGCCGCCCAGGTGCTGCCCGCCAGCGCCGCTACCAATGGCACGGCCCCGACCAGCTGCTGGCCCTCGACGACAGCCTGCTGGGCGAAACCCACTACGCATACAACCCGCTCGGCTACCTCACGGAGGCAACCTACGCCGATGGCACCGCTGAGCTACGCCAAGCCGACGCGGTGGGTAATCTCTTCCGCACCCGCGAACAGACCGGCCGCCGCTACGGCAAAGGCGGGCAGCTACGCGAGGCCAACGGCACTCGCTACCGCTACGACTAGGAAGGCAACCTCGTGCGCAAAACGCTGCGCGACGGCCAAACCTGGCGCTACGCCTGGGACGGAGCCGGCCAGCTCGCTAAGGTGACGCGCCCCGACGGCTACGCCGTCACATTCACCTACGACGCGCTGGGCCGGCGCCTGAGCAAGCGCTTTCGCAGCCGCGTCACGCGCTGGGTGTGGGACGGCGACAAGCCCCTGCACGAGTGGACGGTGCTCGAGCTCGGTGCCGGCCCAGAGGAACTCGACGATTTGACTATTTGGCTCTTCGAGGAAGGCAGCTTTGTCCCGGCCGTGAAGCTGACCCGGCAGGGCCGCTACAGCGTGGTGGCCGACCACCTAGGCACCCCGCTGGCGCTCTACGATACGCAAGGCCGCCCGACGTGGCAGGCCCAGCTCGACAGCTACGGGGCCGTGCGCCAGGGCCGGGGCACGCCCTAGGACTGCCCTTTTCGCTACCAGGGCCAGTATGAGGACCCTGAAACCGGCCTCTACGACAACCGCTTTCGCTACTACGACCCCGAGGCCGGCTGCTATCTCTCGCAGGACCCGACCAGACTAACTGGCGGAAATTCTCTCTATGGATACATGCGTAATCCTACAAGCTGGATAGATGTCTGAGGGGGTCGAGTAAAAACAGACAGTGCGAAGTCTTACCTTCCCCTGCCCATGCCTGACAACAGCAATCCGAGCGGCTCGCCGCTGACTCGCAAAAGATATACGCCGGCCTTTAAAGCGGAGTGCATGCGCTAGGTGACCGCCGGGGCCCGCCAAACGGACGTGGCTCGCGCTCAAGCTCAAGGCCTGTCATCCGCCTTGCTCAGCCGCTGGCAACGCCAGGTGTTGGCCGAAGCCGAGCCGAGCCGTGCGGAGCGTAACGAGATTAAGCGCCTGTGCGTCGAGCTTAAACGGGTGGAGCGGGAGCGCGATATGTTAAAAAAAGTCGTGATCATCTTCTTCCAACCGCCTCAGTCATGAGCCGCTACCAGTTCATCAAGCAAGCTACTGCCACCGAGCCGGTGCAGGTGCTTTGCCGCGTGCTACGGGTCAGTACCACTGGTTATTAGCAGTGGCGGAGCCGGGCAGCGCGACCGACACCTAGTTGAGAGCCTGCGGCCACCGCCGCCTTTTCGCGCCACGCGCAGCGCTACAGTCCCCGACGCTTGCGAGCTGAATTGCGAGCTGATAGGTACGCCGTTGGACGCTATGCCCTGCGTACCTGGCTGCGTCGCCGCGGCTTGCGCGCAGCACGCGACCGCAACGCCCCCGCACCACCGTGGCCAATCCAGCGGCGGTCGTGGCCGAAAACTGCTCCTCGGCCAGCCCGCGCCCACTACGTCCAATCAGGCGTGGGTGATATTACCTGCCTGCCCCTGGTCGGTGGGCGCTGGTGTTACCTGGCCACGTGGCGCGATACGTACTCGCGACGCATGGTCGGTGGGCAGCTCGACCGGCACATGTCTACAGAGCTAATAGTTAGCGCGCTAAACCAGGAACTAACGCTGTGCCAGCCAGGCCCCGACCTGATTATCCACGCCGACCGCGGCATTCCTGCTACACTCAAGTCGAATGGCGCGGGCCATAGTAGGGCTGTCCTTCCAAGCTTGACCGATGGTCGCTTAGCTGCCTTCGATTCTACTAACCTTACTAATGCATTTTTCTTGATTAAAGAATAAGTCTATATACTCATCTATCGCCCGGCTAAACCTCTGCGCAGTATCAGGTCGCGCTGTACGTCCTGTCCTAGCCGAAATTCATGCTCGCCGATTTCTTTAAAGCCAAAGCGCTGGTAGAATGCTTTGGCGCGCTCATTGTGCTCCCACACGCCTAGCACTAGGGCCGTGCAGCTGGCGGCCTGCGCCAGCTCTATGGTTCGGCGCATGAGGCTGCCGCCCAGGCCGGTACCTATCCAGTCTTCCAGAATGTAGAGTTGCTTTATTTCTAGCTGCGGTGCCACTTTGCCGGTGGGTAGCCCTAGGGCCGAGTGTTGTGCTAGTTGCGCGTAGCCCACAGCCTGGCCCTGCATTTCGGCCAGCAGAAACGTCACGGCCGGGTCTTGCAGCTGCGCTAGCTGCAGCTCGGGGCTATAAGTTTCGGCTAGGTAGGCGGCCATATCGGCCGGTGTGTTGCTAACAGCGAAGGTTTCGGCGAAGGTTTGGCGGCCTAGTTCGGCTAGGCGGGTGGCGGTGGCTAGGTTGGCCTTGGCCACGGCAATGCGGAGGGGAGAGGACATAACGCCGCAAAGGTCGGGCCCTAGGGCCACGTTAGTCGCGAAAAGGCGCTTGTCCATGCAGCCCCACACGCCAACCCACGTAGCTGGTCAGCCCTCCGGCCGCCAGCCCAATAAGTACTTGCGCCAGCGGCCCGCTGCCCAGTATGCCGAGCTTATGATAGTTATACAGCAGCACGTAAAATTGTAAGGCATAACCAATTAACAGCAACGCTCCTGCGGCGATAAGCAAGCCCGCCACTACTCGGCGCGAGGCAGGCGTGAGGATGGTGCGGGACGAAGGACGGCGAGCAGGCATAGCTACCCGTTAAACTCCTAAGGCCGGCGCGATGTTGCACCGCTGGCCGTTTGCCAGCCTCCCCTTATCTTTGCCCTACCAATCCCCGCGAGAGTAGCTCAGTTGGTAGAGCATCAGCTTCCCAAGCTGAGGGTCGCGAGTTCGAACCTCGTTTCTCGCTCCTTGATTAACAGCCACTTAGATGTAAATCTGAGTGGCTGTTTTGGTTTTCAATTACACAATGAATTACACAAGCTCAACTCATCTATGCCTTCACTGATTTTTTGAGCCTTGTAAATAATGCCTCTTAAGCCTACTGTATAGTGAGAGCTTGAGTTTGCTCGTTATTGAAATTACCATCACTTGAGCTTTGAGTACTTTGCTTCTTCCCCAGCTACCTGACAAAAGGAATATTGTTAGCCGTCTCGACCAAGTTATACAAAAAGCCAAAGCCATATACGGTGCTATCTGCTTCTGGAGCATCGGCACGGATGTCTTGGATGACCACCTCATCGATCTACTAGGCCAGCCTGGCTCCTTCTGCATCGTCGATATTCACAACCCTACCAACGTCGACAAGCTGAAGGAGTTCTATGACGAGGGCGGCACTAACTTCCGCGTCTTTGCCAAGGAAATCACTCCCAAACTCGGCGAGCGCTACCTACTACGCCATCTGCTACATATAAAGATGCTCGTGTTTGACCTGCCTGGCAAGCAGGCCGAAGTGTGGGTCGGTAGCCACAACTTTACTAAACAAGCCCTCCACGGTATTAACCGAGAAGCTTCAATGGTCTTCCCCTGCACGCAGGGCGACCCCGTGTACCTGCAGGCCCGAGCCTATTTGGAAAGCGTCTTGGCCGACCCCGACTGCAAGCCCTTCGACCCCAAAAAGCTCGATGACTATAAAAAGCTGCAGGGCCTTCCCGAAGAAGAAGTCGAGGTCGGCTGCTATGTGCTGCCCCTCGCTTGGGATTCCACCCTTATGCCGACGCTTTCTTACGAAACGGTAACGCTGGTGGGCAACGAAGAAGAGGAGGGCCGCCAGCTCTTCCGGCACAACGGCGATACCGCGCCCCTCGCCATCCGTGCCTATGACCTGGCCAGCAACTCCATCCGGCACTTCTCGGCCATCGTGCAAAACCAGGGCGCTATTGACCCCGCCGTCCCATCCTCCTACGACCTCGCCTTTGGCCCCCGTCATCTTGCGGTGCGCCCTTACCAGGTCATGCCTTACGTCGCTCCCCTCGAAGGGCCTTTGTCCAGCGCCCAGCTATTAGAGTACCGCTTTTGGGCCACCGTCCGCATTCTTGACGAGCTGCCCGAGCCACTCGATTGGGAACCAATCCAGCGCACCAGCAACGCTGCTTGGGACTTCGACCCCGAAATTACCAGTGAGTTGTACGAGGACGAGCTTATCGAAGACCTCCCTAAAGCAATGGCTGAGTCGCGTCGAAGCTACGCTGCCTTCACCTTCACCGATGCCAGTTCCAATGCCGTCGGTGCCCGCGTCCGGCACTGGCTCGATTGGGTTACCCACCGCAAGCTGCGTAGAACGCCAGGTTTACCCGAGGGCCGCCGGGCCGTATTTACTCATGAACGCCAGGCACCCTCAACCGAAACGGAGCTCGACCGGATTGACCAGCAGTTCCGCCCTGCCAACCGCCAGCAGCTGCTTCTGGACTATGGGCGGCCTATGCGCGACAAGTTCGATGGCCTAACGTCGCCCGACCAGAAGTTCAAGTCTAAGCAGGTACCTCGCTTAGTCGAACTGCTTAAACGCTACCGGCTGAAGCCATAACCTTGCCTGCTTCCGCTTAAAAGTGTGCTTCCTGCATAGGGGGCACACTTTTTTATTTTCCGAGAGGTAACAAACCCGGCCTTCAAATCTTATTTGTACACCATTAACATGAACATGTAATTTTATGAAAGAAAAATAAACACATGAAAACAACAACCAAATAAGTATTGGTTGCGTATCTTTGCCTGTAAGTAAACCAGGTTACTCCATTCTCAACCCCGCACCTTATGCATTTAGCTAGCGAAGCCGACATCTACACTGGCTACCACGTGTCCACCCAACCGTTGGACGATTACCGACTGGTAGAGCAGCCTTTGGCCTACCTGCAGTTGTCGGATATCAAAGACGGTGGCCAGCGCTCCGCTCCCGAAGCAAAGGTGTACCTGAGTCATGTGCCCCTGGCTGCTCTTAACCGGCAACTGACTCCCGGCCAGGTCTTACTCGCTGCCAAAGGTGCCCGCTTACTGGCTACCTGCGTGCAGGCAGAATGGCTCCCCGCCATTGCGTCCCCCAGCTTCTTCGTGCTGTCGGTCAAAAAACCGGATAAGCTGCTGCCCGAATTCCTCGCCCTTGTACTCAACCTCCCCGAAACGCGGGAAGCTCTTCGTGCCCGCCTGAGCACCACCACGATTCCTACCCTCAACCGCCGCGACCTCATGGATATGGAGCTGTTGGCTTCTCCCCAGGGCGACGGCCCCACCAGTTGGCCCTCCCTAGCCCGGCAGCAGCAAGCCGTCGAACTGCACAACCTCTGGCTGCAGGAGAAGGACCTCACCACCCGCTACCTCCAGTCTCGCGAACAAGTCATCTACAATTCCATCACCACCAGCATCAAAGGCTAAATTTTTACATCCGCGCTATGAAACCTCGACCCTTCCTCACGCCTGCCCACTTCTCCAACATCTCCAACCGTTGGGTGAAAGCTGGCGTCGACCCTCGCCAATTTTTCCTTCAGGACGGCACCGTGCTGGCCGAGTTCTTCGTCGCTCCCGAAGAAGCTGCCCGCGCCCGCGCTGCAGCAGCCCATGCGTCCGCTCCCCCTGTCAACCCCTTTGTCGACTTCGCCGCCGGCTCCGGCAGCTGCACCATCAACGCCACTAAATAACCATCCCCACTACATGGCCCGCCCCAAGAAAAACGCCGCCCAGGACAGCACCCCCGACCTGTTCGCCCTCACCAACCCCGAAGCCGCTGCCGTCGCTGCCGATGACATCGCCCCCGATGCCGGCACCGCCGCCAAGCCGGAAGAAGGTGCCGATAAAACCAAAATTCTCAATGCCGTCTGGCGGGCCTGCGATTCCTTCCGGGGCGTCATCGACCCCAGTTTGTATAAGGACTACATTCTGACCTTTCTCTTCGTCAAGTACTTGTCGGACCTCTGGAAGGAGCGCACCGAGCACTTCGCCGCTCTCTACGCCGCCGACCCCGAAGCCGCCACCCGCATCCGCCGGGCCCTGCGCAACGAGCGGTTTCAGATGCCCGACGACGCCACTTACGACTACCTCTTCGAGCACCGCAACGACGACAACATCGGGGAGAAAATCAACATTGCCTTGCAGGCATTGGAAGATGCCAACGGTGCCTCGCTCGACGGCGTGTTCCGCAGCATCGACTTCAACTCCGAAGTCGTGCTCGGCAAAGAGAAGGAGCGGAAGCGCCGCCTCAAAAACCTCATCGAGGATTTCCAGGGCATCGACCTCAAGCCTTCGCACCTGTCGTCGTCTGACATCATCGGCGACGTGTACGAATACCTCATTGCCTTCTTCGCTTCCGATGCTGGCAAGAAAGCTGGTGAGTTCTATACCCCGGCGCCCGTTTCGCGCCTGCTGGCCCGCCTCGTTGACCCCAAGCCCGGCGACCGCATCTGCGACCCCACCTGCGGCTCGGCCTCGCTGCTCATGCGTGTGGGCCAAGAAGTGAAGCGCCGTCACGACTCCGATAACTTCTCCCTCTACGGCCAGGAGCTGAACGGCGGCACCTACTCGCTGGCCCGCATGAACATGGTGCTGCACGGTTTCGACGATGCCGTTATCAAGTGGGGCGATACCCTCAACGACCCCCAGCTGCTCGAAAACGATACGCTGATGAAGTTCGACGTGGTGGTGGCCAACCCTCCATTTTCGTTAGACAAGTGGGGTGCCGAGAATGCTGCCAACGACCGGTACCAGCGCTTCTGGCGCGGCGTGCCCCCCAAGAGCAAAGGTGACTTTGCCTTCCTCTCGCACATGATTCACGTGACCCTGCCCAAGGTGGGCCGGGGTGGCGTCATCCTGCCCCACGGCATCCTGTTCCGCAGCAGTTCCGAAGGCCTTATCCGCCGCAAGCTCATCGAAGAAGGCCTCATCGAAGCCATCATCGGTTTGTCCGGCAACATGTTCTATGGCACGGGCATTCCCACGGCCATTGTCCTTTTCCGCCGCGAGCGGTCTGCCTCCGATGTGCTGTTTATAGACGCCTCGCAACTATATGACGAGACGCGCAGCCAAAACGTGATGTCCGATACCCACCTCGACCACATAACGGCCACCGTCGAGGCCTTCCGCGCCAATCCTACGGGCTCTGTGGGTGTGATTGAAGAGCGGTTTGCTTACCGCGCCGACTTGGCCGAAATCGAGAAGAACGGCTTCAACCTCAATATTGCCCGCTATGTAGACACGTTCGTAGCTGCTGATGCTGTCGATTTGAACGCTGTGCAACAAGAGCTAGAAACTATCGAAACCGAGCTTACTGACGTGCGCCGTCGGATGCAAGAGTTTTTAGTTAGCCTTAGCAAGTAAGGGAATGATTAGCAGCAACAAACTTCCTGCTGGATGGCAGATTAAGAGCATCGGTAGCTTCTCAAAAGTAACTACTGGCGCAACTCCATTGCGAGCCAAACACGACCGGTATTTCACTGGCGGTACCATCCCTTGGATAAAAACTACTGACCTGAATAACTCAGACATAGTCGATTGCGAAGAAAAGATTACTGAGCTAGCGGTAAAAGAAAATTCATGTTCTGTACTTCCTAAAGACACCGTTTTAGTAGCCATGTACGGTGGGTTTCGGCAAATTGGCCGAACAGGAATTCTTAGAATTCCTGCCGCTACCAATCAGGCATTGTCAGCAATCCGAGTGGATAAAAAGGAAGCAATGCCCTACTTCCTGCTGCATTATCTGAATGAGAATGTAAGCCAGTGGAAAAGGTTGGCAGCTAGCAGCCGAAAAGACCCGAATATCACCAGGCAGGATGTACTGGACTACGAGGTTGTATTGCCACCACTTGAACAGCAAGAGAAGATTGTTGCCGTTGCTACTACTTGGGATGAGGCCATCGCTCTGCAGAATCGACAATTACAGCAGTTGCGTCGAAGGAAGAAAGAGGTTGCTTTTCGTCTACTAATCAAACAGGAACGCATCAATGGTTTCAATGAAGATTGGGAGAAATATCAGCTTGGTGATTATTTCGACCGGTTAACTACACGGAATGCTTTAGGCAACACCAATGTGCTGACTATTTCAGCTCAGCAGGGTTTGGTGAGTCAGACGAAATACTTCAACAAAAGCATTGCCAGTGAAGAGGTAAGCAACTACTTCTTGCTAAGTCGTGGCGACTTTGCTTACAACAAAAGTTACTCGGCAGGCTACCCAATGGGCGTTATCAAGCCCCTGACGGAATACGACCACGGTATAGTTTCACCTCTCTACATCTGCCTGCGGCCCACAACTGAGGATGCCGAGTTTTTCGAACACTACTTCGAAGCTGGTATGCTAAATCAGGGGATATCACGCATTGCGCAGGAAGGGGCTCGAAACCACGGGCTTTTGAACGTTAGCTCCCGGGATTTTATGGAGCTTGATACAATTGTGCCTCCTGCTGCAGAACGTCGTGCCATTGCTGATATGCTCAACACAGCTGATGCCGAAATCCGCCTCAATGAACGCAAGCTAGAAGCATTGCGCGAGCAGAAGAGCGGCTTACTATATAAGCTCCTGACCGGCGAAATTCTGCTGTCCTAGTCTTTCCTTTTCATCTGTAATTCCACCTACTATGCCCCACGTTCCTTCAACCCGCGAAGACGACGCCAGTCAGATTCCGGCCCTGCTGTTGCTTCAGCAGCTTGACTACACCTACCTACCCCCGAATGAGGCGCTGAAGGAGCGTGGGAACCGTGAAGCTGAAGTGCTGCTGCCCGAAATCCTGCGCACCTGGCTCAAAGACAACAACCGTTTCACGTACCGCGGCACCAAGTACAAGTTCACCGACGACGCCATCACCGCTGCTATCGAAGCGCTGCGCCGGCCCTCCCTCGAAAAAGGCTACATCGCCACCAACCAGGAAATCTATGACCTGCTCACCCTTGGCTTCACCGTCGAACAAACCATCGACGGCGATAAGAAAAGCTACACCATCCGCTACCTCAACTGGAAACCCACCGAGGTAGACAAGAACAAATTCTACGTCACCGAAGAACTCTCCGTCCAGCGCATCGGCCTGTCCACCACCTACCGCCCCGATGTAGTGCTCTACGTCAACGGTATTCCGCTCGTCGTTATCGAGTGCAAATCACCGCTGATTAAGAGCCCCATCGACCAGGCTGTTTCCCAGCACCTGCGCCAGCAGCAGCCCGAGGGCATCCGCCCGCTCTACCTCTACGCCCAAATCCTGCTCGCCGTCGCTGCCGATTCCGGCCTCGACGAAAACGACGATGCCCCCGCCTACGGCACCACGGCCACCGTCCGGGAGTTTTGGGCCACCTGGCGCCACCGCGCCGAAGACGACCCCGAGGATGCCGACCGCCGCCGGCAAGAGTTGCAGCAGCTTAAAAACGACAGTATTAACCAGCCCAAAGCTTGGAAAAAACTCCTGACTAACCCCGAGCGCGCCGACCAGCCTAATCCCTATGCCGACCACCTCGGCCAGCCCTGGACCATCACCCCCCAGGATGACCTGATTTATGCTCTCTGCCAGCCGGCCCGCCTCCTCGACCTCATTCGCAACTACATCATTTACGATGGCGGCCAGAAAATCGTGGCCCGCTACCAGCAGTATTATGGCGTCCGCGAAACCCTGCGCCGTGCCCTCAAAAGCCAGGGCGGCGTGCTCTGGCACTCCCAGGGCTCCGGCAAGTCACTCACCATGGTCATGCTGGCCCAGCTGCTAGCCGTCCACATCCCCAACGCCAAAATCATCCTCGTCACCGACCGCGTCGAGCTTGATGAGCAGATTTACGACACCTTCAAGCGCTGCGGCCGTGAGGTTGTAGCCGCCTCCACCGGCAACAAGCTGGCCACGCTGCTCCAGGACGAGCACTCCACCGACATTGTCGTCACGCTGGTGCACAAGTTCAACGCGGCCGTCAAGATTCTCCAGCGCGACAACACCCCCGTCAGCCGCCCCGACGTGTTTGTGCTGGTCGACGAAGGCCACCGCACCCAGTACGGCCGCCTCAGCGCCAAAATGAAGCTGGCACTGCCCACCGCCACCTTTGTGGCCTTTACCGGCACGCCCCTCACTAAGCGCGAAAAGCACACCGCCAACGAGTTCGGCGGCATCATTCACCGCTACACCATCACCGATGCGGAGAAGGATAAAACCGTGCTGCCCATTCTCTACGAAGGCCGCATGCCCAACTTCAGCACCAACGACGGCCCGCTGAACACCTTCTTCAACCGCATCGTGGCCCGCCTGCCCGAAGAAGAGCAAATCAAGCTCAAGGAGAAGTATAGCAGCCAGTCCAAGCTCAGCCACACCGCCCAGGTCATCTTCGCCAAGGCCTCCGATATCTCACTCCACTTCCACAGCACCTGGCAGGGCAAAGGCTTCAAAGGCCAGATTGCCGCCCCCAGCAAAATTGCTGCCATCCGCTACAAAAAAGCCCTCGACGATATCGGCTTGGTCACGTCCGAAGTCCTCATCTCCCGGCCCGACGACCGCGAAGGCAACGACGACGTGTACGATGCCACCACCGACGAAGTCCAGACCTTCTGGAAGCGCATGATGGACCGTTTCGGAACCGAGGCCGTCTATGAAAAAAGCCTTAAAGACGGCTTCCGTGCCCCCTACGGCACCCCCGACATCATCATCACCGTCGACAAGCTCCTCACCGGTTTTGACAACCCGCACAACGTCGTGCTCTACCTCTGCCGCCGCCTCAAGGAGCACAATCTGTTCCAGGCCATTGCCCGCGTCAACCGCTGCTCGCCCGGCAAGCAGTTCGGCTATGTGCTCGACTACGAAGGCGTCACCGAAGAGCTGAAAGACGCCATGAAACAGTTTGGCAACCCTGACTTCGAAGTGTACGACCTCGCCGACCTCAGCGAAGGCATCCGCCTCGCCTCCCTGGCTGCCGAGGTCCAGCAGCTCCCTCAGCTCCACGCCAATCTGGTCGAGCTGTTCCAGGGCATTCCCAACCGCGGTGACCTGGCCGCCTACACCTCGCACCTCGCCGACGAGTCCCGCCGCCCTATCTTCTTCGAGCGTCTGCGTGCCTTCCAGCGCGTGCTACACCGTGCCTTGTCATCGGCCCACTACCTCGAAAACACCCCTGATGCGGAAATCGACACCTACCTGCAGGCCCTGACCTTCTACTCCAACCTCCGTACCATGGTCATCCAGCGCTACGACGTGGCACCCGACCACAGCAAAATCGAACCCCAAATTCAGAAGCTGCTCGATACCCACGTCTCGGCAGCCGATATGCTCGCCGTGGTGCCGCCCATCAACATCTTCAGCGCCGAATTCCCCGAGCTGGTTACCGAGCGCACTCAGCGGGGCGAGAGCGAAGAAGGCGTGGCCTACGAAATAGGCACCCAACTCGTCAAAACCCTCACCGAGAAGCTTGACGAGAACCCCGCCAAGTACCAGGAGTTCATCGACCGCATTAAGGAAACCATCCGGCAGTATCAGCAGGAGCGCCGCGATGCCGCCGAACTGCTCAAAGTCATGGTCACCGTGCGCGAGGAGTTCCAGAGTGGGGGAGGAGCAACCCGCCCCGCCACCCTCCACGGCCGCCAAGTAGCCTCAGCTGTGTTCGACCTGCTGGATAAATCACTCGACAACATCGCCCCGGAAACCGTAGCCCAGTGGGCCATCCAGGTAGAAGGCACCATCTACGCCACCGTCCACGACAAAGACGGCGCCCGCCTGGTCGACTGGCAGAAGCCCGGCAGCAAAGTGCTGCGCAAGCTGCGCTACGAGCTTGGCGAGCAGCTGTGGGAGCTGCGCACCCACGATACCACCCTCGACGAAGCCACCCTAGATGACTTCGAGCGTCAGCTCGAAAGCGTTGCCATCGCTCATTACAAAGCCAGCTGATGATGACCGCCACCATTCCCGAGCAGGGCGAGGTCCAGTTTGGCTCCGCCCGGATTCCCTACACCGTCGAGCGCCGTAACCGTCGCACCATGGCTCTGCAGGTCCAGCCCGATGGCCGCCTGACTATCGCCGCGCCTCTCACCACATCGGCCGAAGACATTGCCGCCACCGTCCTGAAACGGGCGGCCTGGATAATCACCCAGCAGGAGCGGGCCAACAGCATTCCCACTCCATCCACGCCGGCGCAATACCGCAGCGGCGAATCCTTGTACTACTTAGGCCGCCAGCATCGCCTTCGGGTATTGCCTGGCTCTCCCAGCTCCGTGGTGCAGGAAGCCACACGCCTCCTCGTCACCACCCGTGACCCACGCAACAGCGAGGTCGTCGGCCGCCTTGTCGAGCGCTGGTACCGCCAGCAGGCCCATCAGGTTATCAGAGAGGTGTTCCAGCGCATCCTGACGCAGCTCCCCCCGCTGCTGTTTCCCGCCTCAGAGCACCCCAAAATGCGCCTGCTTCATATGCCGCGCCGGTGGGGCAGCTGCGTGGTCCGCACCAACACCATCCAGCTCAACCCGGCCTTGGTAAAAACGCCTCGCGCCTGCATCGAATACATCATTTTCCACGAACTGGCCCACCTTCGCCAGCCCCGCCACGACCGCGCCTTCTACGACCTCCAAACCCGCCTGCTCCCCGATTGGCAGCATTGGGAAGCCCGCTTGCAGGAATTGGAACCCTTGCTGCTAACTAGTCCAGAAAACACAGTGAATGAATAATAATAAGAGAGAAAACTAATAATTAAAAAAATATGGGAAAACAATCAATTGAAGTCAAAAATACTTACTTGGACAATGACACGGTTTCTACTGAAATTTTCATAGATGCAGTAAACGTGCTTCTAGCAGGTGCCGATAGCGTGTATTTTTTTGATGCACGGGCTATTGCTGGTGAAAAAATGAAAGGGTATCTACATGAAATAGCTATTGTCAATTTTTACACTAAAAATGAGGGAAAAGCATTTAATGAAATATTAAAAACGCAAGAACAGTCTGACGATGCTGACCTTTTTAAACTCGCCATGACATATGGCCTAGAAAGGTTGGTAAAGGAAGGAATTGCCAAAACTTGCTCAGGCAGGTTTTTTAGAGGTACTAGGCCGCTTAGTGATGGTATTTATGAATGCAAAGAAGGTGATGTATTCAAGTCACATTCCTTCATCTCCTCAACGGATGAACCTAGGGTTGCAGATGATTATGAGGATGGGTGCTTGGTTGAGATTGAAGCTTGCGAAGTGTACAGTGTAAATCTTCTTAGCGAATATCAAAATGAGAGTGAGTTTATTTTTCAGTGCGGAATCGAATTTAAAATAGTCTCAGTAGAAATGGAAGAAGGAATTAAAATTGTGAAGATGAAACAAATATGTGGTTCGAGTAACCCTGAGTATTGAGTTGTCAAATTGCTTGTTAATAATTTTTTAATTAGACATACTTGCCATGCTCCACACGCTTCTTGCTAACGCCTCAGACCTCGACCATTGGGCCAGTTTACTCGAAGGAAAATCTACCTTTCCCGAGTTGATGCGCCGCCTCATCCGAGCTACCACTCCCACGCTGACCAGCCTTAGTTTTCCATCTGCCGAAGGCGTACAGCTCGAAGGTTGGGACGGCCTTACTACAGCTAGTGGTGCCACACCAAATGTGCCAGCTGGACCCGCCGGCTGGGAACTAGGCACGAACAAGGACCAGAAAGGCAAAGCTGACAACGACTATGCCACCCGGATTGCCGACCCGTTGGGTTTAATATCTGCCGACTCAGCCTTCATCTTCTGCACTCCTCGCCGCTGGGGCCAACGGAAGAAGTGGGTCAACGCTCGCCTTAAAGAGGGCCATTGGCGTGATGTGCGTGCTTATGACGCCGACGACCTTATCACCTGGCTCGTTGATGCTCCGGCAACTCACATCTGGCTTTCGCGGCTTTTATATAAGCAACCAGACGGCGTTCAGGATTTAGAAAGCTGGTGGCTTGATTGGGCCAATCAGAGTGCCCCAATTATGCAGCCTGAATGGCTACTAGCTGGTCGTACTGCCGCACAAACCCGCCTGACTAACTGGCTAGCTGAAGCTTCTGTTGACCCTAAGCCATATTCTATATTCGCTAGTACTGCCGACGAGGCCCGCGCCTTCATCGCTGCTAGCATTATGCTGCTGCCTGCTGAACAGCGTGATACTTGGTTAGCGCGCACAGTTGTAGTTACCAGTGAGCTTATCTGGCAGCAGCTGGTCCACACCCAACAAACACTACTGCTAATTCCTCAATTCGATTCTGAACATCTCGGGCAACTCTGTGCCGCAGCTACTCGAAAAGGGCACCGCGTTCTACTGCCACGCCCCAGTACCCAAGCTAAAACTACCGACGAAGTAGTGCCGCCATTGGGCCGTGACACACTCCAACAAGCTCTGGAAGACGTGGGCTTTCCCAAGCTCGACGCAACCGAAAAAGCCGGCTTGGCCCGTCGCAGTTTCTCAGCGTTCCACCGCACCTTGCTCACCGATAAATCTTTGCAGCGCTTGTGGTGGCAAGACTCTACAACTGCTGTCAGTCTATTGCCTCTGGCATTATTAGGTCGTTGGGTTGACACTGAAGAAGGTGACCAGAGAATAGTTTCTAACTTAACTGGCAAGCCCTACATCGAGGTACAGCAGCAGCTCGCCGAGTGGGCCGCCATACCCAATGCACCCGTTCGCAAAATTGCCAACGAGTGGTTTATCATCGACCCCGCCGATGTGTGGGAGCAAACGGCTAGGTTTCTTTCGTCGGCGGTTTACCAAAAATTTGGTGAGGCTATTCAGCAGGTACTAGCTCAGCCCTTGGCTCGTTTCTCGCTCCCACCCGATGAACGGATGTATGCAGGTCTGCGCTCCTCAGTGCGCGATGCCTATTCGCCCACTCTACGCGAAGGGCTGGTAGCTACCCTTGCCCTCATCAGCAGCAGCCTGGGGGTAGAATCTGGTAATCAGCCAGCCCTAGTTGCCTGGGTCAACCAGCAACTACGCCAGATGCTCGACCAAGCATTTGCCGAGCCTTCCGGCACGTTGCTAGCTTCGCTCAATTATCACTTGCCACTCTTGGCCGAAGCTGCCCCCGATGTATTTCTGGCCAGCCTGCTACGGGAGTTGAAACGCCCGGAGTCAGTATTACCTGGTGTGTTTCAGGAAGAGCGTGGGCTACTGCATAGTGTTTCGCACCATACTGGGTTGCTCTGGGCACTGGAGGGTCTGGCCTGGGTTTCCCAATATCTTTCTGATGCGGCTGTCGTCCTAGCTGGCCTAGCCCGCCTTGACCCTGGCGGCCAACTCTCTAACCGCCCGGCTAATTCTCTGCGCCAAATATTCCTAGGTTGGAATCCACAAACCAACGCCACTGTAGCTGAGCGTTTGGTTGTCATCGACCGACTTCGCCGCGATGAGCCAGCAGTAGGGTGGGAATTGCTATTGCGTCTCCTTCCTAAACCATATGATACCAACTGGCCTTCCCACATGCCCGCTTTCCACTGGCGCGATTGGGAAATTAAGCCTAGCTCAGGTGTTAGTGTGGAAGATTACTTTGAGTTTATCGGGGGCATTGCCCAGCGCTTGCTGGCTGATGCTGGCACTGATGCTACCCGTTGGACACAAGTGATTTCTGAGCTGCCGGAACTGCTAGACAAAGTGGAGCCAGAGCTTGGTCAGCGCATTCTCCAGCAGATAAGTGACCTTGGTGCCCTAAGTATCCCTGACGAACAGCGTACCGACCTGCTTACCAAAGTGCGCGAATTCCTCAATCATCACCGTTCGCATCCTGATGCTGATTGGGCTTGGTCAGAACCTCAGTTGACTCCCTTGCAGCAACTCTATGACCAACTGCAGCCTACCAACCTGCTCCAGCGCAATGCTTGGTATTTCGACCAGTGGCCTAAACTGCCGCAGGGTATCGTATACCGAAGAAACGCTGATTCTATGCAGGTTATTCGAGAGGCGCAGGCGAACGCGCTCACTGAGCTTCAGGCAGTCTACAGCCTGAATTTTCTGCCTGACCTCATAGCATTGGCCCCGCAACCATACATGGTGGGCGATTCCATTGGGCGCAGCTTGCAAATTAATGAAGCGGAAAAAACAAGTTTGTTGCAGCAATATTTGGCCAGTGCCGATGATCGCGAAGGCCGTTTTGCCTTAGGGGTGGCTAATAGCTACGCCCGGCAACTTGGTGCAGAGGCAGCTAGTAGTTTCATTCGACATCAGGTTGGGAGTTGGACTCCCGCTCAAGTAGCCATTTGGCTTCAGGTAATGCCTGCGACACCGGCCACTTGGCAGCTAGCTCAAGAAGCAGGCGCAGAGATTGAAGAGCAATATTGGCTTGTCGCCTCGGACCATGTAGAAAATGATGAGGATAGTGCCACGGCGGCTAGATACCTACTTCAGCACCGCCGCCCCCTTACTGCGGCATATGTTTTATCTCATATTTGCCACAGCGACCAGACAGTGCCTAATGAGCTAGTACTTGAAACATTAGAGTTCATAGCCAAGCACGGTAATGGAGCTGATGAAGGTAAACAGATGCGTGGCTATGAGCTAAGCAACTTGTTGGATGAGTTAAAGAATACTCCTGCTGAGCAGCGTGGTCGAGCTATTGCAATGGCATTTATCTTCAGCCGACAAGCTTCCCACAGAATACCCGCTGTCATTGACCAAGCTTTGCGAGAAGACGCCAATTTCTTCGTAGAGGTACTAGGCTACCTCTACAAGCCTGATACCACTGATGATGAATCACCAGTTGAGGTCGACGGCCATACACCTGAAGTAGATGAAGAGGAGGGAACAAATTCCAACCGCATCCTTTTTGCTCACCTTGCTTTTCATATTCTACACGATTGGAAGTCTGTGCCTGGCACCCAGCCTGATGGCACTTTCAGTGGTGACAGCCTAAAGCAGTGGGCAGCAGAAGTAAAAAGTATAGCTGCCGATAAAAATCTATCCAGCAAACTCTGCTCCCAACTAGGTAAAATTTTGAGCCATGCTCCCGCTGGCTCCGACGGTTTGTGGCCCCACCCAGCAGTTTGCGAGATTTTGCAAGAAGAGCAAGACAATCAAAGACTCCGCGACAGCTTTCACACTGGCTGCTATAGTCGTCATGGCAGGACACACGCAGTCACCGGTGGCATCCGCGAGCAGGCTATTGCCGACGAATACTCTACCTGGGCTAACCAACGCCAGATAAGCTATCCAGCTGCTGCCAGCCTACTCCGCGAGTTGGCCGATACTTTCAGCCGTATGGCTGAAGACGACCGCCTACGCGCTGCTCGCGAAGACCAATTCGGTTTGTAGGTTCGCAAGGTCCATTAGTAGCAATATAAAGTAGTCGTGTCGAGCGCGGTGAAGCAGAGTCACCTTCTACAGCTATAGTGTTGCCAGCTAATGTTTTTGCTAGCTAGCGAAGTCTAGGCAAGGGGAGCTAATACAGTGAGAGCAGTTAAACAAAATGGCCACTAAGAAGCCAGTGTTACAAAAAAAACCATTTTTGAAAAATGATTGTTATATTTGTCACATTGAGTGGCCGCTCTTTATCCTGCCGTGAGGCATCATTCCCATGACCATGCAAGAATTTACCCCTGGACTGGGGAATAACATCAAGACCCTGCGCGAGAACATGGGTCTGAACCAGCAGCTATTAGCTGAATACCTCGGTGTATCCCGAGGCGAAATATCTTATTTTGAAACCGAAGCTCGCCGTCCCAATCTCACAATCCTCCGCAAACTCTCCGACCTATTTGGCGTCAGCCTAGCCGACCTGGTTTCCACTGAGCCCACCGTTCAAGCGCTTAACGCGGCTTTTGCCTTCCGCTCAGCCGGTGCCATCAGCCTCACCCATCTCGAACAAATCGCCTCGTTCCGCCGCATCGTATCCAACTACGTGCGTCTGGATACTCTCCTGAGCCGTGAAGATTAAAGAAGTTGAAATTCAGCAGCTGGAGGCCAAAGTAGCCCGCTTTCGCCAGCAGCACAGCCTGGGCCGTGGCCGTCCCATCGACATGGAGAAGCTGCTGCTTCACCTTGGCGTACGTACCGTGTTCAAGCCACTCGACGGTCTTTTCTCCGGCATGGCTATCAACCATGACGGCAAGTCGTTCATGCTCGTCAATTCCGACCACTCCCGCGGCAAGCAGAATTTCACGATTGCCCACGAACTGTACCACCTCTGCGTGCAGCCCAATTTCACGCCTCATCCTTCGCAGGCGGGTCGGTTTGGCTCCCAAACCGACCCCGAAGAGTTGTTCGCGGACTGGTTTGCTGCGCTACTCCTCATGCCCGATTTCCGCATCCTGGTAGTAGCCGATGAGGCCGGCGAAATGGATCCTACCCCTCACCTCTCCCTAAACACGGTGGTAAAGCTGGAGCAAGAGTTCCAGTGCTCCCGCCAGGCGCTGCTGGTGCGCCTCGAAAACATGGGCCTGATTGCTCGCTCCCAGCGGGAAGAATGGGCCGCTAGCCCGGCGGCTACGGCGCGCCAGTTTGGCTTTCCTACCGAGCTGTACCGCACTACCCCCCACCGCAAGTCCATTGGCGACTACGTGCCGCTGGCCTCGCAAGCTTATGACAAAGACCTTATTACCGAAACGGACTACGCCAATATCCTCCGTGACTTTGGCCTTGACTTGAGTGATGTCGGTACCGAAACTCCTGATTAACGTGTACTTACTCTTTCATGGCCGCCCGAAAACCTCTTTCCACGCTACCCCGCATTCTGCTTGATGCCGACGTTTTAAGTCACTTTCTTAAAGGCGAGCAGGCTGGCTTGCTCAACGCTGTTTTTCCCGGCCGCCTTGTCATTCTGCAGGAGGTCATGACCGAGCTAGCGCAAGTTTCCCGCTTTGACCAGCCTCTCGAAATGCTGGTGAAGCTTTCCAACATCGCCATCGTTGATTTTTCTTCCGATAACCAGGTACTGCTCGAATTTGAAAACCTACTAGCCCGGCGCGGTCCCGGTGAAAGCGCCTGCATGGCAATGGCTCGCTACCATGGCGACTACATCGCCAGTAGCAATCTGCGCGATATCGTTGATTACTGCCGCACCCACAGCATCACGTACTACACCACCGTCGATATTCTACATTTTGCCATCCAGGATGGCCACCTGACCCCCGCCGAGTGCGACGCCTTCCTGGCTCTCCTTAAAAAGCGCAATAGCAAGCCTGGTTTCGACACTTACCAGCAATACCTGAAAGCTGGCCCCCGCAGTCGCTAGGGCACCTTTCTTCCATTAGCAGCTCTCTGAAAATGACCTAAGTATTACCCTAAAACACAAAAACCGCCCGTCACGGGAGTGTGACGACCGGCTTCTTCTGTACAAGCGCAGCAAGGCTAGACGTGAGACCTTGAACCTGGCTGCCCCCGCTGAGGGCCATCGGTTAGCCACCTGTGGACCCCTCTTTTTTGACAAATTCGTCCGCAAAAGTAAGTGCGTTTTACGCAAATAATACAAGTGCGTTCGGTTGTCTGGCTCGGTGTGCCCTTCTGGTAAGGGTAGTAATTCCTTTAAAACCAACAACTACGATGGGTAAGAACGTCCATGTAACCCCCCGCCCCAACGGCTTTGCCGTTATCACGGCTGGCGCCCAGCGCGCCTCCGTCATCAAGCCCACTCAAGCTGAGGCCATCGCCGTGGCGCGCCCCCAGGCGGCTCGCAATGGCAGCGAGCTGATTATCCATCGCCCCAACGGGCAGATTCGGGCCTCCGACAGTCACGGCCGCGACCCGCGCAACATCCCCGGCTAATTCATCACGTGCAGCGCCGCCCTTCGTGGGCGGCGCCCTTCACGCGCCAGCGCAAGCTGGCCGCTTGGCTTCGTGTGCCCCAATCATTTCGCAGTTTCTTTTTCAATTCCGGCCGTATCCCGGCCCCCAGTTTCAGTAATCATGAAGTCCAACACTCAACCCACTATTGCTGATGCCGTGCAGCTAGCCTCCACTGTGCAGGGCATTATGGCTAACCCGCTTACTGCGGGTGTCAAGTTTTTTCGCACCCTCAATAAAGATGCTAAGGCACTTATCGTTGCGCTGCTCACCCTCGTGGGCTTGGTATACACCATTCAGTATCTCACCAACAAGCGCTAGGCCTCAACCAAAGCCGCTGGCTAACTAGTCGGCGGTTCTGTGCTCTACCTCTGCTCTTTTACCTTCTGCTAGTTAAGTATCATGACGCTATTACAATGCATTGGCCAGTTGCTGGCCGATATTACCATCACTGATAAACAGACTTCTTCGGTGAGCACGACCTATAACAACCTCAAAACCCTGCTGCTGGATAGCGAGAGCAAACTCAACGGCGAGCGGGTGTTCCAAAACGGCTCCTACGACCGCGATACCATCATCAAACCGCTCGATGATGTTGATATCTTCTTGGTGCTCGACCGCACCGAATACGAGGACGGCGGTGTGCTTCGCAAGCCGCAAACGGTCCTGACTAAGGTAAAAAACTACCTAAACAGCACCACTGATTACAAAGACAAAGCCGTCCAGGACCGCCCCTGCGTCACGGTGCACCTGTGCGACAAGCGTTTCGACGTGCTACCCTGCTTTGGCGACGACCTGGAAGGCTACTGGATACCCGATTCCGACCTATCCGGCTGGATATGGTCCAATCCTGTTCTGCACTCCGAAAAGCTGACCGAAGTAAACAAGCTGCGCAAAGGCCGCATCGTGCCGCTCATCCGCATTCTGAAATACTGGAACCGAGAAAAGCTGGGCAAGCTCATCCCTTCCTATCACATCGAGGATATCGCCACCCACATTTTCACACTCTTCGATACTACCAACCACGAAGACGGTGTGCTCACCTGGTTGCGCTACGCCACTAACTACCTCGACTCCGACAAATTCGCAGACGAAGACGACTACAACGACGCCGTTGAGGCCATTTCTGCCGCTTATAAAAAGATAGATAAAGCCCATATGCTTTACGAAGACGGTAAGGAAAATGAAGCAATCAAGATTTGGAAGGAGGCGTTCGGTACCAAGTTTCCCACCATCTCTGATGCGGAGGCCCGCCAGCTCAGCGAGTCCATGCGGTCGGGCAGCCTGAAAATAGCCGGCACCGGCTTGCTAGGTACCATTGGTCAGCGAGTGCCACCTACTTCTTACTTCGGTGATGACGCGCCCCGCTAGTCCACGTCCAAAGCCCTACCGTGTGGCCGCGCAAATTGCAGCCATGCGGCAGCGCTATCCGCAGTTCATAGTGCGGGCCAGCCTCAGCGACCCTCGTTTTCTGACCTTCATTGGCGAGGTGCTGGCCCACGAAACATTACCCATCTATACCTTAAAAATAAGCTACCGTTATAATCAGCCCCCACTGGTGCAAGTGCTTGCGCCCGCGCTAGTTGAGAATCCCCCGCATTTCTACGCTGATACGCAGTCGCTCTGCCTTTACCATCCCCGCGATTTTAGGTGGCATCGGGAGGTTTCCTTAGCCGCCGAAATTGTGCCGCGGGCAGTAGGTTGGGTGTATTTCTACGAAAAGTGGCTGCAAAGTGAGAAATGGTTCGGTGACGAAGCCCCTCATTAAAGTTTTGATAATCTTTAATTCCTTTAAGTTATGGCCTTTCCATCCACCCGTGTGGTGCCTGTCGACAAGCAGTTCCAGTTTGTTGAGAGCCTAAAAATGTGGAGTGGCCGGGCGTTGATTGCCACCACAATTCTAACTCCGCTCATTAGCATACTCGATAACCAGCCGCTGGCAACCATACCCGGTTGGGAGCCGCTTGGCAAGTCAACGCTGATAGCCTTTAATTGCCTAATAATAGTAGCCTTTGCTGGCCTCGAATTTATAGCCAGCGTCTTCCTTTCCAACGCTGAGCGAGACCGTCGGTTAGACTTCCTGGATAATGCATTTGGCCAGCGCTATTCCGGTCAAACGTCGATAGGTTATTTCACTAACGACAACTTGCAGCCCGGCATCTATAAATGCCTAGTGAATTGCTTCGAGAATTGCTCGCACTCGCTGGCCATAGTCGATATGATGCTCCCGCGTGAGATTGCCAAGGGCGTATTAGTTATCTCGGTGTTTGTGCTCACTGCCATATTTGGCAAGCGAGAATTGATACGCCAGTTTTTTGAGTTGCCCCTAGCCGCTGTAGTGGTGCAGGATACGCTAAGGCTTATTCTATTCCGCTTTCGTCTGGCGCAAAACCATGAAACTATCCGGTTTTTCTTCAACGATATGCGTGGTAAAGCCTTCGACGACAATCGGGTTGCGGCAGCTATGCGCGATATTTTAGGCTACGAAACTATTATCTCATGGGCTGCTATCAAACTCGATAGTAAGCTATTCAGCAAGCACTGGGATGAGCTAGCGCAGAAGTGGGAGCAGCTTAAAAAGCAATACGATGTGCGGTCAATAGATTGATTTTTTGAGCTCTGCGTTGCTATTTTATAAAAAGCAGTAGATACCAATCAGCTACCATGTCGCAGATTTTTGATTATTAACAAATGTCTGCTGTGGCACTATGTTATCTACCTGCGGCCACAATGTCCAAAGCCTGTTCACAAGTAAAGCAAACGTGTCTCGCTCCATTTAGCTAAGGCTTAGGTAGCTGCTAAATACCTGTGCATCGTTGCCACAGGCACCCCAGTAGCTACTTGAATCTTCTTGAAGCTAAGCCCCTCCTCTCGCAGCCGCCGCAGTTCTGCAACTACATCGTCAGCCAGTGCTGGACGGCCGGGCTGCTTGCTGCTGCGAGCCTGTCCAGCCTTGATGCGCTCAGAGAAGCGCACGCGCTCCTGCTTAGCAATGGCAGCCAGAAAGCCGATGATGGCATCACGAAATAGGCCAGTGCTATCGAGATACTGCTCGGTGAAAGACTTGAACTGCACACCAGCCGTCGTGAGCCGTTGTAGGTGGTTGAGTGTCTCGGTCACGCCCTCACGGCTAAAGCGGTCAAGACTCCAGAACAGCACTACGTCGAAGCGCCGCTGATGGGCATCGAGAAAGAGCTGCTGAAACGCGAGCCGCTCGGCGCTTCCACCACTTTCTTGGTCGCAGTACTCTTTATATAAAGAGTAGCCCAGACGTTCGGCGAAAGCACGCAGTTCACGGAGCTGGTTTTCGTTGGTCTGGCCTTTGTCTTTGGTCGAGACGCGAGCGTAGATGGCGGCAGTCATATCCTTGAGCGCGCTATAAGACGTTGGAAAACTCCTTTTTAAAAGAAGCTTCGTCGGTGAAGTAGTTTTTAAGCTCTCGGGCGTTGTCTATCGCTTTCAAATCAACTAAATTGTTGTAACCATCTCTCAACTCCCATTGACCATCGTTTGACATGCGTAAGTAGGCCTGTGGAGTTGAGGAGTGATTATCTACACACATCCGGTCAAGTTCAAAAATCGGGTCAACCCCTAATGATGCCTCTCGATAAATAAGGGTAATCCTATTTTTCAAACGGTAACTCTGGTCCGACAATTCGGCTTCAGTGATGACCATCTTGTGAATTTTCTGAGCTAAGTCTGATAAGGAGCCAACGTAATCAAAGCGGCCGTTATCATACCAGACTGCAACAGGCGAGGTAAGCATGGGACTGGAGTATTTAATGATTCGTAAAACTACTGTTTTTCGAACGAACTCCTACCCCATGCCAAAGGCTCCAAAAACGCTTGTTTTTGAAGCCTTTTTACAGAGGGTTTTTCGAACGTTTAAATCGAAGCATATTTTACTAATAGCTGTTTAGAAACCCTTACAATCGCTTACAGCCGATTAGCATCAATAGCCATCAGTCAGACCGAAATGGAGATGCTATCAGAAGAGCGTCCTGTACTCGGCTCATAATGTCCAGCTAAACAGTACTCGTGTATTGGCTGCTCCTATTCGGGACATAACCTAGAGAACAGTAACGCAAGCCGGTTACTTACTAAAAGTAGCGCCAATCAAGTTAGAGCCAGGAAAGTATGCATTTGTAGGCAGCTATAAGCCCTTTCTTATGAGTTGGCGCTATTTTGAAGTTAGCGCCAAAACCTTCTCTTTACCTACATTATTTGCATTATTCAAATTCGTGCGTCGAGAACTATTAATAAATCAAGAATGTCATCCCAACATAGAAAGGATTTTGGCGCTAACTCAGATTTTGGAGCCAAAGAGATAAGAAAGCACTTTTGAATGGCAAAAACTTGCTTCTGGAGCTTACGAACTGTGAACGGCTATCATAGAAGTTAGCGCCAGAAGTAAGAACCAGTTCACAACAATCTTTATGAGCCTTCTTTGGGCAAAGTGAAGTATAGCTGGTGTCGACGGCTCGGTCCATGAACCCGTGCTGCATTCTTAACCTTCAAGAAGCCGACTTGCACCATCTTTTTGCTGAACGCTTGGCTGCTTAATCGTTTATCACCACTTTGCTGTTGGTAGGTATCAAAAGTGTCAGTAATCCATAATATAATCTCTTTACCCTCGGCCATATCAGTTCGAGCCTGAGTAAGCAGGTCTACTGCAAACTCGTGAAATTGCATCCCTACGTCTTGTGCTAGTCCCCGTGCAGCAATACTCTCGTCTTTTAGGAGCAGCAAACCATTGCTTAGATATTCCTGCACCCAGAGCAGTGCTAGGTTAGAGAATCGATTATATTCGATTGAATCCCAATAATCACCGAAAAATCCAGTGCCAAAATCATCTTTAAGAGTGAAAATGGCTGAGTAGCGTTTGAATAACGCAATTTCTACTTTGCGCCGGATGCTGCTATCATCATCTCCCGTTACTACCTCATTAGTAGCGATAACAAACTTAGGTGCCTCCTTAAAAGGGATTGTCATTTTTGCCTGGTATTTGCGGTTGATAGGTAAGCCGCCAGTTAATGTCGAATACAAGGCGGGAAATGGATTGCGGGTAGCTCGCCACTCATCAAAAAATACGATTCGAGCCGTATCAGTAACTTCTTCATATCGGAACGGGTCACGCAAATCGAAGGCTTCGCCATCTAGTTGAGCAACTTCTACAAACTGGCTAACGGCTTGCATGAGCAGGCCCTTGCCGGTGCCGCCACTGCTTTTTCCAACTTCGCCAATCTTGTCCATAAATATTACACAACGTGCATTCGTGACATCCTTATAACCGTGCAGTAGATAACCTAGGGCACGTTGCAGTTGCGCTAAGCGTTGCTCATCTTCCCCAGTTAAGTACTGAGTAAATCGATGAAAATTAATTTGCTTAGCTTCTTCATCCTGAATAAAGTAGAAAGTTCTAGGGATAAGCTGAGACGCATGTATAAGTACAGGCAGACTTTCATAGGAAAAAGCTTGCCGACCAGCAGCTGTCGTTGCTACCCAACAGTTTTCAAAGAAGGCATACATGGTAGTCGCTGTATCTCGTAAAAATTCGTTCGGTAGCGGGTCGAGGAATAACAAGCTTTGTAGATCGAACAAACTTCTATGCTGACGTTTAATAGCTTCGCGCAACTGTGGAAGGTAAATGCCATCAAATTCGAAGGGCAGCGTGTTCAGATACATCTTGACATACTCGATTAAATCGCTTATTTCGACTGGATGAACAATATGATGAATTACTTGCACCAATCTTGTGGGGCTAGTAGTAAGCTTGTAGAATCCCGATTCACCTAGCCAAGCACCAAAACGGTCGAAGTTTAGCACTACCTTAGGCGGTAGGTTCCGCTTAGTATTAGCGGACACCACTTCCCAAAAAGTAAGTAGAGGTACTTCCGTAAGCTGCTCTTGGGCAATAGCTTCGATAGCTTTCTGTATGCCAATTAATGGTACTTTGGTCTGAATACTGAGTTGCTGCGCCAGTTTACTTACTGTAGCTGAACTCTGGTCGTCAACTCGCAGCTGCTGACGAACTTTATACTGAAACATCTCCGGCAGAAGCGGTTGCTCTTGCCCTTTCTGTAGACCATATAATAGTGTTTCCTGCGCGCTTTTCAGGTCTATTATCTGCTTTTTGGCTAATACCGTTTGCCAAAGAGTATCATAAGCGCGTTGGTAATCAACAAAGCCACTAGCGATATAGCCTCCTATCGTTCTACCCGCTCCTCGTACTTTATGGTGCTTTTCGCCTTCAGCAGCGCTCTCTATCATCTTCCGACCGATGAATATGAGTTGCTCTTCTAAGATGTTACTGTGTGACGGTAAGGGCAGCACTGATTTAGAGGACGGTACCCTTGAAGGTGCTTGAGATATACCCTCGATTAACACTTTCTCAAACGTGGCTGCTGTCTCGTTCAAGTAGAGAGTCGGGTCATAACTGACGAAGCGCAATCGGGTAGGGTCTGGTAAGCTATCTACTACCACCCCAAAACGTTGTTGATAGTAGCTAGCTAGTGCCCGAAAACTGCCAGTATGGTTATCCGATGGGATGCGAAAAGCCACTGCCAATCCTTGGCCTGATATACTAAGGTGGCAAGCAAAAGTGTAAGAGTCAGCTTGAATTCGCGTCCGTAGCTCTGTAGTACTCCCCAATAATTGGACAGGTTAGGCAGGCTATCTTAGTCAACGCCATGAGTCCCAAACGTACCCGCCGTCGCTACACGGCCGAGTTCAA
>JBPBPH010000092.1:0-54432 GCA_050954355.1 Janthinobacterium lividum
CGGCCAGCCGGCCCAGCGCCTCGTGCAGGCTGGCCGACCATGGCAGGGCCGGGGCCGCACCTGGAGCAGCCGGAGCGGCCGTGGGGGCTGGACTTGGCGTAGCGGCGGCCGGCGCGGCGGCCCCTAGGGCGGTGGGTAGGAAAGGTCGGAGTTCAGCCAGGGTCGTGACGCGCATTTCCAGCCCCAGGCGGTCGGCCTGAAAAAAGTGGCGCACGAAGTCGTTGGCTGGCTGGCGCAGCAAGTCGCGCGGCGCGCCCAGCTGCTGAATACGGCCCTGGTTGAGCAGCATAATGCGGTCGGCCAGCTCGAAGGCCTCGGCCACGTCGTGGGTCACGAGCACCACCGTTTTGCGGCGCAGCTCGTCGAGCTCCCGAAAGTCGCGGCGCACGGCGGCGCGGGTAAGGGGGTCGAGGGCGCCGAAGGGCTCATCCATGAGCACGATGGGCGGGTCGGCGGCCAGGGCGCGGGCCAGCCCCACGCGCTGCTGCTGCCCGCCCGAGAGCTGGGCGGGTAGCAGCGCCCCAAAGCGGGCGGGCGGCAGGTGCACCCGCGCGAGCAGGGCGGCGGTGCGGGCAGCGGTTTCGGCGGCGGGGCGCTTCAGCAGGCCGGGTACTAGGCCCACGTTCTGGGCCACGGTGAGGTGCGGCAGCAGCCCTACTTGCTGAATCACGTAGCCCAGGCCCCGGCGCAGTTGGGCGGGCGGCAGCTGACGCGCGTCGCGGCCGTTGATTTCGATGCTACCGCCGTCGGGCTCCACGAGCCGGTTGAGGGTTTTGAGCAGCGTGGTTTTGCCGCAGCCGCTGGGGCCCAGCAGCACCAGCGTCTCGCCCTGAGTTACCTCAAAGCTCACATCGCTGAGCACCACTTGCGCGCCGTAGCGCTTATGGAGGTGGGCAACGCGGATGGCGGGTAAGGAACTCACGCGGCAATAGCCTAGGGCAACGATGGGAGGGCAAGGTAAGGTCAGGGGCCTAGTTGGAGGGCCGGCACACCAAATCCTCACCGGCCGGCGTTGGCTGCCCGTAGCGGCGCACCCCGCATTTTCGCCCTACTTTTGGCCATTGCCAGCGCGGCCCCTCGGCGGCCTGGCTTGTTCGAATGCCCCGTATGAAGCAACTTTCCCGGCTGGCGCTGGCGGCCGGCCTCGCGGCCCCGCTCGCGCTGGCGCACCCGGCCGCCCACGCCCAGCAAACCCAGACCTTCGCCAGCGCCGAGCGCTTTTACCTTGAAGGCCTCGACCTCTTCGACCGCCGGCAGTACGGCGCGGCCCAGCAGGCCATGCAGCAGTACATGCAGCAGGTGCCCCCTAGGGCCGCCTTGGGGGCCGGCGAGCAAAGCGGGCCGTCCGAAACCACCGGCCGGCTGGAGCGCCTGGCCGACGCCGAGTACTACTACGCCGTGAGCGGCCTCTACCAGCAGCACCCCGACGCGGTGGGGCTCATCCTGGCGTTTGCCGAGCGCCACCCTGCGCACCCGCAGGCCGCGGTGGCCTACTTCGAGCTGGCCAAGTTTTACTTCACCAAGGGTGACTACGCCCAGGCAAGCACCTACTTCCAGCGCACGGCCCCCAGCAACCTGAGCGCCGCCCAGCGGGCCGAAACCGACTTTAAGCTCGGCTACAGCTACTTCCAGCTCCGGGACTACGCCAAGGCCCGGCCGCTCTTCGACCGGGGCCAGCAGGCGGTGAGCGAGTACCGCCCCGCCAGCGCCTACTACGCGGGCTACCTGGCTTTGCAGGCCGGCGACTACGCCGGGGCGCGCCAGGACCTGCTGCTGGCCGGCGAAACCGAAACCTACCGCCCCGTGGTGCCCAACCTCATTGCCCAGAGCTACTACAAGCAAGGCGACTACCCCGGCCTGATTACTTACGGCAGCCAGGCCCTGCGGCAAAGCCCGCCGCCCCAGCAGGCCGACGAGCTGGCCCTGCTCGTGGGCGACGCCTACTACCAGCAGCAGGACTACAAGGCCGCCGCGCCCTACTTCGACCAGTACGCCGCCGCCCACCAGGGCCAGGTGGCGCCGGCCGTGCAGTACAAAATCGGCTTTGCCAACTACAAGCAGGGCGACTACCCCGGCGCCATCACCGCATTTAAGCCGATTGTCGGGCGACGCGACTCGCTGGGCCAGAACGCGGCCTACCACCTGGGCCTGAGCTACCTGCAGGCCGGGCAGAAGCCCCAGGCGCTGGCCGCCTTCGACGCGGCCCGCCAGAGCCCGCTGCAAAAAGACGTGGCCGAAAACGCCGCCCTCAAGTACGCCCAGGTGGCGTACGAGCTGGGCAACGGGCCCGAGGTCATCGCGGCCCTGCGCGACTTTCGGCGCAAGTACCCGCGCTCGAAAAACCAGCCGGCCGCCGACCAGCTCCTCAGCGACGCCTTTCTGGCGAGCACCGACTACCAGCAGGCCCTAGGGTACCTGGAGGGCCTGGGCGACGAGCGCGGCCCGACCCTCAACGGTACTTACCAGCGCGTGGCCTACGCCCAGGCTGCCACGCTCTTCAACGACGGCAAGTACAGCGAGGCGCTGCCGCTGCTCGACAAGAGCCTGCGCTATCCACAGGACGACGCGCTGCGGGCCGCTGCCCAGGTGCTGCGGGGCGAAATCTACTCGGTGGGCCAGCAGTACCCCGAGGCCATTACTGCCTACGCCGCCGCCGCCCGCACCGCCCGCCAGGGCGGCGTGAGCGAGGGCGAAACCCAGTACGTGCAGCTGGCCCGCTACGGCCTGGGCTACGCCTACTACAACACCAAGGCCTACGCCCAGGCCCAGCCGCAGTTCAAGGCCTACCTGAGCGACGCCAGCGCCACGCCCTCGGACCCAAACTACTACGACGCCACCCTGCGCCTGGCCGATACCTACTACGTAGCCAAGGACTACAACTCGGCCCTCGGCCTCTACGACCAGGTAATCGAGGCCAAGGCGCCCCAGCAGGACTACGCCTACTACCAGAAGGGCGTGACGCTGGGGCTGCTCGGGCGCCGCAACGAGGCCAACCAAACCCTGGCTGCCCTGCTCACGGCCGCGCCCGATTCGCGCTACGCTGAACAAGCGGTTTTTCAGCAGGCGCAGCTCGATTTTCAGGCCGGCGACTATCAGCCGGCCGTCGATGGCTTTACGCGCCTGATAACCAACCGGCCTACCAGTAGCCTCTTGCCCGAGGCCTACCAGCGCCGCGGCGTGGCCTACGCCAACCTGGAGCAGCAGGACAAGGCCGTGACCGATTTTCAGAAGGTCTTGACTGACTACCCGCGCAGCAGCGCCGCCCAGCAGGCCCTTTACAACCTGCAGGAAAGCCTGGCGGCCCTGGGGCGCAACGAGGAATTCGACCAGGCCCTGGCTGCCTACAAGGCGCAAAACCCCAACTCGAAAGCCACCGAGAGCGTGGAGTTTGAGGCCGCCAAGTCGCTGTATCTGGCCGAGAAGTACCCGCAGGCGTTGCCGCGCCTGCAGGCCTACTTGCAGCAGTACCCCGACAACGCGCTGGCGCCCGACGCCCGCTTTTTGCTGGCCGACTCGTACCTGCGCACCGGCGACGCGACCAAGGCCCTGCCGCTGCTGCGCGCCGTGGTCGACGAAAATAAGAGCGAGTTTGTGAACCGCGCCGTGGGCCGAGTGGCCGACCTGGAGCTGGCCAATAAGAACTACCCCGAGGCCATCAAGTACTACCAGCGCCTGCGCACGGCCTCGCAAAACCGGCGCGAGGTGGCCACCGCCACTCTGGGCCTGCTGCGCGCCTACTACGAGGGCGGCAGCTACGCCCAGGCCCGCTCCACGGCCCAGGAGCTGAGCACCCTGGCCGGCGCCACCGCCAGCGCCACTACCAGCGCGCTGCTTTACCTGGGCAAGGCCGACGACCAGCTCGGCAACCTCGACCAAGCCGCCCAGGAGCTGCAAGCCACCGTGGCCGCCGCTCCCAGCGACGTGAACGGCGCCGAGGCCCAGTATCTGCTGGCCAGCGTGCGCTTCAAGCAGAAGCAATATGACGAGGCCCTCGCCGAGGCCTTTAAGGTGAACACCAACTACAGCGCCTACGCGCAGTGGCAGGGCCGTGCCTTTTTGCTGCTGGCCGACGTGTACGCGGCGCAGCACGACAGCTTCCAGGCCCGCGCCACGCTCAACTCCATTATCGACAACAAGTTTCCGGTGCCCGAAATAGTGGAGGGTGCCCGCCAGCGCCTGCAGGGCCTGCCCGCCGGCGACGGCGAGGCGCCCGCTGCGGCGCTCGCGCCCAAGGCCAGCAAGCCCGCCGCGGCGCCCAGCACCAGCGCCCCCAAAGCCGCCGCGCCTAGGCCTGCCGCGCCCCCCAAAGCCCCCGTGCGCAAGCCGGTGAAGTAAGGTGGGCTGGGCGCCTTAGTGGTGGCCTCGCTGCCTCATTCTATTAGCACCTTGTTGGTATAAAATCAAATAAATGAAAGGTTTAGTAAGCAAGGCATCAAGCATTGGGTTAGCCGTGGGCCTAGGGGCGGCGGCCACGCTAAGCGCGCAGGCCCAGGGCCGAGCCAAGGCGCGGGGCACCATTCAGGATGCCGAAATCGAGGTGGTGAAGGACCGGGTGAACACGCTGCCCGAGGCCACCCGCAACTTCGAGAAAATAAAGCTGGCGCCCCCGCCCCCGGCCACCCGCCCGCTCACCTACAGCTACCCCGATTTCCGCCTGCCGGCCGGGCGCCTGACCCCGGCGGTGCAAGTGCTCACCATCGCGCCCGAGTCGCTGGAGCCCCTGACCGGCAACTACGCCAAGCTGGGCGTGGGCAACTACGGCACGGTGTACGGCCGCGCCCACCTGCACTCGACTCGCAACGAGCGCTACAGCTACGGCCTCGACCTGCGCCACCAAAGCTCGGCCACTGGCCCGGTGGATGGCAAAAACTCGGCCGTGGCCCAAACCAGCGTGGCCGCCACCGGCGAGTACTACCTAGGTGAGGCCGCCGTGGGCGCCAGCCTCGACTACGCTCGCGAGCGCTACCACTTCTACGGCTACGACCCGGCCGTGCAAACCTCGCCGCCCGACCCCAGCAGCATTCAGCAAACCTTCAACCGCTTCGGCGTGCGCGGCTACGTGCGCAACCATGCCCCCGCCGCCAAGCTGACCTACGAGGTAGGCGTGGGGTATAAATACTGGCAGGACGAGCGCAGCTCGACGGAAAGCAACTTCCTGCTTGATGGCAAACTAGGCTATGCCCTAGGGGAGCAAAGCCGCCTGACGCTGCAAGCCAACGGTTCGTTTATCAGCGAGAAGGAAGACGCCACCGGCACGGTGCCCACCAACTTTTTGACGCCGCGCAGTCGCAACTTCGTGCAGGTGACGCCGGCCTATGAGTTTAGCGCCAAGGAGGGTTTGTCGTTGCAGCTGGGCGCCACGCTGGCTTATTCCAACGAGCCCCTGGCCAACGGGCGCAACCCCGGCGATGCCGGCAAAGGTGCGGTGTACCCGGCCATCCGCGTGGGCTACAACATCGTGCCCGAAAAATTCCAGCTCTACGCCGGCCTGGGCGGCGCTATCCAGCGCGTCACGCGCTACGACCTGACCCAGGAAAACCCCTGGCTAGGCTTCGGCGCCAGCCAAACCGTGGCCGACACGCGCTACGGCCCCAATGCCTACGTAGGCTTTACGGCGGCGCCGGCCAGCGGCTTCGAGTTGGCCGCCCGCGCCAGCTACGGCCGCGCCCGCAACCTGTATTTCTACAATACCCTGGGTGGCGGCAGCTCGGCCTACGCACTGGTCTACGACTCGACCAACGTGGGCGTGCTGAGCGTGCACGGCGAGCTGCTTTACAGCGCCGCCGAGAAGTGGCGCGCCGGCCTCAAGGCCGACTACAACCACTACGGCCTCAACAACCTGGCGCATCCCTACGGCCGCCCGGCCTTCGTGAGCACGCTCTACGGCACCTACAACGCCAGCAGCAAGCTGCTGCTCGGCGCCGACTTCTCCTACTATTCGCCCAACTGGGGCACGGCCTACGTGGCGCGCGACGCCGGCGCGGTGTTTCCGCGCGTGCCGCAAGACCAGCAAACTACGGCCGTGGTCGACCTCAGTCTGCGGGCCGAATACCGCATTACCCCAAAATTTAGCATCTTTGCCCTCGGAAATAACCTAGCCAACCGCCGCTACCAGCGCTTCCTCAACTATCCGGTGAAGGGAATCAACCTCATCGGCGGCGCGGGCTACACGTTTTAAGTATGAAGTAGAAAGTATGAATCAGGAATGGGGGCGCCTCTCTTTAAAGCGCGTTTCAGGCTGATTCCTAGTTCATAAGGGGCGAGTTTTCCAGCCCCAATTCAACATTTCTAATTCAGCATTCCTAACTCAACGAAATGAACCTTGCCGACCACCTACGCCCCCTGCTCCGCGACCACGACTGCGTGATAATTCCGGACTTTGGGGGGCTGGTGGTGGAATATACCCCGGCCCGGGTGCGCCCGGCGGGCCGGCACCTTATTTTTCCACCCACCCGGCAAGTAGCGTTCAACCAGGCCCTTATCCGCAACGATGGGCTGCTGGTGGATGCCCTGCGCCAGCACCTGGGCCTAGGCACCGCCGAGGCCCGCGAGGCCGTGCGCCAGGCCGTGGCCGGCCTGCGCCAGCAGCTGCGCACCCAGGAGCGCACCGAACTGCCGGGCATTGGCGTGTTTCGGCAGGTGCCGGGCCGGGGCCTGCAGTTCAACTACACCGGCACTGATAATTTGCTGCCCGCCGCCTACGGCCTGCCCGAACTCACGGCCCACCCCGTGCGCACCCTCGACGCCCGCGTGGCCCGCGAGCAGCAGGCCCAGCTGGTGCCGCGCCTGCGCTCGGCCGGCCGCCAGGTGCGCTGGGGCCGCCTGGTGCCCGGCGCCGCCATTGGCTTGCTGGCGGGCGTAGTAGTGGCGGCCGTGTATTTGCTGGGTTTGCACCCCGAGGCGGCTCCGGTGGCGCTGCGCACCTACCTGCCGCACTTCAACCAGGCAGGGGCCAGCCGCCCCGCGCCCCAGCAGGCTACCCTCGGGCAGCCCAGCTTTGCCCCGGTGCCCACCGTGCGCCCCGGCGCCAACACCGAGCCTGCCGGCGAGCTGCTGGCCGCGCCAACCCCTACTGCGCCAAGCGATGCGCCCGCGCCCGGAGTAGCCGCGGCTGCGCCGGTGGCGGCGAGCTCGAACGAGGCGTGGGAAACTGCCGCCCCGACCGCCTCGGGGCCGGCGGCCATGCCCAGCCAGCCCACCGCCACGGGGCTGCCAGCCACCCCGGTCGCCGCGCCCAAAGCGGGGCCGGCCACCGCGACCCGCGCGAAAACCCCGGCTGCCAAGCCGGTCGCCAAGGTCGCTAGCCCGAAGGCCGCGCCGGTAAAGCTAACAGCCCCATCAAAAGTGCTTGCCCTAGCGAGTGCTAGGGCCTTAGCCGCCACCAAGACCCTAGGGGCGGCCACCACAATTAAAAAGCGCACCGGGCGTTTCTACGTGGTGGTAGCGGCCTACGACGACTTGGCCCACGCCGAAGAAGGCCGCCGCCGCCTGGTCATGACCGGCCGCCCCGCCAAGATTATCTTCCCATATTTTGGCACCCGGCACTACCGGCTTTCGGCCGCCGATTATGCTGACCAGGCCACGGCCAGCTTCACCGCTGCCAAGCTGCGGCACAACCCTAATTTCGACAAAGCCTCTACCGTGCTGCCCTACTAGCTGCCTGCCGCGTGGGCTGGCACTATTGGTCAATAGCCGCTTGCTAAGCAGTTGCTTAGGCCTAGTCTAGTAAAGTAGTAGTTGGCGTGCCGGGCGGCTGCCAGTAGCTCGTTTTTTGCCCTTTGCGCGCTGCCGGGTTGTGCTCGGTTGCGTTTGTTGTCTCGCTCTTCGTCTTGTTTTTTTAAGCATTAATGTCCGTTCTTTTGCTGCAAGCTGCCCCGGCCCTCACCCCGGCGGCTACCGACACGGCCGCCGCCCGTGCCACCGCCCTGGCTAGCGCCGCTCCCGGCCTTTCCCTCGTCGATTTAATTGGCAAAGGGGGCTGGATAATGCTCCCGCTTTTTATCCTGTTGTTCGTGGCGCTCTACATCATGATTGAGCGCTACCTCACCATCCGCAAGGCCGGCGGGCAGCCCGAGTCGTTTATGCAGGGCATTCGGGCCCTCATGGTGAAGGGCGACTTGCAGGGCGCCAAGCTTTACTGCGCCCAGCACCCTTCGCCGCTGGCCCGCATGGTCGAGAAGGGCCTGCGCCGCATCGGCCTGCCCATTACCGAGATTGAGGCCAGCGTCGAGAACGTGGGCAAGATTGAAATTGCCCGGCTCGAAAAAAACATTAGCATCCTGGGCATTATCGCTGGCATTGCGCCCATGCTGGGTTTCGTGGGTACCATCATCGGCGTTATCAAAATCTTCTACGCCATTTCGAGCAGCGGCGAATTTGGCATCACCCAGATTGCCGGCGGCCTCTATACCAAGATGGTAACCTCGGCGGCAGGCCTCATCGTGGGCATCATCGCCCACATCGGCTACAACTGGCTCAGCATTCTGGTCGAGCGCATGGTGTTCCGCATGGAAAACTCGGCCATCGAGTTTATGGACATCCTTCAGGATAACTAAGTTTTTTAATGTGGAAATGTGGAAGATGAAAAAATGTGAAAATGAATAGCTGGTTTTCTTAGCCGCCACTCATCAATTCGCACATCTCCCACATTTTCAAATTTCCACATTTAATCCCGTGAACCTCTCCCGCCGCCGCCACGCCAGCTCGCACGTCGAAACCAGCTCGATGAACGACATCATGTTCTTCCTGATGCTGTTCTTCTTGATTGTGTCCACGATGGTAAACCCCAACGTAATTAAGCTGCTGCTGCCCAACGCCAAGAGCACCAAGCAGGTGATGAAGCAGCCCATTACGGTGAGCATCAACGCCGCGGGCGAGTACTTCGTGAACAAAAAGCCCGTGACCTCGGCCACCCTCGAGCCCGAGCTGCGGGCGCTCATTCAGCAGGAAAAGCTGGATTTGCCCACCGTGGTGCTGCGCGTCGACAATTCGCTGAACGTGCAGAAGCTGGTGGACGTGCTCGAAATCGGCAACCGCCTCAAAATTCGTATGGTCATGGCCACCCAGGCCCAGCAAGGTTAAATTTCTTGGTGATAAGTGATTAATAGTGAATGTTTTTAACTTGAAAAATTTCACTAATCACTAGTCATTGACCGTTAACCATTTTAGCTATGGCCCTCGATTATCCCGAAGAGCATCGGCGCGAGGCGCTGCTACTCACCACCGTGCTTATGCTGCTGCTGGGGCTGCTGTGCTTTTTTCTGCGCTTCAACGGCCCCAACCCGCCCCTGGAAATGATGGGCGGCGACGGCGTGGAGCTAAACTACGGCCTCGACGCGGCCGGCGGGGGCGACGTGCAAACGATGGCTACCGCCAGTGCCTCGCCCAACCGCGAAGACTCACGCCCGCCCGCCGCCGCCCGGCCCACGCCCCAACCTGCGCAGCCGCGCGCGGTGGCCACCCCTCCGCCCGCCGAGCAGGCCGCCAAAGTCATTACCAGCGATGCGGAGGACGCGGGCGCCACCGCCCCGCCCGTGGCCAAACCCACCCCCAAAGCTGCCGAGCCCGCGCCCGAAACGCCGCCCGCGCCCACCCCTAGGCCCCGCGAGCAGCCCCGCACCCTCTACACGCCCAAGGGCAGCCCCGCCGGCGCGGCGGGCGGCACCGGCGTGGCCGGCACCAGCGCCAGCCCCACCGGCAACAGCAACGGCGACCGCCCCGGCACCGTGGGCGACCAGGGCGACCCTAGGGGCTCGCTCAACGCTAAGGCCCTCTACGGCGAGCCGGGCAGCGGCGGCAGCGGCGCGCGCGCCGGCAGCGGGGGCGGCAGCGGCCTCGAAATGAGCGGCTGGGCCATTGATAACGTGCCCGACATTCCCAAAATTGATGATACGCCTGGCGTGGCCCGGTTCCGGATTGTGATTAACAACGACGGGGAGGTGGTGTCGGTAACCCGGGTGTCGGGCAGTATCTCGCCCGAGCAAGTTCAGGCCGTGCGCAATGCGCTGCAAAATGCCTCCTTCCGCAACCTCAACGGCAAGGACGGCGGGGCTACCGGCTACTACAACTTCCGCTACTCGGTGCGGTAAGTGGCTACCGCCTGCTTAGGACTGGTAAGCAGCCAGCCAGCCGCTTGGGAGCGGGCGGGCGGGCAAGCAGCACGGGCTACCAGCCCAGCCGCAGCTACTGGCTGTCGGGGCTGGGTAGCGTGAGCAGAAACTCGGTGCCTTCGCCTGCGCAGCTTACCACGCTGAGCTGGCCGGCCGTGGCCTTGCGTCACGATGTCGTAGCTCAGCGATAGGCCCAGGCCGGTACCCTCGCCCGCCGGCTTGGTGGTAAAAAAGGGCTGAAACACCTTGGCCCGCACTGCTTCGCTCATGCCGGGGCCATTGTCGCGCACCGCTACATGCACCTGGCGGCCGGCGCAGCTAGTGCGCACGCTTACGGTGGGCGCGTAGCCGGGCTCGCCGGCTTGCTGGCGCTGCCGCACGGCGTAAAAAGCATTGGTGAGCAGGTTGAGCAGCACCCGCCCCAGGTCGCCCGGCACGGCTTCGACCAGCGGCAGCGTGGGCGCAAAATCGGTGTGGAGCGTGGCGTTGAAGGTTTTGTCTTTGGCCCGCAGCCCGTGGTAGGCCAGGCGCAGGTACTCGTCGCAGAGCGCGTTCACGTCGGTGGGCTGGCGCTCGCCGGTGCTTTGGCGCGAGTGCTCGAGCATGCCGCGCACGATGCCGGCGGCGCGCTTGCCATGCTCGGTAATTTTCTGCATATTCTGCCCTAGGTCGTCGGCCAGGGCCACTACTTCGGCCCCGTCGCCGGCGGCCTGCGCTTCTTGCAGCTCGGCCACCAGCTCGGCGCTCACTTCGGCGCTCACTTCGGCGAAGTTGTTGACGAAGTTGAGCGGGTTCTGGATTTCGTGGGCGATGCCGGCCGTCAGCTCCCCTAGGCTGGCCATCTTCTCTTTTTGAATAAGCTGCTGCTGGGTGGCTTGCAGCTCGGTGAGCGAGCGTTGCAGCGCGCTGGTGCGCTCGGCTACCTGGGTTTCGAGGGTTTCATTTTGGGCGGCCAACAGGGCTTGCTTGTCTTGCTCCTGGGCCAGGGTTTGGGCGGAGAGCTGCTCGACCTCGTGCAGCTTTACCAGCAGCAGCTCTGCATCGAGGGCAAACTCGCGGGCCAGAAAGAAGGAGATACCCAGCGCCGGCAGCAGGATGCCGGGCAGGGGCAACAGGTTGGATACCAAAAGTGACAGGGGCACGCCCGCCAGCTGCAACCCCAGATAAAGCAAGATGAACAGCAGCCCCCCACCGTAGCCGGCGGCAATGATGCGCGCCCCCCGCCGACGCTGGCGCAGGGCCAGCCCCGTCAGGCGCAGCGCCTCGGCCAGCACGAAGACCCCAAAAGTCAGGAAAGGAAATAAAGACCAGGGTGAAAGTACTATGAGTGCCGTCACCAGCAGCAACAGTCCCCCCGTCACCATAAGGCCCACGTAGACCCGGCTGGGCGCAAAGCCGAACAAGCTGTACATGGCCCGTAACAAGCACAAGGCACTCGCGAACAAGAGGGCATTCTCGGCAACTGAAGCGGCTAGGCCCCATCCCCACGATGGTAGCACTGCCCTCCCGCCAACACTATAGCCCACGCACGTCATCTCCAGGCAATAGGCTAGGGCATAGCGCGCAAAGTAGCGGTTAGCCCGCTGGGTAGGGTTGTAGAGATAAAAGGTGTAGTGCAGCAGGGTAAGCAGCAGAAAGACTGCGCTCATTATCCAAAAAATGGCATCCGTTTCGACCGATAGAACCTCCCTTTGCTGCTGCTGCGCCCCTGTCACCAGCCACAAATTGAGCGGATGTAGCTGGTCGGCCCCCACCAGCAGTGGGGAGAGGTGCCGGGGCACAAACCGCACGGCCAGCACCTGCTCGGCCGGCCCGTTGGCGGGCACTTCCAGCAAACCAGGTGTGAGCCAGAACCCCTGGACCTGCGCGCAGTGGGTGCTGTCGGTCAGCAGCCGGCCGTTGAGGTACACGTCGGCCGTGCCCAGCCGGTAGCATTGCAGCACCAGGCTGCGCTGGCGCAGGCTGTCGGCGAGCCGGAAGCGCCGCCGCAGCCAGCACACACCCGCCTGGGTGGCGGGTGGCATGGCGCGGGCCGGCTGGTTGAGGGTGAGGGTGTCCCAGGCGCTGGCATCGAAGCCCGGCCGGGCCCAGGCCGGGTTGTCGCCGGCATGGTAGCGCCAGGCTTTACCAAGCAGCAGGCCCGAGCGTGGGACGCGGGGCGCGGCCGTATCGGGCGTTTGGGCAAAGCAGGTGCTGGCGCTGACCCAGGCCAGCAGCAGGAGCAGTTGTTTCATAAGTAGTTGCCGGGTGGCTAGCAGGGCAGCGTGATAGTGAAGGTGGTGCCCCGGCCCGGCTCGCTCTCGGCGGAGAGCGTGCCGCCGTGGCCCTGAGCGATGATGTCGTAGCTCAGCGAGAGCCCTAGGCCCGTGCCCTCGCCCGAAGGCTTGGTGGTAAAAAAGGGCTGGAATAGCTTGGCCTGCACCGCGGGGCTCATGCCCGGGCCGTTGTCCGAAACCCGGATTTCGACCTGCTCCCCCGCCTGCCGCGTGGCCACGCTGACCGTGGGCTGGTAGCCAGCCTGGCCCGCCTGCTGGCGCTGCTGCACGGCATAGAAGGCGTTGCTGAACAGGTTGAGCAGCACCCGGCCCAGGTCGGCCCCTACCCCCTCCACTAACGGCAGGCCGGCTGCAAAGTCCGTTTGCAAGGTGGCGTTGAAGGTTTTGTCCTTGGCCCGCCGGCCCTGGTAGGCTAGGCGCAGGTACTCCTCGCAGAGGGTATTCAGGGCTAGGGGCTGGCGCTCGCCCGGGTTGGCGCGCGAGTGTTCCAGCATGCCATGCACAATGGCGGCGGCGCGCTGCCCGTGCTGGGTAATCTTTTCCAGGTTCCGGGTCAGGTCGTCGGCCAGGACGGCGACTTCTTCGGCGGCGCCGGTGGCCTGCGCTTCCTTAAGCTCGGTAAGCAGCTCGGTGCTCACTTCGGCGAAATTGTTGACGAAGTTGAGCGGGTTCTGAATCTCGTGAGCAATGCCGGCCGTGAGTTCGCCCAGGCTGGCCATCTTTTCTTTCTGCACCAGCTGGGCCTGGGTGGCGCGCAGGTCGGTGAGCGAGTGCTGCAGCTGCTGGGTGCGCTGCTGCACCTGCTGCTCCAGGCGCTCGTTCTGGCTGGCCAGCAGCGCCTGCTTGTCCTGCTCCTGCGCCAGGGTCTGGGCCGATAGCTGCTCTACCTCGCGCAGCTTTACTTGCAGCAGCTCGCTATCGAGGGCAAACTCGCGGGCCAGAAACAGCGAGATGCCCAGCGCCGGCGACAGAAAGATGAGCGTGAGCAGGAGCAGGGCCACGAACAGCGGCACAAAATACCCCAGCACGGTGCCCGCCACCACGGCCAGCAGCGGCAGCAGGGCCAGGGCAAAGCCCGCCGCGATAATGCCCGCGCCCCGCTGCCGCCGCCGCAGCGCCCGGCCCGTGAGGCGCAACTGCTCGGCGGCGGTAAGGGCCGTGAAGCCGAACAGGGTGAGGCTGCTGGAAGGCGAGTCGACGTAGCCGCAGCTGACGACCAGCGCCACCCCGGCGCCCACCCACAGGCTGGTATAAAACCAGCCGGGCCGGCTCTCAAACAAGGCATACAGCGCCCGCACCACCCACAGCCCACTGAGCAGCAGCAGCCCTCCCATAGCAGCGGTCACCAGCAGCACCCCGCCGCCCAGCGCCGCCAGCCCTAGGGACCACAAGTAGCAGAACCCCAGCCAAAACAGCGCCATGGCCAGGGCATAGCGCGCAAAGTAGCGGTTGGCCCGCTGGGCGGGGTTGTAGTGAAAAAAGACGGCGTGCAGCAGCGTGAGCAGCAAAAACACGCCGGCCAGGCAATAGAAGATGCGCGAGCTGGTGGCGGCCTCCGCGGCCTGCTGCCGCAGCTGCGGCTCCGTAAGCAGGCGCAGCAGGTAGAGCGGCTGCTCGTCGGCCGCGGGTAGGAAGGGGGGCCGCCAGGGCGCTAGCCGCACGGCCAGCACCAGCGCGGCGGAACCCGCCGCGGGCAGTTCCGTCACGGCCTGGCCGCTGGCGGCGGGCTGCACCCGGCTGGGCTGGGCGCGCAGTCCACCCTCGCGCCGCAGCAGGCGGCCATTAAGGTACAATTCGCTGGCGCCCAGGTAGGTAGCTTGCAGCAGCAGGGTGCGCAGGCGCAGGCTGTCGCCCAGCGCCAGGTGCAGGCGCAGCCAGCCGGGGCCGGTGCGCAGGGAGGCCGGCAGCGTGCGCCGGGGCCGGGTGGGGTCGAGCGTATCCCAGCGGCTGTCGTTGAGGTCGGGCCGGGCCCAGGCGGGGTCGTGGCCGGCGTGGTAGCGCCAGCCGTCGTTCAGCAGCAGGCCCTGGGCCGGCAGGCGCTCAATGGTAGGGGCCAGGGTATCGGGGCTTTGGGCGCGGGCGGCGCCGGCCCAGAGCCAGGCCAGCAGCAGCCCGCGCAAAAAGGGTTTCATAGGCAGCAAAAGCGGGCGTTAGCCGCCGCCAGGGGCTTGCGCTCCGCTGGCTGGTAAAGGGCCCCTAGGGGCCCTGGCCGTCGGGCTAGCGGGCCGCCAGGGCGGGCAGGGTAGTGCGAAATACCTGCACGGGCATGCGCTGGGCCGCAAACGTCTTGCGGATGCTCTGGTAGCCCGGCTTAGTGAAAATGAAGGTGTACAAGCCCGCCGCTAGGGGCTTGGTGAGCTGCGAGGTGCCCACGCTGCGGTAGCCAGTGGGTTCTGCCATAAACACCTGGGCAGCGGTGGGCTGGGTCAGGATGGTAATCACCGGCCGGCTAGCCATCAGGTTGTTGAACAGGGGCAGGTAGTTCTTCAGCCCACAGTGGTAGATTTCGGCCTCCTCCCGCAACGACTTGCCAGTCAGCGGGTTCTTGGGGTCGTGCTGGTGCTCGGCGGCCTCCTCTTGGTCGTAGCCGTTGCGTAGGTCGGCCACCACTTTCCCCACGAACGCGTCGTTGTTATCCTGAATCTGCGGCAGGGTGAGGCCCGTGCGCTGACCCTCGGCCGCGAACTGCTGCAGGTGCGCCGTGAGCTTGGCCAGGCAGTCGGGCATAAACTCGACGTTCCGGGGTTTGGCCGCCGCCTGAATGCGGGCGGGCAGCGTGCGGCAGTAGGCGGCCAGGTCGGGCGCGCTCACCACGGGCGGCAGCGCCCGGGTGGTGGGTGGGGGGGAGGTGAACAGCTTGTCGGCCGGCCGGCTTGCGGTTTTGGGTTGCGGCGCCCGGCTCGCGGGCGGCAAGGTAGCCTGCGCGTCGGCCCGCAGGTGGGCTAGCGCAACTACGCCCAGGCAGCCCGCCAGGCTAAGCAGTAGGGGCTTTTTCATAGGTGGTTTTCATATATGGGTGAGCGTCCGAAAAAAGGCCAGGGTAAGCGCGCCAGCGGTGAGCAGCCGGAGCCAGCGCCGGGCGGCCGGCCGGCGTTAACTCGCTCAAGGTAAGGCCTACTAGCGTCCTAACCCAAATTCCTGCTATTTTTTAGTGAAATCAAGCTACTCCGCCGCCAGCTTCTCTACCAGCCTCATTGCCAAGCCGGAGCAGGCAGCAAGCCCGGTGAGCGGCAAGCCAGCGGCCGGGTGGCTTGTTAAAACGCCCTACATTCGCGCCTTACTACTGCGCGTGGCCACTCACCACCTACCCCTCATGAACTACCCCGAAACCCTGGCCTGGCTGTATGCGCAACTACCCATGTACCAGCGGGTAGGGGCAGCCGGCTTCAAGAAAGGCTTGGGCAACACCGAGGCGCTGGCCGAGGCCCTAGGGCACCCCGAGCGGCGCTTCCGCAGCGTGCACGTGGCGGGCACCAACGGCAAGGGCAGCAGCTCGCACCTGCTGGCGGCGGTGCTGCAAAGCGCGGGCTACCAGGTGGGTCTCTATACCTCGCCGCACCTGCGCGAGTTCACCGAGCGCATCCGGGTGAACGGACAGGAGCTGGCGCCCGATTACCTGGTGCAGTGGGTAGCCGAGCACCAGGGGCTGTTTGCGCAAATTGAGCCCTCGTTTTTTGAAATGTGCGTGGCGCTGGCTTTCGATTACTTCGCCGCCCAGCAAGTGGACGTGGCCATCGTGGAAGTGGGCCTGGGCGGGCGGCTCGACTCCACCAACATCATCACCCCGCTGGCGTCACTCATCACCAACATCAGCTACGACCACCAGGCGATGCTGGGCAACACGCTGCCCGAAATCGCGGGCGAGAAAGCGGGCATCATCAAGCCCGGCCGGCCGGCCATCATCGGCCAAACCCAGCCCGCGGTAGCCGCCGTATTCGAGGAAAAAGCCCGGCAGCAGGGGAGCCCGCTGCACTTTGCGGATGCGCGCTACCACGTGCAGCTGGCGGCCAGCCAGCCCGACCCGGCCCTGAGTGGCGCCGCTAGCCAGGTGGTGGACGTGCGGCGCGACGGCCAGCCCTACCTGCCCGAGCTAACCCTCGGCCTGAGCGGCGACTACCAGCGCCTGAACTTGCCCGGCGTGCTGGCCGTGCTCGACGAGCTGCGCACCCAGGGCTTCGCGCTGCCCGAAGCGGCCGTGCGCCAGGGCCTGGCCGCGGTAACGCGCCTAACCGGGCTGCGCGGGCGCTGGAGCGTGCTGGGCCACCGCCCGCTGGTAGTGGCCGACACGGCCCACAACGAGGGCGGGCTGCGCCTGGTGCTGGCCCAACTGGCGCGGGTGCCGCACCGGGCGCTGCACCTGGTGTTCGGCACCGTGAATGACAAGGACGTGGGTGCCGTGCTGGCCCTGCTGCCCCGCCAGGCCACGTACTACTTCTGCCAGGCCGACATTCCGCGGGCTTTGCCGGCCGAGGAGCTGGCCGCGCGGGCGGCGGCCGTGGGCCTGCTGGGCCAAGCCTACGGGCCGGTGGCGGCGGCCGTGGCGGCGGCCCGCGCGGCCGCGGGGCCCGAAGACGTAGTGTTTATCGGCGGCAGCACCTTCGTGGTGGCCGAGGTGGCGGAGCTCTACGACACCCCCTAGGGGGCTGGGCGCCGAAAGGGGTGGCGACCGTTATTTTTACCCGCTCACTCGTTCGCCGCCCGTTGCCCGCCTCTGCTGACTACAGTTTTTTGCATCGCTACGCCCCCAGGCTGGCGCGCCACCACTACAAGCTGCTGCTAGCCAGCCTGCTGGCGCTGGTGCTGGGTTCGGGCTTCGCCCCGGCCAGCGCCGACCCGCGCCTGTTTACGGCGCTGGTGCTGCAGAATATGGGGCTGGGCGTGCTGGTATTGTCGGCCCGGCGGCGCTGGCTGCTGCTGCTGTGCCTGGCGGCGGCGGTGGCCCTCGAGGCGGGCGTGCAAGTGTGGGGCTGGCTGGCGCTGCGCAGCCTTACGGGACTGGCCTACAGCGTGTTTTGCGTCGTCATCACTCTGCAAATTTTTCGCAAGCTGCTGGCGGCCGCCCGCGTCAATGCCGAGCTGCTGGCGGCCAGCATGTGCGGCTTCGTACTGCTGGGCATGGTGGGTATGTTCATGTTTATCGCCATCGACTACCTGCAGCCGGGGGCCTTTGCGGGGGTGCCGACGGGCCCCACCAGCGTGCAGGTGTTCAACTACTTCAGCTTCATCACGCTGCTTACGGTGGGCTTTGGCGATATTGTGCCCCTGACCAACGTAGCGCGCAAGGCCACCGTGCTGCTGGGGCTGGCCGGGCACTTCTACGACGTATTCGTGGTGGGCGTGGTGGTGGGCAAGTACGTGAGCCGCTCGGTAGCGGTGGGGCCGGGCGAGGCGGCGCAAAACGAGGCCTAGGCGTAGCTTTACAACCCGTTTTTTCGCTTCTATTTCTCGTTGCCGTGCCCCGCATCAAGCTCCAGCGCTTTGCCGATAATGCCCTTCGCCCCGACATTGTGGAGCCGGGCAAGCCCACCTTCGGCCAGCTGACTGGCCGCTGGCGCCCCGATTTCTTCGGCAACGACCACCCGCTGGTGCTGGAAGTGGGCTGCGGCAAGGGCGAGTATACCGTGGGCCTGGCCCAGCTGCACCCGGAAGCGAATTTTCTGGGCCTCGATATTAAGGGCGAGCGCATTTGGCGGGGCAGCACGCGGGCCGCGGCCCTGGGGCTGCGCAACGTGGGCTTTGTGCGCCTGCTGGCCCATGAGCTTACCGCGCACTTCGGGCCCGGCGAGCTCAGCGAAATCTGGCTTACTTTTCCCGACCCGCGCCCCCGCGACCGCGATAGCAAGCGCCGCCTCACCGCCCCGCGCTTCCTGGCGATGTACCAGGCGCTGCTGGCGCCCGGCGCCCCCGCCCAGCTCAAAACCGACAGCGCGGGCTTGTTCGAGTACACCCTCGAAACTTTGGCCCAGCGCCCCGGCGCCGTGGTGGAGGTAGCCACCCGCGACCTCTACGCCGAAACCGACCCCTCCTTCGCCGCCGCCCAGGCCATCCAGACGCATTTTGAGGGCAAGTACCGCGCCCAGGGTGTGCCCATCAAGTACGTGCGCTTCCGGCTGAGCTAGCGCCTAGCGCATGCCGAGGCCCTAGGCTTCTTCCAGGGCCTCGAAGACGGCTTCGAGCTCGGTGAAGTCGCGCAGGCCGGGCTTGAGCTCGTCGCCGCCGCTGAGGATGAGGCCGGCCGGGTGCACCTGCTGGGCGGTGTCGGCGGCTTGGGTGGGGCCGGCGGGGGCAGCCAGCCAGAGCGGGGCCTGGCGGGCCAGCTGGTGGTAGTAGGCCAGGTCGGCCGGGTAGGGGCGGGGCGCTTCACCAACTAGGGCAAAGCCGGCCGGGAAGTTGGCGGTGAGGTCGGCCAGGGTGGCGGCCAGGTGGTCGGGGTGGGTGAGCACCACCTCGGGCACCTCTACCAGCACCGGCACGGCCAGGCCCTGGGGCCAGGCTTGGCGCGCGCGGTCGAGGCGCAGCAGCACCCCCGACAAGTCGCACTCTTCCACCAGGCGGTTGATTTCGGCGCCGGCCACGTGGCCAAACTCGCCGATGAGGTCGACGCCCGCCACCCAGCCGGCCAGCTCGCGGGCCGTGGCGGGCGCCACGGCGCCGGGCAGCTGCCCATCGAGAGTGAAGATGAGGCCCTGGGCCCCCATGCCCGCGCAGTAGCGAGCGTCGGATAAGTTATTGATGCCGCGCACGAGCACGGGAAGAGCCAAGGCCATTTAATAAGGAGCAAGTAGTCAGGAACAAGCCAACCGGAGCGAGGAAGCGGAAGAAGCCGCATGGCCGCTCGGCGCGGCAAAGTTAAAGTTGCGACCGGCCGGCGGTTGCTCGCCGCCGGGCGCCGGCCCGCTTTTGCCAGGCCCTAGGCTAGGTGGGGTAGCAGCCTGAGTGCAGCCGCCTGCGTAGCAGCCAAGCTGGCTGAGGAGGCAGTAAAAACCAGTTAACTTTTTCAGGGGCAACCCTTTGGCCGGCGGGCCGTGTAAGTAGGCCAGCTGCCCGGGCCGGCCGCCACGGGCCGGGCTAAGAGGCTGTTGCCCTGTGCAGTGGCGGTTAGCCTAGGGCGTTTTTACCGCTTCTTCCGCGATGAAACCCGGGCGCCTCGCCCTGCTTGGTGGCCTCAGCCTGGTGGTGCTGGGCACCGGTGCCAATCCGAAGCAGTTGTGGCCCCCGCGCCCAGCTGCCCTTCCCAGGTACCCGCTACCCAGGTGGCGCAGCTCCTGACTTTTGGGCCCGTATTGCCGCAAGTGGGGGATGCCGACAACCGGGTTATCAATTCCGACTCGGCTTACCGGGCGCTCTGTGCCGGCGTGCACTACACCCCGCCCGTCCTCAACCTTACTACCCACACCCGGCTGATTGGCAAAGGGAGGCTTAAGACGAGCGCCCAGCGCCCCGCCCAGCACGTGACAAAAACCTGCGCGGGCCGCTGCACCTACGCGGTGCAGGCTACGCGGGGCGTGGGGCAAGCTTATAGGGATGCGCTGTGCCACGCCGTAGTAGCGAAGCTGCCGCCCCATGCCGCGGTCGACTTTCAGGTGCAAGTCTTGCCCTAGGGTGGGAAAAGACCCCTCCCAAATGCAGGCGTAAACGCCGCGCGCGCAGGTGGGGCGCGAAACCAGGCTTCCCGCTGGGGCCATAAACCCAGGTGCTTACCGCTAAGTGCGAACGGTAAGTGGTACCTTTGCCCTGGCCCCAGCCGGAACATTCACCTCCCTAGGGTGGGTTGCCACCCCAATGACTACCAACCAAGTGAAAGGCCGCGTGCTCGTGGCCATGAGTGGCGGCATCGACTCCTCGGTGGCCGCGGTGCTGCTGCACGAAGCCGGCTACGAAGTAGTGGGCATGACCATGAAAACCTGGGACTACGCCACGGCCAGCGGCTCGAAGAAGGAAACCGGCTGCTGCTCGCTCGACAGCATCAACGATGCCCGCGACATTGCCGTGCGCCTGGGTTTTCCGCACTACATCATTGATATCCGGGAAGAATTCGGCGACTACGTCATCGACAACTTCACGGAGGAATACCTGGCCGGCCGCACCCCCAACCCCTGCGTGCTCTGCAACACCCACATTAAGTGGGACGCCTTGCTGCGCCGAGCCGACATGCTGGGCTGCGAGTACATTGCCACCGGCCACTACGCCCGCATCCGGCAGGATGCCGGTACGGGGCGCTACGTGGTGAGCAAGGGCCTCGACGAAAACAAGGACCAGAGCTACGCGCTGTGGGGCGTGAGCCAGGCCAGCCTCAGCCGCACGCTGTTTCCGCTGGGCGAGCTGCGCAAAACCGAGATTTACGACGAGGCCCGCCGCCGCGGCTTCACGGCCTTGGTCAACAAGCCCGAGAGCTACGAAATCTGCTTTATCCCTGACAACGACTACCGCGGCTTTTTGCGCCGCCGGGTGCCGGGGCTGGCCGAGCGCGTGGCGGGCGGCCGCTTCGTGCTGGCCGACGGCCGCGAGGTGGGCCGCCACGAGGGCTACCCCTTCTACACCGTGGGGCAGCGCAAGGGCCTGGGCATCGCGCTGGGCTTTCCGGCCTACGTGGTGGCCATCCGGCCCGAGCTTAACGAGGTAGTGCTAGGCAACTTCGACGAGCTGGCCAGCTCCTTTACCACCCTGCACAAGCTCAACCTGGGCAAGCTGGCCAGCCTGGCCGGGCGCGGCCTGGTGCCGGCCGTGGTGAAGGTGCGCTACCACCACCCCGGCACGCCCGCGCTGCTCGAGCAAGACGGCCCCGATAGTATCCGCATTTACTTCACCGAGCCCGTGCACGCCATCACGCCCGGCCAGGCCGCCGTCTTCTACGACGGGGCCGACGTGCTGGGCGGCGGCTGGATTACGCGCCACGTCATGGGCGAGGTGCCGGCGCTGGCCGCTGGCGTAGCCGCGCTGGCTTAAGTGCTTAATTAGCTACAGCCTAGCTTCTAGCCAGGCGCTGCCCCCTAGGCCCCCTGCTAGGCCTATCCCAGGCCCCTACTGCCTGGGATAGGCCGGGCGTTAGTACCTTGCTAGCCGGTGCGCGCACCGGCTAGCAAGGTACTTTTATGGCCCTATTTTTTTGTATGATTCGACGTTCTAGCCAGCTACCCCACCTAATCCGCCGGGCGCTGGCCCCAGGGGCACTTGGCTTGGCCGCCGCCCTCACCCTAGGCAGCTGCCACCACGAAACAGTGGTGGTGCCGGCTTATAACGACTATTACCCCCTGGCGCTGGGCACCTACCGCACCTACGTGGTGCAGGACTCAACCTGGACGAGCGCCAACGTGACGGCCAGCCAGTACCAGCAGCGCGAGCGCGTGAGCGAGCAGTTTACGGATGCCGCCGGGCTGCCAGCCTACCGCCTGGTGCGCGCGCGCCGCGCCGACGCCAGCGCCGCCTGGGTAGATGACAGCGTACTGGTGGTGCAGCCCCTGCCGCGGGCCCTGCTGCTCACGCGCAGCAACGTGCGCACGGTGGAGCTGATTTACCCGCCCCAGGCCGGCAAGGGCTGGAACCAGTTTGCCCTCACCGTGAACGGCCAGGCGGCCACCTACCAGTTCGTGGATACCATTACCAACATCACCCGGCGTTACGGCCCCCGCGTGGGCGGCCCCTACACCACGCCCGCCGCCGGCCCGGCCCCGGCCGCCACCTACGCCACCACCGCCACCGTGCTCGACGTCAAGCCCGTGGCCCTCAACGACGGCATTTACCGGCGCAACGGCTACCAGCAGGTAGTGGCCCTGGGTACGGGCCCGGTGCTGCGCCGCCGCTACTACTACGAGCTGTTTACCACCGGCAGCGGCGGGCAGCAAACCCCCACCAGCACCATCCAAAACGGCAGCTCGCGCCGCGAAACTCTGCTCGAAACGGGCACCATGTAGGGGTAATTAGCAGTGATTAAAAACTATTCATTATTAATAAGGACGCCAGTTGAGTATGACGTCTTTTTGGCGGTTGTGTACCAACTATTAACAGCTCCTAGTGACTACTGACAGCCGGCTGGAAAGTGCCGAAAGCAAACGCCTTGTACTGCATATGAAAAACCCGTTTTGGCTGGCCTTACTGCTGGCCGTGGGCCTAGGCCCACTGGGCGCCGCCCGGGCCCAAACCACCACGCTGGCCGTGCGCCGCTATTTCGTGTACTTCCAAGACAAGGCCGGCACGCCCTACTCGGTAAGCCAGCCGCAGCAGTTTTTGTCGGCGCGGGCGCTGGCCCGGCGCCAGCGCCAGGGCATTGCCGTGCGCGCCCGCGACCTGCCCGTGAGCCCCGCCTACCTGGCGCAGGTGCGGGCCGTGAGCGGCCGGCCGCAGGTGCTCTACACCTCGCGCTGGCTGAACGGGGCGGTGCTCAGCTGCGACTCGGCCACCTACGCCCAGGTGCTGCAACTGCCGGGGGTGCGCAGCGGCCGCCCGCTCAGCTTGCGGCCCCAGCAGGCCCCTAGGGCCGCCCCGCCCGTGCCGCCCGGCCCGGCGGCAGCCCGCACCAGCGCCGCCCGCGCCACCTACGGCCCGGCCTACGCCCAAAACCAGCTCATCGGCGCCATTGCGGCCCACGAGGCGGGCTTCCGGGGCGAGGGTATGCAGATTGCCGTCTTCGACGCCGGCTTTCCGGGGGTTGACCAGATTGGCGCTTTGCAGGCGCTGCAAACCCAGGGCCGGGTGGCCAGCACCCGCAACTTCGTGGATGGCGGCACCAGCGTATATTTGCGTAACAGCCACGGCACCAGCACCCTGGGGCTAATGGCGGGCGAGCTGCCGGGCACCTACGTCGGCACGGCCCCTAGGGCCACCTTCCACCTCTGCATCACGGAGGACGTGAACAGCGAGTACCCGATTGAGGAAGCCAACTGGCTGGCCGCCGCCGAGTATGCCGACTCGGTGGGGGTGGATGTCATCAGCTCGTCCTTGGGCTACACCACCTTCGACCGCGCCGACCTCTCGCACACCTACGCCGAGCTGAACGGGCGCACGGCCATTAGCAGCCTGGCGGCCCTAGGGGCGGCCAGGGTAGGCATGGTGGTGTGCAACTCGGCCGGCAACGACGGCACCAACGCCTGGCACTACATCGGCGTGCCGGCCGATGCCGACAGCATCATTTCGGTGGGCGCCGTCGATTCGCTGCGCCAGCACGCCAGCTTCAGCTCGTATGGCCCCACGGCCGACGGGCGCCTGAAGCCCACGCTGGCCGCCATGGGCGTGGCCTCGGCCGTCCTCACGCCCGTGGGCACCGTGGTGCGCGGCAACGGCACCTCCTACGCCTGCCCCGAGCTGGCAGGTTTGGTGGCCGATTTCTGGCAGGCTAACCCTGCCCTCAGCGCCCAGCAGGTGATTGCGGCGCTCGTGCGCTCGGGCTCGCAGTACGCCGCCCCCGACAACACCCTGGGCTACGGCATCCCCAATTTCACGGCCGCCTACAACGCGCTGCACCCCGGCGCGCCGCTGGCCGCTGCCCCGGCCGCGCCCGCCGCCGAGGCCCTGAGCGTATTTCCCAATCCCGCCCACGGTGGCGAGTTGACGCTGGCCCTGCCGCCGGCCCTGCGCGGGCTGGCCCTGCGCGTGCGCCTCGTGGATGCGCGCGGCGCGCTGGTGGCCGAGCAACTGGTGGCGCCCGGCGCCGCGCAGGCCACCGTGCCCCTGCGGCTGCCGGCGCGCGGCCTGGCCCCGGGCACCTACCAGTGCGTGGTGCGGCCGGCGGCGGGCGGGGCCGGGCAGGTGGTGCGCTTCAGCCAGCTGTAGGGGTTGAGCGGCGCCGGGGCCCTAGGGCTTGGAAATTGGCGTTGGTTGGGTCATCAGCAGGGAATTTGCAGCGGCAAGCTGCCTAATTATTTTGGCTAGAAGATACCAATAATATTGGCAAGTCTAGCTCGCCGCCGTATCTTTAAGCCGTCACTCAACCGACACGCACGCCATGTTACAGCTAATGACTACCAAGCGCATTGGGCGCCGCCAGTTCCACTTCACGGTGGAGGGCAAGAATTTTCACGAAGTAGTGGCCGAGTACGACCGCCTGAGCTTCCCCGACGTGGGCGCCTGCGGCCTCTGCGGCTCCGACAACCTCGATTTGACCAGCCGCGTGGCCCAGGGCAAGTTCAAGTACACCAGCATCAAGTGCAAGGATTGCAAGGGCGATTTGACCTTCGGCAAGATGCAGGAAGACGAGGACACGTACTTCCTGCGCCGCAAGCCGGGCGGCGAGCTCGACTGGCGCCCGCTGGAAAAGAAGCCCGAGTAGCCGGCGCCTAAGGGGCGGCGGGGGCCCTAGGGCCCGGGCCGGCCGGCGGCGGGGAGGCAGCTCCGCGCCGCCGGCCAGCCTTTTTTCTTGCGTTCGCCTGCTACTTTTGCCTTCCTTATGCGCGTACACCCCCTTGCCGCCCCGCCGGCCCGGCGCGAGCCGCTGCTGGCTCCTTCGCTGCTGGCTAGCGACCTGGCCAACCTCCAGGCCACGGCCGAAACCTTGGCCGGCGCCGAGGCCGATTGGCTGCACTTCGACGTGATGGACGGGCGCTTCGTGCCCAACATCTCGTTCGGGCTGCCCATTCTCGAAGCCCTTAGGCCCCACGCCAAGCAGCCCATCGACGTGCACCTCATGCTAGCGGAACCGCAAAACTACTTGGCCGCCTTCCGCGATGCGGGCGCCACCAACCTGACGGTGCACTACGAGGCCTGCCCGCACCTGCACCGCGTGGTGCAGCAAATCAAGGCCCTGGGCTGCGTGGCCGGCGTGGCCCTGAACCCGGCCACCCCCGCCGGCCTGCTGGTCGATATTGCCGCCGACCTCGACTACGTGCTGGTGATGGCGGTAAACCCCGGCTTCGGCGGGCAGGCGTTCATTCCGCACACGCTGCAAAAGATTGCCGAGCTCAAGGACCTGCTGCTCGACGCCGGCTCGCCCGCGCTCATTGGCGTAGATGGCGGCGTGGACGACCGCAACGCCGCCGCCCTGGTGCAGGCCGGGGCCGACGTGCTCGTGGCGGGCAGCTTCGTGTTCAAGGCCAGCGCCGGGCCGGTGGCTACCCTGGCCGCCCTGCGCCAGCAGCTGCGCCAGCCGGCGGGGGAGGAGGCGGGTGGGTAAGGGGTTGCGTAGTTGGATAGGTAGGTTTTGTTGACCCGTCAGCGCTGGCAGGAGCGAGGCAATGGCGGGCTACCCCTAGGCGTTGGGCACTGCACAGGACGTATTAAATTAGGCGCTATTCGTTTGAAATATCTACCGTTACTCCTGCTTGGTTGCCTGCCCCTAGCCGGGCCGGCCCTGGCGCAGCAGGCGCCGCCGGTGCTGGCCACCCCTGCCCAGCTGGTGCTCGTCGGCACCGTGCGCGACGCGCAGGGCAACCCGCTGGAGTTGGTGGTGTTGGGCCTGGAAGGCCAGCCCGGCGGCACCACCAGCGGGCCCGACGGCAGCTTCCGGCTGCGGGTGCTGCGGGCCCTGGCGCCGGGCACCCGCGTCACGCTGGTAGCGCGCCGCCTGGGCTACCAGCCCCAGCGCCAGCTGCTTACCCTGCCCGACGACGCCGGCCGGCCCCTGCAGCTGCAGTTGCAGCCCGATGCCCAGGCCCTGACCGGCGTGCGGGTGCGCGGCCGCCGCGCCGACGCCGATACCCGCGAGCAAGTCAGTTTCACGCAGCTCGACCCGAACACGGCCAAGGTTATTCCCTCGCCCTTCGGCGACTTCAGCGCCGTGCTCAAGACCCTGCCGGGCGTGGTGAGCAACAACGAGCTGAGCAGCACCTACGGCGTGCGCGGCGGCAACTACGAGGAAAACTTGCTCTACGTGAACGGCATCGAGGTGTACCGGCCGTTTCTGGTGACGCAGGCGCAGCAGGAGGGCCTGAGCTTCGTGAACCCCGAGCTGGTGCAGCAGGTGAACTTCAGCACCGGCGGCTGGCAGCCCAAGTACGGCGACAAGCTCTCCTCGGTGCTCGATATTCAGTACAAGGAGCCTACCAAGTTTGCCGCCTCGGCCACGGCCAGCCTGGTGGGCGGACAGGCCCACGTGGAGGCGCGCTCGAAAAACGAGCGCGTGAGCTACCTAGGGGGCGTGCGCTACAAAAACGCGCAGTACGTGTTCAACTCGCTGCGCCAAAACCAGGGCCAGTACAACCCCACCTTCTACGACGCGCAGGGCTACGTCAACATCGGGCTAGGCCGCAAGGACGGCGATTTGCAGCGCACCAGCCTGGGCCTGCTGGGGGTGGTGGCCCACAACGACTACCGCTTCGTGCCGGTGAGCGGGCAGGTCACGTTCTCGACGGCCGTCAACCAGTTTGCCCGGGTCAGCATCGACTACCAGGGGCGCGAGCGGATGCAGTACGACACCTACCAAGGCGGCCTCGACCTCAAGCACAACGTTCACCCCGGCCTGCAACTAGAGCTGCTGGCCTCGGCCCTGAGCACGCGCGAGTTCGAGTTTCGCGACGTGGAGGCCAGCTACCGCTTTGCCGACATCAACCGCGACCCCACCAGCGCCGACTACAACCAGCCGGTGCGCCAGCGCGCCATCGGCTCAAGCTTCAACCACGCTCGCAACGACCTGATAGCCCGCGTGTACACGGCCGAGCTGCGCGGGCGCTGGAACCCCGGCGGCGACCCCCTAGGGCCCCACACCGTGCGCTGGGGCCTGAAAACGGGCCGCGAAATCATCGACGACCGCCTAGACGAGTACAGCTTTGCCGACTCGGCCGACTACGTGCCCGACGCCCGGCGCACCCGGCTGGCCGCCAACCTGGGCCTCACTAGCCAGCGCACCCAGGGCTACGCGCAGCACACCTGGCAGCTCGACAGCCTGCGCGTGCTCACCTACGGGGTGCGGGCCCACTACTGGTCGGTCAATAAGCAGCTGGTTATCAGCCCTAGGGTGCAGTTTGCCAGCCGCGACCGCCGCCACCCCGAGCGCAGCTGGAAGGCCGCGGTGGGCCTCTACGCCCAGCCGCCCTTTTACCGCGAGCTGCGCTCGCCCTTGGGGCAGCTCAACCTCGACTTGCGGGCCCAGAAGTCATACCACTTCGTGCTGGGCCGCGATGTGGTGCTGCACCTGGGCGACCGGCCGTTCCGCCTCAGCACCGAGGCCTACTATAAGCTGCTGCGCGAGGTGGTGCCCTACGAACTCGACAACGTGCGCCTGCGCTACGCGGCCCAAAACAGCGCCCGCGCCTACGCCGCCGGCCTCGACGCGCGCCTCTCGGGCGAGTTCGTGCGCGGGGTGGAGTCGTGGCTGAGTCTAAGCTTGCTAACCACCAAGGAGCTGATTGCCGGCGACACCGTCACGACCTACGACGCCCAGGGCAGCCGCACCGGCGTGCAGCCCCTGGGCTGGATTCGGCGGCCCCAGGACCAGCGCCTGACGGCCAGCATCTTCTTCCAGGACCACCTGCCCGACAACCCCTCGGTGCGCGGCTACGTGAATTTGGTGTTTGGCACCGGCTTGCCCTTTAGCCCGCCCGGCCTGCCCCAGTACCGCGGCGACAACGCCCTGACCAGCGCCTACAACCGCGTGGACGTGGGCTTTTCCAAGGTGGTGAGTTTGCGCGGCGGCACCGCTCCCAAGCCGCACCTGGCTTCGCTCGAAAGCCTGTGGCTGGGGCTGGAGATTCTCAACATCCTCGGGGCCAACAACGTGGCCAGCTACAGCTACCTGCAGGACGTGAGCGGCACGACTTACTCGGTGCCCAGCTACCTCTCGCAGCGGGTAGTAAATATCAAGGCAGTAGCGCGGTTTTGAGGCCTGGCCAGGCTAGGAAAAACTAACTAAAAAAGTTAGTTTCCAGCTCGGTGGCGGTATCTTTGCCGCTACCTCGCGTTAGGTAAGTCCCCCAGCCCAACGGCTCCTCCCTAAAAAAGAGAAGCCCTGACTGCGGGAACAGTTCAGGGCTTCGAGAAGTGTGGGGGTTTTCGCACAACCCTTTGCTTCTGAACGGATGAAAAAGGACGACGCGAAGGCGGAGTTTGAAGTACTCTTCAAGCTCCGCATGTCCAATAAGCTAGCACGCTGGCTGATTGGCTTGGTAGCTGGCGGAACCGCTGCTACGGTGGCGGCCCACTGGCTGCACTAGGTTGCAAAGGTCGTGCCGCCCGGTACGGCCTTTGTTTTTAACCGGCTTGCGGCCGGCTGCTGCAAATATACGGGTGGCGGCGAAAAAAAGTGACAAAGTGACGCTTATGTTAGTTAGCTACCTTACCGGCGGAGCGTTCGATAGGTTTGGTACCGTCCCTAGTTCCGCCCGCCCCTTAGCCTAATCCTGCTAGCATGAAACGCCTGCTGCTCCTGCACGGCTACACCGAAAGCAGCCGCATCTTCGACCCCTTGCGGCCGCTGCTGCCGCCGGGCCTGGCGGTGGTGGCCATGGAGCTGCCCGTGGCCTTGGCCAGCTGGCGCCCCCTAGGGCCGGTGAACGTGGCCAGCGTGGCCCAGCGGCTGGCCGAGTTTTACCAGATTACCCCGCCGGATGTGGTGCTGGGCCACTCGATGGGCGGCTGGCTGGCGGCCTATCTCAAGCAGCAAACCGGGTGCACGGCCGTGCTGCTGAGCGGCTTCACCGACCAGGGCCGCGTGGTGGCGGCCACCCGGGGCCTGGGGCTGCTGCGCCTGGTGGTGTACTCGGGCCTGCTGCAAAGCCGCTGGCTGAGCGCCCGCTTCAAGCGGCACTACCGCCGGGCGGAGTCGCGCCCGCTCTACCACCAGCTCGTGGACGATACGCGCCTGCTCAGCCGCCGCCACCTCTACCAGCAACTACAAATATTGTTTGCGCCCGCGCCGCCGCTGCGCGTGGCGCCCGATTTGCGCCTGCACGCCCCCGGCGACACCATTGTGCGCCCGCCCCAGGAGTTTTACCTGCCCCTGGCGGGCGACCACTTTGGGCACTATTATTACCCGCAGCAAGTAGTAGCGGCCCTAGGGCCCTACCTCGCCGCAAGGCCCTAGGGGTTGGGCTGGGCTAGGGGCCGGGCGCAGAATGCGTAGGGCTATGCGTACGAAGAGCGTTGCCCGCCTGCCCGTAGCGCGCTTTTCCTGGCTGGCTGGCGAGCGGACAAGGACCCGCTACGAGCCGCTGGCCGTGCGCATAGCTTGAGTTTGGCGCCGCTGCCCTACCTTTACCGGCGTTATGATGTTTCACGCCCGTCGCTGTGCGCCCGTGTTTTCCGCCGCCCGGCTGGCCCCGCTTGCGGGCCGGACCCAGGCCGCGCATCATCACCACCACCGTTAGGAGGCCGGGCAACCGGGCTGGGGGCTACGCCGTAGCCGAGGCCAGCTGCCCGCGTCTCCACCGCCGCCACCATTCTTTCGCCTGGGTTTTTTAGGAAAGGCCGCCCGCCCGGCGGGGGCTGCTCCGCCGCTGGGCGGCCACCCCTAGGGGGCCGCCCGCACGTTGTTTTTTCATGCTTCGCATCGCCATTCAAAAGTCCGGTCGCTTGTCGGACGACTCGCTGCAACTCATTCGGGAGTGCGGCATCAGCTTCGTTTCGTCTTCCTATAAACTGAAGGTCGAGGCCAGCAATTTTCCGCTCGAAATCCTGTACTTGCGCGACGACGACATTCCGGGCTACGTGCAGGACGGGGTAGCCGACGTGGGCATCGTGGGCCAGAACGTGCTGGTAGAGGCCGGCGGCGCCGCCCTGGAGGTGGAGGCCCTGGGCTTCAGCAAGTGCCGCCTGAGCCTAGCCGTGCCGCGCGGGGCCGACTACACTTCCGCGGCCGACCTGCAGGGCAAGAACATTGCCACCTCGTACCCCAGGCTGCTGGGCGACTACCTGGCCGGCCAGGGCGTGCAGGCCCACTTGCACACCATCTCGGGCTCGGTGGAGATTGCCCCCAGCATCGGGCTGGCCGAGGCCATCTGCGATATTGTGAGCAGCGGCTCGACGCTGCTCGGCAACGGCCTGCGCGAGGTAGAAACCATTTTCCGCTCCGAGGCCGTGCTCATCGCCGCCCCGCGCCTCACGCCCGCCAAGCAGGAGCTGCTCGCGCAGCTGCGCTTCCGCATGCAGGCCGTGCGCCGGGCCCGGCGCTCGAAGTACATCGTGCTCAACGCCCCGCTCGCCGCGCTGGATGCGGTAAAGGCCCTGCTGCCAGGCATCAAGGCGCCCACCGTCACGCCCCTGGCCGAGGCCGGCTGGGTATCGGTGCAGTCGGTGGTGCAGGAAGACGAGTTCTGGCACATCGCCGGCGAGCTGCAGGCCATCGGCGCCGAGGGCATCCTGGTTATGGCCATTGAGAAGCAGGTGGGGTAGGTAGTTAACTAGTCCGTTCGGCTCAGGTGGCATTCGCTGGCCGAAGCCTCTCTACTACGCCACCTAGGGTGTCATGCAGGAGAGAGGCCTCGACCAGCGGCCGCCACCTGAGTTGGACCAACAATTTTGCCATGCAGATTTTTCGTACCCCTGACCCCAGCCAGTGGCCCGGCTTGCAGCAGCGCCCGCTCGCGGAGCGCAACGCGGCCGTGCTGGCGCGCGCCGCCGCCATTTTTGACGACGTAGCCCAGCGCGGCGACGAGGCCCTGCGCGCCTACGCCGCCCAGCTCGACGGCGCGCCCGACCTGGGCGAGTTGCGCGTGAGTGCCCAGGAGCTGGCCGCCGGCGCCGCCCAGGTGCCGGCGGCCTTGCAGGCCGCCATTCGGCAGGCCATCCACAACATCACCGCCTTCCACGCCGCCCAGCGTCCGCCGGCCCAGGAGGCCGCGGTCGAAACCATGCCCGGCGTGCGCTGCTGGCGGCGCAGCGTGGCCGTGCCGCGGGTGGGGCTCTACGTGCCGGGCGGCTCGGCCCCGCTCTTCAGCACGCTGCTCATGCTGGGCATCCCGGCCCAGCTGGCGGGCTGCGGCGAGATTGTGCTGTGCACGCCGCCCGGCCGGGGCACGGGGCAGGTGGCGCCGGCCATCCTGTTTGCCGCCCAGGCCCTAGGGCTCACCACCATCATCAAGGCCGGCGGGGCGCAGGCGGTGGCGGCCCTCACGGTGGGCACCGCCGCGGTGCCGGCCGTGGATAAGATTTTTGGGCCCGGCAACCGCTACGTGACGGCCGCCAAGCAACTGGCCGCCCAGCGCGGGGTGGCCATCGACCTGCCCGCCGGTCCGAGCGAGGTACTGGTCATCGCCGATGCCAGCGCCAACCCGGCCTTCGTGGCGGCCGACTTGCTCTCGCAGGCCGAGCACGGGCCCGACTCGCAGGTGGTGCTGCTCACCGATTCGGAGGAAATGCTGACCGGCGTGCTGGCTGAGCTGGACCGCCAGCTGCCGGCGCTGCCCAGGGCCGCGGTGGCCCGCCAAGCCCTGGCCGAGAGCCGCGCCCTGCTGCTACCCGACGCGGCCGCGATGCTGGCTTTCAGCAACCAGTACGCGCCCGAGCACCTGATACTGGCCGTGGCCGCGCCCGAGGCGCTGGCGCCCGGCGTGGTGAACGCAGGCTCCGTATTCATGGGCCACCTCACGCCCGAGGCCGTGGGCGACTACGCCTCGGGCACCAACCACACGCTGCCCACCGGGGGCTACGCCCGGGCCTACAGCGGGGTATCGCTCGATTCGTTCTACAAGAAAATCACCTTTCAGCAGCTCGCCCCGGCCGGCCTGGCCGCCCTAGCCCCCGTGGTAGAGGCCATGGCCGAGGCCGAAGGCCTGCGCGCCCATGCCCACGCCGTGGCTTTGCGCCGAGAGGCCCTGGCCGCCAACCCCCAAGCCTAACTCAAGTTTGCCTAGCTATCCGTTACATCTGCGGTTTATGTTTGACCTAGAAGCCCTGATTCGGCCCAACGTGCGGGCCATGCAGCCTTACTCCTCGGCCCGCGCCGAATTTACGGGCGCCGCGCGGGTGATGCTCGACGCCAACGAGAACAGCCTGGGTAGCGTGGGCCCGGCGGAGTTCAACCGCTACCCCGACCCGCACCAGACGGCCCTCAAAGCTGCCCTAGCCCCCTTGAAGCACCTGAGCCCGGCCCAGGTTTTCCTCAGCAACGGCTCGGACGAGGTGATTGACTTGCTGGTGCGCCTGGTGGCCGTGCCCGGCCAGGACAGCGTGCTGAGCACGCCGCCCACCTTCGGCATGTACGAGGTGGTGGCCGCCCTCAACGACGTAGCCCTGGAGCGGGTGCCGCTCGACGCCGACTTCCAGCTCAGCGCCGCGGCCGTGGCGGCCATTGTGGCCTCTAAGGCTAAAATCGCTTTTTTGTGCACCCCCAACAACCCCACCGGCAACAGCCTGCGCCCCGCCGCCGTGGAGGCAGTGCTGCGCGGCTTCCAGGGCCTGGTGGTGGTGGACGAGGCCTACGGCGACTTTGCCGCCCAGCCCAGCTGGACGAGCCGGCTCGGGGAGTTTCCCAACCTGGTGGTGCTGCAAACGTTCTCCAAGGCCTGGGGCCTGGCCGGCATCCGCCTGGGCATGGCCTTCGCCGCCCCCGCAGTGGTGGCCTACCTGGGCCGCATCAAAATGCCCTACAACGTGTCTTCAACCACGCAGCACCTGGCCCTAGGGGCCCTGGCCGATACGGCGCGCTTCACGCAGTTGCGAGCGCAGCTGCTGGCTGGCCGCGCCTGGCTCGAAGCCCAGCTGCCGGCGCTGCCCAGCGTAGCGCACGTTTTCCCGTCCGACGCCAACTTTCTGCTCACCCGCTTCCGCTCCGACGCGGGCGCCGTGTACCAGCACCTGCTGGGCCGCGGCATCGTGGTACGCCGCCCCAGCCAGGCGGCGCTGGCCGGCACCCTACGCCTGACGGTGGGCACCCCAACCGAAAACGAGGCGCTAGTGGCCGCCTTGCGCGATTTTTCAACCTAAGGCGCCAATCAGTTATGGCCGCTTAGGATGGCCTAGGGGCAGGGGCAATAGCCCCGCTGCCTAACCACGCCTAACCTAGTCAGCTGCGCAGCCGCGTAGCCGCGCAATCCGTTACATCTGCGATGAAAGTCCTCTTTATTGACCGCGACGGGACCATCCTCGTTGAGCCGCCCACCGACTACCAGATTGATGCCTGGGATAAGTTTGATTTTGTGCCCGGCGCCATCACGGCCCTCGCCCAGCTGGCCCGCGACGGCGAGTACGAGCTGGTGCTGATAACCAACCAGGACGGGCTGGGCACGGCCAGCTTCCCGGAGGACACCTTCTGGCCCTACCAGCAGAAGATGCTGGCCATTCTGAAAGGGGAGGGGGTGGAGTTCAGCGAGATTCTAATTGACCGCAGCTTTGCCCACGACCCGGCCCCGACGCGCAAGCCCGGCACGGCCCTGCTCGCGCGCTACCTCGCGCCGGGTGCCGGCTACGACCTAGCGCACAGCTACGTGATTGGCGACAGATTGACGGACGTGCAACTGGCCCAGAACCTGGGCTGCCGCGCCATCTTGCTGCACGCCGAGGCCGATGCGCGCGCCGCGCTCAGCACCACCGACTGGGCCCAGGTGTACGCGCACCTGCGCCGGCCGCCGCGCCGGGCCCACGTACTGCGCAATACCAACGAGACGCGCATTGAGGTGGTACTGAATTTGGACGGTACCGGCCAGACTGATATTCAAACCGGGCTCGGGTTTTTCGACCACATGCTCGACCAGCTGGGCAAGCACAGCGGCGGCGACTTGTACGTGCGCACCCACGGCGATTTGCACATCGACGAGCACCACACCGTGGAAGACACGGCCCTGGCCATCGGTCAGGCCTACCAAGAGGCCCTAGGGGATAAGCGCGGGGTGAACCGCTACGGCTTTTTGCTGCCCATGGACGATGCGCTGGCCCAGGCAGCCATCGACTTTTCGGGGCGCCCCTGGCTGGTGTGGGCGGCCGACTTCCGGCGCGAGCGGGTGGGCGACGTGCCGACCGAGCTATTTTACCACTTCTTCAAAAGCTTCTCGGACGCCGCCCGCTGCAACCTCAACATCAAGTGCGAGGGCGACAACGAGCACCACAAAATCGAAGCTATTTTCAAGGCGGTGGCCAAGTCCATCAAGCAGGCCGTGCACCGCGACCCCAGCGGGCAAGCCGTCATCCCGAGCACTAAAGGCATTCTATAGATTGCCCATTTGAGTAATCATGGAGTAGTAATCACTTTGTCGTGTTTAAACATTTGCGTAAACAATGGAAATCGCCGTCATTGACTACCAGGGGGGCAATGTGCAGTCGCTGCTCTTTGCCCTGGAGCGGCTGGGCGTCCGCTCGGCTACGCTCACGGCCGACCCCGCCCGCATCCGCGCCGCCGACCGGGTCTTGTTTCCGGGCGAAGGGGAGGCCAGCTCGGCCATGCGCTCGCTGCAAGCCGCCGGCCTCGACAAACTGCTGCCCACCCTGACGCAGCCCTTTCTAGGCATTTGCCTGGGCATGCAGCTGCTGGGTTGCCACAGCGCGGAAGGGCCCGCCGGCGGCACCGAGCTTTTGCAGATACTGCCCTTCGATGTGGTGCGCTTCACCCCAACCGACGTTACCCAGAAGGTGCCCCACATGGGCTGGAACAACCTGCACGACGTGCGCACCCCGCTGTTTGCCGGTCTAGGCAGTCCGCCGTCCCCTAGCCCCCAGTCGAACGTGAACCAGCTGCCAGCCCCCGCACGCCAGCCCCCGGCCACCGATTACGTGTATTTTGTGCACAGCTACTACGCGCCGCTGGGCGACTATACCATTGCCCAGGCCAGCTATCCCGCCGGGGTGCCGTTCAGCGCCGGGGTGCGCCACCGCAATTTCTACGGGGTACAGTTCCACGTGGAGAAAAGCGGGCCCGTGGGCGAGCATATTCTGCGCAATTTTCTGGCTGGGGAGCTTGACTAAGCTTTACCTAATGCTTGCATAAGGAATTTACTCAAATGAATATAATACCGGCTATCGACCTCATTAATGGGGCTTGCGTGCGTTTGACTGGTGGGGACTTCGCCCACCAAACCACGTACTCGGCCGACCCGCTGGCCCAGGCCCAGTACTTCGAGCAGTTGGGGGCCACGCGCCTGCACCTGGTGGACCTGGATGGGGCTAGGGCCCGGGTGCCGCGCCAGCTGCCGGTGCTCGAGCGCCTAGCCCGCCACACCAGCCTGCACATCGACTTTGGGGGCGGCATCCAAACTACGGCGGCCGCTGAGGCGGCCTTCGCGGCCGGCGCGGCGCAGCTCACGGCCGGTAGCATTGCCGCCCGCGAGCCGGCGCTGGTGGGGGAGTGGCTAGCCCGCTTTGGGGCAGCGCGCATCATTATCGGGGCCGACTTCAAGGGCGACTACGTGGCCGTGAGCGCCTGGACCGAGCAGAGCACCCAGCGGCTGCCCGACTTTGTGGGGGCGTACCTGGCCGCCGGGGCTACCACGTTTATTTGCACCGACGTGAGCCGCGACGGGCAGCTACAAGGCCCCGCCACCGCCACCTACGCTGCCCTGCGGCAGCAGTACCCAACGGCGCAGTTCGTGGCTAGCGGCGGCGTTACGACGGTGGCCGACGTGGCGGCGCTGCGGCAGCTGGGCCTGAGCGGGGCCATCATTGGCAAGGCCCTGTACGAAGGTACCATTACGGAAACGGAGCTGCAAGCCGAGCTGGCGCCCCAGCTACCCTAGGGGCGCTGCTAGCTTTGCTTAGCTTGCTTAGTATAGTTCTTTCATTCCAACTACTTCTTCCCTTTACTTGTCGCCGAGGCCGGTATTTTCTAGTTTCTGGTTTGCAAGCTTTTGCCTTCATGCCTGCGCCGCCCGCTTTTGCCCCGGTCACGACCGTGCTCTTTGACTTGGATGACACCTTGTTTGACCACATGGGTACGGCGCGGGCCGCCTTGGCGGCTACGGCGGCGGCGCGCCCCACCTTGCAACGAGTGCCGCTAGCGGAACTCTACCAGCGCTACAGCGACTTGCTGGAGGAACTGCATCCGCAAGTGATGGCCGGGCAGCTCTCTTACCTGGCGGCGCGGCAGCTGCGGTTTCAGCAGCTGCTGGCGCCGTATGAGGGGGTAGTTGCAGCGGCGGTGATTGCCCAGGTGGCCGAGCAGCACTACGCGCACTACCAGCGCCTACGGCGGCCGGTAGCGGGGGCTCTGGCCTTGCTGCAGGCGCTGAAGCCAGCTTACAAGCTTGGCATCGTCACTAACAACCGCACTGCCGAGCAGCAGCAAAAGCTGCGCTACCTGGGCATGAGTGAGCTGGTAGACGCGCTCATTACGTCGGAAGAAGTAGGAGTGCTCAAGCCCGACCCGCTCATTTACCAAGTGGCTCTGACGCGCCTAGGGGCCCGGCCGGCCGAAACCGTGATGGTGGGCGACAACTGGTCGGCCGACGTGCTGGGGGCCCTGGCCGCGGGCATCCGGCCGCTGTGGTTGAACCGGACGGGGGCCGCCCGGTTGCTGCCGCACGTGGCCGAATTAGCCAGCCTGGAGCCCGTGGCGGCGACGCTGCGGCAAATTAGGGGCGCCCTTGCTCCGCGGCAACACCCCTAGGCGAGCCCCAGAATTAAGTACTTTGTAAGCACCTCGCCGGGTACTCGCCCCAGCGTAAGCCTTTGGCCCCGGCTTTTTACCCCGCTACCAGCCCTAGGCTACCAGGGGCTACTTTGATTGTTAACCCTATGCTAGCCCTATGCTAACTAAACGCCTCATTGCCTGCCTCGACGTGCAGAACGGCCGCACCGTGAAGGGCACCAACTTTGTGAACCTGCGCGACGCGGGCGACCCCGTGGCCCTGGCCGCCCGCTACGCCCAGGAGGGTATTGATGAGTTGGTGCTGCTCGATATTACGGCGACCGTAGAAAAGCGCCGTACGCTGCTGGAACTCGTGCGCAATGTAGCCCGCGAGGTTAACATTCCCTTCACCGTGGGCGGCGGCATTGGGGCGGTGGCCGACGTAGAGGCCCTGCTGCTGAACGGCGCCGACAAAGTCAGCCTCAACTCGTCGGTGCTGCGCGCGCCCGGCTTGATTGACGAGCTTGCCCGGCGCTTTGGCAGCCAAGCCATCGTGGTGGCCGTTGATGCGCGCCAAACTACTGCGCAAACTACCGAACCGGCAGCAACTCCCGCCGCCGAGCAAACGTGGGAGGTCTTCACGCACGGAGGGCGCCACCCCGCCGGGCGCGCGGCCGTGGCGTGGTGCCGCGAGGCCGCCGAGCGGGGCGCGGGTGAAATTTTGCTGACCAGTATGAGCCACGACGGCACCCGCGAGGGCTACGCCCTTGAGCTGACTTGGGAGGTAGCCGCCGCCGTGGGCGTGCCGGTTATTGCCTCGGGAGGGGCTGGGGCAGCGCCCCATTTCCGCGCCGTGCTCCAACCTGGTGGGGCCGACGCCGCCTTGGCCGCCAGCGTTTTTCACTTCGGTGACCTGACGGTGGCACGCCTCAAGCACTACCTGCTGGCCGAGGGGGTGGCTATGCGGCCGGTGGGCTAGGGTTAAGTAAGGCTGGCGCGGGCCCGGACCCCTAGGGCACTTAACTGGGTTAAGGCGGTTGCCGCTGGGTTGCCTGCTCTTGCTGCTGCTTGCTTTTGCACTTGCTCTTGCTCACTATTATTTTCACCGCTTCGGACCCTAGGTCCGGTTTAAGGTTTTCCTTTAGTACTAGCCCATTTTTTCTTGCATTTGTCAATTGCTTTCAGCGGGTCCTCCGCTTACGTTATGACCTTAAATTTCGCTAAAATGCCCGACCAGCTAGTGCCTGCCATCGTGCAGGACGTCGCCACTGGGCAGGTGCTCATGTTGGGCTATTTCAATGCCGAAGCTTGGCAGCTAACCCAGATCCAGGGTCGCGTTACCTTCTTCTCGCGCTCTAAGCAGCGCCTCTGGACGAAGGGCGAAACCAGCGGCCACTACCTGGAGGTAGTGAGCCTGCACCTCGACTGCGACCAGGATACGGTGCTGGTGCTGGCGCGCCCCAATGGCCCCACTTGTCACCGGGGTACCACTAGTTGCTTTGAGGCATTGCCGGGCACCGCTACCGAGCTTCAAGCCCAGCCCGCTACCGCTTGGCCGGCCCCCGCCGTGGGCTTCCTGGCCGAGCTGGACCACCTGATAGAGCAGCGGCGCCAGCACCCAGAGTTGGAGCCCGGGTCTTATACCGGGCGGCTATTTGAAAAAGGCTTGGCCCGCATCGCGCAAAAAGTAGGGGAGGAGGCTGTAGAAACCATTATCGACGCCATGGCTGGTAATCAGGCCGGGCTGCCCGGCGAAGCAGCCGACCTGCTGTATCACTTGCTGGTGTTACTACGGGCTAGTGGCTCTTCGCTGGCCGAGTTGCTTGCTGTGTTGCGTCAGCGCCACCAGCGCATTAGTGCTGGTGAGCGCCGCCCGCTGCCAGACTAAGAACAGAATGATACTAAATTCAATTTAACATAATTAATATATTTAAACTAGGTTAACTGATTATGAAGTTGTTATCTTTAAAGCAGCTAGTCTTCTTATTTTATTAGCTTACCTGTTGTTCCTTAGCTGCCGCTCAATTTTATCTAGTAGTGCGCGCACTACTAGTAGGTCGTCAGCATCCGTTACCTCCAGGGTAGTTTCCAAACCCGGCCCGGTTAATTGCAAGCGAAAAAGTAAGTTTTCAGCTCCAATAGCGGTAGTAGTTGGTGCTTTGCTACTAGCTGGTTTGACTTCGTTTTGCGCAGTGCTCAGCAGCGCGATGCGCGGAGTTGCTTCCAGGGTAGCAGCAGTAGCAGAGGGTACTGGGGCGGGAATGGAACGTTGGGGCGCAGAACTACCCCCTAGCCCAAATAAATGCGCAATAGCGTCAGCAGTTTCAGTGGGAGCGGGGCGGCTAGCTGGTAGAGCTAGGCCACCTCGCGTTAGATGGGCGTCAGTGGCCGTAGGCGTGGTTATTGGAACGACTGGCTTGGGTTGAGGTGCGGGGGTATCTGCGCTGGTCGCGTTAGATGGATTATTATTTTCTGCTGTCGTTGAACCGCTGGTTGACTCAGTGGTAGCCTTTGGAGTTATTTGCTGCCGAAAATTGTTGGCCGTGGGTGGCGGACTAGCAATTTCTCGACGGGGAGGCTGCTGAGCAGCTAATTGGTCGACATCTGCCATTACATCGTGCTCATCGAGTAGGCCTACCATGCGGGCGCCGTCGGTAAAGGCCTTGGCTACGCCTTGGGCATTAATTTCTTCTACGCTAAATTCCCTGATTAGCAGTACATCAAGCATTGCTACGGGCAGTTCGCGGGAGCGAAACTTGCGGCAGAGCTGCGTAAACAAAGGCGGAGTTAGGAATGCTTCCCGATGAAACAGTAGTTCTTCTTGTTTGTCATAAGCGTGTTTTATTCGCCGAAAGAGCGTAGTAGTAGTTAATACTTCTCGCTTGCTGGTAAGAAGCCCAAACTTAACGGCCGAGCCCACGATGGCTTTAAATGAGCCACTTACCTTGCGGTTTAGCTTACGGGCGCAAGTATCTAAGGCGCATTTACCGCCCGTGTCATCCACTACTTCGGCTACTTCCCAGGCGCCGGGGTAGCTAGTGCGGGGATAGTCAATTAGTTTTGGCATAAAAGTGAGGCTAGGCGGGTCAGTAATAGAATAACGCGCAAGTATAAAAAATAAAATCTATAAAAGTACTATAAAGTATAAAAAAGTAAAAGTATATCATTTTTTTGAACCTTTTTATACTTTTAGTCTTATCTTAGTACGGTACTGCTTCATCTTATGCTTAGTATACTTCCTCCCGCTATCCGCACTGTCGCTGTACTACGATACATACTTCCTCTGCGCGAAGGTGGCTCATTACCAGCTTTAATTGAGGCTACTGATGGCTTCTATTACGTCCTAAAATTTCGGGGCGCCGGCCAAGGTATAAATGTGTTGGTAGCCGAGTTACTGATAGGGGAGATAGCTCGTGTTTTGGGACTACGGATGCCAGAACTAGTTTTTTGTGAACTGAACGAAGCCTTCGGACGCACTGAACCGGATGAGGAAATTCAAGACTTACTGCGCGCAAGTACCGGCTTAAACCTGGGCCTTCATTTTCTAAGCGGCGCGAACACCTTCGACCCCTTGGTTACCAAAGTTTCTGCCCTCGAATCCTCCTTGGTAGTCTGGCTCGACTGCTTTACCCTAAATGTAGACCGCACTGCCCGCAACACCAACTTGCTGGTGTGGCATCAGCAACTGTGGCTAATTGACCATGGGGCCGCGCTGTACATGCACCATACTGGCCCTGACTGGGCCAATTCTACCAAGGCACGAGCTTTTCCACAGGTACGCGACCATGTGCTGCTACTTTGGGCCAGTGAATTGACAGCAGCTGATACGTTGGCCCATCAACGCTTGACGCCACTAGTACTACAGAATATAGTGGAGTTACTGCCAGATGACTGGCTTCAGAAAGCGGACGCTACGCGAACGCCTACCGCGCAGCGGCAAGCGTATTACCAGTTTTTAAGCGCCCGCCTGGCGGCCTCTGCTACTTTTGTTACTGAAGCTGATACTGCCCGCCGTGTACTTATTTGAATACGCTACGCTGCGGCTGGTACCCCGCATCGAGCGGGAAGAATTCGTCAACACCGGCGTAATTCTATATTGTCGCGACCAGCAGTTTTTACAATGCCGCTGGCAACTGCCCGAAACTCGTCTGCTGGCACTGGCTGGGTCCACTGCGAGCACCAACTTACCGCTGGTAGAGTTGCGGGCCCGGCTGCGGGCTATTGAGCATATCTGCGCCGGGGGCCAAGGCGCCGGGCCCATTGGCCAGTTCGGTACGGCCGAGCGCTTTCGCTGGCTAACGGCCCAGCGTAGCACCACCTTACAAGCCTCGCTTGTGCACCCAGGCTTGTGCACTGACCCGCACTTGATGCTTGAGAAGCTTTTTAGCCAATTGGTACAGTGAATTTAATAAACCTAGCTAACTCTTGATTTTCCTGAAGACCCTAAGGGCTATTTGCGGTTGACTAATTATTGGTGGTGGCAGTAATGGAGACCAATGGCCATGGTCAAAATAATACTTTAGAATGGCCGCTAACTAGGCTTAAGATTTGTCTTATAATTAATATTATGTTAAATAAGAATTCAAATACCTTCTTAACCTACTTTCTTACCTCTACCCTAGCTCATACATAACCAACAAAAAGCCCCGGTCTTCTAAACCGGGGCTTTTAGATTAATAATAGCACTTAGCGTGCAAAGTGCTTACCCTTACTTCTTGAGCGCCGTCAAGCGGTCTTCCATACGCTTAGCATCAGCCGGCCGGTTGAGGCGAGCGTACACTTTTTGCAGCGCGAACAAGGAGCCTTGGTCGGTAGGATTAATTTCCAGCGCCTTTTCAAAATACGGCACCGAAGATTCGAAATACTTTTTGCCTTCCGTTTCTAGGGGCTTGCCTTTCGTCTGGTACGTCTTCAAATCCATTTTGCTGGCCCGCGTATAAAGCGTCGCCGCCTGGTTGAAGTTATAGATGCCCAGGTTGTACTGCGCATCAAAGTTTTTCGGGTCCAGCTCCACCGCCTTCTTGTAGTCAGCCATGGCCAGGTCGGTCTTCTTCTGCCGGTCATAAATCCCCCCCCGCACGGCGTACAGGTTAGAATTAGCTGGGTCGGCTACAATGGCCTTATTGATTTTATCAATGGCTCCAGTGCCACCGTCGGCCCCGGCTCCCATCGACTGGTTCAGGTCCTGAATCAGGAAAGTCTTATTATTGGGGTACGCAGCCAAAGCCTGCTGCAGCACCTTCTTCATGTCGGCCTCGTCCTTGGTTTGCTGGTCAATCTGCAGCAAGCGCGTATACACGGGCACCGACTTGTAGCCCATCCCCAGCAGTTGGTTGTAGGTAGCCTTGGCACCGGCCGGGTCCTGCTTGGCTTCCTGGGCGTAGGCCGTGTAGAGCACAGCCGTCGTATCGGTGGGCACCAGTTGCGAGGCCAGTTGGTAGCTGGAAATAGCCTTATCGTAGTCCTGCGGGTTATCCTTGCCGCTATTATAGTACTTCACACCGTCGTTGAAAGCCAGCCCGTAAAGGTTCTTCAGGCGGTCGGGCACCTGCTTGCCAAACTCCCCGGTAGGGCCATCCAGTTCCTGAGCTTTCTTGTACGACTCGGCCGCTTTCTGCAGCGCCTCGCCGGGCTTCATGCCAGCCGTTGACTTGGTATACAGCGCCTGAGTGCTAGGGTCGAGCACCGTATAGTACACGTCGCCGCGCGTAAACCAAGCCTTGGCACTACCCTTAGTTTTTTCGTTAACCACGGCCTCGTTGATACTGGTTAAGGCTTTATCATACTGGCCCGGCCCGGCTTTCAGACTCAAAATGGCGTTGTTCACGGCCGAGTTTTGGGCTTGGGCCGAGGTGCTCAGCCCGAGGCCCAGCGTCAGGGCGCCGGCGGCCAGCTTCAGAAAGGAATGTTTCATTGGGAGGGAAAAGTTGGAACAAAGACAGCGCAAAGCTACACGCCGGGCGCTAACCACTATTATGCCATTTTCTACGCAAGCTCCACGGCACTGGTTGGCCGACACTACCACCCTAGGCCTGTTATAATAGCCGCGACTAATTGTGCAGCAGGGCGCGCCTACTGCACTGGCCCCACGCTAAGCCAACCCTGAAGCAATCAAAAAAAGACCGGGCCCGTTGCGCGGGCCCGGTCTTTCGACAGTGGAGTAAGCACCGCTACCGGCACCAGCTTATTCTTGCTGGTCGTCAGCAGTTGCGGCCGCATCGTCCTCCTGCCGGTGGTCGGCGGCTTCCACCACAGTGGCCACCTCACCCTGGGCCAACTCCGCATCGAAAAGGTCGGCGCTGGTAGCCAGCACAAGCTGCGCTTGCGCTACCTCCACCACTTCGGCGGCGGCTACTTTGGCTACCGACGAAATTTCGTCGCCGCTGGCTACTTTAAAGAGGCGCACACCCTGCGTGGCCCGGCCAATAGTGCGCAACTCGCCCATGCTCAGGCGAATAGTGAGGCCTGAACGGTTGATTATCATTAGGTCGTCGGCGTCGCTCACGGCCTGGATGCTCACCAGCTGGCCCGTCTTGTCGGTAATCTGCATGGCTTTCACGCCCTTGCCCCCGCGGTTGGTAATGCGGTACTCTTCCAGCGCCGAGCGCTTGCCATAGCCGTTCTCGCTCACCACCAGCAGCTCCTGGCTGTTGTCGGCAATGCACACCATCCCCACTACCTTGTCGCCATCGGCCACTTCCTCGCTCAAACTGATGCCACGCACCCCAGCCGCCGTGCGGCCCATCGGGCGCACTTTGTCTTCGGGAAAGCGCACGGCCCGGCCCGAGCGCGACGCCAGCACCACCTCCGAGTTGCCGCTCAGCAGCTGCACGTCGAGCAGGCGGTCACCCTCGTTGATGGTAATGGCGTTAATACCCGCCGCCCGAGGGCGCGAGTAGGCTTCCAAGGGGGTTTTCTTCACCGTGCCCTGCTCAGTGCAGAACATGAGGAAGGTATTCTCCAGGTAGTCGGCCGAGCGCAGGTTACGCACGTTGAGCACCGCCCGCACAGCGTCTTCCTTGGGCTTGTCGATGAGGTTTTGCAGCGGCGTGCCCTTGCTGGTTTTGGCCGTTTCGGGCACCTCGTAGGCCCGCAGCCAGAACATGCGGCCCTGCTCGGTAAAGATGAGCAGATACTCGTGAGTGGTGGCCACGAACAGGTGCTCCGTAAAGTCGTCCTGCTTCGAGCCGGCGCCGCGGGCCCCCACCCCACCCCGCCCCTGGGTACGGTATTCGTCGAGGCTGGTGCGCTTAATGTAGCCCTCGCGGCTGACGGTAATCACCATCGCCTCGTCGGCAATCATGTCTTCGAGCGAGAAATCGCCCCCGGCCTGGTTAATTTCCGTGCGGCGGGCGTCGCCGTAGCGGTCGCGCATTTCCAGCAGCTCGCTCTTGATGAGGGCGCGCTGCTCGGTGGGCGAGGCCAGAATGCCCTTGAGGCGGTCAATCTCGCGCGCCAGCTCTTCGTACTCAGCCACCAACTTGTCGCGCTCCAGGCCCGTAAGGCGCTGGAGGCGCATGTCCAGAATGGCGCGGGCCTGCACCTCGCTCAGCGCGAAGCGCTCGATGAGGCCTAGGCGAGCTACTTCAGCATCGCGCGACTCGCGGATGAGCTTGATAACCTCGTCGAGGTGGTCGAGGGCGATGAGCAGGCCTTCCAGGATGTGGGCCCGCTTCTGGGCCTCGGCCAGCTCGAAGCGGGTGCGGCGCACAATCACGTCTTCGCGGTGCTCCACGAAGTACTTGATGAGGTCGTAGAGGTTCAGCGTCTGGGGGCGACCTTTGACCAGGGCCACGTTGTTGACGCCGAACGACGACTGGAGTTGGGTGTACTTGAACAGGTTGTTGAGCACCACCGTGTTCAGGGCGTCGCGCTTGAGCTCGTACACGATGCGCATGCCGTCGCGGTCGCTTTCATCACGCAGGGCAGCAATGCCCTCAATGCGCTTGTCGTTGATAAGGGCGGCCGTTTTCTCAATCATCGAGGCCTTGTTCACCTGGTAGGGAATCTCGGTCACGATAATCTGCTCCTTGCCGCTAGGCAGCGTTTCGAAGTGGTGCTTAGCGCGCAGCACAATGCGCCCGCGCCCAGTTTCGAACGCCTGGCGCACCCCCTCGTAGCCGTAGATGATGCCGCCGGTGGGAAAATCGGGCGCCGTGATATACGCCATCAACTCGGCGATGGTAATCTGCTCGTTGTCAAGGTAAGCCACGATGCCATTCACCACTTCCGTCAGGTTGTGGGGCGCCATGTTGGTGGCCATGCCCACGGCAATGCCGCTGGTGCCGTTCACGAGCAAATTCGGAAACTTGGCGGGCAGCACGCTGGGCTCCTCGAGCGAGTCGTCGAAGTTGGGCTGGAAGTCCACCGTGTCCTTATCCAAATCGCCGAGCAGCTCGTCGGCAATGCGCTTAAGGCGGGCCTCGGTGTAGCGCATGGCGGCCGGCGAGTCGCCATCGACCGAGCCAAAGTTACCCTGGCCATCTACTAAGGGGTAGCGCAGGCTCCAGTCCTGGGCCATGCGCACCATGGTGTCGTACACGCTGCTGTCGCCATGGGGATGGTACTTGCCTAGTACCTCGCCCACGATGCGGGCCGATTTCTTGTGGCTCTTGGTATAGCTCACGCCCAGCTCGCTCATGCCGTAGAGCACGCGCCGGTGCACGGGCTTGAGGCCGTCGCGCACGTCGGGCAAAGCCCGCGAAATGATAACCGACATCGAGTAATCGATGTAGGCCCCGCGCATCTCGTCTTCGATATTAATCGGAATGATTCTTTCGCCTTCGGCCATTTTATGCGTAGCTAGTAACTCGCAGCTACTAGCTGCGAGCTGTGGGAGGGGAAAAGCACAAAGCAACTGCGGGGGTGAATGCGGGCGTTAAGTCGACCCGACCCCCTAGGACAATAACCCAGGCGCCGCGTATCCCCAGCTACTTAATGCGCGCGCAAGTTACGGCAAAAAAGCCGCTTTTCCTAGCCTCTGGCTAACTTTGAGTTGGTACTCGTCACCCCCCCGACAAACCCGGCTGCCTCTCCCCTAGCCCCCTCAAATCAGCTTTTCACCCAGAAGCGCTGCCTACGTAGTGAGGCCTGCCCGCTGGCATCCCAACGAGCGCCTACTTCAGGGGCTTGCTGTGGTCGCCGTCCTTGCGTTTGCCATCGCCCTCGCGGTTGACCCTAATGCGCTCGCCAATGGCGGGGTACTGCATCTTCCAGATGGGCCGGGCGCGGTACTTGACGCCGTTGTGGTAGTGGGCCTTGCGAATGTGGCACGAGTCCATGGGGCAGGTCCGGCAGGCCCCCAGCAGCAGGGCCAGCAGCAGCGGCAGAGATAACAGCCGCCGGCCAGGGGCAAAAAACACGCGCATCATCATGGCGCAAAGATAAGCTGACCCGGGAGCCGGCCCTATTTGCCCAGTATTCTCCTAGGGGTATTCTTAAACAAACAGGGCAAAACCCCCAACTCAGGCGCCAGGCGCGCCCATAAAATGAACGCGCGTTTTTACCTTAGCACGAGTAACTAGGCCATTCCAGGCCGGACTCGGGGTTTTCTCTATTTCAAGCAGTAACCTATTCTCTAAGAAGCTATCAATCAGATACTAACTCAGTACTAGGGCAAATGCTCTCGAAATGGGGCGGTGTAGAACAGCCCAAGCAAGGTGGTAACGGGCGGTAGCCAGCAGCCAAGCCAGCCGGAGCTTCACACGGGTTTTCGCCCCATTATAACCCCCTAGGGGCCACGAAGGCCGCTACGTCGGCACCCTCCCACTCGCGCAGAAACTGGGCCACAAACTGCTCCATGAACTGGTGGCGCTGCTGGGCCAGCGCGCGGGCGGCGGGCGTGTGCAGGCGGTCCTTGAGGTGCAGCAGCTTCTCGTAGAAGTGGTTGAGGGTCGGCGCGGTACTTTGCTTATACTGCTCGAAATCCTGGTGCGCCACGGGCGGCGTGGCCGGGTCGTGCAGGGGGCGGCCCTTGTGGCCGCCGTAGGCAAAGGCCCGGCCCACGCCAATGGCCCCGATGGCGTCGAGCCGGTCGGCGTCCTGCACCACGGCCGCCTCGGGGCTGCTCACCGGCGTTTCAACCCCGAGGCCCTGGAAGCTGACTTCGCGAATAATCTGCTCGACGCGGGCCACGGTAGCCGCCGGCACCTGCTGGCCCAGTAGCCAGGCGCGGGCGGCGCGGGGCCCGGCCTCGTAGTCGCCACCGTGAAACTTCCAGTCGGCAATGTCGTGCAGCAGGGCGGCCAGCTCCACTACTTCCAGGTCGGTGCCGGGCGTTTGGGCCCCTAGGGTCCGCGCCACCTGCCACACCCGCCGAATGTGGGGCCAGTCGTGGCCCGAGCCCTCGGCCTCAAATTTTGCTTCGATAAAGGCGGCAGTAGCGGCAATGACGGCGGCAGGCATGGGCAAGGCAAAAAATAAGGCAAAAAGCGAGTTAAAGCCGGCGGCTGAGCAACGGCCCACGCATCCCTCCCTGCGCCATGAGCCAAGCCAGGCCGGTGGTGGCCCCGCAGGCAAGCGCAAAGTTGGGCACCGCCGGCCACACCACTAGCACCAGCCGCCGCCGAAACCAGCTCAGGAACGGGTAATGCACCAGGTAACTAACGTAGGCACTGCGCGTTAAGTAATTCAGCCACGGGAGCAACTGGGGCGCAGGCTACCAAAAAAGTGGGACCACCGGCGCCCGGGCAGTCCGGTTAGAGGCGGCGAAAGCGGCGGCGACTCTAGCTTGCGGGCCCAATTGCTTTCGGGCCTTCTTGCCGGGCCTTCCCACCCCGGCCTGCTTCTATGGAAAAAATCGCCATGCTGGGCGGCGGCTCCTGGGCCACGGCCCTCACCAAAATCCTGTCTGAAAACGGCAACCGCGTGGACTGGTGGCTGCGCGCCAAGGACGACGTGCAGCACCTGGTGCGCACCGGCCACAACCCGCGCTACCTCTCCAGCATCCTCTTCGATCGCCAAGCGGTGTTTCCCACCACCGACCTCTCGGACGCCGTGGCCGAGGCCGACTGGCTGGTGCTGGCCGTGCCGGCCGCCTTCGTGCAGCCGGTGCTCGACAAGCTGGGGCGCGACGCGCTGCGCCACAAGCTGGGGGTGGTGTCGGCCATCAAGGGCATGATTCCGACCCGCAACGTGCTGGTGACTGACTACGTGCAGGAGCGCTTCCGGCTGCCGCCCGCCCGCCTAGGGGTCATTGCCGGGCCCTGCCACGCCGAGGAGGTGGCCCTCGAAAAGCAGAGCTACCTCACCATCGGCTCGCCCGAGGTAGGGTTGGCGCGCGGCTTCTGCGAGCTACTGCGCTGCCGCTACGTGCAGGCCCACCCCGCCCAGGACCTCGATGGCATCGAGTACTGCGCCGTGATGAAAAACATCATCGCCCTCACCGGCGGCATTGCCCACGGCCTGGGCTACGGCGACAACTTTCTGGCCGTGCTGGTGAGCAACGCGGTGCAGGAAATCGGGCGCTTTCTGCGGGCCATCTCGCCCCAGCCGCGCGACCTCTCGGCCTCGGCCTACCTGGGCGACTTGCTGGTGACGGCCTACTCGCAGTTTTCGCGCAACAGAACATTTGGGTCCATGATTGGCCGGGGCTACTCCGTCAAGTCGGCCCAGCTGGAAATGAACATGGTGGCCGAGGGCTACTACGCCGTCAAGAGCATTCACGAGCTCAACCGCCAGCTCAAGGTGAACATGCCCATCACCACGGCCGCGTATAATATTCTGTACGAGCGCATTGCCCCCGCCGTGGAGCTGGAGATACTCAAAGAGAAGCTGCGGTAGTTTTAATTAATTTTCAAATGCTGGTGGTGCGGCACGAAACCCTAACGCTCACCCAGGCCGCCGGCCTGGGTCTGGTAGTGGCTGGCATTGCGCTGCTGGCGCGCGGGCACTAGTGGCCCACCGCTCCTTACGCAAGTACCACGGCACCACGCAAATGCTGCTAGCGGGGCCCCAGCAGCAGGGGCTGGGTTGGCGACACGGACACGATAAACACCCGCTGCCTCGCTTGGTAGCGTAGGGGGCGGGTGCTATCTCCAGGGGAATAATTCAACGCTTCCACCTCCCCCACCGGGCCGGGGCGCCGGCCGGGCGGGGCCTCGTCTACCTGCACCAAGGGCAGCAGCGGCCGGCCGGCGGTTAGCGCGTAGTGGTGCCACACCAGTACCCAGCCGCCGGGCTGCACCCAGATGCGGCGCAATTGCCGTTGCCGCAGCCAGTCGTAGGCTAGGCGCAGAGCCGCCGCTTCGGCCCGCCGCTCGGTTAGGATGCGCTGCTCGCGGCAGAGGCGGTAGCCGCCGTAGCACAGCACCAGGCTGGCCGCCAGCGGCAGCGCCCACCGGCCACCCGCGCGGGCCAGCCCCAGCCTGGGCGCCCCGTATTGCCACGCTGCCTGCAGCAGCAGCGCCAGCAGCAGGCAAAAGGCTAGCAGCACCGCCAGCAGCGTGCGGGCCGGCGGGTACACGTGCTGCCCCAGCGTCAGCGGCAGCCACAGCGTGAGCTGCCCATGCAGCAGCCAACCCAGCTGCCGGCGAGGCGCAGGCAGTTGCCGGGCGCGCGCTAGCACCAGCAGCGCCCCCAGAGCCAGGGCCAGCCAGGCCAGGGCGCTCCAGCCCGGGCGGCCCAGCAGCTCGGTAGCCGTGCCGAGCAGGAAGGAGCCGATGGTAGCCCAGTAGCGCGCCCCCGGCGCGTGGGTCACGTAGGGATTGGCCAGCAGCGCCGGCCAGCCCGATACCGCCCCAACGGGCGCGTACAGCAGCACGGCCCCCACCCCCACCACGGCGCTGGCCCCGGCCAGGTGTAGCAGCCGCAAGCCCCGGCGCCGGTCGGGCTGGCGCGCTAGGGCGGCCAGCAAATTCACCCCTAGGGCTACCACCACGTAGAGGTGGCTGGGCACGGCGTAGAGGCCCATTAGGGCGCTGCCGCAGAATACCGCCCACGCCAGCCGCCGCCGCGGGCCCGGCGCGGGCGCCCGCGCCGCCAGCACCAGCGCCGCCCCCAGCCCCGCCCAGGTGGCCAGCAGAGCCCAGGCGTAGCCGCGCCCGGCCACGGCGTAAAACACCGGCAGCGGCGACAACCAAAACAACCCCAGGCCCAGCAGCACGGCCGCCGGCCGCAGGTAGCGCAGCAGCCCGGCCGCTACCACGGGCAGCGCCAGTAGCCCCCCTAGGGTAGGCAGCAGGCGCAACGCCAGCCCCGGCGGGGCCGTTGGCAGCGCGCCGTGCACCGCTCCGACTAGCAAATTGGCCAGCAGGTGGTTGTTGGGGTAGGCGTACACGCTTGCCGTCACGGCCGGGCCGGGCAGCACGCTGTAGTCGTAAGAGGCCAGCTCGTCCAGGTTGAGCGGGTACCAGCCGGCGTAGTAGAGCCGCGCCAGCGCCACCACCCCCAGCATGGCCCCCAGCCACCGGCGCGGGCCGGGCGCCAGCTGCCGCCACGGCTGCCACAGCGCCCGCCAGGCCGCGCCCACCGCCCGGCGCACCCACGGCCGCCGCCGGCGCGGGCGCACCAGAACCAGCCCGGCCGCCAGCGCCACCCCATCCAACCCCATGCGCAGGGCCAGCAGCCGCCCGGGCGCCAGGGCCAGCGGCGCCAAGGGGCGGCTCAGGCCGGTGGCCAGCTCGGCCAGGCGCTGCGCCAGGTGCCCGTAGGTGGTAAAGCTAAAAAGCAGCCCCAGGGCCCCGGCCAGCGCCAGCGCCAACCACGCCCCCAGCCGGCCAATGAAACGCATACGGGTGATTAGCGAGAAATTAGCGAGAAATTAGCGAGAAGTTAGCACGCAGTGCTGGCGTTCAAGTCGTTGAAGTACCCTAGGGCCACCAGCCCGGCCCACACCCGGTGCGTGGGCAGGCCCATCACGGTGAAGTACGAGCCCTCGAGCCGCTCGATGCCCACCAGCCCCAGCCAGTCCTGCGCGCCGTAGGCCCCGGCCTTGTCCAGGGGCTGGTAGTGGGCGACGTAGTGCGCGATTTCGGCGGCGCTCAGGGGGCGGAAGTGCACGGTGGTTTCGTCGGCAAATACCAGCGGCGCCCGCCCGTCGCCGGGCAGCAGGCACACGCCGGTGTACACCTGGTGGGCCCGGCCCTGCAGCCAGCCCAGCATGGCGCGGGCCTCGGCGGCATCGGCGGGCTTAGTGAGCACTTCCTCCCCCAGGCACACGATGGTGTCGGCCGTGAGCAGCAGCTCGTCGGCCGCCAAATCGGGTTGGTAGGCCTCGGCCTTGCGGCGGGCCAGGTACTCGGCAATGGCCCCGCGGCGCAGCTGGGGCGGAAAACTTTCGTCGACCTCGCGCAGGCGCAGCTCGTAGGCCAGGCCCAGGTCGGTGAGCAGCTGGCGGCGGCGGGGCGAGCCCGAGGCAAGAATTAAGCGCATCTAGTAAAAGCGTAAGCAAAGAAAATAGCCAGCCCCTGGGGCACGCTGGGACACTCGAAAACACGCTGGGCCCCTTGGCCGCCTAGGCTCCTGGGCGCGGCCAAGGGGCCCTAGGGGCCGCAGCACGGCTAGCCGGGGGCGGCCAGAATACCGCGTCGAACACCGACTGGTCGGCGGCCGTGGCCTCGTCGGCCACGCTGGCAAAGAGCAGGCCCCCGAGCACCTTGGGGTAGAAAAAAGTGGACTTGGGCGGCATTACGGCGCCCGAGCGGCACACGGCCGCCACCTCGGCCAGCGTGACTTCCTGGGTGAGGAAGGCCGCCGCGGCCTCGCCCTGGTCTACCTGGCGCAGGCTCTCGGCCAGGCCGCGCACGTAGGCCACGCCCGGCCAGGCGCGCTGCGTGGGGCCCCGCACCCCCAGCACCAGCTCAAACACGAAGTAGTGCAGGCGCGTGAGGTCGAGGGCGCGCACGGCGGCGGGCATGGGCCAGGGCACGGCGTCGAGCAGCTCGGGGCGTAGGCGCAGCTTGTAGGCCGCCCCGCCCGGCAAATACAGCCCGAAGGCGCCCGGCTTGCCGGCCAGCAGCTCGGGCAAGTCCTGCACCTCAGCCTGGGGCCGCACCACGAAGTACGCGGCCAGGCGCGCGAGCAGCGTCTCGCTGGTCCAGCCCGCGGGCAGGGCCCGCAGCAGGCGGTGGGTGGGCAAGATGCGCAAATCGTCGCTGGCCGCGTTGGTGAGGTACATCAGGTGGTACTGCCAGGGCTCGTGGCCGGTGGCGGCCGCCCCTAGGGCCAGCTGCCGCGCCTGACGGTAGGCCACCGAGGCCTCGTAGCGGTGGTGCCCGTCGGCCAGGATGACGGGCTGGGCGGCCAGCACCGCCTGAAACCGGCGGATGGCGGCCACGTCCTGCACCACGGCCAGCACGTCGCGCGCGCCCTGGTAGTCCTCCTCCGTCTGGCAAAGCGGGTCTTGCATGGCCTCGTCCATGAGGGCTTCCAGGCAGAACGTCTCGTCGCGGTAGAGGCCGTGGGTGGCGCTGGTTTGCAGGCGCAGGGCGGCCAGCAGCTCCGTACGGTCGCGCACGGCGGCGGGCAGCGTATTCTCGTGGCGCAGCACCGCCCCCTCGGCCCAAGGGGTGGCCCGGATGTGGCACATAAAGCCCTTGCGGCAGCGCTCGCGGGTTTCGCCCGGCAGCCTAAAGTACTGGTAATACACGTAGATGCCCGGCAGCTCGTCCTGCCGCAGCACGCCCCGGCGGCGCCAATCGGCCCAGCGCCGGGCGCCGGCCGCGGCGGGCGAGAACCCGTCCTCGGCCTGGGGCACCGAGAGGTGAATGGAGTTGAGCGGCTGCTGGTAGAGCGCCGCCCGCTGCCGAGCACTCACCACGTCGAACAGGGGTGAGGTCACCTCCTCCAGCTGGGCGCTCAGGGCCGGGTTGTAGCGCCAGCCGCGCAGGGGTTGAATATCGGCCACTTAGTACAATTATCAATCAACAATTATCACTTATCAGGGTAGGTATCAGTCAACATTTTTCAACTAAAGGCATCCCTAGGGTACTGCTTGGCGGCCTGGCTACTTGTTGATTGCTACCTGCAAACACCGCCCCTAGGGCGCCAGGCGGCTAATGCGCCAACTGCTGCCGTCGGCTTGCAGCTCGTACACCAGGCGGTCGTGCAAGCGGCTGGGGCGGCCCTGCCAAAACTCGAGGCGCGTGGGGCGCAGCACGTAGCCACCCCAGTGCGGGGGGCGCGGCAAGGGGTTTTGGCCGGCGAAGCGGGCTTCCACTGCCTGCGCGCGCTGCTCCAGCTCCTGGCGGCTGCCCATGGTTTCGCTCTGGGGCGAGGCCCAGGCCCCGAGCTGGCTGCCAAGGGGCCGGCTCTGAAAATAGGCAGTCGATACCTGCGGGTCGGCTTTTGTTACGCGCCCTTCTACCCGCACCTGGCGCTCGAGGGCGGGCCAGAAAAAATTGAGGGCCGCCAGGGGCTGGGCGGCCAGCTCCTGGCCCTTGCGCGAGGCGTAGTTGGTAAAAAATAAAAAGCCCGCGTCGTCGGGCAGGCCCTTGAGCAGCACCACGCGCTGGCTGGGCTGGCCCGTGGCGGCATCTACCGTGGCCAGGGTCAGGGCGCTGGGCTCGGGCACCTGGGCGGCCAGGGCCTCGTCGAGCCAGCGCCGAAACTGGGGCACGGCCTGGGGCAGCACGTCGGTTTCGAGCAGCGTGGCCTGGGCGTAGGTCTGGCGCAGGCTGGCGAGTTCGGTATCGGTCATGGCAAAAAACGAAGGCTAGGAAAGGTGGCCGCCGCAAGCGGCCGGTGGGTAGCCCCCTAGGGCCCCGCCCTAAAATTTAGGGCGCCCGCGGGTGGCGCTGCAAAACTACTTGCCGCCCCCTTTACGTTAGCTACCCGCCAGCGGCCCCGCCGGGCGGGCGCTCCCCTGCCGCTCCTGGCCTTTCTAGCCCTTTCTAGTACTCTCTAGCCTATGAAACCCGGCTCGCTGCTTATTTCCAAGCCCTTCCTGGGCGACCCCAACTTTGAGCGCAGCGTAGTGCTGCTGTGCCGCCACGCCCCCGCCGAGGGTGCTTTTGGCTTGGTGCTGACCCGCCCGCTGGCCACCCAGCTCGGCGACGTGCTGGAACTGCCCCTGGGAGCGGGCTCACCCCTAGCCCAGCTGCCCCTCTACGAGGGCGGCCCCGTGCAGCCCGATACCCTGCACGTGGTGCACCAGGTGCCGGGCTTGCCCGGCACCACCCCCCTAGGGGCCGCTACGTACTGGGGCGGCGACTTCGACGAGCTGCTCGCGCGCCTGACCAGCGGGGCGGCCGCGCCGGCCGCCGTGCGCCTGTTTGTGGGCTATTCGGGCTGGTCGGCTGGGCAGCTGGAACACGAAATTGCCCAGGGCTCCTGGATTCAACAGCCCACCTCTGCCGGGAAAGTATTTACTTTGAACTCTGATACGCTTTGGCAGGACGTGCTGCGCGAAAAAGGGGGGCGCTACCGCGCCCTTTCCAACTACCCGCTCGACCCGCGCCTCAACTAACTGACCTTTTCCCTGGCCCCCCGGTGCCGGCGGCCCTTACTTCCTATCGCTTACCCGGTCCGCCGCCGGCTTTTGTTTCGTTTTATGCTGCCCGAAGAAGAAAATTCCGCCCCCTCCGCTGCCCCCAACGGCGCGGCCACCCCGGCCCCCGCGGCCGACCGCATGAGCATCCTGGAAGCCCGCCTGGCCGAAATCCGCTCTCAGCAGCCCGACCCGGCCGAGGCCGCCAGCTCCGAAGCGGCCACTGCGGCCCCGCAACCAGCCACGTCCGCCGCCCCGGCCCTGAGCGAA
>JBPBPH010000096.1:0-51721 GCA_050954355.1 Janthinobacterium lividum
TCTGCCCTGGGCTACCGCTCGCCCCACCAATTTGAAGCCGACCTGCTGCAACACCTATCTTAGCTTCCTGTCCGCTCCGGCTAGACCACCCCACTTGCAGGCTTAGCTCTAGCGCCAGGCGGGGCATCAGGCGTAGGCCTCCGCTTAGCGCAGGGGCTAGCACGCTGGCGCCGCCGTTGCGGCCCTGCGCGTAGCGGCCCACCGTTCCGCCTAGGCCCAGGTAGTAGCGGCCCGGCCGCGGCGCCGCATCCACTACCTGAGCTTGGACCTGGGCCTGGCTTTGGTGGGGCAAGCCGGTTAACAGCCCCGCTAGCAAAAGGGTGGCAGGTAGGAAAAGGCGCATAGCAATAATGAAGGGGCGATGAGGACGCAATATAGCATGCTGCCCCTGGGGCACCGCAGCCGCGCCTGCAGGCGCCAGCGACTGCCCACTGCCCCCAGGCTGGCCAGGAGGCGCGGTGGGCAGAGCAAGCAAGCGCGGGCAAAACATAAAGCCCCGGCCGGGCTTATACTAGCCGCCGCTCCCTAGCCCCTTATGCACTCCGAACCCACCTACCTGGCTGCCCGCATGGTAGCCCCCGAGCTAGCTGCCCACTTTGCCAGCTACCGCGCCGCCGCCCTTAGCCGGGGCACGCAGCCGCTGCCCCCTGCCCCGTCGGCCGCCCTCATCGAAGCCGTTATCGACATTGCCTTTTGGGCCAGCCTACGCCGCGAGGAGGGGCGGCCGCCGCGCATCTCGCTCACGCTGCTCGACCCGGCCGATACCGCGCAGCCGCTCATTTTTGGGCAGCGCCTGCGCCTCACGCCCCACAGCCTCACCAAGCTGGCCCCGGCCGTGGAGCACCCCGGCATTCACCTGGGCGTGGGCTACGAGCCGGCCGACGAGAGCCTCTACGTGTGGGGCACCGTGAGCGAGGTGCCGCCGGTGGGCTTCGTGCTGGAAGTGGTGGAGCCCGGCCTGCTGGCCATTAAGCACCGCCGGGCCGATGGCTTCGGCAAGTTTGTGAACGTGGCCGTGCTGCGGGGCGACCTCGTGAAGCTGGTGGACGAAGACAACGCCGGCCTAGCCGAGCTGCCCGCCCTGCGCGACTCGCTGCCGCCCGTGCCCGACCCCCTGGCCCCGGTGGTGGTGCTAGTAGAGCTGGGCCGCGCCATGCGGGCCCACGGGCGGGGCGGGCTGGTACTACTGGTGCCCACCGGCTCCGAAATCTGGCGCGCCTCGGTGGTGCAGCCCCTGAGCTACCCCGTGGAGCCGCCCTACCGCGGCGTGGCCGAGCAATTGGCCGCCCCCGGCCGCCACGCCGGCCGCGACTGGCAAGCCGAGCTGCTGCGCCACATTGAGGTAATTGGCGGCTTTACGGCCGTGGATGGCGCCACCGTGCTCAACCGCGCCCACGAGCTGCTGGCCTTCGGGGTGAAAGTGACGCGCCGCGCCGACAGCCTTCCCGTGGAGGAAATGATACTGACCGAGCCCGTGCTGGGCAGCACGCCGCAGCGCCTGCACCCGGCCAAGGCGGGGGGCACCCGCCACCTGGCCGCCGCCCAGTTTGTGCACGACCAGCACGACGCCGTGGCCCTAGTGGCCTCGCAAGATGGCAATTTCACGGTCTTTACCTGGTCGGCGGCCCTAGGGCTGGTGCACGCCCACCGCATCGACGTGCTGCTGGTGTAGCGCGGCAAGTGGGCCCTAGGGAGGCTAGTTGGCCTTGCGCCGAAAAATATATTGGCACGCTACGCTGGGCACCGACTCGGCCGGCCCCGCCCCCGCGGCGGCCGTGGTGCTCACCAGCTCCCAGCCGGTGCTGTCCATGAAGTTGAGCATGTCGGGCACCGAGCGCAGGGCTTCCATTTTGAAGGTCAGGTCATAGTTTTCGGCGGCGGGCAGCTTGGCGGCTTTGGTGGGCACGCCATAATCGAGGGTGAAGCGAGGGCGGCTGTCGCTGAGCACGCCCAGGCTGCGCACCACGCAAAAACGGCCGGCCGGGGCCATGGGGGTGGGGGCCGACTGGGCGAGGGCGGGGCTGGCCGCAGCTACGAGCAGCAGGGTGCTCAGCACGAGGTAAGGGCGCATGTATTTTCTGGTAAAAGACCTGCCAAAGCTACCGTGCGGCCACCATCGCCCCTAGGCCGGCTGGCGCAGCAGCCAAGCCACGGCGGTGGCTTCGTCGTCGAAGGAGCGGTAGCGCAGGCCCGACTCCTGCTGGGCGCCGGTGATGGAGGCGGTGGCCAGCCGGCTCAGCACGTTGCTCGATACCAGAATAGCGCCGTGGCGGTAGCCGCTGGTGCGGGCCTCGCCCGGCAGCCACTCCTGATTTATCCAGTGCTGCTCGTCGGGCGAGAAGGGCGGCATGTACGTTTGGTTGGCCAGCACGCGGCCCCAGCCCCGCTGGCCCAGGTGCTGGCTCATGGCCCTAAGCAAGCCTTGGGTGTCAGTTAGTTGCCGGGCTTGGGCGCTCCATACCAGGCGCAAAAAGCCGGCGGAGTCGGCCAGCACCTGGCCGGCGGCATTCTCAAACAGCAGGGCAGGGGCCTGCTTCACGGGGGCATTCATTACCCTAAAAGTAACGCCGCCGCCTAGCTTCCCGGTGAAGCCATGGCTGCGGGCGCGGGGTGCCAAGCCCCCAATTAGCCCCTGCGAGGGGCTTAGGCCTCCTAAATCTGGGCAGCTGCTAAGCGGCTTGCTCTTGGCTGGCGGCCGGCCGGGGCGCCGCCGAACCAGCTGCTTGGCTGCTGGCGTAGCGCTCGCGCCACCGCTTGGCCACCGCCTCTATAAACTCGGCATCGGGGTAGGCGGCCGGCAGGGCATCGGGCGCCGGTTTGGCTTTGAACAGGTCGAAAAGCTTGGTGATAAACATAGGAGGGCTAGGGTGGAAGGGTGAGCAGCTATCACTCACGACAGTCCAGCAACGCGAAAAATTCACGTTTAATCTGCGCCTTCTGCCACTCCCGCCTGCTAAGCCGATTACTGCCCCGCCCCGCTGCCCACCTGAGAACCCGCTGGCCTGGCAAGGCAGGGTTTTTCTTCGGAAGTGTAAGCTGGGCGGCCTAGGGCCCTGCCTCAGCGAAAGGCCGATACACCCCACTGCTTATTGGGCTCGGGGCCCATGCGCAGCACCAGCGCGCCGCCCTTCAGCAGCTCGGCGGCCGGGAAGTTGAACGACCCTAGGGCCTGGCCGTTGAGGGTAGCGCCTTGCACGTACTGGTTGCGGCGGGAGGCACCCTGGGCTATTATTGTAAACTTCTGGCCGCGCCCGAAGCGCCGGCCCAGGTCGATTTCGACCCTTGGGTAGAGCGGGCTGCCAATCTCGTAGGTGGGCGCCGCGCTGGTGCCGCCATCGGTTTGAAACAGGCCTAGGGCCGCCATCACCAGCCAGGCGCTCATCTGGCCCTGGTCCTCGTCGCCCAGGTAGGCGTTGCCCACGCCGTAGCCGTAGTAGCGCGCCAGTATCGAGCGGCTCCACTTCTGGGTTAGCCACGGCCTACCGGCCCAGTTAAACAAGAAGGCAAAGTGCATCGACTGCTGGTTGCCCTGCACCACGGGGTAGTTCCAGTACTGGTCGTTCAGGCCGTTGTAGCGCCAGGGCTCGCTGGCTTGAAAGCCCCACTCCAGGCGGTCTATGAAGGTTTTTTGGCCCACTTGGCGCACCAGCGCGGGCACATCCTGCGGCACAAAAAAGGTGAGCTGCCAGGCGTTGCCCTCCACGTACTCCTCGTTGGCGCCGCTGCGGAAGGGGTCGAAGGGCTGCGCCCAGCGGCCGTTGCTGTTCTTCAAGTGGCAAAAGCCGGCGCTGTCGATGGCGTGCTGCCACCAGTAGCCGCGGGCGTTGAACTTCGTGTACTCGGCCGGGCGGCCTAGGGCCTTGGCCAGTTGCCCCACCGTCCAGTCGTCGAACGAGTACTCCATCGAGTTGGAGAAGCGGCCCTTATCGGCGGGCACGTAGCCGTACTGCTGGTAGGCCACCAAGTCGCGGTTGCCGGCAAAGCCGTTGTAGACTTTCTGGGCCGGCGTGGTTTGCATCTTGATGGCGGCGGCCAGCACCTTGGGCGCGTCAAAGTCGCGGATGCCCATTTGGTAGGCGGCCACCAGCTGCGGTATTTCGTGCTCGGCCACCATCACGGGCACGTAGTTCAGGCCGGCCGGACCCTTGGCTAGCCAGCCGTAGGCGTCGTACAGGGCCAGCTGCGAGTTCACCCAGCGGTTGCTCCACTCGGGCAGCACCAGGTTCCAGACCTGGTTGAGGTTCCAGAAGGTATTCCAAAATGCGTCGCACCCGAGGGCCACGTCGCCCGGCCGGGGCAGGCGGTGCACGGCGCCGTCGGTGCCGCGCCACTCGCCGCCCACGTCGCTCCAGGTGTTGCGGCTGCACACCGAGCGGTAGAGCGCGTTGTAGAAACGCACTTTTTCGAGCCGGTTGGTGGTCGTGATGCTCACCCGGCCCAGCAGCTCGTTCCAAGTGCGGCGCTGGTGTTGGCGCACAGCCTCAAAATTCCAGCCAAAGGGCTTGGTCAGCTCAGTGGCCAGGTTTTGGCGGGCGCCGGCCAGGCTCACCAGCGAGAGGCCCGTGCGCACCTGCACCACCGGGTGCTGCCGGGCGTCGAACTCGGCAAACAGGCCCGCGTCTTTCGCATCCTGCGCCACCAGCGAGTCGGCGCCGTACTGCACGCGCCCGTTCAGCCAGGTGCCCAGGCGCCGCATGGGTTGGTCAAATTCCACCACCACGTGCAGCGTGTAGTCCTGGGCGGCATCGCTGCTCCACACGCCGGGCGAAAACTGGTGCACCGTGCCCTCCAGCCGGTAGGGGCTGACTTTGGTAAATCTTACCGCCTTGAGTTGGTAGTCGTACTCGGCCGGAATGTGCAGGTCGAGCAGCACGCGGGCGCTGTCGCGGCCGGCCGGAAACGTGAACCGCTCCAAGCCGCCGCGCGTGGTAGCCGTCAGCTCGGCCTTGATGTCGTAGTCGGCCAGCTGCACTTTATAGTAGCCGATGGGCGCGGCCTCGGTTTTTTTATCGATGCGCGAGCGGTAGCCCGCGCCGGGTTGCAGCTCGTCGCCGACGGTAGTTTTGAGTTGCCCATTGGTAGCAAACACCCCTAGGCCAGCCATCGTCCACTCGTGGATGTGGCTGAACGTGCCCACGCTTTCGTAGCTGGGCTGATAGCCAGCCTGCCAGCCGCCGTTTTGGTTGTCGGGGCTCAGCTTCACCATGCTAAAGGGCATCCAAGGGCCGGGCGCTATCATCCAGCGCGAGTGCGCCGTGCCCAGGCGCGTATCCACGTAGTCGGCCGGGGTTTGGAGGGGCTGCGCGGCGCGGCGCACCCGTCCGGCTTGCACCAGCTGGCCAGCTACCAGCACCCGGTAGCGGCTGGTGCGGGCGGCGGCGGCGGCCGGCATCGGCGCCTCAAACTCGTAGTCGCCCTGCTCCACGGCTTCGCTGAAAATAGGGCGGCCATCGAGCTGCACCTGCACCGTGGGGCGGCCCGCCAGGTGGTGCACGGCCACCAGTAGCGGCTGCCAGCGCCGGCCCTGGGCGGCCAGCTCGTAGGGCGCGGGCTGCACACTTTGCACCAGCGCTGGGCCGGGCGGCCGCACGCTAGCGCCCCTAGGGCCCGTCAGCCGCACTTGGTCAAACAATATCCACGAGCCTTCGAGCACACTAATAACCAGTTTATTGCCGCCCGGCCGCAGCACGCGGCTAGCCACCGGAATATCCAGCACGTAGGGCGTGGCGCCGGCCAGGTTGCCGCTGAGGCTGGCCGTATCAACGGGCAGTTCGTGCAGGGTGGGCCTGGGCTGCTGGCGCAGGTCGTGGCCGGGCGCAGTCAGCTGCACCTTCACGTCCTGGTCGTTGATGCTGATTTTCAGCAGCGGCAAGAACTTCTTGGCGTAGTCGGCCAGCCGCACCTGCAGGTGGTAGCCGCTGGCTGCCGGCGCAGCCCCTAGGGCAAAGGCCAGGGCCACCTGGTTGGTGCGCCAGCCGGCCGTGCTCCAGGTACCGCCCCAGGTATCGGCCGGGCCGGGCAGCACGTAGGGGAAGTCCTGCCGGGGGCGCGAGAAGCCTACCACGAACAGCTTGTCCTCGTAGCCAAAGTCGCGCCCCACAAACTGCCGGAACCCCGCCGGTGCCAGGGCAAACTCGGTGCCCGAGTTATCGGCCGTGCCCACCTGCCAAATGGTAGCGCCCGGCGCCTGGGCCCAAGTGCCTAGGGCACCTAGGTCCAGCACCAACAGTAGCAACAGTAGCAACAGTCTGGGTATCATGCGTGGAGTGGGAAAAGGAGAGCCGCAAGCTAAGGCACAATAGGGTCGTTGGGCACTGCGCTTCGCCAGATTAACCGTTATAGCTCACCTACTTGCTAAGCAGTGCACGGTCGCCAAAAAGACGCTTGTCATTGCGAGCGCCGCGCGGCAATCGCAATCCGAACGACATTCGAACGACTCGTTCTGGTGCGATTGCTTCGCTACGCTCGCAATGACAGGCGTCTTTTTGGCGACCGTGTACACCTACTAACATGACAACCCTAGGGTGACCAAGCCTGGCCAGCACTGGCGCAGACCTATCACACGGCCGCTACTACCCTACCTATGAAAAGGGGCCGTAGCTGAGCAGCACGTAGCCGTACCAGCCGCCGGCCACCGCCAGGGCCAGCGGGCGCGCCAGGCGCGGCGGCCACTGCGGCAGCAGGCCCGCCAGCAAGCACAGCACCAGCGGCAGCAGCGTGTAGGCCAGGCGCTCGGGATAGTACCCCAAAAGCGCGAAAAAAACGCCGAAACTGACGAAGGTGAAAGCCAGCACCCGACCCGGCAAGCTGGGCAGCAGCGGGGTGGCCGGCCGGGTGCGGCGAGTGCGCCCCCAGGTAGCCGCCAGTAGCCCTAGGCCCAGCGCCAGCCAGTAGCGCAGCAACCCTAGGCTGCCATAGTACTCGGCCAGCTTCTGGCCCACTAGGCGCGCGTACGCGCCGGGCGGCTGGCCCAGGGCTTCGAGCAGCCACACCAGCTGGTGATAGCGCGCGGCCTCGTGGTTGTAGTAGGTGGTGCCGTGCAGCCGCAGCAGCCCTATCCAAAGCAGCGTGGGCGCCACAAATAGCCCCAGGCTAAGCAGTAGCTGGCCCAGCCGCCGGACGAGCAGCAGCGGCGCCGCGCCAGCTGCCGCGCCGGGCGGCGTGCTTGCCTGCCACAGCCCAAATGCCAGCGCCGGCCACGCCAGTACAAAGCTGCCGTAAAGCAGCGGCAGCAGCCCTAGGCTTAAACTCAGGGCGGCCAGGGCGGGCCAGGCGGGCGCCGGGCGGCGGGCCACCCCCAGGGCAAGCGCCAGGCAAAACAGTGGCACCAGAAAAGCCAGCATCTGCTGGTGGGCCGTCCAGAAAAATGCCTTGGTAACGGGGTTGGCCGCCAGCACCCAAAGTAGCGCCCAGCTTACCCAGCCCGGCGCCCGCCCGGTGCCTAGGGCCACTACCAGCCGGCGCAGCAGCCCAGCGCTGGCCAGCAGCCCTAGGGCATTCAGCAGCACATAACCCCCATAGAAGCCCCAGTAGCGGGTAGTTTCGGGCCACCAGGTAGGCAGCAAGCCCAGCCGGCCGCCCAGTTGCAGGGCCGCGGTGAGTGGGTAGCCCACGGCCGAGCCCAGCAAGACATACAGCGGGCGCGACTGCCGCACCTCGCCCTGTCGCAGCAACTGGCTGGGGTGCTGCGCCGCGTCGATGTAGCCCTGGCTGTCGTGGTTGAGCACGAAGCCCAGGCCGGAAGCCAGCGGCACGTACTCGCCCCAGTACTCCACGTCGGGCGCGCCCCGCGGCGCCGGCGCCAGCCAAAATGAGCAGGCCACGCCCAGCAGCAGCACCAGGAGCCACTTGGTTTTTACCTTGTTGCGCTTCTCCATACGGCCCGTAAAGTTGCGGACAACCGGGCGACATCTCGCCCCAAGCTCCCCAGGTTATTCGAAGAGCTTGGGACGAAAACCTTACTTGAGCACCGCCAGCGTCACGCCGTCGCCGCCGCGGTCGGCGTGCTCGTCGCCCAGGCTGGCCACGGCGCGGGTTTGGCGCAGGTAGTCGCGCACTACCTGGCGCAGCACGCCGTTGCCGCGCCCATGCAGGATGCGCATTTCCGAAATGCCCAGCATGGTGGCGTCGTCCACGAAGCCCATGAGCTTGGTAAGCGCATCCTCGGCCCGCTCGCCGCGCAGGTCGAGCGTGGGGTTGAAGGCGGCCATGCGGCCGGTCACGTCGAGGGTGGGGCCGGAGTTGGCGGCGGCCGTTTTGCGCAGGGCGGTTTCGCGCTCGCGGGCTTCGGCGCGGCTCAGCTTTTCGAGCTGGCTCACTTTTACTAGGGTCTTGAGGCCGCCGAAGAGCACCTCGGCGGTTTTGCCCTTCACGCTCACTACTTCGCCGTGGCCCTCCTGGCCCAGGATGGCCACGCGGTCGCCGGGTTGCAGGGTGCCGGGCTCGGCCAGCTCGCGGGTGGGGCGGGCTTTGGGCGGCTCCATTTGCAGCTTTTCGCGCACAAAGGTGTCGAGCTGCTCGCGGGCTTGCTTGGTGGTTTCCTTGTCGGCCTGCGAGCGGCGAATCTCGCTGATGGTAGCCTCGATTTGCTGGTTGGTATCGCGCAGCAGCTTCTGGGCTTGCTGCTTAGCGTCGCGCAGGCGCTCCAGGCGGTTGTCTTCCAGGTGCTGTTTCAAATCCAGGTACTCCTGGGTGAACTTGCGCAGGCCGGTTTGCAGCTTCTCGGTTTCGCGCAGCTTGGCTTCCAGCTCGGTCTTATCTTTTTCCAGCCCTTCGAGCAGGGTATCGTAGTTAATCTTATCCTTGCCCACCAGCTGGGTGGCGCGCTCCACAATGCCCTTGGGCAGCCCAATCTTGCGGGCAATCTCGATGGCGAAGCTGCTGCCCGGCTTGCCTGTTTCGAGGCGATAAAGGGGCTGCAGGCGCTCGGGGTCGTAGCGCATGGCGCCATTGATAAGGCCGGGCGTACGCTCGGCAAAGTTCTTGAGGTTCGTGTAGTGCGTGGTTATCACCCCAAAGGCGCGCTCGCGGTTGAGCTGCTCCAGCACGGCTTCGGCAATGGCGCCCCCTAGGGTTGGCTCGGTGCCGGTGCCAAACTCGTCAATCAGCACCAGGCTTTTCTTGTTGGCCACGGTCACGAACTGCTTCATGGCCAGCAGGTGCGACGAGTAGGTGCTCAGGTCATTTTCCAGGCTCTGCTCGTCGCCAATGTCGAGCAAGATGTCCTCGAACATGCCGGCCTCCGAGTAGTCGTCGCAGGGTATCAGCAGGCCGCATTGCAGCATGTACTGCACCAAACCCACCGTCTTGAGGGCCACCGACTTACCGCCCGCGTTGGGCCCCGAAATAACCAAGATGCGCTGCTCGGGCGTCAGCTCCACGTCGAGCGGTACCACTTGGCGCTGGTCGGCCGCGGCGGCCGTTTTGTTGTGGTCGCGGAAGGTAAGGGCCAGCACCGGGTGGCGCACGCCGCGCCAGCGCACCAGCGGCTTGGCGCTCAGCTCGGGCAGCTGGGCATCCAGCTCGCGGGCCAGGCGCGCCTTGGCCCGCACAAAATCGAGACGCCCCAGGTAGTTATAGGCCTTTTTGAGGTCGGGCAGGTGGGGCCGCAACTGGTCGGTGAGGCTGGTGAGGATGCGAATCAGTTCGCGCTGATAAGCGTTTTCCAGGTCCTTAATGTCATTGTTAAGCTCAAACACCTCCGAGGGCTCGATGTACACGGTCTGCCCCGAGGCGCTTTCGTCGTGAATCAGGCCGCGCAGCCGGCGCTTATGCTCGGCAATGACGGGCAGCACCAGGCGCCCACCCCGGATGGTGGGCTCCGAGTCGGAGGGTATCCAGCCTTCGCTTTTGGCGTGGCGCAGCACGGTGGCCAGCTGCCGCCGCAGCTGCCCCTGCCGGGCAATGAGCTCTTGCCGAATCTGGCGCAGCAGCGGCGAGGCGTCGTCGCGCACCTGGCCCTCGTCGTCCACCACCTTGTCCAGCGCGGCCAGCAGGTTGCGGTCGGCCTGAATGCCGATGCCTAGCAGGCGCAGGTTGGGGTACAGGCTTTCGGCGGCATTAGTGAAGAAAGTGAGCGCCTCGCGGATGGTGCGCAAACTCATCTTCACCTCGTAAAACGAGGCCACGTCGAGGTAGGCGCCCGGCAGGGCGGCGCGCGTGAGGGCGGCCGTCACGTCGTGATAGTGAGACTGCGGAAAGTCGGCGCCCGCGTTTAGAATCTGGGCAAACTCGTCGGTTTGCTCAAGTTGCTTGCGCAAAAAGTCGGCGTTGGTCAGGAACTGCATCCGGGCCACGTACTGCCGCCCGAGGGCCGAGAGGCAGAGCTGCTCCAGCAGGTCGCGCAGCGGGGTGAAGCCAATTTTGGCTTCAAAGTTTTGGGGTACTAGCAAGTCGGAAAGAAGCGGGAGTTCTGGTAGTTAATTGCAAAGGTAGAACACCCGCGTGGAGCGGAAAATTCGGTTTTTAATTGGCAGCGCGCGGCACATTTCCCGCCGAGGGTGGGGGCTCAGCCATTGCAGCGCCACACCACCGCGGCCAGCCCCGCCACTAGCACCAGCGAGCCCAGGCGCAGCGCCAGAAATACCCAGGCGGGCAGCTCGGGACCTTTCGAGTTTTCCATGCCCTAGGGTACGGCAACTGGCCGCAAAAGGCTACTCGCCCACCCCCTCACCAAAGAGGGCGAAGTCGTACTTCACGGGGTCGGCGGGGTCGAGCAGGCGCAGGTTGGCGGTAAGCTCCTCGGCGGCTGGCCAGTCTACCTTTTCGCGGCGCAGCAGGCCTAGTAGGCGCGCCTGGCGCTCGACGTGCACATCGATGGGGCAGATAAGCTCGGCGGGCGAGAGGCGCGTCCAGAGGCCAAAGTCAACGCCCTGGCCGTCGCGGCGCACCAGCCAGCGCAAGTACATATTGAGGCGTTTGCAGGCCGAGTTGCGGGCCGGCGTGGCCACGTGCTTACGGGTGCGGGCGGGCGCCTCGGGCAGGCTGAAAAACAGGTTATGAAAATTCACCAGCCGCTCGCGCATGGTGTCGCCCAGTAAAAAGGCGTCCTCCAGCGTGTCGTGCTCGGCATAAAACCAGCGCAGCCAGTGCACGAAGTACAGCAGGTCGGTGTCGCAGAAGGTGCGGTGGCAGAAGCCGAGCAGCTTTTTGAGGTCGTCGTCCCGGTGCTGGGTGATGAACTGGTAGGGCGCATCGTCCATGCGGCGCAGCAGCTCAGCAGTTTTTTTGAGGATGGTAGGGCGCTGACCCCAGGCCAGCAGCGCCGCAAACAAGGCGCTGATTTCCACATCCTGGCGCCGCGAAAATTGGTGCGGCAGGCTGATGGGGTCTTTAGCCAGGAAGGCGGGCTGGTTGTAGCGGGCCACGCGCTCATCGAGCAGCAGGCGCAGGGCGGCCACCCGAGGGGCGGTGAGGGGAAGTGGGCCAGTGGCCAGCGAGGAAACGGACACGAAACAAGCAAAGAAGTGGCAAGCCGGCCCTAGGGCCGCCCGCGCAAAAATACGCCCCCTATCTTGGGCCGGGCGTGCCCCGCTGGCACGCTTGCCACTGCCCTACCATGCCCTACCACTACCGTTTTTGCTACCCGGCGCTGCTGGCGCTGGGCCTGGGCCTAGGGGCTTGCACTGCGCCCCCCGCCGCGCCCGTTTCCCTCTGGGACGTGTATACCCACACCCTGCAACAGGCCAAATACGTGGATTTGACCCACACCATCACGCCCCGCGTGCCGGTAGCGGCGGTATTTGGACACCCTACGTTTGCGCGCAGCACCAGCCCCGCTACCGGCCACGCCTACGACTACCAGCCCGACGGCTTTGCCTCGACCGACTACCACTTGCCCACCGACCAGCTGGGCACCCAGCTCGACCCGCCCGCCCACTGGAGCGCCGACTACCCAGCCATTGACGAGCTGCCGCCCACCTTCGCGGTGCGGCCGCTGGTAGTTATTTCGATGGTAGAACAGCTGCGAGCGCAGCCCGGCTACCAGCTCAAGGTGGCCGATGTGCAGGCCTGGGAACGGGCGCACAGCCGCATTCCGGCGGGCAGCGTAGTGATGGTGCGCTCCGACTGGTCGAAGCGCTGGCCCGACCCCAAGCTGGCCACCGAGCGAGTGTTTCCGGGCATCGAGCTGGCGGCGCTGCAGTTTCTGCATCAGCAGCGGCATATCCTGTTTCACGGCCACGAGCCGCTCGACACCGACACCACCCGCGCCTACCAGGCCGAGGCCTGGCTGCTGCGCAACGGCTACTGCCAGGCCGAGGGCGTGTGCTGCCTCGACCAGGTGCCCGAAACCGGGGCGCTGGTGGCCATTGGCTACCCCAAGTTTGGGGGCGGAGTGGGCGGCCTGGCCCGCTACATCGCCATTTGCCCGCCCGGCTGGCCTTTCGGCACCACTATCGACACGCTGCGCGAGGCGCCGCTACCCAAGCTGGCGCGCCCGCTGCATTGGAATGCGCAAGCCGGCATGCGGGTGCGCTAGAAGTAAGTAGGCAGATGGGTAAATGAGCAAAAAAGGCGGTCATGCTCATCTAGCTACTTACCTACTTTAAGGCACGTAGCTGGTTTCGACGCGAAAGCGGGCGTCGGTAGTGCCGAGCTTGGCTACGGCGCGCGGCGAGAGGCGCACCAGAATGTTGTCGTTCTCACCCGTGTCGGGCAGCTGGCCGATTACGCGCACGTACACCGTCTGGCCGTTCAGCATGTTTTTTACCTCCATGATGGTGCCCACGGGCGCGGTTTTGTGCAGGGCTAGGTACTTGTCGGTGCCGCTGTTGTCGATAACGGCGGCCACGCCGGGCTCGGTGCGGCGGCCGGCCAGCTCCGAGGCGCGGGTGGGGCTGCGGGGCGTATCGTCGCGCTCGCGCGGCACCACCTTTTCTTTTTCGGGGGCGGGCGCGGGCACCACGGGCGTTGCGGCGGGCGCGGGCGTCACGGTAGCTACTTCGGCTTCTTTAGTAGGGTCGAGGCGCAGCGGGGCGGTGGGCGCGGTGGGCGCCGACATGGGTGGCGTAGCCCGCACCGGCACAATGGCGGCCGGAGTGCCAGCTTCGGCGGCGCGCAGCAGCAGCTCTTGGCCCGCGCGCACATTGCCGGTGGTGGGCAGGTGGTTTAGCTCGATGAGGCCGGCCGGCGACAAGTTGAAGCGCCGGGCAATGCTGAACAGCGTTTCGCCGCGGCCCACGGTGTAGCGGGCGGGCGCCGCGCCGGTAGCAGCGGCCGCTGGGGTGCCCGCCGTGAGGGCGGTAGCGGCGCGGGCAGCCCCTTGGCTGGGGCGCGGAATGAGCACAATCTGGCCAATGCCGAGGCCATTTTTGAGCTGCGGGTTGTAGGTCAGCAGTTGCTCGGTGCTCACCTTGTAGGTTTTGGTGAGGCGGTACAGGTTTTCGCCCTGCGTGACGCGGTAGCGCACCAGGCGCTGCCCCCCGCGCATTTCCTGGCCGATGGAGTCGGCGGGCGGCACGGCATGGGCCGGCCGGGACAGCGGCCCGTGCAAGGCATTCACAATCAACAACGAAACTAACAAGCTCATGGGCTAACGGGGGAAAGGGCAGCGCCCCGGGCGAACCTGAGCGGAGGGCAAAGTAAATACCTAGCGGCCAGGCAACGCTAGCTTCGGGCCGGCAAGCAACTGGGGGCGGCCCCTAGGCCCCCTGCCACCGCCAACGCCACCCAGCCCCGTTTTCTGCTGTTTTGCCCTTCAAAATTGTTGCCATGCCCGCTGCCATCGGTATTATTCCGGCCCGCTACGCCTCTACCCGCCTGCCCGGCAAGCCCCTCGTAGACCTGGGCGGCCAGTCCATGATTCAGCGCGTGGTAGCCCAGGCGCGCCAGGCCAACCTCAGCCGCGTAGTAGTGGCCACCGACGACGAGCGCATCCTGCGCCACGTGCAGGATTTTGGGGGCGAAGCCGTGCGCACACGCCCCGAGCACCCCAGCGGCACCGACCGCGTGTGGGAAGCCTTCGAGCAGCTAGGGGCGCCCGCTGAGGTCAGTTGCATCGTCAACATTCAGGGCGACGAGCCCTTCATTCACCCCGCGCAGATAAATGCGCTGGTGGCGCTGTTCGAGCAGTCCGCGCCGCCCGCCATTGCCACGCTCATCAAGCCAGTACTATCCGACGAAGAGCTTTTTAGCCCCCACTTGCCCAAGGTAGTCGCCGACCAAGGCGGGCGGGCGCTGTACTTCAGCCGCCACCCACTGCCCTACCAGCGCCAGCACCCGGCGGCCGAGTGGCGGGCGCACCACCGCTATTACCGCCACCTGGGCCTCTACGCCTACCAGCCCGCCGTGCTGCAGCAGCTCACCCAGCTGCCCCCCTCCGCGCTTGAGCTGGCGGAAAGCCTGGAACAACTGCGCTGGCTGGAAAACGGCTTCGCCATCCAAACCGCTGTTACCGAGCTCGATGCCTTCGGCATCGACACGCCCGAGGACGTGGCCCGCGCCCGGCAGCGCTTGGGCGCCAGCGGGGCCTAGGGGCTTCGGGACTGAGTACACCAAAAAGAACGTCATGCTGAGCCTGTCAAAGCATCTCTACCGCGTAACTACCTCCAGACGTTAGCATTATTTACGCGGTAGAGATGCTCCGGCAGGCTCAGCATGACGTTCTTTTTTGTTACTATGTACACATCCTAGCCATTCCCGGCCTCGCCTTCGGTGGGCGCGGTAGTGGCGGGCGTGAGGCCTAGGGCCGCGCCGCGGCGCAGCAGCAGCGCGTAGGCGGGCGCCCACTCGTTGGGCACTTCACCGTCTAAAATGGCTTCGAGCACGGCCTCCTTTAGCTCGCCCACTTGGCGCGAGGGCTTGAGGCCAAACGTAGCCATGATGACCTCGCCAGTGATGACGGGCTTGAAATCGCGCAGGTGGTCTTTGGCCTCAATCTCGCGCAGCTTCTCCTCCACCGTGTCGAAGTTGCGCAGGTAGCGGGCCTTGCGCTGGTGGTCTTTGCTGGTAATGTCGGCCCGGCACAGCAGCATGAGGTGGTCAATGTCGTCGCCGGCTTCGAAGAGCAGGCGCCGCACGGCCGAGTCGGTCACGATTTCCTGGCTGAGCACGATGGGGCGCAAGTGCAGGCGCACTAGCTTCTGCACCAGGCGCATCTCCTCGCCCAGCGGCAGCTTGAGGTCGGTGAAAATCTGGGGCACCCAGCGCGCGCCCTTGTCCTCGTGGCCGTGAAAGGTCCAGCCCACCCGCGGGTCGTAGCGCTTGGTAGCGGGCTTGGCAATGTCGTGTAAGATGGCCGCCCAGCGCAGCCACAAGTCGCCGCCCGCGGCAGCCACGTTGTCGAGCACTTGCAGGGTGTGGTAAAAATTGTCTTTGTGGGCGTGCTGGCCCACCTTGTCCACGCCGTGCAGCTGCGCCATTTTGGGGAAAACCAGCGCCAGCAGGCCCGTCTGAAACAGCAGCTTGAAACCGTAGCTCGGCAGGGGCGCCTCCACCATCTTGTTGAGCTCGATGGTGATGCGCTCCTGCGACACAATCTTAATCCGCTCCTTGTTGCGGGCGATGGCGTCGTAGGTATCGGGCTCGATATCGAAGCCCAGCTGCGCGGCAAACCGGATGGCGCGCAGCATCCGCAGCGGGTCGTCGCTGAAGGTAATATCGGGCCCTAGGGGCGTGCGGATGGTTTTGGTGGCCAAATCCTGCATGCCGCCGTAGCGGTCTATTAGCGCCCCAAAATCCGCTTCGTTCAAGCTCAGCCCCAGGGCGTTGATGGTGAAGTCGCGCCGGGCCAGGTCGTCTTCCAGCGTGCCGGCCTCTACTTCGGGCTTGCGGCTCTCGGCGCGGTAGCTCTCGCGGCGGGCGCCCACAAACTCGATTTCGCCGGCCTCTTGGGTGGGCAGCATCGCCGTACCGAAGTTCGTGAACACCGTCACGCGGCGGCGGTCGGGCAGGCGGCGGCCCACGGCCTGCGCCAGCTGAATGCCGTCGCCCACCGTCACCACGTCAATGTCCTTGCTGGGGCGCCCTAGGGCCAAATCGCGCACGTAGCCGCCAATCACGTAGGCCGGCTGGCCCAGCTCGTGGGCCGCGTCGGCAATGGTGCGGAAGATGGGCAGGTCGGGCAGCGTGGGCGTCGTCATGGGGGCAAAATTACGCCCGGCGGCCGCGTGGGCGCCGCTCGCCGGGGCTAGTCGCGCACTACCTCTAGAGCACCGCCGGGCCCTAGGCGCACCACCCGCGAAGGCGCGGCGCGGGTTTGGTCGTCTTGCCGCCAGCGCACCACCAAGTCAGCCCCGCGCACAATGGCCGGGCTCACCTCGCCGAACACGACCGGCGTGGGCTCGCCGCTGAGGTTGGCCGAGGTGCTCACCAAGCCGTGGCCGAGGCGGCGCACCACCTTGCGGCAAAACTCATCCTGCGGAATGCGCAGCCCCACCGTGCCATCTGGGCCCACCAGGGCCGGGGCCAGCGCCCGGCTGGCGGGCAAGATGTAGGTGGTGGGCCGGGTTTGGGTTCCTAGGGCAGCTTCGAGCTCGGGTGGCACCTGGGCGGCGTAGCGGGTTAGCATGGCCAGGTCGGCCACCAGCACAATGGCGGGCTTGCCCGCGGGCCGGCCCTTGAGCTTATAGAGCTGCTCGACGGGGCGCGTCAGCTCGGCGTCGCACCCTAGGCCCCACACCGTGTCGGTGGGATAGAGGATGACTTGCTGCGTGAGCAGCGCATCGACGGCGGCTTCTACTTCCTGCTGAAAAAAATTCATGGCTTGCGCGTGAGGGTACTGCGGGCGAAACAGCGCTGGTTAACAACTTGGTTTCCTACTTAAAAGCATAACCACGCCGCCCGCTGGTCGTTCAAGTAGCTGCCAAAAGTAATTCCGCCGCCATGCCCACTACCCACACCCTCGAAACGGCGGTGCTCCGCCTCGAATACCAGCAAAATGGCCCCGCCGACGCCCCCGTGGCGCTGCTGCTGCACGGCTTCCCCGACGACTACCACACCTGGGACGTGGTGAGCGAGCAGCTGGTAGGCGCTGGCTACCAAACCCTTGCTCCCTCCATGCGCGGCTGCGCGGGCTCGGCATTCCTGGCTATGGATACTATGCGCAGCGGCCAAACCACCGCCCTGGCCCAGGATGCCATCGACCTGCTCGATGCCCTAGGCATCGAAAAAGTGACGCTAGTGGGCCACGACTGGGGCGCCCGCGCCAGCTACTTGGTGGCGGCGCTCTGGCCCGCGCGGGTTGAAAAGCTAGTGGTGGCCTCGGTAGGCTACGAGACCGGCATCAAGCCAGGCAATGAAATTAAGTTCGAGCAGGTGCACGCCTACTGGTACCAGTGGTTTTTCCACTCCGAGCGCGGCCACGAGATGCTTAAGAAAAACCGCCGCGATTTTTGCCGCTACCTCTGGCACCTGTGGGCGCCCACCTGGCAGTTTGGCGACGCCGAGTTTGCGCAAGCCGCTACCAGCTGGGACAACCCCGATTGGGTCGACGTGGTACTGCATTCGTACTGCTTCCGCTGGGGCGCCGCCCCGCCCGACCCGCGCTACGCGGCTCTGGAGGCGCAACTCATGCCGCAGCCCACTATTAGCGTGCCCACCACCGTGCTCCACGGCGAGCTAGACGGTGCTAGTCTAGTAGCCTCTTCTGAGGGCAAGGAGCAGTATTTCAGTGGGCCCTACCAGCGGCGGGTGCTGCCCGGCGTAGGCCATTACGTGCCTAGAGAAGCGCCCGAAGCGATTGTGGCCGCCGTAATCGCAGATTAAACGGATTTAATCTGCGGTTTGGCAGAGCTCTACCAGTACGCCGCCCGCGCTCTTAGGGTGCACAAAGCACACTAGCTTGTTGTCGGCGCCGCGCTTGGGGTGCTCGTTTAGCAGCACAAAGCCCTCGCCGCGCAGGCGCGCCATTTCGGCCTCGATGTCGTCTACCTCGAAGGCGACGTGGTGGATGCCTTCGGGCTTTTTCTCTAGAAACTTGGTGATGGCGCTCTCGGGCGCGGTGCCGGCCAGCAGCTCAATTTTGGAACTGCCTACTTGAAAGAAAACCGTATCGACGGCCTCGCTGGCTACGTGCTCGGTTTTGTAGGGCGGCTGGCCTAGCAGCCGGGTGTAGAGGGCAGTAGCGGCGGGCAGGTCACGCACGGCTAGGCCTAGGTGTTCGAGGTTGGTGAGCATAGCGCGGGGCGGGGTAAGGCGGGTAAAGCTACCGGTGCGGCAGGGGGCCTAGACTTACAGTCCAGATTTTTAACGCAGCATGCGCTATTTTTGCGGATTATCAAAAACTGTTTAGGCCAAAATTCTGTTTCTCCCCTAAGCAACAAGTACATTTAGCCTTAACTAGTATTTACCGCTGAGCACCATGCTAAAGCTACCGATTTACCTGGACAATAACGCGACTACTCCGCTCGACCCGCGGGTGCTGGAAGCCATGATGCCCTACCTCACCGACGTGTTTGGCAACGCGGCCTCACGCAACCACCCCTTCGGCTGGGCGGCTGAAGAGGGCGTGGACTACGCCCGCGAGCAGATTGGCCAGCTCATCAACTGCGACCCCAAGGAGATTATCTTCACCAGCGGCGCTACCGAGAGCGACAACCTAGGGATTAAGGGGATATTTGAGATGTATAGCCAGCGCGGCAACCACGTCATCACGACCACCACCGAGCACAAAGCCGTGCTCGATACCTGCAAGCACATCGAGAAGCTCGGCGGCCAGGTCACCTACCTGCCCGTCAACGAGCTGGGCCTCATCAGCCTCGACGAGCTGGAGGCGGCCATGACGCCCCAGACGATTCTGGTAACCATCATGTACGGTAACAACGAGACGGGCACCATCCAGCCCATCCGCGAGATTGCCGCCATCGCCCACAAGCACGGCGCCCTATTTATGACCGACGGCACCCAGGCTGTAGGTAAGATTCCGGTGGACGTGCAAGCCGACGGCATCGACCTGATGGCTTTCACGGCCCACAAAATGTACGGCCCCAAGGGCGTGGGTGCCCTCTACGTGCGCCGCAAGAACCCTAGGGTGAAGGTGACGGCCCAGATGGACGGCGGCGGCCACGAGCGCGGCATGCGCTCGGGCACGCTCAACGTGCCCGGCATCGTGGGCTTCGGCAAGGCGTGTGAGCTAGCCCGCCTCGAAATGGCGGCCGATGCCGAGCGCTTGAGCAAGCTGCGCGACCAGCTCGAAAAAGAACTGCTGACGCTGGAAGAAAGCTACGTGAACGGCTCGGCGGAGCACCGCCTGCCCCACGTGGCCAACATCAGCTTTAAGTATGTGGAGGGCGAGGGCCTAATGATGGGCGTGAAGGACCTGGCCGTATCGAGCGGCTCGGCCTGCACCAGCGCCAGCCTCGAGCCTAGCTACGTACTCAAGGCCCTAGGCCTTAGCGACGACCTGGCCCACAGCAGTCTGCGCTTCGGCCTGAGCCGCTTCACTACCGACGAGCAAATTGCCTACGCCATCAACCACGTAAAGGAAGCCGTCACTAAGCTGCGCGAAATGTCGCCCCTGTGGGAAATGCACAAGGAAGGCATTGACCTCAACACCATTGAGTGGGCAGAACACTAGTAAGTAATTAGCAACGAGCAATTATCAATGAACAATTGCTCGTTGTTGCGTCTCTTTTCAATTGCTCATTGCTTACTGATACTTATTAATTAATTCCCATGGCTTACTCCGATAAGGTAATCGACCATTACAGCAACCCCCGCAACGTGGGCACGCTGGACAAAAGCAAAAAGACGGTGGGCACCGGCCTGGTAGGCGCCCCCGAGTGCGGCGACGTCATGCGCCTGCAAATTGAGGTGGACGAAGCCACCAATACCATCACCGACGCCAAGTTCAAGACGTTTGGCTGCGGCTCGGCCATCGCTTCGTCGAGCCTAGCTACCGAGTGGCTGAAGGGCAAAACCGTGGACGAGGCCTTGGCCATCGACAACATGGAAATTGTGGAAGAGCTGGCGTTGCCGCCCGTAAAAATCCACTGCTCGGTGCTGGCCGAAGATGCCATTAAGATGGCCATCAACGACTACCGCGTGAAGAATGGCCTGCCGGCGCTGGAGTTGGAAAAGTCGCACCACTAAGCTACCATAGAGGCCCTAGGCCCCGCTACTCAACAAAAGCCGCAGCCCACTGGGCGCGGCTTTTGTTTTTTCACGCTATTTAGAATCCTTCTTAGCTCTATCTTTGTTAGGGAAAAGCGGCTGTGTTGAGCACCGCGCACCGTTTTCTATTCTTCGCACAACTAGCTGCTTACCAACGATATGATAACCGTTTCGGATAAAGCCAAAAATAAAATTGAGCACCTAATACGCGATTCGGAGCTGGATAGCACCTACCGCCTGCGCGCCTCGGTGGCGGGCGGCGGCTGCTCGGGTCTGAGCTATAAGCTGGATTTTGACAACGAGATGCGCCCCATGGACCAGGAGTTTGAAGACAAGGGCGTGCGCGTAGTAGTTGACATGAAGAGCTTTCTTTATTTGGCCGGCACCGAGCTGGACTTCTCGGATGGCCTCAATGGCAAAGGGTTCCAGTTCAACAACCCCAACGCCTCGCGCTCGTGCGGCTGCGGCGAGAGCTTTTCGGTGTAGCTGCTTAACCAAGCAACAAAAAGCGCTTTGCACGGCCGTGCAAAGCGCTTTTTTGTTGCCACCTACTGCACCGGCAATTCGGGCGGGCGGAAGGAAAACATCCACGTCAACTGCACGGGCGCGTTCGCATTATTCTGGAATGTGGGCAGACCCCTGACAAGGCGCAGCGCCTCTTCGTCGCAGCCGTAGCCTAGGCTTCTGGTAATTTTGGTGTTGTGCACCTCGCCTGCTTCATCTACCACGAAGCGAACGACTACCAAGCCCGTAGTTTCATGCTGGCGAGCGGCGTCGGGATAGCGCAAGTACTTCTGCACAAACCGGATAGCTGCGGTACGGCCGCCGGCTAGCTGCGGCATGGGGCTTACGTAGGTGTATAGCTTATCGAAGTGGGTGCTGTCAGCTGCTAAGTCGTAGTCTCGCAGCGGGGGTAGGGGCGTTGGCGCATCGGTGGTATCGGGCTGCATTACCAGCCCGAACGGGTGGGCGACTTTGGCAATAGCCTCTTCGGAATACTCAAAAACGTAGCTAGGCGCGGGCTTGAGCAGCAAGGCACCTCCCACCGCCAGCCCCGCCACTACCGCGCACTTCTTGCTGGTGGCGGTGCTACCCGCTGCGAGCGTTAGCAGGGCGCCTAGGCACGCCACCACGGCCACCGCGCAGGCCACTACAAACAGCAAGCCACCAACTACTTGCGAGATGATGTTATCGGCTAGGGCGTAGCTGGGGAGCGGGCTAAGCCCTAGGAAAACGGCCATTACAGCCGCGTAGCCTATGCGTAGCACTTGGAGGCTGTTCATTCGGGCAAACTTACTCCCACAGCGGGTAGTGCTCCAGCTGCACTTCCTGCCCAAAGAAAATGCGGGTGCTTTCTTCAAACGAGCGCGTGAAATCGCTGACGTAGAAGTGGTGCCTAGGGGTGGCCGGGGCAGCAAGGGCCAGCAACCCTTGCTGCGCCAGCGCCTCGGCCACGGTGGCAGCCACCACGTCGGAGGGGTCAAGGATGGTTATTTTATTTTGGTAGTAATCCTCAATTTGGGGCTTGATGAGGGGGAAGTGGGTGCAGGCCAGCAGCAGCGCATCAATGCCCTGCAAGATGGGGTGGGCGAGGTAGGCGCGGATAATTTCTTCGGAGACGCGGCCGGCGAAAAAGCCTTCCTCGATCATGGGGATGAGCAGCGGCGTGGCCAGGGCGTGCAGGTCAACGCCACGGTCGAGCTGGTCGATTTTTTTGCGGTAGATGTTGGAGCCCACCGTTTGCTTGGTGCCGATGAGGCCCACCGGCCGGCCGGCGTAGTGCTGGCCCACGTGCGCCACCACCGGGTCTATCATGCCCACTACCAGCGCCTTAGAGCCCACGTACTCGCGCACCAGCTCGTAGGCGGCTGCACTGGCCGAGTTGCAGGCAATGAGGATGAGCTTGCAGTGCTGGCGCAGCAGCACGTCGCAAATCTTGACCGAGTAGGCCTGAATGGCGGCGGTACTTTTCTCGCCGTAGGGCAGGTGCGCCGTATCGCCGAAGTACACCAGACGCTCGTGGGGCAGGCGCTGGGCCACGGCGCGGGCCACGGTGAGGCCGCCGATGCCGGAGTCAAAAATGCCAATAGGCTGGGCGGCGGGGTCAGAAGCGGAAGTCGTCATAGGTGGCCGCAAAAGTGGGGCCGGGCCGCCGATGCAGCCGCCCCAGCTTGCACGAATGCGAGCTAGCTACTACTTTTCGCCTCGCTTTATCGTTCAGTACCAACGCGCTGTGAGCACGATAGTAACGGAAATAGACCAGGCGCTAACCAGCTACGCCACCCAGCACCAGGCGCGGCCCGTGGCAGTATACCTGGGCGAGCGCAAGTACGCGCAGCTGATACTAGATGTAGCCCGCGAAGGCCCGCCGCCGGCCCTGAGCACCGACGCGGGCCGCCCCCTCGCCTACCGCAACCTGGAGCTGCTGCGCGACGAGGTGAACGTGGACGCGCTGCGGGTGATTTAATCGCGGATTTAACGGATACGCCGGCAGCGCGGCTGGCTGCGCGGGTGTGAGGTATTTCGCCTCGCGGATTGCGGGTTGGGCGTGTAGCGGGGCCTAGGGCTGCCGGACGCGCGCTAACATAGCGATGGGCGCACCGCTGAACTCGGTGCGGGCGTACTCCTGGTAGCCGAGCTTGGCGGCCAGGCGGCGCGAGGGCTCGTTGGCCAGGCTGATGATGCACACGGTGCGCGGCTGCGGCAGGTGGGCGTCGCCCCAGGCCAAGGCAGCCCCTAGGGCCTCGGTGCCATAGCCCTGGCCGTGCACGCGGGGGGCTAGCACCCAGCCCGCTTCAGGATATGGGCCTAAAGCAGGCGTAAGGTCCCGCCGAAAATCGGCAAAGCCGACGGCTCCTACACAGTCGCCCGTGGCTTTTTCTTCGATGGCCCAGTAGCCGTAGCCACACACGGCCCAGAGGCCAGCGTCGCGCAGCAGCTTGGTCCACACCTCACTTTCGGTAGCGGGCTGGCCGGTGAGGTGCTGGTAAAACTGCGGCTGCTGCCACATGGCCAGCCGGGGCGCCAGGTCGGCGGCCTGGTAGGCGCGCAGGCGCAGGCGCTCGGTTTCGAGGGTGGGGGCCGTCATTAGCTGCCGGCGGTTAGGAGGGGCTGCAGGGTGCGCCACACGGTGCGGGCCACCAGCCGGTGGCCCTGCGGCGTGGGGTGGATGCCGTCGCGCTGGTTGAGCTTGGGGTCGCCGCCTACGCCTTCGAGCAGGAAGGGAATGAGCACGAGGTGGTTTTTAGCAGCTAGCTCGCCGTACAGCTTCTTGAAGTCGGCGGTGTAGCCGGGGCCCATGTTGGGCGGAATCTGCATGCCGGCCAGCACAATTTTGGCCCTAGGGGCCAGCTGGCGCACGGTGTCGATAATGGCTTGCAAATTTTGGCGGGTGGCGGTGAGGGGCAAGCCGCGTAGGCCGTCGTTGCCGCCCAGCTCCAGCACAAATACGCCCACCGCCTGGCGGCCCAGCACCCATTTGATGCGCGAGCGGCCGCCGGCGCTGGTTTCGCCGCTAAGGCCGGCATTAACGGCCGCGTAGGGCAGGTGCAGCGAGTCGAGCCGGTCGCCGATGAGGGCCGGGTAGGCTTCGTCGGGCTCCACTCCTAGGCCGGCCGTAATGCTGTCGCCAAAGAACAGGATGGCGTCTTTCTGCTGGGCAGTGGCCGCAGTTGCGGCCGGCGGGGTGGCGGCCGTGGTGGCCTGCGGGGCCGAGTCGGACTGGCAGCCGGCGGCCAGCAAGGCCAGCAGTAGGGCGCCGGCGGGCAAGGGGAGGTTCATGGGCGAAGGCGAAAGTATGGACCGCCAAGGTGCGTCTTTACGTTAGGAGGGTCGTGGGGTGCCGGTTTTTGAAAAAGAACTCAGACTTACGCAGCAAGTATCTGTCATGGCGAGCCTGCGCAGCAATCGCAACCCGGACGCCACCCTAGGGCCTGGTTCTGGTGCGATTGCTGCGCAGGCTCGCCATGACAAATGTTCGTGGCTTGTTCTTTTGGAGAGAACAAGCCACGGATACCTGATAACGAACAACTGACAACTATACCGCATGAACAGCCTGCAAGTCGAAAACCTCACCAAAACCTATACCAGCGCCGGCCGCCAGCTCACGGTGCTGCACGAAGTAAGCTTTGCGCTGCAAGCCGGCGACACGCTGGCCATCGTGGGCCCCTCGGGCAGCGGCAAAACGACGCTCCTAGGCCTGTGCGCCGGCCTCGACCGGGCCAGCAGCGGCAGCGTATGGCTGCAAGGCATTCAGCTCGACGAGCTGAGCGAGGACCAGCGGGCGGCGGTGCGCAACCAGCACGTGGGCTTTATTTTTCAGAATTTTCAGCTGTTGCCCACCCTCACGGCCCTCGAAAACGTGCAGGTGCCGCTGGAGCTGCGCGGCGAGCGCAACGTGGCCCGCACCGCCCAGGCCTTGCTGGCGCGCGTGGGCCTAGGCGAGCGCGGCTACCACTACCCGGCCCAGCTCAGCGGCGGCGAGCAGCAGCGCGTGAGCTTGGCCCGCGCCTTTGCCAACCGGCCCCAAATCTTGTTTGCCGACGAGCCCACCGGCAACCTCGACCCCGACACCGGCGACACCGTGCAGCAGCTCTTGTTCGACCTCAACAAAGAAGCTGGCACTACGCTGGTGCTGGTGACGCACGACCTGGAGCTGGCCGCCAAAACCCAGCGCGTGCTGCGCATGAAGGGCGGCCGTGTGGTGGAGGGCGAGGTAGCGCGCACGGCCTAGCCGGCGCCTAGGGCACATTTTTGGTTGATACGCGGGCCAGGAGCCGGCGCCCCTTATTCTATGAATTTCAGTTGGTTGGTTACCATGGCCTGGCGCGACTCGCGCCGGAGCCGTTCGCGGCTGGCGCTGTTTATGTCGAGCATCGTGCTGGGCATTGCGGCGCTGGTGGGCATCAATTCGTTTGGCGACAACTTGGCGCGCAGCATCAGCGAACAGGCGCGCGAGCTGCTGGGCGCCGACCTGGTAGTGTCGTCGAGCCAGCCCATCGACTCGACCTTGCGGCCGGCGCTGGCGCGCCTGGGCCGGGCGCGCACCGAGGAGGTATCGTTTGCCTCGCTGGTGTCGTTTCCGCGCACCAAGGGCGTGCGGCTGGCGCAGGTGCGGGCCCTAGGGGCCGGCTTCCCGTACTACGGCGCCTGGGAAACCCAGCCCACCGCGGCCAGCGCCGACTTCCGGGCCGGGCGGGCCCTAGGGGCGCTGGTAGACGATGTGCTGCTGGCCCAGTTCGACGCCCGCGTGGGCGACTCGGTGCGGGTGGGCACCCTCACGCTGCCCATTGTGGGGCGGGTGCTGGCCACGCCGGGCCAAAGTGGCTTTAGCGCGGCGGTGGCCCCTAAGGTGTTCATTCCCATCAAGTACCTACCCCAAACCGGGCTGGTGCAGCGCGGCAGCCGGGTGCAGTACCGCACCTACTACCAGTTTGGAACCGGCCAGGACGTGGCCGCCGCCATCAAGCCCCTGCAGGCGCGCTTCGACGCCACGGGCGTGGATACCGACACCGTGGCAAGCCGCCAGCAAAGCACCGGCCGCTCGTTTCGCGACTTAACCCGGTTTTTGAGCCTCGTGGCCTTCGTGGCGCTGCTGCTGGGCAGCGTGGGCGTGGCCAGCGCCGTGAGCCTCTACGTGAAAGAAAAGCTGGGCAGCGTGGCGGTGCTGCGCTGCCTGGGCGCCAGCGGGCGGCAGGCGCTACTCATCTACCTCCTCCAAACCAGCGGCCTGGGGCTGCTGGGCGCGGCCCTGGGGGCGGCGCTGGGCGCGGTGGTGCAGCTGGTGCTGCCGCGGGTGCTGGGCGGCTTTTTGCCGGTGCAGGTGAGCGTGGCGGTGTCGCCGGCGTCGGTGGGCCTGGGGCTGCTGACGGGGCTGGCCATGGCGGTGCTCTTTGCGCTGCTGCCGCTGCTCAGCATCCGGCGGGTGTCGCCGCTGCGGGTACTGCGCGCGGCGTATGACGAGGATACGACGCCCGCCGACCCGCTGCGCGGGCTGGTGCTGGCACTCATTCTGGCGTTCGTGCTGGGCTTCTCGTACTTCCAAACCCGCGACTGGAAGCTGGCGCTGGGCTTTGCGGCCGGGCTGCTGGTGGCCTTGGGTGCGCTCACGGGCCTAGGGCTGGCTTTGCGCTGGTTGCTGCGGCGCTTCTTCCCCACCGGCTGGAGCTACGTGGCCCGGCAGGGGCTGGCCAACCTGTTTCGGCCCCAAAACCAGACGGTTACGCTCATCGTATCGCTGGGCCTAGGCACGTTTCTGCTGGCCACGCTCTACCTGGTGCAGGGCGTGCTGCTGAGCCGGGTGCAGCTGGCGGGCGGCGGCGAGCAGCCTAATTTGGTGCTCTTCGACATTCAGACCGAGCAGGAGCGCGGCGTCGAGCAGCTGCTAGCCCAGCAGCGCCTACCCATTATGCAGCGGGTGCCCATCGTGACGATGCGCCTGGCGGCCATCAATGGTAAGACAGTGACGCAGCTCAAGAAAGACACCGCCAACGGCATTCCACCCTGGGCGCTGACGCGCGAGTACCGCGTCACGTACCGCGACACGCTCAGCAAAACCGAAAAGCTCATTTCGGGTACCCCGCCGCAGCGCGCGGTAGCCGGCGGCCTGCCCCGCGTGTCGGTAGATAACAATTACTTGCAGCGCGTGCACCTCAAGCTGGGCGACACGCTGAGCTTCAACGTGCAGGGCGCGCCGCTCGATGCCGTGGTGGGCGGCTCGCGCGAGGTCGATTGGGGCCGGGTGCAAACTAATTTCCTGGTCGTCTTTCCTACCGGCGTGCTCGAAGAGGCGCCGCAGTTCCACGTCCTCCTCACCCGCACGCCGAGCACGGCGGTGCTGGCCGCCACCCAGCAGAGGCTGGTGCGCCAGTTCCCCAACGTGTCGGCCATCGACCTGGGCTTGATTCTGCAAACGGTGGACGCTATCCTGAGCAAGATTTCGTTCGTCATTCGCTTCATGGCGGGCTTCAGCATCCTCACCGGCTTGCTGGTACTGGCTAGCTCGGTGCTCATCAGCCGCTACCAGCGCACCCGCGAAAGCGTGCTGCTGCGCACCCTAGGGGCCAGCCGCCGCCAAATTGCCCGCATCACCCTGCTCGAATACGCCCTGCTGGGCTCGCTGGCCGCGCTAGCCGGCGTGGTGCTGGCCGCCCTCGCCGCCGCGGCCCTAGGGTATTGGGTGTTTGAAACGCCCTTGGCCCTCGGCGGCCTGCTACCGCTGCCGGGCCTGGTGCTGCTGGTGGCAGGGCTTACGGCGCTTATCGGCTGGCTTAACAGCCGCTCGGTGCTTAGCCAGCCGCCGCTGGCCGTGCTGCGGGCCGAGGGGTGATTTCGATTAGCAGTTATCAACAAGGCTACCCGGCCAGCGACCTAGCGAACGCTTAACCAGCTGACTTATTTTTCCAGAAACTGCTCCAGGATAGTCTGGTACTTAGCTGGTTCTTCGAACCAGGGGAAGTGGGCGCTTTGCTCGAAAAATACGAGCTGGGCACCAGGAATGGCCTGTTTTAAGCGCCAAGCGGTAAGCGGGGCTACGTTCATGTCGTAGCGGCCGCTCAGCACCAGCGTGGGAAAAGTGAACTTTGCCAATTGGGCTGTAAAATCTGCCCGGTTGGCGTCGGCCTCCACGGCCTCTCCCACGCTGGGTTCCAGCCCTAGGTTGCGGAACGGGCCAATTTGCTGGAAGTAGGCGTCGCGTTTGGCGGCCGAATAAAAAAGCAAGCCAAAGTGCGTGCGCAGGCCAGCTTCCGCCGCCGCTTGCGGGCTGGGTGCCGGTGCCTGGGGCGGCTGGGCGGCCAGCACGTCCGGAAACACCTGCTCGAACAGATGCACCATGGTGGGCAAGCTGCTCCCTACCGCATCCGAGAGCACAAGCTTAGCCACGTGCTCGGGATGGGCGCTGGCGTAGGCCACCACCAGCAGCCCGCCGTAAGAATCGCCTAGCAGCACTACTTTAGGCAGGTTCAGACCCTGCCGCAGGGCTTCCAAATCTGCCACTTGCGTGGCCAGGGTTTGGGGGGCGCCCGGCTGCACGGGCCTGGACGCACCCGTGCCCCGCTGGTCGTAGAAGATGATTTGCCGCTTGCGGGCCACCTGCTGCCACACTGGCGTAGGCAGCAGGTAAGCATGCGACAGCCCCGGCCCACCGTTGACGACCAGTAAGGGCAGCGCGCTGCTCTTACTAGCCCCAAACGATTCATAACCCAGCGTGACCTGCGGGGTCGCAATTTTACCTGTCTGATGGGCTAGCGCCTGCCCCACCGCCAGGCAAGGCCCGGCGAGCAGCAGCCAGCTTAAAAAAACCGGGCACCAGCCCGCCGCCAGCGGGTAACCACTGAGCCAGCGGAAGCGAAATAATGTCATGCGCAACAGCAAAGAGTAGACGTGGAAAGCAGCAAGGTAGGTAGCGGCGGTACCATGCGCCTGGCAGGACAGCTGGCTGGGCCGCCCCCGCCGTGTGCAGTCAAAACCAAATGGGCCGATTGCCAGGGCTACCAACCATCGCGGCACCTTCCCGGTAGCAAAGCACTAGGGGTACATGCAGTATAGCGCCGCAGAAGTTTTTTGAGTTGCTAGCCTAGCAGCAGCTTTCCCCCACCCCACCCCGCCGCCCTACCTTTGCGGCCCTATGCCTGCCGCCCCTACCCCGCTTGCCGAGCTGTTCGAGAAGTTTAATCACCTGCAAGTCCTCATCGTGGGCGATGTGATGGTAGACGCCTACGTGTGGGGCCGCGCCTCGCGCCTCTCGCCCGAGGCGCCGGTGCCGGTGGTGAACGTAGACCGCACCGAAAACCGCCTGGGCGGGGCCGCCAACGTGGCCCTCAACGTGCAGGCCCTAGGGGCTACGCCGTTGCTATGCGCCGTGGTGGGTGACGATGCCGGCGGCGACCAGCTGCTGCACCTGCTGCATCAGCGTGGCTTGCCCGCCGAGGGCCTCATCCGCAGCCAGCACCGCCCTACTACCCATAAGCAGCGCATTCTGGCCCACGGCCAGCAGCTCGTGCGCATCGACTCGGAAGTGGAAACCGACCTCAACGCCGAGGAAGCCGCCCAGCTGCTGGCCGCCTATGAGGCGCTGCTACCCCGCGCCCACGTGGTCGTTTTTGAGGATTACGACAAGGGCGTGCTCAGCGAACCCCTTATCAGCGCGTGCCTTGCGCGCGCGCACCAGCGCGGCATCCCCACGGTGGTCGACCCCAAGAAGAAGAACTTTCTGGCTTACCGCCACTGCACCCTCTTCAAGCCCAACCTGAAGGAGCTGCGCGAGGGCCTGAAGCTGGAGTTTGGCGCGCCCGCTGCCGACCGGGCCGGCTTTGAGGCGGCCGTGGCCCGCCTGCGCGAGTTGCTAGCGCCCGACACGGTGCTGGTGACGCTGTCGGAGCACGGCATCTTTGCCCAGCAGGGCGAAACCAAAACCTACCTACCGGCCCACCTACGCACGATTTCCGACGTGTCGGGCGCCGGCGACACGGTTATTAGCATTGCGGCCTGCTGCGTGGCCCTAGGGCAGCCCGCCGCTTTCACGGCCGCGCTGGCCAACTTGGGTGGCGGCCTAGTATGCGAGCAGGTAGGCGTAGTGCCGGTCGAGAAAACGCTGTTGCTAGCCGAGGCTGCCGCTGCTGGCCTATAGCACCTGCATGGGGCCTAGGCGCCTGGCCAAACGCGGCTACGCGGCCAAAACTAGCGGCCAGATAACCCGCGCCGGGTTGCCCAAGGCCAGCGCTTTTCTTTTTCCGACGGGGGCACTGGTTCGTTACGGGTGGGGCAGCAAATGAAAAAGTAAGGCCAGCGCCAGCACCACAAATGGCATAGCCAGCACCGAAGCCAGCACGGTAGCCGCCAGCACCGCCGCCTCGCTGGCCAGCCGCCGCCGAAACAGCCGCCGCAACCAGAAAAACAACCCACCCGACACTAGCAGCGACAGCCCGTAAAAGGCGGTGCCGAACTGCGGCGATATAAGTTGCATAGTGGAGCCTAGGGTTGATTAGAAATTAGAAAGCTGAGCACCAATCTAGTTACTTAACAGGCGACACTCCTAAAATCTGTTTTACGCGCTGCACCAGCTTAGTTACGAAAGAATTGCCTCTTATCTGCTTCTCTACTTGAGGCGAAGACGAGTCAATCAAGTTATTGAATAGCTGAAAGGCAACTCCATTAGAATTCTCGTTAGTATCAATTCTGCCACCATATAAAGCGAGTAGCTCTTCTATTTCAAGCAAACCAAAATCGCGAGCTCTCCACCTAGGTGTCACTCCATCGTCTGAGAAAGTATTAGGCTTGGCTCCTGCTCGTAGTAGTATCTGCACAATGTCTGTGTAGCCGCCAAATACAGCCCAGTGCAGAGGAGTATGCCCTTGCTCATCCAGCTCGTCCAGTGACGACCCCATTTCTACCAAGACCAATACGGCCTCAGTATTCGCTTTGAGTACTGCCCTGTGAAGCGGGTACGTTTTCACGCCCCCAAGTTATTCCCGCCACGCCTTCACGGTCTGCACGAACACCTTCACGTTTTCGGCGCTGGTGTCGGGGTACACGCCGTGGCCGAGGTTGGCGATGTGGGGGCCGCCGGCAAACTCGCGCAACATGACCTGGGTGGCGGCCGCTACCTGCTCGGGGGTGCCGTAGAGCGCGCAGGGGTCGAGGTTGCCCTGCAGGGTTTTGCCGGGCGCCTGCTGGCGCGCCTGCCTAGGGCTCTGGTTCCAGTCGAGGCCAATGGTGCGGGCGGGCGAGTGGGCGAAGTCGGACACGGCCCACCAGGCGCCTTTGGCAAACACCGTGACGGGCACCAGCGGCGCCAGCGCCTCACTGATGCGGGCAATGTAGCGGGCCGAAAACTCGTGGTAGTGGGCCGGCGGCAGGATGCCGGCCCACGAGTCGAACACCTGCACGATATCGGCGCCGGCCGCCACCTGGGCCTGCAGGTAGGCAATGGTAGTGACGGTTATCTTTTCGAGCAGTTGGTGGGCGAGGGCCGGCTCCTGGTAAAGCAGGCGGCGCGCCTTGCTAAAGGTTTTGGAGCCGTGGCCCTCCACCATGTAGGCCAGGATGGTCCAGGGCGCGCCCGCGAAGCCGATGAGCGGCACCCGGCCGGCCAGCTCGCGCTTGGTAATGCGCAGGGCCTCCAGCACGTAGCCCAGGTGCTCGGCTGGGTCGGCTACGCGCAGCTTCTGCACGTCGGCGGCCGACTTCACGACTTCGGGGAAGAAAGGACCCCTAGCCTCCACCATCTCGTAGGTGAGGCCCATGGCTTCGGGCACCACCAGGATGTCGGAGAAAATAATGGCCGCGTCGACGTCGAGCGCATCGACGGGCTGAATGGTGACCTCGGCGGCCAGCGCGGGCGTTTCCACCAGTTCCTTGAAGCCCGAAAGGCGGGCGCGCAGGGCGCGGTACTCGGGTAAAATGCGGCCAGCCTGGCGCATGAGCCACACGGGGGTGCGCTCGGTGGGCAGGCCCTGGGCAGCGCGAAGAAGGAGGTCGTTTTGGAGCATGGCAGAGGGCGCGCCGGGTGGCAGCGCAAAGCAGTAAACGAATAGGCCGGCCCAGCGGGCAAAACCGCGCTGGCCCTGGCCCTAGGGGCAGTAAAAAGAAAAAGCCCGCTAGCAACTTGCTAGCGGGCTTTTGGTGGCTCCGCTGGGATTCGAACCCAGGACCCGTACATTAAAAGTGTACTGCTCTACCAGCTGAGCTACAGAACCGGTACTTTTGTGCGACAAACCCGGCGTTTCCGTTTTTGTGGGTGCAAAAGTACAGCCCCTTTCTTATTCTGACAACCTTGCCGCTAAAAAAACCATTTCGAAAGGCCTTTATTTGCCGAGGACTGGCACTTATCCTGCTGCTGCTGGGGCAGTTGGGAACGGCGCGGGCCGACAACTTTTTTTTCGCCAGCCCCGCGGCGGCACCCTCGGCGCAACTGCGGCAAGCCGACTCGCTGTTCGTCAGCGGGCAGTACGCGGCTGCCGTGCCCCTCTACCGGGCCCAGGTGTGGCGGCGGCGGCAGGTGTCGGGGCAACTGCTGCTGCGCCTGGCCTACGCCGAGCACCGCCTAGGCCACCTGCCGGCCGAAATGCTGTACCTGAACCTGGCCCTGGCCCGGCAGCCCCGCCTCAGCACCTGGCAGCGGCTGGTGGGGCTGGCCCAGCGGCAGCGCCTGGTAGGCTACCCCAGCACCTGGCAGCAGGAGCTGCGCATTGGGGTGGCGCGCTACTACTACCCAGCCTTGCAGGTGCTGCTGAGCGGGGCCGTACTGGGGGCTGCCCTGCTGGGGCTGCGCCGCCGCGCGGCGCGGCGCGGCACCTGGCTAAGCTACGGCGCCTACCTACTAGCTACTGGGGCCTTCCTCTATGGCCTGCAGCCTAGGCCCACCGGCATTGTAGCGCGGCCGGGCGCGGCGCTCATGGCCGGGCCCAGCGCCGGCGCGGCCTGGCTAAGCACCGCCACCCTCGGCGACCGCCTGCCCGTGCTGGGCCGCCAGGACATCTGGCTGCGCGTGCGCTGGCAGGAGCGCGTGGCCTACGTGCGCGCCGCCGACGCCCTGGTGGTGGAGTAAATGTGCGGATGAGGAAATGAGTAGATGAGAAAATGAGGCGCTCATGTTCATCTACTCATTTCCTCATCCGCACATTTACTCGTCTGCACATTTACAGCTCGCCCTCTTCCTTGCGGAAGTTATTGAGTACCATTTTATCCATGAGGCCAGGCAGCCACTTGTTGAGGAATACCACCAGCTTGCCCTCGCCGGTGAGCACGAAGCTGCGCTGGCGCTTAGCCACGGCCCGGCGCAGGTGCCAGGCTACCTCCTCGCTAGTCATCATCTTGGCCTCGTCGCGCGGGGTGTCGTTTTGGGTTTGGCCGTGGGCTAGCAAAGCGGTGTGCCGAATGTTGGAGGCCGTGAAGCCGGGCGCGGCCGTGAGCACGTTCACGCCCTGGGGCAGCAATTCCGTGCGCAGGGCTTCGAGAAAGCCGTTCATGGCAAACTTGGAGGCTGAGTAGCCGGTGCGGCCCGGAAGCCCCCGGTAGCCGGCAATGCTGCTGACGCCCACTACCGTGCCCTTGCTGGCCAGCAGGTGCGGCAGCGCGGCCTTGGTGACGTACACGGTGCCAAAAAAATTGGTTTGCATAAGCTGCTCCAGCACTTGCACGTCTACGTCGGCAAAGGTGGCGCGCATGCTCAGGCCGGCGTTGTTGATGAGCACGTCGAGGCGGCCAAAGGCGGCGATGGTATCGGCCACGGCGCGGGTGGCGTCGGCCAGCACGCCCACGTCGCCCTGCACGGTGCGGTGCTCAATGCCGGCGGCTGCCAGCGCGGCGGCGGTAGCGGCCAGCTTAGCCGCGTCGCGGCCCGTGACGACGACGCGGGCGCCGGCCCGGCCAAACTCGAAGGCACAGGCCCGGCCAATGCCCGAGGTACCGCCGGTGATAAGAACTACCTGATTTTTCATAAAGCCCTAGGGGGGAGAAAGGGAAAAAGGCACCCTAGGCCCCACCGGGACCAGGAGCGCCGCAAACCTACGCCCGGCCCGCCAAGCCGGGCGGCCGGGGCGCGGGGCAAATTTCTAGCCCAGGAGCTAGTTGGTCGATTTATCGAATGAACTGGACTTTCTTTGCACGTACCTTTAAGGCGTGCGCACCGGGCCCTTTTTATCCATTAAGCAAGTACGTTAGCCTTTTCCTTAGCTCTCACTTTCCTGCCCTTCTCTATGCTGCTAAAACTACGTTTTTGGGTTAGTGCGCTCGGTTGGCTGCTGCCTACCCTAGGGTGGGCGCAGTGCCCCAGCGCGGCCACCTGCACGCCCGGCGCGGCCTCGGCGGCCAGCGCGCTCACGGCGGTGTACCAGATGGGTATTTACAACGTGACGCTGGGCAGCATCAACAACAGCACCACTGGCTACACCGATGGCTACCAGAACTATAGCTGCACCGTGGGCACCAGCCTCACGGTGAGCACGCCCACGGCCATCAGCATCAAGAACGGCACCAAGGCCAACGAGAACGTGCGGGTGTGGATTGATTACAACAACGACGGCACGTTTGCCACCAGCGAGCTGGCGTTTTCGTCGGACAACAAAATGCTGCATACCGGCACCATTACCCCGCCGGCCACGGCTACCCTAGGCACCCCGCTGCGGCTGCGGGTGGCCGCCGACTTTGCCGACCTGGCCGCGCCCACGGCCTGCGCCACCCCACAGTACTCGCAGGACGAGGACTACGCCGTGACGCTGGTGGCCAACAGCCACCCGCCCACCGCCGCCTTTGGCATCGACGTGACCACCACCTGCTCGGGCTGCGTGCAGTTCAGCGACCAAAGCGGCAACGGCCCCACCAGCTGGCGCTGGAGCTTTGGCGACAACACCAGCAGCACCGCCCAAAGCCCGCAGCACTGCTACGCCGCCGCCGGCACCTACCAGGTAACGCTGACGGCCACCAACGCGGCCGGCAGCAGCACCAGCGCCGCCACGGCCATTACCTACAACCCCGCCCTGCCGGCTGCCGTTGGCGCCAACTGCGCCGGCCAGGCCGCCAGCAGCTACTGCTGCAACTACGGCATTACGCTGCTGCGGCTGGGCGCCATCAGCAACGCCTCGGGCGATGGCAGCGCGGGCTACCAGGACTTTACCTGCGCCCAGCGCACCAGCTTGGCGGTGGGCGTGGGCTACCAGCTGGCCATTACTACGGGCGGCACCCTGCGGCACGACACCCGCGCCTGGCTGGATTTGAACAACGACGGCGCGTTTACCAGCAACGAGAAGGTATTTGAGGCGCTGAATACGGCCAGCCCCAGCGCCACTATTGTGGTGCCGGGCACGGCCGTGCTGGGCCAGCCGCTGCGCCTGCGCGTGGTGGCCGACGCGGCGGGCACCAACCCCCAGCCCTGCGTGGCCCCCACCTCGGGCCAGGTGGAGGACTACAGCGTGACGGCGGTGCCCAACGTGAGCCCGCCGGTGGCCGCCTTTACCTCGAGCTACGTGGCCGGGGTGTGCCCCGCCACGGCCAATACCTACACCTTCAGCGACCAAAGCAGCAACGGGCCCACCAGCTGGCAGTGGGCGGTGAGCCCCAGCACGGGCGTATCGTTTGTGAACGGCACCTCGGCCGCCTCGCAAAACCCGCAGATTGCCTTTGCCACCGCCGGCGCCTACTCGGTAAGCCTGACGGCCACCAACGCCAACGGCAGCAACACGCTCACCAAGAGCGCCTACCTGCAAGTGCAGGTGCCCTGCCTCACGTACTGCGCCAGCAACGGCGGCTACGCCAGCGGCGGCGCCAGCAGCTTCTGGATTACCAGCGTGGCCGTGACGGCCCCCCAGGCGGGCGGCGCGGCTTTCAGCAACGCCTCGGGCAACGCGGTGGGCGGCTATTCTCTTTACGCCAGCCCGATTGTGGCCCTGCAGCCGGGCGGTAGCCAAACCCTGACGGTGACTATCAACTCAAGCTTGCTGCACCGCACCGCCATCTGGATTGACTACAACCGCGACGGTATGTTTGCTAATACCACCGGCCCCGGCGGCGAGCTGGTGTACAACGGTACCGGCGATTTTCAAAGCAGCGCCTCTACCACCCTGGCCGTGCCCAGCACCCTGGCCGCCACCCGCATGCGCGTGGCGGTGGCCCTCAGCAGCAGCGCGGCCAATGCCTGCGCCACCAACTTTGGCGAGGGCGAGGTGGAGGACTACCTGGTGGTGCCCGCCACAACCCTGGCTACCCAGGCCAGCCAGGCTCTGTCCGCCCTCACCCTTAGCCCCAACCCCTCGCCCGACGGCGACCTGCTGGTGCAGGTGAGCGAGCCCGGCGCCAACGGCCGCTACGCCGTGGTGGTAGAAAACGTGCTGGGCGCCCAGCTGCTAGCCCAGGACCTACGCCTGCACACCGGCGCCCCCGCTACCCTGAACTTGGCCGCGCTGCCAGCTGGCCTCTACCTGGTGCGCCTCACCAACGAGCAGGGCCAAACGGCGCTGCGCCGCATCGTGCGGCAGTGAGTAGTGGTAAACTAAAAAGGTGGTCATGCTGAGCTTGTCGAAGCATCTCTACCGCACAACTAACCTCCCAGCATTCTAGGATTACTTACGCGGTAGAGATGCTTCGCAAGCTCAGCATGACGTTCTTTTTGGTTTAGCATCTACCCCCTAGGGTGCTTTCGCCGACTCAACCCTTCTGCAAAAACCTATTTTTAAGCTTTCTTATGCTACTACGTTTACTTGCGCGGGCACCCTGGCTGGCGTTGCTGCTGGGGCTGCTGGCCGGCGGGCCGGCGGCGGCCACCCACCTGCTGGGCGGCGAAATGACGTACCGCTATCTCGACAGCAACGGCCCCGCGACGGCCCCGGTGCACTACGAGCTAACCGTCACGATTTACAACAACGCGCTGGCCGGCGCGGCCAACCCCAACACCGACGCGCTGGTGGGCATTTACGACCTGGCCACGGGCGGCAAAATTACCCTGGTGCAGGGCCTGAACGTGGTGGCCGGCTCGGGCGCGATGGTGAGCGGCGGCTCGCTCGACATCACGTCCTACACCATCTCGCGCACGCTCACGCCCTCGCTGCCGGCGGGCTGTACCGTGCAGGGGCCCTACCAACCGTTTAAGCTGCAGAAGTTTACGGCCCAGGTATACTTGCCGGCCACCTCGCTCAGCGGCTTCTACGCCGTGTTTACGCGCAGCGCCCGCAACGTGGACATCACCAACTTCGTGACGTCGGGCAACAACCAGCCCCTGACGCTCTACGCCACCCTAGCCCCCCCGCTGCGGCCCAACCGCTCGCCCGTGTTCTCGGATACGGCCGTGGCCATTGTGTGCCAGGGCGATACTACCATCAGCCTCAACAACGCTGTGGATGCCGACGGCGACCGGCTGGTTTATTCGTTTGGCACGCCCTACGGCACGTTTGCCTCGTCGGGCCAAAACCTGCCTCAGTCATTTCCGCCCCTGCCCAACACGCTGGGCTACTACGGCAGCTACACGGTGGCCAATCCCTTTGGTTTCGGCGCGGGCAACTTCGCCCTGCTGAACGCCAGCACCGGCGTGGCCCGCTACGGCGCGCTCACCCAGGGCAAGTACGTGGTGGCGGTCGACGTGCAGGAGTACCGCACCATCAACGGGCGCGAGGTGCTCATTGGCACCACCCGGCGCGACTTGCAGCTCATTGTGGCGGCCTGCCCCAGCACGGTGGCGCCGGTGCTGCCCGCCGCCCTTACCCTCCCTAGGGCCTACACCATCGAGGCCGGCCAAAGCCTCACCATCCCGCTCTCGGCCACCCAAAGCGCGGGCAACTCCTTACTGATGACCGTGAACAGCGCCCTGCTCGACGGGGTGGGCGGCCGGAATGCTACCTTCAACGGCAGCCCGGGCACGGTGGCGGCGGGCTCGCTCACGGGCACGGCCACGGCCACCGGCAACGGCACGGTGGCGGGCAACTTCGTGTATAACTCGGCCTGCGGCGAGGCCCGCCCCAACCCCTACGACGTGGCCGTGACGGTGAAGGACCAGGCCTGCGGCGGCAAAACCGTGGCCGACGTATTCCGCATTACCGTGACGCTGCCCAGCGGCCCCACCGCCATTGCCGGCGACCTGGTGGCCTGCAACCAAACCGCCCTGCACACCTATACGGCCAGCGGCGGCACCACCCCTGGCGTGCGCTGGCGCGTGGTGGGCGGCACCATTGTGGGCAGCGCCACCGCCAACCCCGTGCAAGTGCGCTGGACCGCGGCCAGCGGCACCATCGTGGCCAAGGGCGTGTCGCAGTACGGCTGCCTCACCGACTCGGTGAGCCAGGGCGTGCAGGTGGTGCCGGCCCCTAGCCTCACGGTGGCCGGCACCCTCACCATTTGCCAGGGCAGCAGCACGAGCATCACGGTGAGCGGGGCGGGGGCGGCCTACACCGTTACGGGCGGGCCGGTTTCGGGCGGGGGCTCAATTTTCGTGCTAACCCCTGGCCAAACAACTACTTACACCGTAACCAGCGTGCAGCTGACGGCGGGCGGCTGCCCCAGCACCGCCCAGGTAACCGTGACGGTGAACCCGGCCCCGGCCGCCGAAGCCATTGTGGGCGCCACCTCGGTGTGCCCCACGGTGGCCGGCATTGCCTACGCCATCCTTAACCCCGCCAACCCCAGCTACCAGTGGACGGTGACGGGCGGCACCCTGGCCAGCGGCCAGGGCACGGCGGCCATTACCGTCAACTGGGGGGCGGCCGGCACCGGCCTAGTAAGCGTGGTGGGCACCAACAGCCTAGGGTGCCAGTCGGCCCCTAGCACCCTGCCCGTGCTCATCAACCAGGTGCTGCAAACGGTGAAGCCCAGCGGCCCCACCAGCGTGTGCCAGGCCGACGGGCCCTACGCCTACGCCACGCTGGCCGTCAATGGGTCATCGTTTGCCTGGCAGCTGTTTGGCTCGGCCGCGGGCACGCTCACCAGCACCGGCAATACCACCAGCATCAGCTTTTCGGCGCCCGGCGTGGCCAAGCTGGTCGTGACGCAAACCAGCAACCCGGCCGGCGGCATCTGCCGCGGCGCGAGCGACACGCTCTACATCACCGTCAAGCCCTCGCCGGCCACTACGCTGGCCATTCAGGGGCCCGACCGCTTCTGCGTGAACAGCGGCGCGCAGACCTACTCCCTAGGGGGCGCGGCGGGCTCCACCTACGTATTTACCCTCGGCGGAGCGGCCCTGGCCAATGCGGGCGGCGTAGTTACCATTCCGGCCAGCACGGCGGTGGGCACCTACACCCTCACGGCCCGCGAAACCAACAGCGGCGGCTGCGCCGGCCCGCTCTACACCCGCACCTTCACGGTAGACCCCAGGCCGGGCGCCGTCGTCATCAGCGGGCCGCGCTTCGTGTGCCCGGCCGCCCGCACGCTCACCTACGCCGTGGCCAACGCCGTCAGCACCAGCACCTTCCAGTGGGCGGTGACGGGCGGCACCATTACGGCGGGCCAGGGCACGGCTACCATCACCGTCAACTTCCCGACCACCCTGGCCGCCAGCGCCACCGTGAGCGTAACCGAAACCTCGCAGTTTGGCTGCGGCGGCGCGGCCGTGACGGCCACCGTGGTGCCCGACAATGCCCAGGCCCCGCAGCTGACCCTGGCCTCGGTAGTAGCCACCGACAACACCAAAGTCACGCTCACCTTCAGCGTGGCCGGCGCCGCCGCCACCCCCAACCTGGTGCAGGTGCTGCGGCGCGCGGCGGGCAGCACCGGCGCCTACGCCCCCGTGGGCACGGTGGCCGCCACGGCCACCACCTACGTGGATGCCACCGCCCAGGCCGCCCAAACCGCCTACCAATACAGCCTGGCCCTCACCAACGGCTGCGGCGACCTGCTGCCCGGCACCACGCCCCAAACCACCGTGCTGCTGCGGGCCGTGGCCGTGCCCGGCAACCCCAGCACCCCGCGCGACCAGGGCGCCTCGAACCTGAGCTGGACGGCCTACGACGGCTTTGCAGTGGCCAACTACCTGGTGTATAAGCAACTCGATGCCGGCGGCTACGCGCTGGTAGCCACCCTAGGGGGCAGCGTGCTCAGCTACACCTCGGCCAACGGCGGCCAGGGCTTCGACCAGTGCTTCCGGGTGGTGGCCGTGTCGGCGGCCGGCACCAGCGCGGCGCTGCAGTCCAACTCCAACACGGCCTGCGTGGAGTTTACCAACGGGCTGGCGTTCTACAACATCATTACGCCCAACAACGACGGGCAAAACGACAAGCTCGAAATCTTGAACGTGCAGCTCTACCCCGGCAATACCATGCAGATTTTCAACCGCTGGGGCCGCCAGGTGTACTCGACCACCAACTACAACAACGACAGCAACTACTGGGGCGGCAACGACCCCGGCATTGCGCCGGGCGTGTACTACTACCTCTTCAAGCTGCCCAGCGGCAGCACCACCAAGGGCTGGGTAGAGGTGGTGAAGTAACAGCGCATATTTAACGGATTTAATGGATTGCGCAGCTACGCCGGTTTGCGCGCTGGCCAATTCTTGGCCTTGGCTACCAGTTGCTTAGGCCCTAGGGTAGCGGCGGCTGGCTAAGGGGCTCCTGGAGCTGCCGTACTTTTGCGGTGATTTAGGATAGCTATGAAGTCTTCGCGTTCGCAAAACCCATTCGGGCTGGTTTTGCTGGTAGTTGGGCTGCTAGGGGGGGTGTCGTTGCTAAAGCCCGGCCTGACGGTAGGCGGCCAGGCGCTGCGCCCCGTGCGCCTGCTGGCCGATGTGCTGCGCCCCGCCGCCCCTGGCCCCGCGGCGGCGCCCGCTGGCCTGGCCCCGCCCCCACCCAACGGGCCGGCTGGCCCTGGGGCTGCCCGCCCGACCGGCGCGGCGCTGGCCCTAGGGGCTGCCGCGCCCGACCAGGCCGTGGAAGCCGATACGGTGCCCAACCTAGGCGGGCTGGACAGCTTTTTGGCGGCCCTGCGCCAGGCCAAGGCCGACGGGCGCAAGGTGCGCATCGCCTACTTCGGCGATTCTATGATTGAGGGCGACCTGCTGACGGGCGACTTGCGCCAGGACTTGCAGCAGGTTTTTGGCGGCGCGGGCGTGGGCTTTGTGCCAGCCAACTACGTGGCGGCCGACTTCCGGGAAACCATCCACCAAACGTTCTCGCCCGACTGGCACGAGTATAACCTGGTGACGCCCCAGCTGCCAGCCGAGTACCCGCTGGGCATTTCGGGACACGTGTTTTTGCCCGAGGTGGTGCCGCCGGCTGCCGACAGCGCCGCGGCCAGCGGCAGCTGGATGGACTTTAGGGCCGGCGCGGTGTTTCCGGGCACCCGGCGCCTGCCCGAGGCCCGGCTATTCTACGGCCCCGGCGCACCCGGCGCCGCCGTGCTGGTAACCACCGGCACCCACGCCGTGCGCCATGCCCTGGAGGGCACGGCGGCCGTCAACGAGCTGGTGCTGCGCCCCGGCGCGCCCGCCCGGCGCATGCGCTTCGACTTTACCACCCAGGGCCCTAGGCCGGTGTATGGCGTCAGCTTTGAGAGCGCCGACGGGGTGACGCTCGACAACTTCTCGTTTCGGGGCAACAGCGGCATGTCGCTCACCCGCATTCCGTACCGCCAGCTGGCGGCCTTTGGCAAGCTGCGCGACTACCGCCTTATCGTGCTGCACTACGGCGTGAACGTGGCCAACGCCAGCGTGCAGAACTACACTTTTTACGTGCGGGCCATGACGCGGGCAATTGACCGCTTGCAGCGCGCCTGCCCCCGCGCCAGCGTGCTCATCGTGGGCATGAGCGACAAGAGCGCGCGCCTCGACGGCGAGTTCGTGACCGACCCCAGCGTGCCGCGCCTGGTAGCGGCGCAGCTGCGCCTGGCCCGCCGCAACCACGCCGCCTTCTGGAATTTGTTTCGGGCCATGGGCGGCGCGAACTCGATGGTGAGCTGGGTGGACAGTTCGCCCCCACTGGCCAACCACGACTATACGCACGTAAACGGCCGGGGCGCCCGCCGCATGGCCAGCCTGCTCGACGCCTTTTTGATGGCGCAGTACGCCCAATTCGGCGCCGGCCCCACGCCGGCCGATACCCCTAGCCCAGCCCCTAGCCCCATCTTGACAGCGCCGGCCCCCACCCACCCCGACAGCGCCGGCCCGCCGACCGCGGCTTTGCGCTAGCCCTTGCCATGCCGCGCTCCTACTGCCTTTTGCTGCTACTACTGGCCCTACTGGCCCTAGGGCTGCCGGCGCGGGCGCAGCGCGGGCCGCAGCAGCTCGATAGCCTGCGGGCGCTGTACCCGTTTTTGCGCCCCCAGGCCAACTACCTCGAGAACGCCACCATTGGGCTGCAGCGCTTTTACCAGCGGCTGGCCCCGCTGCAGCTGCCGCCCGGCGGCCGCGTGGTGGTGGTGCACCTGGGCGACTCGCACCTGCAGGCCGACGACTACAGCGGCCGGGTGCGGCGCGAGCTGCAGCGCACCTACGGCAACGCCGGGCGCGGGCTTGTATTCCCCTACGAGGTGGCCCGCACCAACGGCTCGCCCACCTACCGCACCGCCGCGCTGGCCGGCCGCTGGCGCGCGCGCCGCGCCACCCAGCTGCCCGACACTGCCCTGCCCGTGGGCGTGAGCGGCCTGGTGCTGGCCACCAGCGACTCGGGCGCCGCTTTCTCGCTGCGCATTCCGGCCCTGCGCCGGCCGGCCTACGCCTTTAGCCAGCTTACGCTACTGCGCGCACCGGGCCCTAGGGCCTTCGACTGGCAGGTGCGGGGGCCGCGCGGCCAGCTGCTGGGTACCGTGCCGGGCGCCGGCCCCAGTGTGGACGCTACCCTCGGCCTCGACTCGCTGCGCGGCGAGGTGCGCTTGCAGGCCATCCGCGCCCAACCCGGTCAAGCCAGCGCCGCCCTCTACGGCCTGGTGCTGGAGAATGGCCGGCCCGGCGTGCTCTACCACGGCATTGGGGTGAACGGGGCCCAGGTGCGGCAGTACAACCGGGCGCCGCAGTTTTGGGCGCAGCTGCCGCTGCTGCAACCCGATTTATTCATCATCTCGCTGGGCACCAATGACGTGTACGACGCCCACTATGCGCTGCCGCGCTTTGCCGCGCAGCTTGATACGCTGGTGCGCACGCTACGCCAGCGCTGCCCGCTGGCCGAGGTGCTACTGGTAAGCCCCGCCGACTCGTACCGCGCCCGCCGCGCCCCCAACCCCGAGTTTGGGCGCGTGGCGGCCGTGCTGCGCGCCTACGCCCAGGTGCACGACTTGGCCTACTGGGACTTTGCAGCCGTGCAGGGCGGCTACGGCAGCATGCGCCAGTGGCGGGCCGCCGGGCTGGCCCAGCCCGATTTTATCCATTTTACTACCAAAGGCTACGATGTGCAGGGCCTTTTGCTTTACCTCGCCCTTCAGGATGGATTTGCTGCATTCCGCACTCGCTAGGCTCGGCCGCCTCGACTTCGACCGGCTGCTGGGCCAGTTTGCCTACAGCCCCAAAAGCCCGCTTCTTTTCAATACGGGCTTCTTTTTGCTGCTCTTTCTAGGCTTTCTGGCGGTGTATCAGCTGCTGCGCCGCCAGCATCGGGCGCGGCTGCTCTACGTTACGGCCTTCTCGCTGTTTTTCTACTACAAGTCGAGCGGCTGGTACTTCCTGCTCCTGGTTTTTTCTACTATCGTCGAGTACAACTTCGCCCGCTGGATTGCCGACTCCGGCAGCCCCGGCCGGCGCAAGCTGCTGCTCACGCTCAGCCTAGTAGTGAATCTAGGGATGCTGTTTTACTTCAAGTATACCAACTTCTTCCTCAGCGGCTACCAGGCCCTCACCGGCCAGGCGGTGCCGGTGCTGCGCGTGCTGCTGCCGGTGGGCATCTCGTTCTACACCTTCCAAACCCTGAGCTACACCCTGGACGTGTACCGGGGCCAGCTTAAGCCGCTGCGCAGCATCTGGGACTTCGCCTTTTTCGTGTCGTTTTTTCCGCAGCTGGTGGCCGGGCCCATCGTGCGGGCCGCCGATTTTATCCCGCAAATCCCCAGGCCCCCCTTCGTATCGCGCCAGGACATGGGCCGGGCGGTGGTGCTCATCGCGGCCGGCTTGTTCAAAAAGGCGGTCATCTCCGACTACATCAGCCTGAACTACGTGGACCGGATTTTCGACAACCCCGGCCTCTACAGCGGCATCGAAAACCTGCTGGGCGTGTATGGTTACGCCCTGCAGATTTACTGCGATTTTTCGGGCTACTCCGACATTGCCATTGGCATTGCGCTGCTGCTGGGCTTCCAGTTGCCGCCCAACTTCCGCTCGCCCTACCAAAGCACCAGCATCACCGAATTTTGGCGGCGCTGGCACATCTCGCTGTCGAGTTGGCTGCGCGACTACCTCTACATCCCCCTAGGGGGCAACCGCCGGGGCGTGGTGCGGCAGTATATCAACCTGTTTGTCACCATGCTGCTGGGCGGCTTGTGGCACGGCGCCGCGCTCACCTTCGTGCTGTGGGGCGCGCTGCACGGCGCCGCGCTGGCCGTGCATAAGCTCTTTCAGCAGGTGTTCCGCCCTAGGGCCACCTGGCTGAATAAGACGCTGGGCTGGGTCATCACCTTCCATTTCGTGTGCTTCTGCTGGATATTCTTCCGCGCCGGCACCTTCGAAGTAGCCACCCAAGTCATTCACCAAATCACCCACGCGCTGCGCCCCGGTTTGCTGCCCCAGGTGCTGGCCTCGTTCCGCCCCGTGTTTGCGCTGGTGGCCCTAGGCTACGCCCTGCACGCCATCCCCGATGGCGTCACGTTCAGCCTCGAAGGCTTCATGGGCCGCCGCTCGGTGGTGGCGCAGGCCGTGGTGGTGGCGGCCGTCATCTGGCTGGTCATCCAAGTGAAATCGGCCGAGATTCAGCCCTTCATTTATTTCCAGTTCTAGACCGCAGATTTAATGGATTTAACGGATTTCGCCGCTACGCCCGCTACGCGGGCTGACTACGCGAACGGTTGGTTCTGCTACTTCCTTCCACCGTACTTTTGCCCGTCCAAAAGCCGCTTTTCGAGCGGCTTTTTACTTAAACACGCTTCCGCAAGCAGCTTCAGCTAGCTTGCCCCATTTGCGTAGCCAGCTTGCATCGCAAGCGTATCGGCGAAATCCGTTAAATCCGTTAAATCCGTTAAATCCGTTAAATCTGCGGTCCATGCCTAGCAAAGCCACCAAGCTCGCCAATTCTATTCCGCCCGAAGCCCTCCTGAACGTCGAAATCCAGGACATGGTGGCCGAGGGTAAATGCCTGGTTCGCATCAATAACCTCGTCGTTTTTGTGAACCAGGTAGCCCCCGGCGACGTGGTGGATTTGCGCATCAGCAAGGCCCACAAGCGGTTTATGGAGGCCACGCCCACCAAGTACCACACCTACTCGAAGCTACGCACCACGCCCTTTTGCCAGCACTTTGGCGTGTGCGGCGGCTGCAAGTGGCAGCACATCAGTTACGATGCGCAGCTGCACTACAAGCAGCACCAAGTAGCCGACCAGCTCGGCCGCATTGGCAAGGTGGTGCTGCCCGAAATCAAGCAAATCATGCCCTCGCCCGAGCGCACCTACTACCGCAACAAGCTGGAGTACACGTTCAGCTTTATGGGCTGGCTCACGGAGGCGCAGATACAGGACGAAACCGCGCAGTACGACCGCCGGGTGCTGGGCTTCCACACGCCGGGCCGCTTCGACAAGATTATCGACGTGGAGCACTGCTGGCTACAGCCCGAGCCGAGCAACGAAATCCGCCTCTTTATCCGCGATTACGCCCGCGAGCTGAATCTGCGCTTTGGCGACATGGTGAAGCAAACCGGGCTGCTGCGCAACCTCATCGTGCGCACGGCCGCGAGCACCGGCGAAACGATGGTCATCTTGCAGTGCTACCGCGCGCACGAAGCCATTGAACCGCTGCTGGATGCCGTGTACGCGAAGTTTCCGCAGATTACCTCGCTCAACTACGTGCTCAATGACAAGGGCAACGAAACCTTTCACGACCTGGAAGTGGTGTGCTACCGCGGCAAGCCCTACATCGAGGAGGAGATGGAAAACCTACGCTTCCGCATCGGCCCGAAGTCTTTTTACCAAACCAACTCGGCCGGCGCCTACAACCTCTATAAGGTAGCCCGCGAATTTGCCGAAATTAAGCCCACTGATTTGGTGTACGACCTCTACACCGGCGCGGGCACCATCGCCAATTTCGTGGCCCACCAGGCCCGGCGCGTAATAGGCGTCGAGTACGTGGAGCAGGCCGTGCTGGACGCCCGCGTGAACTCGGAAATCAACGGCGTGACCAACACCGAGTTCTTCGCCGGCGACATGAAGGACCTGCTCACCGAGGCCTTCACCAGCCACCACGGCCATCCCGACGTCATCATCACAGACCCGCCTAGGGCCGGCATGCACGAAGACGTGGTGCAGCGCCTCGTGGCTTTGCGCGCCCCTAGGCTGGTGTATATCAGTTGCAACCCCGCTACTCAGGCTAGGGATTTAGAATTACTAGATGAGGTATACAAAGTGACCCGCGTGCAGCCGGTGGATATGTTTCCGCACACCCACCACGTGGAGGATGTGGTGCTGCTGGAGTTGCGGTAGTTATGAATGAAGGCCTCGAATTTGTATGCGCTGAAAGCGCAGGAGTTCCCATCCTACTTTGTCCGGCAGAGTTTGCTGGCTACTGGGAGGGTATTAATGAACCTCGTAATGGTCGAATCATCGATGCAGAATTTGATTTGAATGGCCCTGATGGCGTGCACGTTGATTATGACCGAGCTTGTGATGCCGCCGATGATTATATAAATATCATTCAAATAGGCTCTGGTCAGGCACTGGTTTTTGGTGAAGAAATACCTTCTATGTACTGGGTTGCCTCTGACCATTTTGTTGGCGGACACTTCGTGACCTGGGTTTACTTGGCAGAAGGAGAACTACCCGATTTTCGAGCGTTGATGGCAACTCTACCCAACGACTTCTTTAAGAAAACTGCCTATACTATTACATGTTCCGCTCAGGGCTTATTGCTTTTCCCCTCCACGAATGCACCCATGGATGGTGAATATTTTGAGTTTGTTGAAATTAAGCTACCAGCAGGCGAGTATGCCGCTGCACTAGGTTTCTATGAAACACCTGACACCAGCATCAGAATTATAAAAATTCAGCAGTAAAATTCATAATGGATTACTTCAACGACCCCGAGCTGAACGGCAAGTACTTGGGCACGATTACCAAGGATTTCACCACGGTCTCCGACACAATGACACTATAGCTGCCCGTGAAAAAACCGACCACTGCCTTCGCCGAGCGCATCGACAAGCTCACGCGCTCGATTGAGAATGCGCAAACGGGCGAGTCGTTTCCGACGGAAGTGCGTCCGTTATCAATGACAGCGGCCCGCAAGCTGAAAGGTTGGGCGTTTGAGTGGGGCCGGGAGGCGGCGGTGGCCGGCCGGCAGGTTTATCAATTGAATACGGCTGATAACCCAACTGTTATACAGGGTCTTATCAGCCTGGAGGCCAAGTCCGACCACGTTTTTATGCACTTAGTGGAAAGCGCAAACTTTAACAAGGGTAGTAATAAAGCGTATTTCGGTGTGTTGGGCAACCTAGTTGCCTTTGCTTGTCGATGGTCATTGCACTTAAGCCACGATGGGTTCGTGAGTTTCGAAAGCAAGTCGGCGCTGAAGGCGCACTACAAGCAGGCGCTGGGCGCGCAGGAATTGGGCGGCCTGCGTATGTATCTTGGAAACCCGGCCGCCACGGCACTTGTTGAACGATATTACCCTGGCTTTCTCGCATCTTAGCACTATGGCTACCGCAACCACCCGCCGCCCCCGCCGCAAGCTAGGCTACGAGCCCGAAGGCATCGACCTTACGCCCATCGTTTCGCGCCCTTACACTGAAGAAGAGGAGCGCGAAATCAGCGCCTTCTTCCAAAAGCTGCGCGCCGAAAACGACAAAAACCCCGAGATAGTGGCCCTGCGCGAACGGCTGGCCCAGAAATACCCCAAACCCTAAATGGACTATTTCAACGACCCCGAGCTGAATGGCAAGTACTTGGGCACGATTACCAAAGACTTTGCTACCGCGTCCGACACGATTAAGGAAGCCTCGTACCAGATTCGCAAGCGCGAGATTTCGCAGTATCCGGTGTTCATCTTTGCCCGGCAGGCGGTGCAGCTCGGCAGCCTGCTCATCAACGCCGACGAGCAGGATTTGCAGTGGCACGTTTTCGCCAGCTACCTCGAAATTCTGGCCCAGCAGGGCATCGTGGACCCCGAGAAAATCGAGGATTTTACCGGCACCTGGAAAAATCCCGACGAATTCTGCTGTCTGCTAGTGGTGGATGAGGAGTTTACCAACTTCGTCTACATCCCCTACCCGGAAGACTGACCACGCGAAATAAAACGTCATGCTGAACGCAGTGAATTATCTCTACCGCATCGTTGAACGAAATCAAACGGCGTGGTAGAGATGCTTCACTGCGTTCAGCATGACGTTTTATTTCACGCACTTGGTTCTCAAAAATGCTCAAACCCCTGCGCTTGGAGCGGCATGGCCTGGCCACCTTTGGTTATCAGGTTTACGCCGTCGCTTAGCTCGGTGAGGTGGCCAATGACGGTGATGTCGGGGTGGTTCTTAATTTTAGCGTGCTCGGTAACGGGGATGGTGAAGAGCAGCTCATAGTCTTCGCCGCCGTTGAGGGCGGCCGTGATGGGGTCGAGGTTAAATTCGGCGGCCGCTTCGAGCGTGGGGTTGGCTAGGGGCAGGTACTCGCTGAAGACGCGGGCGCCGGTGTTGCTGGCGGCGCACAGGTGGCGCACTTCCGAGGCTAAGCCGTCCGAGATGTCAATCATGGCGGTGGGGTGCACGCCCAGCTCGCGCAACTCGTGCACGATGTCGAGGCGGGCTTCGGGCTTTAACTGGCGCTGCACCACGTAGTTGTAGGCGTCTAGCTCGGGCTGGGTATCGGGGTCGGCCAGGTAGGCTTGCTTTTCGCGCTCCAGCACCTGCAGGCCCAGATAGGCCCCGCCCAGGTCGCCGGTTACGCACAGAATGTCGGTGGGCCGCCCGCCCGAGCGGCGCACGGCCTTCCCGGCCTCAGCCAGCCCTAGGGCCGTGACGCTGATGACGAGGCCGGCGCGGCTGCCGGTGGTGTCGCCGCCCACCAAATCGACGCCGTAGGTTTCGCAGGCCAGGCGCACCCCGGCGTACAGCTCCTCGATGGCCTCGACCGAAAAGCGGCTGGGAATGCTGAGGCCCACCACCACCTGGGTAGGCGTGGCCAGCATGGCGGCCACGTCCGACACGTTGACGGCTACTGCTTTGTAGCCCAAATGCTTAAGCGGAGCAAAGGTGAGGTCGAAGTGCACACCTTCGACCAATAAATCGGTACTGACGACGACCTCCTGCCCGGCGGGCGGGGCCAGAATGGCGGCGTCGTCGCCAATGCCGAGCACGGTGCTGGGCTGGCCTAGGGTAACAGCGCGCTGCAAGCGGCCAATGAGGCCAAACTCGCCGAGCTGCGAGAGGGGAGTTAAATCGGGCATAGCAAGAAGAACCGGCGCGCGCCCGTTGTGGTTCGCGTTTTGGGGCCGGGCGGCGCGCTGCAAAGGTGGCATACGCCAGCCGTTGGCGGGCGCTGCTTGGCGGTACTGCTCGCGGCTGGCCGTACTTTGGCGGCCCGGCCGGCGCCTAAACGTCGCCGGCCAGTCGTTTTGCCTTTATGAAAGCCCTCCTGTTTGCCAGCTGCCTGACCCTGGCGGTGCTGCCCATGTGCAAGCCCGACGCCAGCAAAACTACCACCGACGTGGCGGTCGCGAGCCCGGCCTCGCCCGCCGAGGTGCGCGCCCAGTTTGCTAGTCTGCGCGACTCGGCCGCGGCCAACTGGCAGCGCATGATGGCCAGCGACGACCAGAAGCTGCGCGACCTGCACGGCCTGCTCGACGACTTGCGCCAGGTGCCCGCCCTCGATAAGCAGCAGCTGGCTACCCTGCGCCAGGCCGCCGACCGTCTACCCAAGCAGCGCTACGACCGCCAAACGATGACTTCGTCGGCCCTCATCGACCGCTACGACGCCGTGCAGGACTCGGTGCTGAAGGCGGTGTATCCGCTGGCCACGCCCGAGGGCAACGCCCCCACCGCCGCCGTGCGCAATTACGTGGAGGCCATTCAGGCGGCCGATGGCAACGTGGTGGCCTACCGCGCCCACTACGATGTGGCCGCCAAGGCCTACAACGCTTATCTGCAAGTGCACGGCACCGAGCTAACCAAGCTGGGCGGCAAGTACACTGGCCTGCAGCCGCTGCCGTTGTTCGAGCTCAGCCATTAGCCGCCGCCTAGGGATGTGCTTGGTAATAAGGCAGAAAACCCCTACCTTTTAGGAGCCCAAACGCCCGGCGCGAATAAGCTCGCCGGTTTTTCTTCCTCCTCATCCTTATGCAAGCACTGCTACCCTACGCCCGCCTGTTCGCGCTGGCTGCCCTCACTAGTTTGTCGCTCACCTCGTGCTTCGACCACGACAAGAAGTGCGACCCCAAGCCCAGGTGCCCCACAACCACTACCCCCGCGGGCGGCGATAAATAGGGTCTTATGGATAGTGGCGTTAAGAATGTAGAAAAACCGGTCATGCTTCGACAGGCTCAGCATGACCGGTTTTTCTACATTCTTAACGCCACTATAGATAGCTCTTAATCTCTAGGGTAGAGGTGATTCTTCGGTATCCTCCGCTACGGGCTCGATTGGCGGCAGCAGCTCGCGCACATCGGGGTGTTGGTTGTTGATGATGATAACGGAAAACGCGTGGGGCTCGCCCTCGCGCTTTTCCATGCGCACCACACCATCGTCGCGCAGCTGGGTGAGCAGCTGGCGGCGCTCCCAGTCGGGTAGCTCGGGCAGCACGTCGGTGAGGCGGCGCAGGAAGGGGCTGGCCCAGATTTCAGGAGGGCCGGCCTGCTGGCTGCCATAGCGCTGCACCTGCTCGAGCAGGTATTCGAGGCAGCGGCGGGTATTGTCGCCCATCACCCGCCGCACCGGGGCAAACGCCACTGCCTCGCCGGTCGCTCCCTCGGAGCCAGGCTGGGTGTGGTAGGGCGCGGCCGCCTCGGCCACCTGGCTACCGTCGGCCGGGGGGGCTATGGGCGGCGGGTGGCTGGCCCCATCGGCGGCCAGGCGGGCGCTTTGCGCGTCAGCCTGGGCTTGCTGGCGCTGGCGCCGAATCTGCTCGCCCCGCGCCAGGCGGGCGGTGCGGTGGTCTTCGAGGGCCTGCAGGCGCTCGGCGGGCAGCAGGCCGCGGGCATCGATGAAGTGCTCCTGGCCCAGCATCTGCAGCAAGTCGCCCGATACGCTCTCGCGGAAGCCCACCACCTTCACTTGCCGGGCCTGGCGGCGCAGGTGCTGAATGACGGGAATGTAGTCACGGTCGCCAGCCACGAGCACGAAGGTGCCGATGGCCGGGCGAGTGTAAAACACCTCCAGCGCGTCGATGCAAAGCTGCATGTCGGCGGCATTTTTGTGCTCGGTGCCCAGCACGTTGCGGGTGCTCACGCCCATGAGGTAGAGCGGACCCTGGGGACCGGCGGGCAGCTTATCGAAGTCGGCGTAGGCATTGAGTACCAGCGACTCCAGGCCGTATTCGCGCTTCAGTGTATCGCGTAGCGAGCGCAGTAAGTCAAGGGCGTAGTCGTGCGGGTCCTGCGGGTCGAGGTAATGATTTTTGAGAAAGTAGTACACGTTCTCAAAATCAATAAAAACGGCGGCGTAAGCGGGGGCCCCGACCGGAAGGGCGGCAGTGGCGCTGGGAGTAAGCATTCAACAAGTTAAGAAGCGGCGCCAACCCAGCCAACAAGGCCGAGCCAGCGGTAGGAGGCAAGCGGAGGGCAAAGGTCGGCGCTGCACCCGCGCCACTGCACGGCGGCTTCCTGAAAAACTAGGGCAACCCGCCAAACCCGCTATTCTTCTAGCTGAAACTTTTGCTAAGTAAGTCTTCAGCATCCGCCATTTGTTAACTTTCAAACTCACTACTGCATTTTTTCCCACCCAAGAGTGCCGGGCTCTAGTAGGCACTGCTTTCGCTACCAGGACAGCCTAGGGCCAGTTTGCCCACATCAAGGTTAGCTTGGCGCTCAGCTGCTGGCGGGGCACCCGGCGCATTGGCAACTACGAGTCTTTGCTGGTTTCCTCGCGTACTTAGCGGGCGGCCAGCGCCAGCAGGGCGGCTCCGGCGGCGGCCACCAGTAGCGCCCGCAGTCCTAG